>DATBPB010000040.1:0-29959 GCA_036561565.1 Solirubrobacteraceae bacterium | reverse complement strand
ACGCTGCGCAACGGGCCGTGCGGCGGGGTCCGGGAGAACGGGCACTGCGAGGTCAACCCGCAGATGGTCTGCGTCTGGCTGAAGGCCTACCAGCGCAACCAGGACATGCCCCTGATCCCGAAGGTGTGGCGCGAGGAGTTCAACCACATGCGTCCCCCGGTGGACAACCGGCTGCGCGGGGACTCCTCCTGGGTCAACCTGGTGACCGGGCGGGACCGGCAGACCCCGCCCGGCTGGGACGCCGGCGCCCACGAGGTCGCACCGTGAGCCGGCTCGAGCAGCTGGTCGCGACGCCCGGAGCGCGCATCGTCACCGCGGAGATGCCGCTGTTCGACAGCGGCGGCTTCGACGCCGTCCAGGACCACCTGGACCGCCTGACCCCCTGGGTCGACGCGATCAACGCCACCGACAACGCCGCCGCGCACGCCCACGCCTCGAACGTGGCGATGGCGGTCGCGATGGCACGTCTGGGCGCCGAGCCGATCATGCAGGTGGTGTGCCGGGACAAGAACCGGCTCGCCCTGCAGTCCGACATCGTCGGCGCCTCCATGTTCGGGGTGGAGAACATCTGCTGCCTGACCGGCGACGACGTGACCGCCGGGGATGAGCCCGAGGCGCGCCGCGTGTTCGACCTCGACGGGCCGCAGCTGATCTCGCTCGCCCACACGATCGGCTCGGGCAGCTACCTGTCGGGTCGAAAGATCGAACCCCCGCCGGACTTCTTCGTCGGCGCCGTCGAGAACCCCGGCGCGCCGCCGTTTGAGGTCCGCCGCCGCCGCGCCGAGAAGAAGGCCGACGCCGGCGCCGGCTTCCTCCAGCTTCAGCTCTGCTACCGCCCCGAGCTCCTCGAGCGCTTCGTCGCCGGTGTTCATGAGCGCGGCGTGACCTCGCGCTGCGCGCTGCTGCCCTCGATCTGCATGGTCGGCAGCGCCGGCGCGCTCCGCTTCATCGACGAGAAGGTCCCGGGCGTCGCCATCCCCGCGGAGGTCATCGCCGGCGTGGAGCGCTCCGCCGACGCCGACGCGGCGTGCTTCGAGCTCGCCTGCGAGCAGGCCAGGCACGCTCTGTCGCTGCCCGCCGTGGCGGGCATCCACCTGATCTCCTTCCGCAAGGACGCCGCGATCGAGCGGCTCTGCCAGGAGCTCGGCATCCCACCGCGGACCGAGCGGGAACAGCATGGACACCGTCCTCCGGTCGCGGTCTAAGGAGATCGTTATCGGATCCGGCCGGCCGTTCGCCATCGTCGGCGAGCGGATCAACCCGACCGGCCGCAAGCTCTTCGCGCAAGAGCTGCGCGGCGGCAACCTCGAGCGGGTGTCCGCCGACGCCCGCTCCCAGGTGCAGGCAGGGGCCGACGTTCTCGACATCAACGCCGGCATCCCGCTGGTCGACGAGGCCGAATTGCTGGCGGCGATGATCCGCGCCGCCCAGGATGCCGTCGACGCCCCGCTCTGCATCGACTCCTCGGTGATCGAGGCGCTCGAGGCCGGGCTGGCCGCCTACGACGGCCGCGCGCTCGTCAACTCGGTGACCGCCGAGGACGAGCGCCTCGAGGAGATCCTGCCGCTCGTCGCGCGCCACGGCGCCGCGGTGATCGGCCTCGCCAACGACGAGACCGGCATCCCGGAGACCGCGCAGAAGCGCCTCGAGCTGGCGCGCAAGATCGTCAGCGCCGCCGGCGACCACGGGATCGCGGCCCAAGACGTCGTGATCGACCCGCTGGCGATGACCGTCGGCGCCGACACCGAGGCGGTCACGATCACCCTCGAGGCGATCCGCCTGATCCACGACGAGCTCGGCGTGAACATGTGCCTCGGCGCCTCGAACGTGTCCTTCGGCCTGCCTCGCCGCCACGTCCTGGGCGCGGCGTTTCTGCCGATGGCGATGGCGGCCGGCTTGACCAGCGCGATCATGAGCACCGCCGCCGAGTGCGTCGACAGCGTCCGCGCCGCCGACCTGCTGCTCGGTCACGACCCCTGGGGGGCGAGCTGGATCGCCGCCCATCGCGCACGCCAGGCGCAGGAGGGCGCGGCGGCGCAGCCGGCGTCGTGAGCGTCGAGCCGGCGCCCGGCGACGCGGCCGCACTGCACGAGGGCGGCGTGCGACGCGTGCGCCTGCGCTTCCTGCCAGACGACGTCGAGGTCCGCGTCCCGAGCGCAACGGCGGTCTTCGACGCCGCGAGCTGGAACGCGATCGCGATCGACTCGACGTGCGGCGGCTACGGCACCTGCCGCAAGTGCGGCGTGCGGATCGTCGAGGGCGACGCGCCGCCGACGCCGATCGACGTGCGGGCGTTCAGCGAGCAGGAGCTGCGCGACGGGTGGCGGCTCGCCTGCCGCGCGATCGCCATGGGCGACCTGACCGTCGACGTGCCGCCGCTTCAGACGCGGCCGAAGGCCGCGCTCGCGGGGGTCGGTCGCCACGTGATCCTTCGCCCGGCGGTCCAGAAGCGCCACCTCCTGCTTGGCGAGCCGACGATGGAGGATCAGCGCTCGGACCTCCAGCGCGTCCTCGACGCGCTCGAGGACCTCGAGCCGTCAGCATCGCTCGAGTTGCTGCGCGAGCTGGGCGGCGTGCTGCGCAGAGCCCATTTCGACGTCACAGCGGTCGTCTGCGGGGAGGAGCTGATCGCCCTCGAGGCGGGCGACACGACCGCGACGCGGCACGCGATCGCCTTCGACGTCGGGACGACGACCGTCGTCGCGACGCTGCTCGACCTCGACACGGGCACGCCGCTCGCGGTGCGCTCGATGCTCAACCGCCAGCAGCCGCACGGCGCCGACGTGATCACGCGGATCTCGGCGACGATGCTCGACCCCGGGACGCTTCAGGTGCTGCGCGACCGCGTCCACGAGACGCTCGCGACGCTCGCCGGCGAGGTCTGCGAGGAGGCCGGGATAGCAACCGAGGCGGTCTATGAGATCACGGTCGCCGGCAACGTGACGATGATGTCGCTCGCGCTCGGAATCGACCCCGAGCCGCTGTCGATGGCGCCGTTCGTCGTCACCGCGCACGAGCTGCCGCCGCTTCGCGCCGCGGACTTCGGCGTCCCCGCGCACCCGCGCGCCCCGGCCTTCGCCTTCCCGTCGCTCGGCGCCTACGTCGGCGGCGACATCATCGCCGGGATGCTCGCGACGGGCCTGACGCGCGACCGCCGGCTGCGCCTGTTCATCGACGTCGGAACCAACAGCGAGATCGCGCTCGGTTCGGCCGAGCGCGTGCTCGCCACCGCGGCGCCCGCCGGCCCGGCGTTCGAAGCGGCCCAGATCCGCTGCGGGATGCGCGCCGCCGACGGGGCGATCGAGGGCGTGCGGATCCGCGATGACGCGATCGAGCTCGAGGTGATCGGCGACGCCGAGCCGGCGGGAATCTGCGGCTCGGGACTGGTCGACTGCGTCGCCGAGCTCGTCCACACCGGGCTGCTCGACCACTCGGGCCGCTTCGTGCCGGACGAGGACGCCGCGACGATCGCGCCGGCCGTCGCGGAGCGCCTCACGAAGATCGGCGAGGAGCGCGTCTTCGTCCTGCACCCGCGCGGAGACGACCCGGCCGAGTCGATCTACCTCTCCCAGCGCGACGTGCGCGAGCTCCAGTTCGCAAAGGCCTCGATCGCGACCGGCTGGGCGATTCTGGCCGCCGATCTCGGCGTCGAGGTGTCGCAGATCTCGCAGGTCCTGCTGGCGGGAAGCTTCGGCGCCTATCTGACGGCGATCAGCGCGATCAGGATCGGCCTTGTTCCGCGCCTGCCGCTGACGCGGATCGTCGCCGCCGGCAACGTCGCCGGGGAGGGCGCGAAGATCGCCGCGCTTAGCCTGCGCGAGCGCGCCGAGGCCCGGTCGATCCTGCACGACGTCGAGTACGTCGAGCTGTCCGGCCGCGCGGACTTCAACGACCTCTTCATCGACCAGCTCGCCTTTCCGGGATGACCAGGGTCGGCGTGATCGCCTGCGGTGCGCTCGCGGTTCACATCCGCGCGATCGCCTCCCGGCGCGGCTTCGACCTCGACGTGCACCCGATCGACGCCGTCCTCCACAACCGGCCCGAGCGGATCGCGCCCGCGGTCGCCGAGGAGCTCGAGCGCCTGCGCGGCCGCTACGACAAGCTGGCCGTCGCCTACGGCGACTGCGGCAGCCGCGGCGCGCTCGACGCCGTGCTTCGCGAGGCCGGAGTCGCGCGCTTGGCGGGCGAGAACTGCTATGAGATCTTCGCCGGCGCGTCGGGGATCGCGACCGCGCTCGAGGAGGAACCGGGCACCTACTTCCTGACCGATTTCCTCGCGCGGACCTTCGAGCACACCGTGATCCGTGAGCTCGGCCTCGACCGCCATCCGCAGCTGCGCGACGACTACTTCGGCAATTACCGCCGCGTCGTCTGGCTCGCGCAGCGTCCGAGCGCCGCCACACGGGCCGCCGCCCAACGCGCCGCCGCCGCGATCGGCCTCCCGCTCGAGGAGCGCGCGGTCGGCGACGGCGGTCTCGAGCAGGCGCTCGAGGCGCTCGTCGCTGCCTAGGGACTCGCCGTCTCGGCCGCGCCGGCCTCGACGAGCAGCGTCGCGACGTCGACGACGCGAAGCTGCTCGCCGGTCGAGGCGACCCCGTCGTCGAGCATCACCGTGCAGTAGGGGCAGGCGACGGCGAGTGTGTCCGCGCCCGTCGCCGCGGCCTCGCGGACGCGGGCCTCGTTGATCGCGCCGGCGCGCTCCTCCATCCACATGTGCGCGCCGCCGGCGCCGCAGCAGAAGGTGCTGCGGCGGCTTCGCTCCATCTCGACCGGGGCGCCCGCGGCCGCTTCGACGAGCTCGCGCGGGGCGCTCAGCACGTCGTTGTGGCGGGCCAGGTAGCAGGAGTCGTGATAGGTGACCCGTCCCTCAGCGCGCCGGTCGGTTCGCAGCCGCCCTTCGCGCAGGAGCCGCGCCAGCAGCTCGGAGTGGTGCACGACCTCGTAGCTGCCGCCGAAGTCCGGGTACTCGTTGGCGAGCGTGTTGAAGCAGTGCGGGCAGCTGGCGACGATCTTCGCCACGCCGGCCTCCCCGAGCGTCGCGACGTTGGCCTCGGCCGCGGCCTGGAAGACGTACTCGTTGCCCATTCGCCGCGCTGGATCGCCGGTGCAGCCCTCGCGCGGCCCGAGAATCGCGAAGTCGACGCCGGCGGCCTGCAGGAGCTGCGCCGTCGAGCGGGCCGCGGCGCGCGCGCGCTCGTCGTAGGACGCGGCGCAGCCGACCCAGTAGAGGTACTCGGGCGCGGCCTCGCCGGGCGCGAGCACGCGCACCCCGAGGCCATCGGCCCAGCCGCCGCGCTCGGACTGCGCGCGACCCCACGGATTGGAGGCGCGCTCGACGTCGCGCATCATCGGCTCGGCCTCGGGCGGGAAGCGCGACTCGACCATCACCAGGTGGCGGCGCAGGTCGACGATGTGGTCGACGTGCTCGATCGAGACCGGGCACGCCTGGACGCAGGCGCCGCACGTGACGCAGTCCCAGACCACCTCGTCGGTGACGGCGCCGCCGACGAGCGGCGGTCCCTCGAAGGCGCCGCGCTCGGCGGCGAGGAGGTCGGCGCCCTGGGCGAAGACCTGGTCGCGAAGGCCCATGATCAAGAGCTTCGGCGACAGCGCCTTGCCGGTCGCGTAGGCCGGGCAGGCGTCCTGGCAGCGCCCGCACTCGGTGCAGGAGAAGCCGTCGAGCATCTCCTTCCAGGTCAGATCGGCGACGTTTCCGGCGCCGAAGCGAAGCTCGGACTCGGGGAGCGAGTCGTCGAAGCGCAGCGGCTCGAGCCGACCGCGTGCGCGTGTGCGCCCGAACCACACGTTCAGCGCCGCGGTCGCGATGTGGAGGTGCTTTGAGTAGGGGAGGTAGGCGAGGAAGGAGAGGATCAGCAGGACGTGCGCCCAGACGAGCGCGCGCTCGGCGTCGCGCGTCGCGGCGTCGGGGCCGAAGAGGTGCGAGAGCGCCTGCGAGACGGGCGCCCAGCTCGCGCCGTACTCGTTGTAGTGCAGCGCGATCCGCGCGGCGTGCCAGAGCAACAGCGTCGTGACGATTCCCGCGATCCAGGCGAGGATCAGGTCCGCCTCGCGCAGGTGGCTGCCGCGGAAGCGCTCCGGCCGGGCGATCTTTCGGATCGCGAGCGCCGCCGCGACGGCGCCCAGCACGGCGAGCGCGAAGACGTCGACGAGCAGCGCGTAGGCGCCCTGCCGGCCAAGCCAGGGGAGCGTCTGGCGGCGGTCGACGACGCCGATCATCGCGATCGCGATCGTCGGCAGCAGCACGCAGAAGCCCCAGAAGATCAGCGCGTGGACGAGCCCCGGGCCAAGCCGCGCCAGAAGCTTGCGCTGGGCGAGCACGATCGTCACCTCGTTGCGCGCGCGAGCGGCGTTCTCGCCGCGTCGCTCGACGGGCGCGGCGGCGCGCAGCAGGCGGGCCAGGAACAGGGCGCGGCGGGCGAACAGCGCGCTGCCGAGCGCGACGGCGGCCGCGAGCGCGACCGCGGCAACAGCCGAGGCGCCTACGACTGCCTCGCTTTGCGGATCGCCTCGCTGATCGCCGGCAGCACCTCGTGGAGGTCGCCGATCACGGCGTAGTCGGCGCTCGCGAAGATCGGCGCCGCGGCGTCGCCGTTGATCGCGAGCAGGTGCTTGGCGCCCTTGCAGCCGGCCATGTGCTGCGTCGCGCCGCTGATCCCGCAGGGGATGTAGAGGTCGGGTGCGATCTTCGTGCCCGTCTGGCCGACCTGGTCTGAGTGCGGGCGCCAGCCGGCCATCGTCACGGCGCGCGAGCAGCCGACCGCGGCGCCGAGCAGCCCGGCGAGCTCCTCGACCACCGCGAAGGCCTCGGCGGAGCCGACGCCCCGCCCGCCGGAGACGACGACCGCGGCGTCGGCCAGCGAGACACCGCCGCCGCCGGCGTCGACGTGCTCGCGGACCGACACCAGCAGGTCGCCGTCCTCGAGCGCCGGGGTGAACCGCTCAATCGCGGCACCTCCGCCGCGCGGCGCCTCCGCGAACGCGTGCGGCGCGGTCGTCAGCAGCGCCGGCGAGCCGACGAGCGAGGCCTCTTCGAGGAGGCTCCCGCCCCAGCGCACCCGCGTGACGGACGCGCCGTCGCCGGTCGGCTGCGCGGCGGTGCAGTTGGCGGCCAGCGGGAGATCGAGTCGCGCCGCGACGCGGGCCATCACGTCGTTGCCGCGGTCGCTGCCGGCGGCGATCACGACGCCCGGCGCGAGGCGGCCGATTAGCCCGCACAGCGCAGCGGCCCACGCATCGGGAGCAAACGCCTCGCCATCGAGCTCGGCGACGAAGGCGGTCGCGACGCCGCCGAGGCCGGCGGGTTCGTCCGCGCCGGCCCCGATCACGACGGCGTTGACGGCGCCGTCGGCGTAGGCGGCGGCCAGGCTCAGCGCTTGAAGCGAGACCTCATCGGCCGCGCCGCCGTCGTGCTCGACGAGGACCAGGGCGTCCATCAGAGCAGCCCGAGCTCCGCGAGGACCTCGACCACGGCGGGGGCCGCCTCGGCGCCGTGGCCGAGGATCCGCGCCTGCTTGCCCGAGCCCGGGGGAAGCGACAGCGAGCGCAGCGCGAGGCGCGCGGCCGGGCGCTCCGGCGTGCGCGTCTCGAGCGGCTTGCGCTTCGCGCGCAGGCGTCCCGGCACCGACGGGTAGCGCGGCAGGTTGAGCCCCTCCTTGACCGAGACGACCGCCGGCAGGGCGACGCGGTAGACGTCGCGTCCGGCGCCGGCCTGCTGCTCGAGGCGCACGGCGGCGGCGCCGTCCTCGAGCGCGAGCGCCTTGACCCCGCTCACGAACGGTCGCCGCAGCGCTCGCGCGACGCGGGCGCCGATCTGGAAGTTGGCGGCGTCGGCCGACTCGTTTCCGAACAGGATCAGCTCGTAATCGGTTCCCGCCGCGCGTTCCGCCTCGAGCGCCGCGACGATCGCCCCGGCGGTCGCCTGCGGATCCCATTCCTCGCCGTCGGTGACGATGTGGATCGCGCGATCGATCCCGACGGCGAGTGAATCGCGCAGCTGCTCCTCGGCCTCGGGCGGTCCGAGCGTGAGCACCGTAGAGGCGCCGCCGTGGGCCTCGACGAGCCGCACCGCCTCCTCCGCTGCGCACTCCTCGTGGGGGCTGATCGTGAAGCCGAGGTGACGCGTGTCGATCGCCCGGCGGTCGTCGCTCAGCACGATCCGCCCGCCCGTGACGGGCACGCGCTTGACGGCGACGAGGACGTTCATCAGCTTCGGATTCGCGCGTTGTCGGGGTCGAACAGGGGCGTCGCGCCGACCGCCGCGACGGTGCACGGGTAGCGCTCGCCCATGTACTCGACCGCCAGCTCGCCGCCGAGCACCGCGTACTCGCCCGGCAGGTAGCTCATCAGGATGTGGCGGCCGAGCGAGGGCCCCGCTCCGGCGCTTGTCACGAACGAGCGCCGGCCGCGGCGATCGACAAGCGGCTCGCCGCCGCGGGTCAGGATCGGCTCGCCGCCGAGCATGTAGCGCCTGACCCCGCTCTGTGAGGTGTGATCGTCGACGGTGAGCGTGCACAGCAGCGCGGCCGGCTCCTCCTCGCGGTGGCGGAGGTGCGCCTCGCGCCCGACGAACTCCTCATCTTTGAGCTTGGCGCCGGCCATCCCCGCCTCGACGACGTTGTACTCGCCGTCGAGCTCGAAGCCGTAGGCCCGGTAGCACTTCTCGAGGCGCCCGGTCGTCCCGTAGACGCCGATCCCCGCGGGCACGATCCCGTGCGGCGCACCCGCCTCGGCGACGATGTCCCACAGCGCCGCGCCGTTCTCGACCGGGACGTAGAGCTCCCAGCCGAGGTCGCCGACGTAGGAGATGCGCGAGGCGAGCACGGGCAGCGAGCCGATCTCGATTGTCCGCGCCCGCGCGAACGGGAAGCCGTCGTGTGAGAGGTCGTCACCGGTCGTGCTCTGGAGGATTGTGCGGGCCCGCGGTCCCCAGATGCCGAGCGTGCACAACGCCGAGGTCTGGTCGTGAAGCTGGGCCGAGCCGTCGGCGGGGAGGTGGTCGGCGAACCACTTGCGGTCGGCCATGCCGTGGGCGCCCCCGGTCACCACGCGGAACACCTCCTCGGCGAGACGCATGATCGTGAGGTCCGCGCGGAAGCAGCCGCCCGGCGTCAGCAGCGGGGTGTAGACGGCGCGGCCGACCGCGACGTCCATCTGGCGCAGCGCGACGCGCTGGACGACGTCGAGCGCGCCCGGCCCGGCGACATCGAAGATCGCGAACGCCGACAGGTCGACCATCGCCGCGCGATCGCGCAGAGCGAGGTGCTCGGCGTTGATGATCGGCGACCACCAGCGGGCCTCCCACTCGCTCTCGCGCCGCGTGACGGCATCGGCGTACTCCTCGAGCAGCGGCTCGTTGGAGCGGTAGTAGTGCGGGCGCTCCCAGCCGGCGACCTCGTAGAAGACGGCGCCGAGCTCGCGCTCGCGCTCGCTGAACGGCGACCAGCGCACGCCGCGGTTGGACTCCCACTGCTCGGCGGGGTGGACGATCCCGTACATCTTGTTGAAGCCCTCCGCGGCCCGGGCGCGGATGTTGGCCGCCGTCCGCTGTGCCGGGTGAAAGCGGGCGATGTCGGCGCCGTGGACGTCGATCTCGGAGTCGCCGTTGACGATCAGCTCGGCGACGGTGCGCCCGGCGCCGGGGCCCTCCTTGATCCAGATCGCCGCGGCGGACCACAGCCCGCGCACCTCGGGCGTCTCGCCGAGCAGCGGCATGCCGTCCGGAGTCAGCGACAGCAGGCCGTTGATCGCGTACTTCACGCCGACCGACTCGTCGCCGACGATCTCCGGCATCAGCTCGAGCGCCTGCTCGAGCTGGGGCTCGAAATCGGCCTGGGTGAACGGCAGCTCGGTCGGCGACAGCGCCGACTCCTCGATCGAGGGGATCTCGTCCGGCTCATGGAGGATCGGGCGGTGAGCGTAGGAGCCGATCTCGAGGCTCCCACCCTCCTGGCGCTCGTACATGTTGGTGTCCATGTCGCGCACGATCGGGAACTCCACGCCGACGCTCGAGGCGAAGCGCGGCACCGGCCCGATGTCGATCATCTGGTGCACGGCCGGGGTCAGCGGGATCGAGGCGCCGGCCATGCGCGCGATCCGCGGGCTCCACACGCCGCAGCAGATGACGACGCGCGCCGCCTCGACGTCGCCGCGCGAGGTGCGCACGCGCGCGACGCAACCGCCCTCGACGTCTATGCCGAGCACCTCGGTGGCGGCCGCGACGGTCAGCGCGCCCGCGGTCTGCGCGGCTTCGCGCATCAGCGTGCCGGCCTGGAGTGAGTCGACGACGCCGGCCCCCGGCGTGTGGAAGCCACCGAGGATCACCGAGGTGTCGAGGTAGGGAACGAGCTCGCCGACCTCCTGCGGACTCGGCAGCGCGACCGGCTCGATCCCCCACGACTTGGCCGAAGCGAGGCGGCGCGTGAGCTCCTGCATCCGCTCGGGCGTGCGCGCGACCTCGACGCCGCCGCACTCCGTGAAGACGCCGAGCTCCCGGTACTGACGCACGCTGTCGAGCGTCAGCGCGGTCATCTCGCGCGAGTGGTCGACGGGGAAGATGAAGTTCGAGGCGTGGCCGGTCGAGCCGCCCGGGTTGGGCAGCGGTCCCTTGTCGATCAGGAGCAGCTCGCGCTCGCCGAGGCGCGCGAGGTGATGAGCGAGGCTGTTGCCGACGATCCCGGCGCCGATGATCACGACGTTCGCGCGCGCGGGCAGGCCCCGTCCGCGCTCAACGCCAGCGCTCATGCGCAGATCCGGACCTGCGGCGACATCGGCGACTGATATATCAGACCGGCGGGGCGGATGAGCGCACCAGCCGCACCAGCCGCACCAGCCGCACCAGCCGCACCAGCCGCACCAGCCGCACCAGCCGCACCAGCGTGCACGAACGCGCCTCAGCTCGACGGGTGGAGGTTCTCGTAGTAGACGACCGGCTGGGTGTAGGCCGCATAGCCGGTGACGCCGGCACGCGTCACGTTCTGGACGGGCAGGGCGGCGAGCTCGATCGTCGGAACGTCGGTGTCGATCAGATGCGCCGCCGCCGAGATCAGGCCGTCGGTCGCCGCGCCTCCCGAGCTGCCGGCGATCTGATCGAGCAGCGTTTGCAGCGCCGGGTTGGCGTAGCCCTCGCGCGAGGCCGTGCTGACCGGGTCCAGACGCGTGTTCGCGGTCTGCTCGAGCAGGAAGCCGGCCCCGCCGAGCAGCGGCGTCGAGACGTCGATCGTCGATTCGAGCGTGCGCCGGCCCTCGAGCGTCAGGAGCTGGTCGGGGTTCTCGACGTAGCTCATGTCGAGGTTCACGCCGATCGAGTTCGGGGCGATTCGGAGGTCGTGGTAGATGACGCCGAGGACCGGTGGCGCAAGGTCGTCGGTGAGCTGCTCGTTGGTGACGATCGAGACCGTCAGCTTGCCGGGCGAGAAGCCCGCGGCGCGGAGCAGGCTGCGCGCGGTCGCCGGGTCGAAATCGCCCGGCTGCTGCTGACCGAAGGCGGCGGGGATGACCGAGGAGTCGGGCGCCGCGTAGGAGTTGTCGAGGTCGCCTGCGAGCTCGACGCGGTCGACGCCGAGGTTGAGCGCCTGACGGACCATCGGATTCGCCAGCGGCCCGTGCGTGACGTTGAGGTGCCAGGCGATCACACTCGGCCCGGTCTGCAGCACCGTGGCGCTGACGCCGTCCTGGGAGGCGGCGTTCACGGCGTCTTGGAACTCCTGCCAGGTCAGCCCGGTCGTGTGCGTGGCGCTGCCGGACAGCACGTCGTCGAGCCGCGCCGAGGGGTCTGACTCGAGCTTGATCAAGACGGTCGTGTACCACGGGCGCCGCCAGAACCCGGGGTTGGCCCTGAGCTCGATCTGCTTGCCGGGCACGTCGGCCGCGACCTGGTAGGCGCCGTAGCCCGCCGAGTGGTTCGCGCCCCAATCCTGCGCCCAGGGGTCGCCCGCCGAGGCGTGCGCTCTGTAGACCTTCGAGTCATAGATCGCCGCGTCGTAGGAGGCGAGCACCGACAGCGTGAACGGGCTCGGCGAGGTCACGTTCACGCGGACGCGATGCGCGTCAAGGGTCGTCACCGGATCGTGCGTGTCGATGTGAGCCAGGCGGAACAGGAACGGCGCGACGGGCGATCGGGCGATCGCCCGCTCGATGCTCCAGCGCACGTCGGAGGCCGTGAACGGGTCGCCGGAGGCGCCGTGCACTCCGCGGCGCAGGACGAACACGTAGCTCCCGTTCGCGTCACGCTGCCAGGAGGTCGCGAGATAGGGGACGACCGCGTCATCGCGGGGCAGCTTCGCGTGCGGGCCGGGCGCCGCCGGCTGCGGGCGGACCAGCTCGCTCGACCAGCTCGGCAGGAGCGTCACCGTGGCGGCGTCCGGCGTGCCGGTCTCGTCGAGGTTGAGCGGCACCTCGGCGACCACGTCGGTGAAGACGTGGGCGCCGGGCGCCGTCGTTGCGGCCGCGGTGCCCCCGCCTCCGCCGCAGGACGCCACGCACGTCCCGCCCACGACGGCGCAACACAGCGCGAGCGCCGGGCGGATTGCGTGGCGGGCGTTCACCGGGGCGAGTCTAGTCCCGCCCCGCCGGGGTGGCCGCAGCCGGCCGACTATGCTTTTCGCCGGACTGTCCAGCCACCGGGAGCGCCAGGATTTCCACCACCGCAGTACCCCAGACCGGCGCCGAGGCGCGTCTGCTCGACAATTTCGTGGGCGGTCGGTGGGTCCCCCCGGCGAGCGGCCGGCGGCTCGAGGTGACCGACCCGGCGAGCGGCGAGCTGCTCGCGAGCGTCGCGATGAGCGAGGCCGCGGACGTCGCGGCCGCCGTCGCCGCGGCGCGCGCGGCGCTGCCGCAGTGGAGCGCCGTGTCGGTCATCAAGCGCGCCCAGTTCCTGTTCCGCCTGCGCGAAGCGCTGTCGGCGCGCGCCGGCGAGCTCGCGCAGTCGATCACGCGCGAGATGGGGAAGACGATCCTCGATGCGCGCGCCGAGGTCGAGCGCGGGATCGAGATGGTCGAAGCGGCGACCGCCGTCACGCAGACGATGCAGGGCCGCACGCTGGAGGGCGTCGCGACCGGCGTCGACTGCGAGACGATCCGCCAGCCGGTCGGCGTCTGCGCGGCGATCACGCCGTTCAACTTCCCGGCGATGGTGCCGCTGTGGTTCCTGCCGTTCGCGATCGCCACCGGCAACACCTTCATCCTCAAGCCGTCCGAGCAGGATCCGATCACGCAGACGATCGTCTTCGACGTGCTCGACTCGCTCGGCCTTCCGCCGGGCGTCGCGAACCTTGTCAACGGCGGCCGCGAGGCGGTCGAGGCGATCCTCGACTCGCCGGGCATCGACGCCGTCTCCTTCGTCGGCTCGGCGAAGGTCGCGCGGCTGGTCTATGAGCGCGCCGCGGCGAGCGGCAAGCGCGTCCAGGCGCTCGGCGGCGCCAAGAACCACATGGTCGTGATGCCCGACGCGGTGATCGATAAGTCCGTCGAGAACATCCTCTCGAGCGCGTTCGGCGCAGCCGGCCAGCGCTGCATGGCGGGTTCCGTGCTGGTCGCCGTCGGCGGCGCCTGGGAGACGCTTCGCCCGCAGCTTGTGGCGCGCGCCGCCGAGCTGAGCGTCGGAGATGGGGAGCGCGAGGGCGTCGACGTCGGCCCGCTGATCTCTGTAGCCGCGGCCGAGCGCGTCCGCGGCGACATCGAGCGCGCGCTCGCCGACGGCGCGACGATCGCGCTTGACGGGCGCGGCCACGACGGCGGCTTCGTCGGCCCGACGATCGTCGACGGCGTCAAGGCCGACTCGGCGGCGATCCGCGAGGAGATCTTCGGGCCCGTGCTGAGCGTGCTCGAGGCCGACACCCTCGATGCGGCGATCGAGCTCGTCAACGCAAGCGAGTACGGCAACGGCGCGTCGATCTTCACCGAGTCGGGAGCGGCCGCGCGCCGCTTCCGCTCGCAGGTTCAGGCCGGCATGGTCGGCATCAACGTCGGCGTCGCCGCACCGGTCGCCTTCTTCCCCTTCTCGGGCTGGAAGGGGTCGTTCTTCGGCGACCTCCACGCCCACGGCGGGGACGCGATCGAGTTCTACACGCGCAAGAAGACCGTCACGTCGCGCTGGTTCAGCGACCCCGGCGGCGGGCGCTTCTTCGTCGAATGACCGACACGGTCCGCCGCCGCGTGACGTTCTCGCGCAACGTGACGTTGTCGCTGTCGCGGACGTGCGTCTCGCACTGCAAGTACTGCGCGTTCCAGACCCACCAGCCCCACCTCCACAGCCCGGAGGAGGTGCTGGCGCTGCTCGACCACGCCGCCCATCGGAACGTCAAGGAGCTGCTCGTCCTGACCGGCGACGAGCCGGGCCACCACCCCGGCGTTCGAAGCCGCCTTCGCGAGCTCGGCTTCGAGGACTTCGTCGGCTACGTCGTGTGGGCCTGCGAGCGGGCGCTCGAGCGGGGCCTGCTTCCGCACACCAACCTCGGCGCCCTCGGCCGCGACGACCTGGCGCGCCTGCGCGAGGTGACCGCGTCGCAGGGCCTGATGCTCGAATCGACGCGCCCCGACCTGCTCGCCCACCAGGGGTCGCCGACCAAGGATCCAACCCTTCGCCTGGAGACGATTCGCGCCGCCGGTGAGCTGAGGATCCCCTTCACGAGCGGCATCCTGCTCGGCATCGGCGAGGAGCCGGACGACCGCATCGCGGCGCTCGAGGCGCTCGCCGCCGTGCACGCACGGCACGGCCACATCCAGGAGCTGATCATCCAGAACTTCGTGCCCCACCGCCGCTACCACGGCGAGGAGCCGGCGGAGGTGGCGACCGCCGCGGCCGAGGAGTACTGGCGGACCGGCCTCGGCCGCCACCCGGCGCTGCCGCTCCCGGCGTGGGCGCGCGAGGTCTCACTGGAGGAGATCAAGGACGTCGTCCGCGCCGCGCGCGAGCTGCTCCCCGACGTCGGCATCCAGATCCCGCCGAACCTCTCCGAGCACTGGCCGGAGCTCGTCGCCGCCGGCGCCACAGACCTCGGCGGCCTGAGCTCCAACGGCGACCACATCTCGCCCGAGCATCCCTTCCCCTCACCGCATCAGGTCCGCCGCCGCCTGGCCCAGGACGGCGTCGCGCTGACCGAGCGCCTGTGCGTCTACGCCCGCTACATCGATCCGCAGTTCATCGCCCAGGGCGTCCTCGACGTGATCACGGCGCGCTACTGGTCGTTCATCCCGCGGGGCGGCTCGGGCCGACGCGGCGACCGCCTGATCCGCCGCGACCTCGTCCCGGCGGCGATCGCCAAGGGGCGCGACGGCGCGTTGCTTGACGAGGAGGAGCTGACGGCGCTGTTCGCCGAGACCCGTCCGGAGGCCGTCGAGGAGATCCGCGAGGCCGCCGATGAGCTGCGCGCCGAGCTCGCCGGCGACACGGTCACGTTCGTCGTCTGCCGCAACATCAACGTCTCGAACGTCTGCATCGTCGGCTGCGCCTTCTGCGGCTTCGGCCAGGGCCGGCGCTCGCCGGAGGCCTACCAGTACGACCGCCCGGCGCTCGAGGCGAAGGTCCGCGAGGCCGTCGAGTACGGCGCGACCGAGATCTGCATGCAGTCGGGAATCCATCCCGATTGGGGGCTCGAGGACTACGAGTACTACCTGCGGATCATCAAGGAGACCGCGCCGCAGCTGCACGTCCACGCGTACTCGCCGATGGAGATCGCGCACATGTGCGACATCGCCGCGCTTGCGCCCGCGGAGGTCTTCGCGCGGCTGCGCGAGGCCGGGCTCGACTCGACGCCGGGGACTGCGGCCGAGGTCCTCCACGACGGCGTGCGCGAGCGGATCTCGCCGAACAAGCTGCCGGTCGCGCGCTGGGTCGAGATCATCGAGGCCTCCCACGCGGCCGGGCTTCGCTCGACGGCGACGGTGATGTTCGGCCACATCGAGGAGCCCTGGGAGCTCGCCGAGCACATGCGCGTGATCCGCGAGCTGCAGGAGCGCACCGGCGGAATCACGGAGTTCGTGCCGCTGTCGTTCATCCCCTTCCAGACCCTGCTCGGCCGCACGCACGGCGTCGAGGAGATCTCCACGCTCGAGAAGCTCAAGCACTCGGCGGTCTTCCGCCTGGCGCTCGGAGCGAGCATCCCCAACGTCCAGGCGTCATGGGTCAAGATGGGCCTCGAGGCCGCGACGGAGTCGCTTCGCTGGGGCGTCAACGACCTCGGCGGGACGCTGATGGAGGAATCGATCAGCCGCATGGCCGGCTCCTACCACGGCGTCAAGCTCGATCCCGAGCAGCTCGTCGGGGCCGCTCATGCGGCGGGACGGCCCGCCGCGGAGCGCTCGACGCTCTACCGGATCCTGCGCCGCTACGAGCTCGCCGCCGAGCCGACGGCGGCCTGAACATCCGCCTGCAGCGACGCGAGCCGCCCCACGGGAGGCTAGGATCCGCGTGTTCCCGCGGCCACCAGCGTGGCCGCAAGCGAGCAGAACAGGCCGAAGCGCCGTGACGACCGTCGACACCCGCAGCGCCGATGCCCCCGTGGGAGCCGCCGCCGAGACGGGGGGCGCCGTGCACCTGACGCTCGCGGACCGCGTCGAGCTGCTGCGCCTGATGTCACTCACGCGCGCGATCGAGGAGCGCGGCCTGAGCCTCTACAAGCAGGGCCGCATCCCCGGCTCCTTCTACGACGGGCGCGGGCAGGAGGCGACCGCCGTCGGCGCCGCCTTCGCGCTCGGCGTGCAGGATCCCGTCTGCCCGCTGATCCGCGACCTCGGCGCGCACCTCGTCAAGGGCACGCCGGCGCGCGACGTCCTTGCGCACTATCTCGGCCGCGAGGGCGGCGTCTCGCGCGGCCGCGAGGGCAACGTCCACTTCGGCGACGCGCGCCGCGGGATCGTCGGGATGGTCTCGATGCTGCCGGGGATGATGCCCGTGGCGGTCGGCATGGCGCTCGCCTTCAAGCTGCGCGGAGAGCAGCGCTGCGCGCTCAGCTTCTTCGGCGACGGCGCGACCTCGGTCGGCGACTGGCACGAGGCGATGAACTTCGCGGCGCTGCACCGCGTTCCGGCGATCCTCGTCCTCGAGCACAACGGCTGGGCCTACTCGACGCCGAGCGCCAGGCAGTTCGTCGTCGACCCGCTCGAGCGCGCCGCGGTCTACGGGATCGCGGCCGCGGCCGTCGACGGCAACGACGTCGAGGCGGTCTTCGAGGCCTCGCGGCAGGCCCGCGAGCGCGCGCTGGCCGGTGGCGGCCCGACGCTGATCGCCGCCTACACGATGCGGATGCACGGCCACGGCGCCCACGACGACGGCTCCTACATGCCGGCGGCGCAGCGCGAGGCCTGGGAGGCACGCGACCCGATCGAGCTTCAGCGCGAGCGGCTGCGGGCGCTCGGAGCGGACGTGGAGGCGCTCGCGCGCGCGGTGCGCGCCGAGGTCGACGCGGCGAGCGCCGAGGCGCTGGCGATGGCGCCGGCCGACCCCGAGCACGTCCTCGACGGCGTCTTCTGCGAGGGCGAGGCGCGGGTGCTCGGCGACGGCGCGGCGCCGTGGAGCGGCTTCGCCTGATGGAGCTCACCTACCTCGAGGCGATCTCGGACGGCCTGCGCACGGCGCTGCGCGAGGACGCGCGCGTGCTGCTGCTCGGCGAGGACATCGGCGCCTACGGCGGCGCCTTCAAGGTCACCGCGGGTCTGCAGCAGGAGTTCGGGCCGGATCGCGTCATCGACACCCCGATCGCCGAGGAGGCGATCATCGGCGGCGCGGTCGGGGCGGCGATCGTCGGCATGCGGCCGGTCTGCGAGATGCAGTTCGCGGACTTCATCTCCTGCGGCTTCGACCCGCTCGTCAACATCGCCGGCAAGATGCACTACCGCCTCGGCCTCGCGGCGCCGATCGTCGTCCGGCTGCCGAGCGGCGGTGGCGTCGCCGGCGGCCCGTACCACTCCCAGAACCCCGAGGCCTGGTTCATGCACGCTCCGGGGCTGAAGGTGCTCGCCCCGTCGAGCGCGCACGACGCGAAGGGGCTGCTGCTCGCCGCGATCAACGACCCCAACCCGGTCGTCTACCTCGAGCACAAGTACCTCTACCGGCGGATCCGCGGCGAGGTGCCGGAGGGCGCCTACGAGACGCCGATGCGCGCGCAGACGGTGCGCGAGGGCTCAGACCTCGTCGTGATCGCCTACGGCGCGATGGTCCATGCGGCGATCGAAGCGGCGGATGCGATCGAGGACGCCTCGATCCGCGTGCTCGACCTGCGCTCACTCGTTCCGCTCGACGTCGACGCGATCCTCGCCGCCGTCCGCGACTGCGCGAAGGTCGTGATCGTCGACGAGGCCAACGAGACCTGCGCCGCCGGCGCCCAGGTCGCCGCGCTGATCGCCGAGCACGGCTATGAGCATCTCGACGGCCCGGTCGTGCGCGTCGCGACGCCGGACGTCCCGATCCCCTTCGCCCCGACGCTCGAGCGCGCCGTCCTGCCGGGCGCCCAGCGGATCGGCGAGGCCTGCCGCAAGCTGCTCGCCTACTAGTGGCCCACTAGCTTGCTCGTCGAGATCGTCATGCCCCAGATGGGGATCAGCGTCGCCGAGGCGACGTTGATCGCCTGGCACCGCGCGCCCGGGGAGGAGATCGGGGCCGATCAGCCGATCTGCGACATCTCCAGCGACAAGGTCGACTCCGAGGTGCCGGCGCCCGCCGACGGGCGCGTCGTCGAGCTGCTCGTGGCGGTCGGGGAGACGGTCGACGTCGGGACGGTGATCGCGACGCTCGAGGTCGGCGGCGAGGTCCCGCCGGCCGCGCACGCCGAGCCGGCGGCGCCGGCGGCCGGGCCGCCGGCGCCCGAGTCCTCCGAGCGCCACGGCGAGCGACCGCGCCACTCGCCGGTCGTCGAGCGCCTCGCGGCCGAGCTGGGGGTCGACCTCGACAGCGTGGCCGGCACCGGCGAGGGCGGGCGGATCCGCCGCGAGGACGTCGTCGCCGCGGCGTCGGCGGCGGGCCTCTACCGCCCCCCGCCGCCGGGCGAACTGAGCCGGATGCGGCGCACGATCGGCGAGCACATGCACCGTTCGCTACAGACCGCGGCGACGGTGACGTCGTGGATCGAGGTCGACTTCAGCGCCGTCGAGGCGCGCCGCCGCGAGCTCGCGACGACGGCGCTGCCGGTCGTCGCGGCCGCCGCGGTCAAGACGCTCGCCGAGTACCCCGAGCTGAACGCCTGGCTGGAGGGCGACCGCCACACCGTCCACGAGGACGTCAACCTCGGCGTCGCGGTGTCGCTCGGCGACGACGGCCTGATCGTGCCGGTGATCCGCGGCGCCCAGGCGCTCGGCGCGCTCGAGCTGGCCGAGCGGATCGCCGACCTCGCCCGCCGCGCGCGCGACCGCTCGCTCGGCGCCGACGAGGTCCGCGACGCCACGTTCACGATCACCAACCCCGGCCAGTTCGGGACGATCATGGCGACGCCGGTGATCAGCCAGCCGCAGGTCGCGATCCTCGACCTCGAGGCGATCGTGCGCCGGCCGGTCGTCGTCGAGGAGCGCATCGAGATCCGCCCGATCGCGATCCTCGGCCTGTCCTGGGACCACCGCGCGCTCGACGGCGTCTACGCGGCGCGCTTCCTGGGCGCGCTGCGCGATCGTCTGCAGTCGATCTAGGACTACCCTCCACCTCATGGCCCCGCTGGCCTTCGTGCGCGTCCCGGGCGGCATCACCGACGTCGTCGTGCTGATCGTCTCGGTCGCGGTCTGGATCCCCTACCGACGCCGCGCCAAGCGCCTCGCGGACGAGGGGCGCGCGCTGCCGAGGTGGCGCCAGGCGAGCTTCGCGTCGGGCCTCGCGCTGCTCGTCGTCGTCCTGAGCGGTCCCGCCGACAGCCTCGCCGACAAGCTGCTCGTCGCGCACATGACAGAGCACCTGGTGATCGGCGACCTGGCCGCGCTCGCGCTCGTGCTCGGCCTGACGGGCCCGATGATCGCCCCGCTGCTGCGCCGGCGCACGCTCGGGCGGCTGCGCGTCTTCGGCCACCCGGCGGTCGCGCTGCCGCTGTGGGCGATCGACCTCTACCTCTGGCACATCCCGTTCTTCTACGACGCGGCGCTGAACAACGACTACATCCACATCCTCGAGCACAGCTGCTTCCTGGCGGCCGGGATCGCGATGTGGATGGCGCTGCTCGGCCCGCTCCCCAAGCCGGCCTGGTTCTCGAACCTCGCCAAGCTCGGCTACATCATCGCCGTGCGCCTGATCGAGGGCATCCTCGGCAACGCGATGCTGTTCGCGCACACGATCTTCTACCCCTACTACATCCCCTTCGACCACGCCCGCCACCTCTCGCCGCTGCAGGACCAGATCGACGCCGGGGCGGTGATGATGGTCGAGGGCAGCATCGTCACGATCCTGCTGTTCGCCTGGCTCTTCGCGCGCGCGGCGCGCGAGTCCGACGAGCGCCAGGAGCTGCTCGACTACGCCCTCGCGCACAACCTCGAGCTCGACGAGGCGCGCGCCGCTCGAGCGGTCGCGGCGGGCCGCGGTGAGGAACTGCGCCGCAGGCTCGAGGAGCGGGTCTCGTAGGGGGGTTTTCGGGTGGGTGCACCTGTGCCCCGCAGGGGTATGCACCCACCCGCGCCGGGGTGCATGCACCCCGGCGAACGGCCTACAGCAGGCGGACGATCGCGACCACGCCGACGGCGAGAATCAGCGCGCGCAGCGGTCCCGCGGGCAGGCGGCGGCCGTAGCGCGCGCCGAGGATCCCGCCGCTGACCGAGCCCGCCGCGATCAGCGCCGCGGCGTCCCAGGCGATGTGGGCGACGATCGCGAAGATGGCGCCCGAGAGCAGGTTGGTGAGGCCGGCGAGGACGTTCTTGAGCGCGTTGAGGCGCTGCAGTCGCTCGTCGAGCGCGAGCCCCAGGAAGGCCAGCAGCAGGATCCCCTGCGCGGCCCCGAAGTAGCCGCCGTAGACGCCGGTCGCGAACACCGCGAGGAGCGTCAGCGCTCCGAGGCGCTCGGTGTGGGCGCGGCGCGCGCGGATCGCGGCGCCCAGGCGCGGCTGGATGACGATCCCGACCAGCGCCAGCGCGATGAACGCGGGCACGATCGCCTTGAACGCCGACGGGGGCAGCGTCAGCAGCAGCGTCGCGCCGACCGCCGCGCCGAGCGTCGAGGCGATCGCCAGGCGGCGCAGGCGCTCGCGCTGGCCGCGCAGCTCGGTGCGGTAGCCGATCGCACCCGCCGCCGCCCCCGGCACCAGGCCGATCGTGTTCGAGACGTTCGCGGTCACCGGGGCGTAGCCGAAAGCGAGCAGCACGGGGAAGGTGATCAGCGTCCCCGAGCCGACGACCACGTTGATCGCCCCGGCCGCCGCCCCGGCGCCGAGGATTCCGAGCGCCTGGAGCAAGCTCACGCGACGGTCACGGCGCGACAGGGTAGTGGCTCGATTGGGGGATAATCGCTATAGCCGGGGAAACCGCAACCGCCAGGAGAGCCGCCATGACCGCCAACAGCTTCGATGCACGCGCAGAGCTGGAGCTCGCGGGACGGCGGTTTGAGATCTACCGCCTCGCGGCCCTCGCCGATCGCTTCGACGTCGCGCGGCTGCCGTTCTCGCTCAAGGTGCTGCTCGAGAACCTGCTTCGGACCGAGGGCAACGGATCGGTCGGCGCCGAGGACATCGAGGCGCTCTGTCGCTGGGAGGCGACGGCGCCGCCGAGCGTTGAGATCGCGTTCTCCCCGGCGCGGGTCCTGCTGCAGGACTTCACCGGCGTCCCGGCGATCGTCGACCTGGCGGCGATGCGCGACGCGATCGTCGAGATGGGGGGCGAGGGGTCGGCGATCAACCCGCTCGTTCCGGCCGAGCTCGTGATCGACCACTCGGTGCAGGTCGACGTGTTCGGGACGCGGGACGCGTTCGCCCGCAACGCCGCGCGGGAGTTCGAGCGAAACGCGGAGCGCTACTCGTTCCTGCGCTGGGGCCAGGGGGCGTTTGAGAACTTCGCGGTCGTGCCGCCGGACACGGGGATCTGCCATCAGGTCAACCTCGAGTACCTCGCCCGCGTGGTCGTCGTCGCCGAGCGCGACGGCGGCGTCCCGATCGCCTACCCGGACACGCTGATCGGCACCGACTCGCACACGACGATGGTCAACGGCCTCGGCGTGCTCGGCTGGGGGGTCGGCGGGATCGAAGCCGAGGCCGCGATGCTCGGCCAGCCGATGTCGATGCTGCTGCCCCAGGTGATCGGCTTCCACGTGTCCGGTGAGCTGCGCGAGGGGGCGACGGCGACCGACCTCGTCCTGACCGTGACCGAGATGCTCCGCGCGAAGGGCGTCGTCGGGCGGATCGTCGAGTTCTTCGGGCCAGGCCTCGCGCGGCTGCCGATCGCCGACCGCGCGACGATCGGCAACATGTCGCCGGAGTTCGGCTCGACCGCCGCGATCTTCCCGATCGACGCCGAGACGATTCGCTACCTGCGCTTCACGGGGCGGCCCGAGCACTCGATCGAGCTCGTCGAAGCCTACGCGCGCGAGCAGCTGCTCTGGCATGACGAGGCGAGCGCCGAGCCCGTCTTCAGCGACACGCTCGCACTCGACCTCGGGGAGGTCGAGCCGAGCCTGGCCGGCCCGCGGCGCCCGCAGGACCGCGTCCCGCTTCATTCCTCGCGCGAGCGCTTCCGCGAGTCACTCGCGGCGTTCGTGGCGGACGGCGACGGCGACGGCGCGGCGCCGGGCGGCGGCAATGGCGGCGGGGCGGTCGCGACGCGCGAGCTCCGTCACGGCGACGTCGTGATCGCCGCGATCACGAGCTGCACGAACACCTCGAACCCCTCGGTGATGGTCGCCGCGGGCCTGCTCGCGAAGGCCGCCGTGCAGGCGGGGCTCGAGCGCAAGCCGTGGGTCAAGACGTCGCTTGCGCCGGGATCGCGGGTCGTCACCGAATACCTCGAGCGCGCCGGGCTGACCGAGCCGCTCGAGGAGCTCGGCTTCAACCTCGTCGGCTACGGCTGCACGACGTGCATCGGCAACTCCGGTCCGCTGCCGCAGGAGGTCTCGGCGGCGATCGCCGATCGCGACCTCGCCGTCGCCGCGGTGCTCTCGGGCAACCGCAACTTCGAAGGGCGTATCCAGAGCGAGGTCAAGATGAACTACCTGGCCTCGCCGCCGCTCGTCGTCGCCTACGCGCTGGCCGGAACGATGGACATCGACCTCGGCAGCGAGCCGCTCGGCGAGGGCTCGGATGGCGAGCCCGTCTACCTGCGCGACGTCTGGCCGAGCAGCGCGGAGATCGCGCGCACGGTCGAGGCCGCGCTGCGCTCGGACATGTTTCGCAAGAGCTACGCCGAGGTCTTCGACGGGGACGAGAACTGGCACTCGCTGGACGTGCCGACAGGCGATCGCTACGACTGGCGCGAGTCGAGCTACGTGCGGCGGCCGCCGTTTTTTGACTCGCTGCCGGCCGAGCCGCCCGAGCCGGTCGACATCGCCGGCGCGCGCGCCCTGGCGGTGCTCGGCGATTCGGTGACGACCGACCACATCTCGCCGGCCGGCGCGATCAAGCGCGACAGCCCGGCCGGTCGCTACCTGCTCGAGGCGGGCGTCGAGTTCGCCGATTTCAACTCCTACGGCGCGCGGCGCGGCAACCACGAGGTGATGGTGCGCGGAACCTTCGCCAACATCCGCCTGCGCAACTCGCTCGGCGGCGGCGGCCTGCCGGAGGGCGGCTTCACGCGCCATGTGCCCGACGGCGAGCAGATGACGATCTACGACGCGGCCGTGCGCTACGCGTCCGAGGGCGTGCCGCTCGTCGTGCTCGGCGGCAAGGAGTACGGCTCGGGCTCCTCGCGCGACTGGGCCGCGAAGGGGCCGCTGCTGCTCGGCGTGCGCGCCGTGATCGCAGAGAGCTTCGAGCGGATCCACCGCACCAACCTCGTCGGGATGGGGCTTCTGCCGCTGCAGTTCTCAGACGGCGAGAGCGTGGCGTCGCTCGGGCTGAGCGGTGAGGAGGAGTTCTCGGTCGCGGGCGTCGCCGCGGCGATCGCCGCCGGCCGGCGCCCCGAGCGGGCGACGGTCACCGCCGACGGGCGCAGCTTCGAGGTGGCAGTGCGCATCGACACCCCGATGGAGGTCTCCTACTACCGCCACGGCGGCATCCTCCAGTACGTGCTGCGGCAGCTGCTGGCCGCGGCGCGCTAGTGCCCGCTCAGTAGCGGTCGGCGGACTCGAGCAGCGAGCTCATGCTCGCGCCCTCGTGCTCGCTCGACTCGAGCGTCGCCTCGCCCTCGACGTCGCGCGTGACCTCGAGCGGCTCGACGAAGCGGGAGTGGCCGAAGCGGCTCCAGTAGCGGGCCGTCGCGCGCAGCATCTCGGCGTCGAGGTAGCGGCGCTGCTTGACCTGCGAGGTGTAGGAGCGGATCACCGCGAGCTTGCGGTCCATGAACTCGTCGACGGCCGAGAAGCGGGTCGGATGGAACTCGACGGTCGAGGACGGCGACTGGTAGCAGAACAGGCGCGGGACGCGCTGCGCCGCGACGGTCGTCGCGTGGTGGACGTTGCGGTGGTCCTCGTTGAGGTCGTGGCCCGAATGGGTGTAGATCGTGTCCGGCTCGAGCTCCTCGACGACGCGCGTGATCTCGCCGATCGTCGCGCCGCCCTCGCCGACGTTGGAGTCGGCCAGGTTGACGTGGTGCAGGCGCACGCCCATCAGCTCGGCGGCGCGGGAGGCCTCGCGGGCGCGCTCGCCCGGCAGCCCGCCGACCTCGCCGCCGGTCAGGACCAGGATCGAGACCTCGTGGCCCTGGGCGACGTGGCCGAGCAGCGTCCCGCCGACGCCGACCTCGACGTCGTCGGGATGGGCGCCGATCGCGAGCACGGCCGAGCTCGAGGCGGCCTTGCGGCGCGCCGACAGCGCGGCGAGCTCGTCGATCTTCTCGATCAACGTGCGCCGGTCGACCGGCTTGGTCAGGAAGTCGTCGGCGCCGACGCGGATCGCCTCGACCGCGTTGTCGAAGCTGCGGTGACCGGTCAGGATCAGCGTCGCGACGTGCGGCTGGGCGGCCTTGATCTTCATGACGAGCTCGAGGCCGCTCATGCCGGGCAGCTCGATGTCGGTGATGATCAGGTCCCAGTCCTTCTCGCCGGCGGCCGCGATCGCGGACTCCGCGGTGGGGGTCCAGCGCACCAGCGCACGCTCGCGCATGACCTCCGCCGTGACTGCAGCAAAGATCGCGTCGTCCTCAACTAGCAGGATTCGAAGCCGCCGCTCCGTATTCATGCTCTTGGCTCCACGATGACGCGAACGTCCGGCCAGAGAGCGCAGATTTGCCCAGCGGCGGCTCTATCCTCAGCTAGATGACTACTGCTCGAAACGAAGAGCGCGCCGAGCTCGAGCTCGGTCGCAGCGACGAGCTCAAGAGCGCGATCATGGCCGCGAGCCTTGACGCGATCGTCACGCTCACGCGTGACGGTGAGATCGTGGACCTCAACATCGCCGCCGAGCGCCTCTACCGCGTCGAGCGCGAGGGTGCCGTCGGCCTGGAGATCACGAGCTTGATCCCCGCCCGCGAGCGCCATGTCTGGGACGAGCTGTTCGAGCGGCTGCGCCAGGACCCCACCCACATGCAGGGCTCCCGCATCGAGGGGACCGCGCGGCGTGGCGACGGGACGGAGTTCCCGTTCGAGGCTTCTATCACTTCGCTCGAGGCTGGTCAGCATCAGTTCTTCGTCACCTTCGTCCACGACATCACCGAGCGGCGGGCCTCCGAACGTCGCCTTGCCGAGGCGCGCGACGCTGCGTTGCGCGCTTCGGTGGTCAAGTCCGAGTTCTTGGCGACTATGAGTCACGAGATCCGCACTCCTATGAATGGAGTAATCGGCAGTCTCGACCTAATGCTTGACTCCCGGCTGGCGCCCGAGTCGGCCGAGCTTGCACAGATCGCGCGGACCGCCGCGACCGATCTGCTGGCCATCATCGACGACATCCTCGACCTCTCCAAGATCGAAGCCGACAAGGTAGAGCGCCACCAGGCGAATTTCGACGTTGTGCAGATCGTCGAGGGCGTTGCCGACATCATCGCGGTGACCGCCCGCCAGAAGGGGGTCGCGCTCGCGACCTACGTCGATCCTGAGCTGCCGGCCGGCGTGCGCGGCGACCCGCGGATGCTGCGCCAGGTGCTCGTCAACCTCGTCGGCAACGCGATCAAGTTCACGCAGGAGGGCGAGGTCGTGATCCGCGCCGAGCGCCAGCCCTCGGCGGCGACGCAGGCGCTCGTGCGCTTCACCGTGCGCGACACCGGCTCGGGGATTCCGCCGGAGGCGGTCGCGACGGTGTTCGACCCGTTCACGCAGGTCGACGGGAACACCTCGTACGACCAGAGCGGGAGCGGCCTCGGCCTCGCGATCTCCTCACGCCTGGTGCGCCTGATGGGGGGCAAGCTGGTCGTCGACAGCGAGATCGGGCGCGGCTCGACCTTCTCCTTCACGCTCTCCTTCGCGGTGCCCGAGGAGGCCGCCACGGCGGATCCCGCGACGGCCGCTGCGCGCCGGCCGCTGCGGGTGCTGGTGTACGACCCCTCCGACACCTCCGCCGAGACGCTGGAGCGCTATCTGCGGGCGTGGGGCATGGTCGCGACGCGCGTCAGCGCCGCCGAGGGCGCACTCGAGCGCTTCGGCGCCACCGCCTCCGGCGAGGCCTTCGATGTCGTGATCCTCGCCGCCTCGCCGCAGGCCGGCGACACCCACGAGCTGGCCCGCCAGCTGCGCGCGCGGGCCGGCGAGCAGGGCGTGTTCGTGATCGGGCTGCTCGACATCGGCGAGCGCATCGCGGGGTCCAACGGCAACGGCTTTGACGCCTCCGTCGGCAAACCGATCAAGCAGTCGCGCCTTTACGACGCGCTCGCCGGGATCCAGGCCGAGCGCTCGCCCGTCGAGGCCGAGGACGACGTGGAGTCTGGTTCACTTGTGGGGATGCAGGTGCTGATCGCCGAGGACAACCCTGTCAACCAGCAGGTGCTGCTGCGCCAGGCGCAGCGGCTCGGACTGGTCGCAGAGGCGGTCGACAACGGCCAGGCCGCGCTCGACGCGCTCGCCGCGCGCAGCTACGACGTGGTGCTGATGGACTGCCAGATGCCGGTCATGGACGGATACGCGGCGACGCGCAGGATCCGCGAGCTCGAGGCGGCCTCGGGTGGGCGGCGGATGCCGATCGTGGCAGTGACGGCGAACGCGATGCGCGAGGACTTCGACCGCTGCCGCGAGTCGGGGATGGACGACTTCGTCGCCAAGCCTGTGACGCTCGCCGCGCTCGCGAACGCGATCGAGCGGGCCGTCGCCGGCAGCCGCGGCGAGGCTGCGCCGACGAGCGCGGGCGAGGACTCCGGCGCCGCCGGTGGCGGTGCCGTTGACCGCGAGGCGCTGGCGTCGCTGCAGGAGGACCTCGGCGGCCCCGAGGCGCTGCTGCGGATCGTGCGCCTGTTCCTTGAGCAGCTCGACCCGCAGGCGACGCAGATCGAGGCTGCGGCCAAGGGCGGCGAGCACGAGACGCTGGCGCGCAGCGCCCACCGCATGCGCTCGAGCGCCGCGACGCTCGGGGCGATGGCGCTGGCGGACACGCTGACCGCGCTCGAGACGGCCGCCTACGACGGCGACGCCGCGGCCTGCGATCAGCTTGCAGCGACCTTCGCTGCCGACGTGGTCAGCACGCGCACGACCTTCGAGGCGGTGCTCGAGGAGCTCGACGTGGCGGTCTCGGCCGAGCCGTGATCGCCGCCGGCGCTGTGCCGGCGGGGGTTTGTCCTCGCCGGCGCTCAGCCGGCGTCTAACAGGTGCTCGCGGAGTCGCATTCGGTCTCGCGCGAGACGAACCACTGCGCCGAGACCGGGTCGAGGAAGTAGGGCGGCTCCTCGCTGGCGAGGCGGTCGTCGTAGTTGTAGCTCTTGGTGTAGCCCTCGCTGGCGCCGCCGCTGCCGCCCTTGCCGACCGTCCCGCGGAAGAGCTGCGCGATCGCGCCGTAGACGTACAGGACGCCCAGCGCCGGGGACTCGTCGCCGCAGTCGTAGTTGTCGACGATGAAGGAGTGGTTGACGGCGAGGATCGCGGCATAGATCTTCGGGTTGTAGAGCGAATTGGTGGTGTCGTTGGACACGTTGGTCTGGCCGCTGCCGTTGCAGTCGCCGTTGGTGTTGCCGCGCGTGCCGGTGACCGGGTGGTAGATGCGCACGAAGTCGTTGGCGATCAGCCCGAGCAGGGCGTTGCCGGTCGGGACGCCGCTGCCGTTCACGGGCGTCGTGATCGAGCCGTTGATGACGATGTCGTTGTCGCTGGCGATCGTCAGCGACTGCGAGTAGTTGCCGCTGACATAGACGTTGCCGCAGTTGGTGTCGGTGCTGTAGCTCGGGTTGAACGGCGTGTAGGTGACGCCGCAGCCTCCGCTCGCCGTCGAGACGTAGATGACGCCGTTGCTCGGCCACGCGACCGAGGTGTTGTTGTCGCCCGCCGCGGTGTTGGTCACGTTCATCGTGCTGCCGTTGAGCACGATCGTCGTCTTGCCGGTGAAGTGGTACGCCGATTGCGTGACCGTGAGCAGCGCGGAGTTGTCCGGAGGCGGCGTGATCGAGGTCGCGCTCGCGTTGTAGGTGCCGATCATGGTCGGGCTGTTGGAGCAGTTGCCGCCGGTCTCGTTGGTGTAGGCCGGGGCCTCGATCGCGTCGGCGGCGGTGCGCCCGAACACCGGGCTGCCGCAGATCGAGATCGTGTCCTCGCTGTGGAGCGGGCCGTTGATCGAGTCGCCTGTGATGAAGTTGATGCCACTGCCGCAGTCGCCGCCGCGGTTGGGGTAGTGCACAGCGCAGTCGCCCGGGTCGCCCGGGATGACGACCGGGTCGAGCGTCTCGAAGTCGGTGTAGTAGACGAAGTCGAGGAAGCTAGGCGGCTTGTACTGGGCGATGATCGTGCGCGAGACCGCGGGGTTGCCGGAGGTGCCGGTCGACTTGATCCGGAAGCTGCCGGAGGCGGTGCCCGCCGCCGAGCCCTCGACCATCGTCGCGAGCGCGTTCGCGGTGTCGCAGTGGTTGTCGTTGGACGGCGCGGTGCTCGCCACCATCGGCGTGACGTAGTAGGTCTCGGTGCCGCCGCCGGCGTCGGTTGACCCGGGCACTGTGATCGGGCTCGCCGAGCTGCCGAGCGTGGCGCAGGTCTGCCAGTAGTTCTCGTTCTGGTTGAGCTGGTAGTTGTAGGCCTGGATCCCGGCCTGCGCCGCCGCGTACGCCCGTTTCTGGTCGAGGTCGTTGCGCGAGAGGTGGCTGTCGTTTAGCACCGCCATGTAGGTGCCGCCGAGGGTCAGCGTCGTGATCGTCAGCGTGAACAGCGCGAGCATCATCGTCATCCCGCGCTCCTCGAGCAGGCGGGCGGCGAAGCGGCGTGTGAGCGATTTCAGCTGCATGGGGTGTTGGTGACGCCGGTGGCGGCCGATGCGGGCGTGAGCCGCAGGACGACCGAGTTGGCGAGGTCGACTGAGCGGTTGGTCGTGTTGTTGCTATCGGACGGTTGCGAGCGGAAGCTGACCACCACCTTGGCTGTGGTGGCCGCATTGGCAGTCGAGAGGGGGGTGGTGTAGGCGGTGCTCGAGATCGCCCCGCCGGCGGTGTAGCCGTAGTACTGGAACATCGGCACCGTCGTCCCGCCGGTGACCGTCTGCGTGGCGTACTTCAGCAGCGTGAAGGCCGGGCCCGTCGCGCCGAAGGTCCAGGGGTTCGGGTTGGTGGCGCTCGGGGCGGACCCGCCGGTGTTGGAGTAGGTGTTGATAAGCAGCGAGGTGCCCGACAGCGCGACCTCGTCCAGGTTCGGCGTGACGACCGGGCCGTCGGTGAGCGAGGTGTAGAAGTAGAGATGCGTGCCGTCGGTGACGTAATTGCCGGTGGCGCCGGTCGAGACGACAGGCGGGACCTGGCTTGCGACGCAGGCCGAGCTGAGCGCCTGGGTGATCTTCTCCATCGCGAT
>DATBPB010000039.1:0-21396 GCA_036561565.1 Solirubrobacteraceae bacterium | reverse complement strand
CGCGTACACGCACAGCGCATCGCGCAACGGGGCCGACGCGCTCGGCGCGCCTCCGGTCGAGGCGGTCGCGTCGCGCTCCTCGACCGGGACCAGCACGAACGCCTCTCCGTCGACGGTCGCGAGCAGCCGCACCCAGGCCGTCCGCACGCCCTTGGTGTAGTCGTTGATGTAGGTGAGCGCCTCCTGAGAGAGGGCGCCGCGGTCGGCGTCGCTCTGCGGGCGCCGCAGCACCGCGAGCGCCGCGAGCTGATCGGCCGGCGGCGGCGTGCTCGCGGCGCCCGGGTTGTAGCCGTACTGCGTCGTCCCCAACAGCGGCGTCCAGATCGCGACCGCGGCGAATGCGCTGCCGGCGAACGCCGCTACCGCCAGCGCGATCGCCACCGGCCGAGCGAGCCAGCGGCCACGCACCACAAACCCCCGCCGCCGCGGCCGCCGCTCCGTGGAGCGGCCGACCACAAGCCCGCTCGACCCCGCCGCGAGCCCCACGGCGGCGGCCTCGAGCGAGGCCGCGAAGCGCGCCCTGAAGTCCTCGACGCCGCGCGCCGCCGCGAGCGCGGCAGCGGCGCGGGCGAGCTCGGCGCCGTAGCGGTCGCGGAAGTCTCCGGTTCCCGCCCTCACGACGACTCACCGTCCTCCTGCGCCGAGCGCGCCCGCAGCGTGCTGAGCGCCCGGCTGACGCGCTTTCGCACGACCGCCTCCGAGCACTGGAGCTCCCGGGCGATCTCGTCGTAGTCGCGCTCGTCGATGACGCGCGCGCGCAGAGCCTCGAGCTGCTCGGGCGGCAGCACCCCGGTCAGCTGGCGAACGACGTCGATGTCGCTCAGCTCGTCGACCAGCGCGAGGTCGTAGTCGTCGAGCGACAGCGGCTGCAGGCCGAGCTTCTCCCGCGCCGCGGCCTCGACGCGTCCCCGGCGGTAGCTCTCAAACAGCTTGTTGCGCGCGATCCCGAGCAGCCACGCGACCGGCACCTCGATCTCGCGCGGATCCTGGCTGGCGTGCAGCGCCAGCAGCGCCGCCGCGAACGTCTCCGCCATCAGATCGGCAGCGGTCTCGGGGCTCGGCGTCCGCCGCCGCAGGAACGCCAGGACGATGTCGACGTGGCGCTCGTAGAAGACGGTGAAGGCCTCCGGCTCGCTGCCGGCGGCGAGCTCGAGCAGCACGCTGTCGCTGCGCACGTCCTGTCGGCGCCGGCTAGCCATCGCCGGACCACGCGCGCGGCCGGCGCCGGCGCGGCGCTCCGGTCGCGACCGCCGCGCGGAGCCCCGCGACGCTCGCGCGGCAGGTGCCGCGGCGGCGGCCGTCGCAAGCGGCGGCGCCGCCATCAGCCGGCCGCTCGTTGATCGCCGTCACCGACATCGAGCGCAGTCTGCACGAAGCGGCGAACGGGGGCAACGGCGCCGCTGCGCCGCCAGACGAGGCCCGCTTCGCTGCGTGGAGCGTCGGCGATGACAAGCGCGACGAGCCCCGTCTCGGCGCACAACCCCGCCGCCAGCGACTCCGGCACGACGCCGGCCACCTGCCCGGCGGCCGCGCGCACGATCAGCTCGTCGCGGCCGACGGCGGCGCTGTCGCGATCGGGCCAGCCGGGCTCGCTGCCGCGCAACACCACTGCGCCCGCCGCAAGCACCTCGCGCACCCGCAGGATCGAGCGGTCCGCGAGCGGGTGCCCGGGCGCCAGCACGGCGACGCGACGCTCTGACTCGACGGTCGCCGAGCTCAGCGTCACATCCGCCGCCGGCAGCCGCACGATCGCAACATCCACCGCGGCCGCGCCGTCCTCCGCGCCGCCGCCGCTGCTGCCGCCGAGCGAGCGCAGGTCGAGCTCGACCTCGGGCGCGGCCGCCGCGAACGCGCCGACGAGCCGCGTCGCCAGAAGCGCCGTCGTCTCATCGAAGCCGACCCGCAGGCGCCCCTGCTCGGCGCGCGCCTGCGCGGCGACCTCGCCGACCGTCTCGGCGTACAGCGCAAGGACGCGGCGGCCGCCTCGCAGCAGCGTCTGCCCGGCGTCGGTCAGCTCGACGTTGCGCGAGCTGCGCCGGAACAGCTCGACGCCGAGCTGGTGCTCGAACGTCCGGATCGCCGTCGAGAGGGGAGGCTGGGCGATCCCGAGCCGCACGGCGGCACGGCCGAAATGGAGCTCCTCGGCGACCGCGACGAAGTAGCGCAGCAGCCGCAACTCGCCCGTGACGGGGATCGCCTTGCTGCTGCGCTCGGTCGCCTGGACGCCGGGGACGGCGGCCGCCCCGCGCGCCCGGGCCTGTGCCCGAGCAACGCCCTCCATTTCCCCCTACGTAGCGCCGCGGGCGCCGTTTGTGACCGCCGCCGACGAACGTCGGTCAGTCGTCGCGGCGGCGCTCGCGGAAGATGAAGTGCCAGAGCCCCCAGCACGTCCCGTAGCCGAGGGCGAGCACGAGGAACCCGCCGACAGCCTCGAGCACCGATGACACGGCCAGGACGCCCATCGCCGCAACAACGGTAGCGCTCGTCCCTTGACGCCCGCCACCGTCCGGTAGGCTCGCCCGCAGTGGGCGGGGCCACAGGACAACAGGCCCCGGTGGCGGCGCCCGGCCTGCGCGAGCAGACGGAGAGAACGGGGGGCCGGCGACCGGGCAGGCGCGCGATCGCGCTCAGCGCGACGCTGCTGCTCGCCGCCCTGTTCACCTACCTGGCGGTGCGCGGCGTCCACTGGCACAGGGCGTGGCTGGCGCTCGAGCACTGCGACGCCTGGTGGCTGATTCCGGCGACGGCCGCCTTCGCCGCCCAGATCCTGATGCGCGCGATGCGCTGGCGCTCGCTGTTCGCGCCGGCGCGCCGCCCGGCCCGCGGCCCGATCGTCGCCGCGACGCTGATCGGCTATCTGTTCAACAACATCATGCCCGCGCGGGCCGGCGAGGCGGCCCGCGTCGTCGCGCTGACCCAGCGCACCGACACCCCCGCCGCGGAGATCGTCGGGACGGCGCTCGTCGAGCGCGCCTACGACGTCCTCTCGATCCTGATCATCTTCTTCGCCGCCTCGCCGTGGCTCCCGCACGAGAGCTGGTTCACGACCGCCGCGATCCTGGCCGGTGTCGCCGCCGCGGCGCTGGCGGTCGTGATCTGGGCGCTCGCGGTGCACGGCGACCGCCCGCTGCTGTGGCTCGTTCGCCCGCTCGGGCGCCTGCCCGGCCTCAGCCAGGAGCGCCTCCGGCGCGAGGCGGCGCTGCTGCACGAGGGCCTGTCGGGCCTTCGCGAGCATCGCGTGGCGCTCGAGGCGCTGCTCTGGAGCCTCGCCGCCTGGCTCACCTCGGCGGTCTGGGCGTGGTTCGTCCTGCTCGCCTTCGAGCCCTCGCGCGGCTTCGGCGCGGGGGTTCTCGTGACGGTCGTGATCGGCCTGTCGATGATCATTCCGTCCCCGCCGGCGGCGGTCGGGGTGTTCGAGGCGGCCGGCGTCGCCGCGCTCGCCGCCTACCACGTCCACCAGAGCGCGGCCCTCCCGTACGCGCTCGTCCTGCACGTCTCGAACTTCGTCCCGCTCGTGATCGCGGGCGTTCTGACGCTCCGCTACGCCGCGCGGCGACCCGCGGGCCCGGCGCCAGGCGCGACCTATACTTGAACGGTCCCCGGCTGACGGAGCGCGCGCGTGCAGGAAATGGTCATCTATGGCGTCAGCTTCGACATGGTCGGCAAGCAGCCGATCGTCCTGCTGAAGACCGCCGACGGAAACAAGTTCCTGCCGATCTGGATCGGCCATCCCGAGGCCGCCTCGATCCTGATGAAGCTCCAGGGCGCGACGACGCCGCGGCCGATGACGCACGACCTGCTCTGCGACGTCCTCGGCGAGCTCGACGTCCGCTGCACCCAGGTCGCCGTGACCGAGCTGCGCGACAACACCTTCTTCGCCCAGATCACCCTTCAGGTGGCGGGCCGAGAGCTCGAGATCGACTCGCGCCCGAGTGACGCGATCGCCCTCGCCGTCCGCGTCGGCGCGCCGATCTTCGCCGCCGAGGAGGTGATCGCCGACTCCGCGATCGAGTTCGAGCACGAGGTCGAGGACACAGACGACGTCGTCGAGAAGTTCAAGGAGTTCCTCGACCAGGTCACGCCCGAGGACTTCGCGGCCGGCGATAGTTGACGTTCGCGCGCCCGCCTGCGGCGGCCGGCGCGAACGTCAAGGCCACAGGCGTGGGTGATGCTCGCGGCGCCTCGGCCTGGCGCCACCGCACCGCACGCCGAGCACGACTACCGCGAAAGCGCCTCCGCGAGCACCCGCTCGACGACCTCGTCGAAGGACACGCCCGCCGCGTCGGCGGCCTGCGGCAGCAGGCTCGTCTCGGTCAGGCCCGGGATCGGGTTGACCTCGAGCACCGTCGGGCCGTCCTCGCCGAGGATCATGTCGACCCGCGCGAACCCCCGCGCGCCCATCAGCCGCCACGCCGCCAGGGCGATCTCGCCCACCCGCGCGGCGACCGCCTCGTCGAGCTCGGCGGGACACACGAAGTCGGTCTCCCCGATCTCATAGCGCGCGGCGAAGTCGTACTCCGCTCCGCGCGGTCGCGCCTCGACGATCGGCAGCACCTCGACGTCGGCGCCGTCGCGCCCGGCGAGCAGCGAGACCGCGAGCTCGCGCCCCTCGATCTGGTGCTCGAGCAGCACGCGCGCCCCGTAGGACAGCGCGGCGACCAGCGCCGCCGGCAGCTCGGCGGCGCTCGGCGCGTGCTTGACGCCCAGCGATGAGCCCTGCGAGACGGGCTTGACGACGAGCGGGAAGCGCAGCCGCTCGGCGATCCCGCTCAGCGCGTCGGCGGCGCCGAGCTCCTGGAAGCCGATCTCAGACAGCGAGACCCAGTCCGGCGTCGGCAGGCCGCTCTCGCGCAGCGCGTGCTTCGTCAGGACCTTGTCGAAGCAGCGCATGCAGGCGTGCACGCCCGAGCCCGTGTAGGGGATCTCGAGCACCTCGAGCAGCTCCTGCACCGTCCCGTCCTCCCCGCCGCGCCCGTGCATCGCGATGAACGCGACCGCGGGGTCGCAGTCGCGCAGGCGCCCCACCAGGTCGCCGCCGACGTCGATCGCCGCCACCTCGTGTCCGAGCCGCTCGAGCGCATCCTCGACCCTGGCCCCCGACGCAAGCGACACCTGGCGCTCCAGCGAGCGCCCGCCCTTCAGCACCGCCACGCGCGTCATACCTCGCGCGAGCGCCGGCCCCCCAACGCTCCGCGCCGCGGCAGCTGGAGGATGTGCGCCATCCCCTCCCCGCCTTCGGCCGGCGGCTCGAGCGGCTCGACTTCGGGCTCGACAACGGTCGCCGGCGGCGCCGGCGCAGCCCGCCGCCGCCCCGTCAGCGTGTCGTAGAGCCCGAGCTGCTCGGCGACGATCTTGCCGATCCGCCGCACCCCCTCGCGGATGTCCTCATCGGTCGAGCTCGAGAAGTTGAGCCGCATCGAGTGGCGCCCGCGACCGTCGGCGAACGCCGCCTCGCCGGGGACGAAGGCGACGTTCTCGGCGAGCGCGCGCGCGAGCAGGTCGGTCGTGTCGATGTAGTCGGGCAGCGTGACCCAGATGAACAGCCCGCCGTGCGGCCGCGTCCACGTCGCCGCGGGCGGCAGGTTCTCCGCGAGCGCGTCGAGGATCACGTCGCGACGGCGGTGGTAGAGCTCGCACAGCGATTCGACGTAGGGACGCCAGTCGCCCGAGGCGAAGTAGGCGGCGACGAAATGCTGCGCGAGCGTCGAGGAGCACAGATCGGTCGACTGCTTGCCGAGCACGAGCTTGGCGAGCAGCGGGCGCGGCGCGACGAGCCAGCCGACGCGCACGCCAGGCGACAGGATCTTCGACATCGTCCCCGCGTAGATCACGAAGTCGTTCTCGCCGGGCGCGCCGGTCGGCCCCTCGAGCGAGCGGAGCGTCGGCAGCGCGTCGCCCTCGAAGCGGAGCATCCCGTAGGGGTTGTCCTCGAGCACGATCAGCTCGCGCTCGCGCGCGATCTCGACGAGCCGCCGCCGGCGCTCAAGCGACATCGTCACCCCCGCCGGGTTCTGGAAGTTGGGGATCGTGTAGACGAACTTTGGCCGCCGCCCGGCCGCGTCGAGCCTCGCCAGCGTCTCCTCGAGCGCGGCGATGTCCATGCCGTCGGAGTCGACCTCGATCTGGACGACGTCGGCCTCGTAGGCGCAGAACGTCGGCACCGCGCCCGGGTAGGTGGGCGCCTCGGCGATCACGACGTCGCCGGGGTCGATCAGCGTCTTGCTGACGAGGTCGATCGCCTGCTGGCCGCCGGTCGTGACGATCACATCGTCGGGATCGACGTGCATGTCCTCGGCGGCCATCACCGACACGATCGCCTCGCGCACGCCCGCAAGCCCCTCGCTCGGGCCGTACTGAAGCGCCGCGGCCGGCGGCATCTCGCCCATCAGCCGCACGAACAGGGCGGGATCGAACGTCGAGGTGTCGGGCAGCCCGCCGGCCAGCGAGATCACCTCGGGGCGCACCGTGACGGCCATCAGGTCGCGCATCGCCGAGCTGCGCATGACCCGCGTGCGCGCCGCGAACAGCCCCGCGTAGCGCTCGAGCTCATGGGCGGCGCCGCGAGGGGGCCGACGGTCCGTCATCGGTCAACTATCGTCATGGGCCACCTGCACGCTAGCGCACGATGACTCCGCCCCCCACAGCTGCAGCCGTTCGGTCGTTGGGGCTGGCCTGGGGCTGCGCGGCGCTCGCGATGTCGAGAGCAGCGTGAAGAAGCTCCTGCTGGCCGTGATCGACGGCGCGCGGCCGGCGATGGTCGAGCAGGCCGCATCGGACGGGCACGCTCCGGCGCTCGCCGCGCTGCTGGAGCGCGGCGGCTATGAGCCCGAGGCCGTCGCCGCGTTCCCGTCCGTCACGCCGGTCTGCGCGGCGACGATCACGACCGGCCTCGGCCCCGACCGCCACCTCGTCCCGTCGATGAACTGGTATGACCGCGCGGAGGCGCGCTACGTCGAGTACGGCTCGAGCTTCCGCGCGTCGCTTCGCTTCGGCCTCGGCCGCCAGCTGACCGACCTCGTCTACAACATGAACGGCCGCCATCTCGCGGCCGACGCGCTGACCGTCTTCGAGCGCCTCGACGACGCCGGCGTCAGGACGGCCTCGACGACGTACCTCATCTTCCGCGGCCGCCACCGCCATCAGCCGGCGCAGGACTCGGCGCTGGCGCGGATCGCGGCGCTCGCGCTGATGCGCCGGGGAGTGATGGGGCCGCGCGAGCTCTTCTACGCCGACATCTTCTCGAGCCGCGACTCGGGCTGCCGCAGCACGCTCGGCATGCCGGGCGTCCGCGACCGCCACGCCGGCTGCGTGGGGGAGTACCTGGTGCGCAACGACCTCTTCGACTTCCTGCTGCTGTCGCTGCCCGACAATGACAACCACTCCCACAGGCAGGGGCCCGACGCGCAGGTCGCGGCGATCGCCCAGGCCGACCGCCAGATCGCGCGCGTCTTCGAGGCGGCCGGCGGGGTCGACGCCTTCCTCTCCGAGCACGCCGTGATCGTCGTCGCCGACCACGCCCACACGCTCGTCGAGCGCTCGGTCTCACTCGCCGGGGCGTTCACTAGCTTCGACGTGCGCCGCCCGACCGACATGCGCGCGATCGAGGCCTCACAGATCGCCGTCTGCCCCGCCCAGCGGGCCGCGATGATCTACGTCTTCGGCGGTCCGTCGCTGCTCGAGCGCGTGCTCGCGCGGGCGCGGCGGCTCGACGGGGTCGAGCACGTCATCTGGCGCGAGGACGGCCACGCCTGCGTCGCGCGCGGCTCGCTGGAGCTGCGCTTCGCGCCGGGCGACGAGGCGGCCGACCTGCGCGGTCGAAGCTGGCGCCTGCACGGCGACCTCGACGCGCTGGGCCTGAGCCTCGTGCACGGCGTCGTCGCAAGCGTCCAGTTCCCCGACGCGCTCGCTCGGGTCTGGGACGCGACCGGCTGCGCGACCGCGGGCGAGGTGCTGCTGAGCGCCGCCGAGGGCGTCGAGTTCAGCGACTGGGGCGGCGCCGACCACGTCGGCGGCGGCAGCCACGGCTCGCTCTCGGCAGCCGATTCGCACGCCCCGCTGATCACCTGCGGCCTCGCCGCGAAGCTGACGCGGAGGCAATGGTCGATCGCCGACGTCGCGCCGCTGGTCACGGCGCACTTCGGCCTCAAATGAAGGCGACGCTCGCAGCTGCTCTTGCCGTCGCGCTGATCGCCGTGCCGTCGGCGCAGGCCGCGAGCGGCGGTCTGGGTCCTGCGGTCCTCTCTCCGCCACCGGTCTCGAGCGCTGCAGCAGCGCGGATAGCGCAGCGCCTGGCGGCCGTCAGGGCCGCCGAGCGCAGGTATCCGCGCCATTTCGCCCAGGTCACGAACCCGGCGCTCGGCCAGTGGCAGGTGGCCTTCTACTCGCACAACCAGGAGTTCATCCAGGTCCTCGTCAGCTCCGCCGACGGCCACGTCCTCGGCGTCTACACCGGTTACAAGATCGCCTGGACGATGGCCCGCGGCTACCCGGGCGCGTTCGGGCGCCACCTCGACGCGCTGTACGTCTGGCTGCCGCTGTGCTTCCTCTTCCTCGCGCCGTTCTTCGACTGGCGAAGGCCGTGGGCGATCCGCAACCTGGACCTGCTCGCGCTGACGTCTCTCTCAATATCGCTCGCCTTCTTCAACCACGCCGACATCAACACGTCCGTGCCGCTCGTCTATCCGCCGCTCGCCTACCTGCTCGGCCGCCTGCTCTGGATCGCGCGGCCGCGCGCCGCCCGCCAGCCGCCGCTGCGGCTGAACGTCGCGCCGCGCGTGCTGCTGGTGTTGCTGCTCGGCCTGGTCGGCTTCCGCGTCGCGCTCAACGTCGATGACTCGAACGTCATCGACGTCGGCTACGCCAACGTCGTCGGCGCCCAGAAGGTGCTCGACGGCAGCGCGCTCTACGGCTCCTTCCCGGCGGAGATCGCGCGCGGCGACACCTACGGCCCGGTCGCCTACGAGGCCTACGCGCCGTTCGTCGCCGCGTTCGGCTTCGACGGCGCCTGGGGCTCGCTGCCGGCGGCGCACGCGGCGGCGATCTTCTTCGACTCGCTCGCGATCGTGTTGCTGCTTGCGCTGGGCTGGCGGATCCGCGGCCCTTCGACGGGCATCGTGCTGGCCTACGCCTGGGCGGCGTTCCCGTTCACAGCCTTCGCGCTCGAGTCGAACTCCAACGACGCGCTCGTCGCCTCGCTGGTTCTCGCGGCGCTGCTGCTGGCCACCTCGCCGCCCGCGCGCGGCGCGCTCGCCGCGCTCGCGGGTCTGACCAAGTTCGCGCCGCTGGCGCTCGCCCCGCTGCTTGCCAGCCACCGCCGGCCGGGCCTGCGGGGCCTCGCCGGCTTCGTCGTCGCGTTCGCCGCCGCCGCCGCGCTCGCGCTGTACCCGGCGCTCGCCCACAACACGCTCTCGCAGGTCTTCAACCGCACCGTCACCTACCAGGCCGACCGCAGCGCGCCGTTCTCGATCTGGGGCCTCTACGGCGGGCTGGGGGTCGAGCAGGCGATCGTCCAGGCCGGCGCGGTCGCGCTGGCTCTCGCGCTGGCGCTCGTCCCGCGGCGCGATGACCTGGTCGGGCTGTGCGCCGCCGCGGCGGCCGTGCTGATCGCCGTCCAGCTCGGCGTGAGCTACTGGTTCTACCTCTACATCCCGTGGTTCTTCGCGCCGGCGATCGTCGCCGTGCTGGCCGGCTCCGGCGTGACGGCGCGTTCGGCCCGCGCGCGCGGCGGCGGGCGCCGCGCCTGGATCACCTGGGACGGCGTGCGCGGCGCGTGGCTGATCTGGCGCGAGAAGCGGCTGCTCAGCGGGGGGCGGGCGCGAGCCGTGCGCTAGGGCGAGCCCTGGCGACGTCTGCCTGTGCCCCGAAAGGGGTAGCGGCGTCCTCGGTCGCGTCAAGCCCATTAGGCTTGCCCGCTCCCTGCCTGTGCCCCGCATAGGGGTACGTCCTGGCCAGCTGACGCCAGGATCTCGCCCTCCGGGCCGGCGGACGGCCGTGATGAGCATGGCGGTGGTCGGGATCACGAAGATGCCGAGCGTGAAGAGGGCCAGCACGTTGGCGAATGCCAGGAGCGTGACGAGTACGACGGCGACGCGGTGGGCGACGTCGCTGCGACGTCGCTCGCGGATGTCGAGCGCCACCGCGACGAGCAGCACGACGAGCAGGGGAGCGGCGAGGAGCTCGACGACCCCCAGCCCGTTGAGCCCGACCAGCGTCTGCGTGAGCTGGCGGACGACGACGACGCCGGGGTGGTTCGAGCTCAAGCTCGCCGCTTCGCCTTCGTAGACCGGCAGGACGAACGCCGCGCCGATGGCGAGCAGCCCCCAGATGAACGCCCCGAACAGGAGACGCCGCATGCGCCGCGTCACGGGCGTTTATTTTACGCCGGTGAGGACCAGCTCCAGCTCGATCTCGTCGTGGATCGCGATCCCGTCCTCGCCGTGCAGAGGGATCTCCGGCTTGAGCGCGCGCGCCTCATCGACGGCGCCGCGATGGACGGCGACGATCGCAAGCCCACGACGCTGGTAGAAGCGCAGCGCGCCGAGGTTGTCGTTGGTCGTGACCAGCCACAGCCGCGCGCAGCCCTGGGCGCGCGCGGCGGCCGCGACCTCCTTCATCAGCGCGCTGCCGATTCCCCGGCGCGGCTGGAAGGCCTCGATCGTGACGAGCTCGCACTCGCGCCCCTCGATCTCATACGTCGCAAGGCCGGCGAGCACATCGCCGGCGGTCGCGACGAACGCCGGCAGCGTGGCGCCGTCGCGCGCGCGGCCGCGGCTGACGAGCGTCGCCGAGCCCCAGGCCAGGCGGAGGTGCTCGGCGAGCCAGCCACGCTCGTCCTCGCGGAGCGCGCGGACCTCGAACGCCGTCTCCATCTAGGCCTCGAGCAGGATCTGCTCGATCGAGTCGGCGCGACGCGGCCGGCTCGCGGTGATCAGCACCGCGTTCAGCCACGGGTCGACGTCTGAGGGGGCGAAGCGGACCGGCATCTGGGTCGTCATCGCCTCGACCGCCAGCTCGCGCTTGACCCCGAGCACACCGCCGCGCGCCCCGGTCATCCCGACGTCGGTCACATACGCGGTCCCGCCCGGCAGGACGCGCGCGTCGGCCGTCGGGATGTGCGTGTGCGTGCCGAGGACCGCCGTCACCCGGCCGTCGAGGTGCCAGCCCATCGCGACCTTCTCGCTGGTGGCCTCGGCGTGCATGTCGACGAGGATGTGGTCGGCCTGCTTGGACAGCTCGGCGACGAGCGCGTCGGCCTCGGCGAACGCCGAGCGGCCGGCCTTCATGAAGACGTTGCCGGACAGGTTGATCACGGCGAGCGACAGCCCGTCGCGCTCGACCACGCAATGACCGTGGCCGGGCTGCCCGCGCAGGTAGTTGGCGGGGCGCACGATCCGCGGTTGGCTGTCGAGGTAGGGGTAGACCTCGCGGTGGCGGTAGGCGTGGTTTCCGAGCGTGATCGCGTCCACGCCCTGGGCGAGCAGCTCGTCGGCGATCCTCGGCGTTATCCCGAAGCCGCCCGCGACGTTCTCGCCGTTGACGACGACGAACGTCGGGTCGTGTCGCTCTCGCAGCTCCGGGAGCAGCCGCAGCAGCGCTCGGCGCCCGGCCGGGCCGACGAGGTCGCCGCAGAAGAGGATCCGGGCCGCTGCCGCCATGACCGCCGAGCCTAGATGATCGGCCTTTCAAACCGACCCCGCGACGGGCCATACTGAGCCGATGCGAAGGTGCCGCGATGGCGTCTAGGCCGGCGCTTGAGGAGCACGAGACCCGCGAGGAGCTGCCGCCCGCGCCGCCCGCGCCGCTCGTCGTCCCGCGCGGGATCCAGCTCGTCCTGCTGCTCGTCGCGCTGCTCGCCCTGTGGGTCGCGGCCCGCGCGGCGCGACACGTCGTCGAGATCGTGGTCGTCGCCTCGTTCATCGCGCTCGTGCTGAACCCGTTCATCGAGTTCCTCGGCCGCCGCGGCCTGCGCCGGCCGTTGGCGATCCCGCTCGCCTACATCTCGCTGCTGCTGCTGATCGCCGGGATCGGCCTCGCGCTCGCCCAGCCGATCTCAAACCAGATCAACACCTTCCAGCACAACTTCCCCCACATCGTCACCGAGGCCAACCAGCGCCTCGCGCAGTGGCAGCGCTTCTTCAACAGGCACGGCATCCACATCCAGCTGCAGAAGCAGGGCCACACGGCGCTCGACACGATCCAGTCCAAGGTCCTGAAGAGCTCGAGCTCGATCCTGTCGTTCACGACGAGCCTTCTGAAGAGCGCCGCCAACGCCGCGATCTCGCTGGTGCTGATCTTCGTGATGTCGGTCTACCTGCTGATCTACGCGCGCCAGATCGGCTCGCTCGTGCGCCGCTGGCTGCCCGACGGCGACGGGACGCCCGAGGACGACTACCCGACGCGCGTCCAGCGCGCGGTCGCCGGCTACGTCCGCGGCCAGCTGTTCTTCTGCGCGGTGATGGGAACGACGGCCGGCTTCTGCCTGTGGATCTTCGGCACGCTCGGGATCTTCGGCGACGGGCGGACCTACGCGTTCGCGTTCGGTGCGTTCTTCGGCACGATGGAGCTCGTGCCGTTCATCGGCCCGGTCCTCGGCGCGATCCCGCCGATCGTCGTCGCGCTGTTCCAGAACCCGCTGACCGCCCTCTGGGTGGTGCTGCTGTTCATCGCCCTGCAGCAGCTCGAGGGCCACATCGTCGCGCCGCAGATCTTCGGCCACGCGCTGCGCATCAACCCGCTGCTGGTGATCATCGCGCTGCTCTTCGGCGACGCGATCTACGGGATCATCGGCGCGCTGATGGCGCTGCCGGTCGCGGCCGTGCTGCGCGAGACGATCCTCTACCTGCGCCGCCACGTCGTGCTCGAGCCCTGGCGCCCGCAGGCGCCGCCACCGACCTGATGGCGGCCGTCACCGCCGCCGCGCTCTCGGCGCGCTCGCTCTCCAAGCGCTTCGGCGATCGCGTCGCGCTCTCCGCCGTGAGCTTCGAGCTCGAGGCGGGGGAGGTGCTCGCCGTGATCGGCCCAAACGGCGCCGGCAAGACGACGCTGCTGACGCTGCTCGCCGGCGCCGGCGAGCCGAGCGGCGGATCGGTGGCGCTCGCCGCCGGCGCGCGGCTCGGCTGGGTCCCCCAGCAGACGGCCGTCTACTCGAAGCTGTCGGTGGCCGAGAACCTGCGCCTCTTCGCGCGCCTGGAGCGCGTCGACGACGTCGAGGCGGCGGTCGCCGCGATGCTCGAGCAGACCGGCCTGCGCGATCGCGCCGACGAGCAGCTCGGGCGCCTCTCGGGCGGCAACCGCCAGCGCGTCAACATCGCCGTGGGGCTGCTCGCCGAGCCCGCCGTGGCGCTGCTCGATGAGCCGTCGGGGTCGCTCGATCCGCGCCAGCGCGAGCGGCTGTGGTCGTTCATCGGCGGTCGCGTCGCGGCCGGCACCGGGATCGTCTTCGCGACGCACGACATCGCCGAGGCCGAGCGCCACGCCGCCCGCGTGCTCGTGCTCGCCGACGGGGAGCTGCTCTACAGCGGGTCCGTCGACGGGCTGCGCGACGCCGCCGGCGAGGGCGATCTCGAGTCGGCCTTCGTCGCCTTCCTGCGCGAGCGGGGGCACTAGTCGTGGGCCACGGGTGGTCTCGCTGCGCTGGCTGATCGGCAAGGACCTGCGGATCCTGCGCCGCTCGCCGGTGCTCGCGGCGCTGCTGATCCTCTACCCGGCGATCGTCGCGGTGCTGATCGGCCTGGCGCTGTCGCGCTCGCCGGGGATGCCGCGCGTCGCCTTCCTCAACGAGATCCCGCCCAGCCAGGCGACGATCACGCTCGGGAAGACCGTCATCCACACGACCACCTACGAGCGCCAGCTGTTCTCGGCGATCGACCCGGTCGTCGTCCACACCCGCGCCCAGGCGATGGCCGACGTTCGCGACGGCACGACGCTCGCGGCGCTGATCATCCCAGCCGATCTGCCGCGGCGGCTCGCGACGGCGGACGAGTCGGCCTACGTGCAGGTCATCTACAACGGCTCGGCGATCAACCAGTCGCTCGTCCAGACGGCGCTCGAGTCGAAGCTCGCCCAGGCCAACGCCGAGCTCGCGACGCAGCTCCAGCGCGTCGCCGACGGCTACATCGACCTGCTGCTGTCGGGCGGGCGGCTCGGCTTCCTCGGCCTGACGATCGACGTGCTGGGGCTGAAGGCCTCGGCCCAGATACTCCACGCGGTGCTCCGGACGCTGCCGGCGCACTCGGCGCTGGCGGCGCGGATCGCTCCGGTCGCGAGCTTCGCCCAGGTGGCGGTCAGCAACCTCGCCAGCTCGAAGGCGGTCGTGGGCGCGGTCGCGGCGCCGATCGTCGCCCGCAGCACGTTCGTCAACGGCGCCCACACGCCGCTCGACCTGTTCGCCGTCGCCGTCGCCGTGTCGGTGTCGCTGATGTTCGTCGCGCTGCTGCTGTCGTCGGGGATGCTCGCGCTGGAGCGCGAGGAGAACACCTTCGCCCGGCTTCGCAGGGGCCTCGTCGCGCCGTCGGCGATCCTCGGCGCGAAGGCGCTCCTGGGGGCGGTCTGCGCGTTCTGCGTCGGCGTCGCGATGCTGACGGGGATCTCGATCTTCGTGCCGCTCGACTGGGGGCGCGCCGGGCTGTGGCTGCTGGCGGTCGCCGGCGGGGCGATCGGCTTCGCGACGCTCGGCGTGGCGCTCGGCGGGATCGTCCGCGACGTGCGCGCGGCGTCGCTGCTGGCGCTGCTCATATCGCTGCCGCTGGTCTTCCTGGCGCTCGTCCCCTCGGGCGCGGTCGCCGCGGGGCTCTACGACGTGATCCGCGTCGTCTCGGCCGTCTTCCCGTTCAAGCCGGCGTTTGAGGCGATCGACGCCGCGGTCAACCGCTCGAGCCCCGGAATCTGGGAGTCCCTCGGCCATCTGGCGGTGCTGATCGTCGCCTTCGCCGCGCTGGCACGCGTCGGTCTGCGGTCCTGACGGCGCTACCATCGTCTGTCGATGGCGTTCCCCGACACACGTCTGCGGCGCCTGCGGCGCACCGCCGCGCTGCGCGACCTCGTCCGCGAGACAGAGCTGCGAGCGCAGCGGCTGATCGCGCCGCTGTTCGTCGCCCCGAGCGCCGCGGACATCGAGGCGATGCCGGGCGTCTCGCGCCTGACGATCTCCGGCGCGGTCGCCGCCGCGGAGGGCCTGCAGGCACTCGGCGTCGGCGGCGTGATCCTGTTCGGGATCCCCGACCACAAGGACGCCGAGGGTTCGGGCGCCTGGGACGACGAGGGCGCCGTCCAGCTGGCGACGCAGGCGATCAAGGCCGCCGCGCCCCGCCTCACCGTGATGACCGACGTCTGCCTCTGCGAGTACACCAGCCACGGCCACTGCGGCGTCGCGCGCGACGACGGATCGATCGACAACGACGCCTCGCTCGAGCTGCTCGCGCGGACCGCCGTCAGCCACGCCCGCGCCGGCGCGGACGTGATCGCTCCGAGCGACATGATGGATGGCCGCGTCGCCGCGATCCGCGCCGAGCTCGACGCCGAGGGCTTCGCCGAGATCCCGATCCTCGCCTACGCCGCCAAGTTCGCCTCCGCCTACTACGGCCCGTTCCGCGAGGCGGCCGGCTCGGCGCCGGCCTTCGGCGACCGCCGCAGCTACCAGCTCGACCCGGCCAACGGCCGCGAGGCGCTGCGCGAGACCGAGCTCGACATCGAGGAGGGCGCCGACATCGTGATGGTCAAGCCGGCGCTCGCCTACCTGGATGTGATCGCGGCCGTGCGGGCGATGACGAAGCTGCCCGTCGCCGCCTACAACGTCAGCGGCGAGTATGCGATGGTCAAGGCCGCAGCGGCGATGGGGGCCTTCGACGAGCGAGCTATCGTGCTCGAGACGCTGACCTCGATCCGCCGCGCGGGAGCCGACATGATCATCACCTACCACGCCCAGGACGCGGCGCTTTGGCTGAGCTGACCGCGCGCACCAAGGCGCGCTCCCGGCGCGACGGCGCGGCCGTGGCTCTCGACGACTCAGACCGCCGCCTGCTGAACCTGATGCAGGGCAGCTTTCCGCTGCAGCCGCGCCCCTACGCCGCCGTGGCCGCCGCGGCCGGCGTCGGCGAGGAGGAGGTCCTGGCGCGCGTGCGGCGCCTGCTTGACGAGCGGATCATCCGCCAGGTCACGCCGATCTATGACACCCGCGCGCTCGGCTACTCCTCGATGCTGGTCGCCGCGAAGGTCGACCCCGAGCACCCCTGGGCGGCGGCGAAGATCGTCAACTCGCACCCCGGCGTCTCGCACAACTACCTTCGCAACCACGAGTTCAACATGTGGTTCACGATCGCCGTGGAGCGCGACTCGAAGCTCGGCCTCGACGGCACCCTCGACGTGCTCGCGCAGCTCACGGGAGCCCAGTCGATCCGCCAGCTGCCGACGCTGCGCCTGTTCAAGATCCGCATGGACCTCGAGATGGAGCGCGGCACCGAGGCGCTCGCCGCGCCGAGCGCGCCGGCCGCCGCGGCGCCGCTCGAGGCTGTCGACTACGACGAGCGCGACGTCGCGGTGATCCGCGCCACGCAGGGCGAGATGCCCGTGGTGTCCGAGCCCTACGCCGCGCCGGCCGCGGCGCTCGGGATGAGCGTCGCCGAGCTGCTCGAGCACATGGAGGGGATGCGCGAGCGCGGGCTGCTGCGGCGCGTCGCGGCGATCCTCTACCACCGCCGCGCGGGCTTCTCGGCCAACGGCATGGGCGTCTGGAAGGTGCCGGCCGAGCGCGTCGAGGAGATCGGCCCGCGGATGGCCTCCTTCCGCGGCATCTCCCACTGCTATGAGCGCCCGACCTACGCCGACTGGCCCTACTCGGTCTTCACGATGGCGCACGGCCGCTCGAAGGAGGAGTGCGACGCCGTGCTCGACGCGATCGCCTCCGACACCGGGATCGCCGAGCGCGCGACGCTCTACTCCTCGACGGAGTTCAAGAAGGTCCGGCTGCTGTACTTCGACGACACCTTCCGCAGCTGGGAGCAGACGCACGCCTGAGCGGCGCCGCGGCGCTCGCGCCTAGGCTCGCGCGCACGGTCGTTATCGTCTGGCGAAGCCGTGGTCGCCTCTCGCAACGCGCCCCGCTCGTCCGCCCTCCACGAGCGCGCGCGCGCGGTGCTGGCGGGCGGGGTCAACTCGCCGGTCCGCGCGATGCGGGCGATCGGCCGCGACCCGCTGTTCATCGCGCGCGGCGCGGGCGCCGAGCTCGTCGACTCGGACGGCGCCTGCTACATCGACTACGTCTGCTCGTGGGGGGCGCTGATCGCCGGCCACGCCCATCCCGCGGTGCTCGAGGCCGTGTCCGCGGCCGCCGCGCTCGGCACGACCTTCGGCGCCCCGACCGAGGCCGAGGTCGCACTGGCCGAGGCCGTCGCTGAGCGCGTTCCCGGCGTCGAGATGCTCCGCATGACCTCGTCGGGGACCGAGGCGGCGATGACCGCGATCCGGATCGCCCGCGCGAGCACCTCCCGCGAGCGGATCGTCAAGTTCGCGGGCGCCTACCACGGGCACTCCGACGCGCTGCTGGCCGCCGCCGGATCCGGCCTGGCGACGGCCGGCATCCCGGCCAGCCTCGGCGTCCCGCCCGCCGTCGCCGCGTCGACGATCGTCGTGCCCTGGAACGACCGCGACGCGCTCGCGGCGGCGACCGCCGGCGCGGATCTCCCGGCGGCGATCATCGCCGAGCCCTACCCCGCCAACATGGGGCTCGTCGCGCCGCAGCCGGGCTTCCTGGAGTTCCTGCGCGAGCGCGCCGACGCCTGCGGGGCGCTTTTGATCCTCGACGAGGTGATCAGCGGCTTTCGCGTCGCGCGCGGCGGCGCCAGCGAGCGAAGCGGCGTCAGCGGCGACCTCGTCGTGCTCGGCAAGGTCCTCGGCGGCGGGCTCCCGGCGGCGGCCGTCGGCGGCTCGCGCGCGCTGATGGAGCTCCTGGCGCCGGTCGGTGAGGTCTACCAGGCGGGAACGCTGTCGGGCAACCCGCTCGCCGTCGCCGCCGGGCTCGCGACGCTCCGCCTCCTCGACGCCGCCGCCTACGCGCGGCTTGAGTCCGCGACGCGCGCGCTCGCCGAGGGGATCGCCGCGGCGGCCGGGGGGCGGGAGGTCTGCGTCAGCTGGCTGCCGGGCCTTCTGACGGTGTTCTTCTGCGCTTCGCCGCCGCGCGACTTCGCCGCGGCGGCGCGCTGCGACACCGCGGCCTTCGGCGCCTGGTGCCGCGCCCTCCTCGAGCGCGGCGTCTACCCGCCGCCGTCGCAGTTTGAGGCCTGGTTTCCCTCGCTCGCCCACACCGACGCCCAGATCGAGCGGACGATCGAGGCCGCCCGCGGCGCCTTCGAGGCGATCGCTTGAGCACGCTCGAGCGGCTTCGCGAGCTGATCGCGGCCGAGGGCGAGCCGCTCGCGGGCGGGCTGCTCCCGAGCGACCCCGGCGGCGCCGCGGCGACGCTCGGAGCAATCGCCGCGCGCGGCCCGCGCGCTCGCGAGGACCCCGCCGAGTACGAGCTGCTGTTCGAGACGATCTACGAGGGCTTCCTGCTGCACTACGACCGCTCGCGGCTGCTCGTCGACGGCGACGCGGACCTCTCGCTGCTCGCCGGCGACCGCCTCTACGCGCTCGGCCTCGAGCGACTCGTCGCGCTCGGCGACCTGGAGGCCGTGCAGGAGCTGGCCGACGTCATCTCGCTGTGCGCCCTGCTCGTCGGTCGCGGGCAGGACGACACGTGCGAACCGCTCTGGCGGGCCGCCGCCCAGGCCGTCGGCTGGGGGGCCGGCGACGCCTACCGCGCCGCCAAGGCGCTCGCCCGCGCGGGCGACGCGACGGCCCGCGCGGCGCTCCTGGCGCTCGATGCGCCCCGCGCAATGGCATGACGATATTGTTCGCGCCTGCCGGGTCTGGAAGGAGCGTCATTGGCATCGAAGCGACCGCCCAGCAAGTCAAAGTACACCGCTGATCGCGGAATGCCCGGCGCCTTCGAGGGCGAGACCGTCACGCGCCGGCGGTTCATGACGGGCACCGCGCACGCCGGCGGGGCGCTCGTGACGATGGGCTTCACGCTGCCCGCGCTGGCCTTTGCGATCGGGCCGATCTTCAAGAACGAGTCGCTCCCCTGGCAGACCGTCGGGACGCCCGACATGTTCCCCGACGACAAGTACATCCCGGCCGTGATCACGATCGCTCCGGGCATCGGCGAGGCCGGCAAGAGCACCGTCTACATCCGCCGGCGCAACCCGGCGATCGACACCCAGCCGCAGACGAGCTACAACCGCTTCATCGCGATCTCGACGCGCTGCGCGCACCTCGGCTGCCCGGTGCGCTGGGTGCAGGCATCGGAGCGCTTCATCTGCCCCTGCCACGGTGGCGTCTACGACCTCCAGGGGGTGCGCGTCGGCGGCCCGCCGCCGCGCCCGCTCGACCGCTTCTTCACGCGCGTCTACGGCGGCTACGTGCAGGTCGGCCGCCGCTTCTCGGTCAACAGCGAGCTGCGCGCCTTCTCGCCGCGCGACCCGGGCGAGCCGCTCGACGGCCTCGGCCAGTACCTCTATCCGTCGCGGCCGAGCGTGCGCATCTGATGCCGCGGATCAAGCTTCCGGCGCCGCCGCTGCCGCCGCAGCTGGTGCCCCAGCCGCCGCCGCCGGGCACGCAGCGCGGCCGCCCGCGCACGCCGCTCGAGAAGGGGCTCGAGGGCGGCAAGTCCGCGGTCGACTGGATCGACGAGCGCACCTCGCTGTCGGGCGGCGCGCGCTGGCTGATGTTCCGCAAGGTCCCGAAGGGGACGAACTGGTTCTACACGCTCGGCTCGGCGTCGCTGTTCGCCTTCCTCAACCAGGCCGTGACCGGCGTGTTCCTGGCGATGTACTACCGGCCCGACCCGGCCGGCGGGGCCTATGAGTCGGTGCGCTACATCACCAACGACGTCTTCCTCGGCCAGTTCGTGCGCGGAATGCACAAGTGGGGGTCGTCGGTGATGGTGATCCTCGTCTTCCTGCACATGGGGCGGACGTTCTTCTTCGGCGCCTACAAGTACCCGCGCGAGCTGAACTGGGTGATCGGCGTGGTGCTGCTGATCCTGACGATGACGATGTCGTTCACGGGCTATCTGCTGCCGTTCGACCAGCGCGCCTACTGGGCCACGATCGTGGGGGTGAACATCAACGGCACCGGTCCCCTGCTGGGGCCGTACCTGAGCGACTTCCTGCGCGGCGGCTCGGAATTCGGGGCCACCACGCTGTCGCGCTTCTATGCCATCCATATGTTGCTGATACCGGGGCTGTTGATCGCCCTGATCGGCGTGCACCTGTACCTCGTGACGAAGCTCGGCACCACCGCGCCGCCGTGGGACAAAGCCAAAAAGCCGACCGAGCTGCGCGAGGCCGAGGTCTAGCGCGTGAACAAGCGCGAGAAGGAGGAATACCTCCGCGAATACTCGGTCCTGAAGTCGCAGGGCAAGCCCTTCTTCCCCTACGCGGTGGCCAAGGACGGGGCCATGGCGTGCGTCGTGATGGCCGTGATCATCACGATGTCGCTGGTGCTGGGGGCCGAGCTCGGGTCCAAGGCCAACCCCACCACGACCACCTACGTACCGCGGCCGGAGTGGTACTTCTTCTTCCTCTTCGAGGTCCTGCGCGTGATCAAGCCGCCGAGCCTCGTGCCGCTCGCGACGATCGGGATCCCGACGCTCGCGATGATCCTGCTGTTCCTGCTGCCGTTCTATGACCGCAGTCCCGAGCGCCGGCCCGAGCGCCGGCCGATCGCGACCACGACCGCGATCGTGGTGATCGGAGCGATGGCCTTCCTGACCTACTCGGGGGCCAACGCCGGCTCGCCGACGGCGATTGAATCGCCCACCCCGCCGTCGATCGTCGCCCAGGGGGGCAAGACGCTGGCCGAATACGAAGCCGGCAAGAAAGCCGTGGCCCAGTCCGGCTGTCTGGCGTGCCACAAGATCGGCGACAACGGCAACTCCGGGCCGGGTCCCAACCTGACCACGATCGGCGCTCGCATCCCGCGCGCCGCGATCGCGCGCACGCTCGTGAACCCGACCGCGCCGATGCCGTCGTTCAAGAATCTGCCGCCCGAAAAGTTCAGCGCGATCGTCAATTTCCTCTCCCAGAGCAAATAGCTCGCCGGCCCCCCCGGGCCCGGGCACGGGCACGGGCAGGCTTCAGGCGGATCAGGTGCGGGCGATGTTCGACCGCATCGCCCGCATCTACGACCCGATGAACACCGCCATGAGCGCGGGTCTGCACCATCGTTGGCGGGCTCGGGCGGCGGACCTCGCCAGCCTCGGTGCGGGCCAGCGCGTGCTCGACCTGGCGACCGGCACCGGCGACTACGCGCTCGAGCTGGCCACGCGCGTGTGGCCCGGGGGGGAGGTGGTGGGAGCCGACT
>DATBPB010000038.1:0-9619 GCA_036561565.1 Solirubrobacteraceae bacterium | reverse complement strand
GGTTGAAACGCCGTCGCTTGCCGCAACCGCGATGCGAGCGCGCCGGGCGCTCAGATCCGTGGTACGACGAACAGGCATGGCTCCTAGCGCGAGACGGCTCGCCCGGCAGATCGTGGGTCGCTGAGCCGGCGGCGGAGTGAGATCGCCTGCGAAGGCCCCGCCGGGCTCACTCGGCGACGGCGGCCGGCGCGCGTCAGCCGTGGCGGCGCAGGGCGCCGCCCGAGCGCCGACGACGCACCCGCAGACCTTGGGCGACCGGAGGACGCGCAGCTGCCACGTCGGGACGCTGCACGGGCGAGTTAGCGGGGTGTGACGAGCGCCGCGTGGGAGGGCGGACCGTCCGCCCTCGCCTGTCCGCGACCGTCGCCCGGCAGCCCCCATCGCCACCCGAACGTGACACATGGGCGTGTAGGGACGCTACGCGGTCGCGCGTCGCGAACGTTGTCGCAGGTCGTTGCGCCTGGCGCCCGTGAGGCCGTCTCTAGGGCATTGAGCGTATTCGCGGCGCAAATTGCGATGACGCCGGCGGCCAGGTTCCCGCGATCGTTGCCAGCCGATCACCCCAAATTGCGACGAGGACCGCGACCGGCGCGCAGCCGGGGCTGGCAGACTGATCGTCGAGCACCGATCAAGCTGCCCCGGTCGCCCCAATTTGCGCGACTGGGCAGGAATTTCACTGGGCAATGGGTGCGAGATTCACGATTGTCCAAGCCGCCGACAAAATGTTTCGATCCGTAACAATTCAGCCTCAACGCTCTCTCCGGAGTGTGGCCGCGCCGGGGCCGATCGGAGCCGCGAGCTCGCCGCCGGACGCGGGGGGCGCCCTCGATGAGGTTCCCCTCTTCGATCTTCCACGCGCCTTTGAGGCGGTGCGGCTCGAGGCGGCGGCAGCCTTCGATCGTCTGCTCCGCACGGGTCAATTCGTCCTCGGCCCGGACCTCGAGATGTTCGAGAGCTCGTTCGCCGATTACTGCGGCGTCGAGCACTGCGTGGGTGTGAGCGACGGCACCGCCGCCCTACAGCTTGGGCTGCTCGCCCTCGGAGTGGAGGCCGAGGCCGAGGTCATCACGGTCCCGAACTCCTTCGTGGCGACGGTTGAAGCGATCGTCGCCGCCGGGGCTCGACCCCGGTTCGTCGATGTCTCTGCCCACGACCGCTGCATGGACCCCGCTGAGCTCGCCGCGAATCTCGGCGACGACACCGGCGCGGTTGTCCCGGTCCATTTGTTCGGGCGTCTGGCTCCGATGGGGGTCATCAGCGAGTTGTGCGCGCAGGCGAGGGTGCCAGTGCTCGAGGACGCGGCGCAGGCGCACGGTGCGAGGTTGGCGGGCCGACGCGCGGGTGCGTGGGGCGAGGCCGGCGCGTTTTCGTTCTACCCGACCAAGAATCTCGGAGCGGCCGGCGACGCGGGCGCGATCGTCTCTCGCGACGCGGCCACGGCCGACGCGGTTCGGTCGCTGCGCCACCATGGCGCTCCGCCCGGCCAGCCCAACCGGCATCTGCGGTGCGGCACGACAGCACGCCTTGACAACCTCCAAGCGTGCATTCTGGCGTTGCGCCTCGCCCACCTCGACGACGAGAACAGGCAGCGCCGTCGCGCGACCCAGCTCTATCGCGAGCTCCTTGGCGACCTGCCGCTGACCCTCCCGCCTTCCGACGAGGCCGACCAGGAATCGGTCTTCCACCTGTTTGTCGTGGAGGTCGACGAGCGAGATGGGGTGCTGGCGGCGCTTCGCGGGGCAGGCATCGGCGCCGCCGTGCATTACCCAACTCCGATCCATCTGCAGCCGGCGTGGCGTCACCTGGGCTACGCCGCTGGTGATTTTCCTGTCGCCGAACGGCTGGCAGCGAGGTGCCTCACGCTGCCTTGCTTCCCCGGAATCACCGAGCAGCAGCAGCTGCGTGTCGCTGATGCGCTGATCGAGGCGCTGCGCTGATGTCGCTGTCGTCAGCCGCCGCCTTCCGCGCACCGGACCGGCCCCTGGCCTGAGCGCGCCAAACGGTATGGACGCCGCCACCAAAATGCCAGGAGGGCCGCCCTTCGCCCCTGCAGCCACCTCGAACCGAGGGCTCGCTTGAGTTCGCGGCCGCTCAAGCTCGCGCTCGTCGGCCTCGGCTACTGGGGGCCCAATCTGCTGCGCGCGGCGATGGATCTCGAGGACGTCGAGATCTCAGTCCTCTGCGACGCCTCGGCCGAGGCGCTCGGCCGCCAGGCCCGCCGCCATCCCTACGCCCGGGCGACCACACGGGTCGAGGAGGTGCTCGCCGACGACTCGATCGACGGAGTCCTCGTCGCTACGCCGGTGCAGACGCACTATGAGATCGCGCGGAGCTGCCTGCAGGCCGGCAAGCACGTGTTCGTCGAAAAACCGGTCGCCACCACCAGCGCGGACTGCCGCGACCTGATCAGCCTCGCCGTCGAGCGCGAGCTGATCCTGATGCCCGGTCACGTCTTCCTCTACGCGCCGGCGGTGGTGCGGATCAAGCGGCTGCTCGAGGAGGGCGCGCTCGGGAAGATCTACTTCGTCACGTCGACGCGCGTCAACCTGGGCATCCACCGCAGCGACTCGAGCGTGATCCAGGACCTCGCACCGCACGACTTCTCGATCCTCCACTACTGGTTCGGAATGCCCGAGTTCGCGCGCGCGATCGCCCGCGACTCGGTCGTGCCGGGGCTGTGGGACGTGGCCTTCGTCGACCTCGGCTACGACACGGGCACGCTCGTGCACATCGAGCTCTCCTGGCTCGCTCCGACCAAGCTGCGCCGGACGGTCATCGCCGGGAGCAAGGCGATGGTCGTCTACGACGACACCGCGACCGAGCAGGTGCGCGTGTTCGACCGCGGCGCGGTCTTCGAGCCGCGCAACTTCGGCGAACCGCATCGAGCCGGCATGGCCTACCGCATGGGCGATGTCGTCTCGCCGCACATCGACGCGGCGGAGCCGCTGCGGGTCGAGCTCGCTGATTTCGTCGCCTCGATTCGCACCGGCGATCAGCCCCGCTCGCACATGCGGATGGGCCTCGACATCGTCCAGATCGTCGAGGCGGCCGAGAGCTCGCTGGTCCATAACGGCGCGCCCGTACAGGTGATCGCGGGCGATGGCGAGCGCCGACGGCTGCCCGACCGCCGCCGCAACGCGGCCGCACGGCGCTTTGCCAACGACGCGTCAAGCGACCGCCTCGCCGTGCAGATGGCGCCCGGAAACGGCACCGAGGATCGCGGGGGCGACCCGGCTGTCGCCGTGCCAAACGACGCGCAGGCTGCTCACGCGCTGTCCGGGACCGACTACGGTGACGCCCACGAGGCGCCGATCGCCGTCGGCGAGGACGGCACGCCCGAGCTCGACGCGCCGGCGACGAGCGGCTAGGGCGCGGTCGCCCCCTCAAGCACCGAGCGTCAGCATCCGTTCAAGCAGCTCGCCCGCGCCGGCCTTCGCGAGCGGCTCGTTGAGGTTCCCGCATTTGGGCGACTGAACGCATGACGGACAGCCGTCGCGGCACGGGCACTCGGCGATCAGGCGGTGGGCGTCGCCGACGAGCTCCTCAAAGCGGGCGAACGCGATTCGCGTGATGCCGACACCGCCGGGGTGACCGTCGTGGATGAAGATCGTCGGTCCGCCGGTCTGCGGGTGGGCGTTGGTCGACAGGCCGCCGATGTCCCAGCGGTCGCACATCGCAAGCAGCGGCAGGACTGCGATCTGCGCGTGCTCGGCGGCGTGCAGCGAGCCGAGCAGCAGGTCGACGGGGAACCCGGCGAGCAGGGCGGCGTCGAGCTCGAACCAGATCGCCTGCGTCGCGAACCGCGTCGAGGGGAGCTCGAGCGCGGTCAGGTCGATCTCGCTGTGGTCAGACAGCCGACGCCGCTGGTAGGCGAGCACGGTGTCGGTGACGAGGACGCGGCCGAACGAGAGCGTCACTCCGAGCGCCTCGCGGCGGTCCAGCAGCCGCTCGATCTGCGTGTCGGTCTCGCGCTTGGGCTGCGTGTACCAGTCCTCCTCGAACGGTTCGACCAGCGCGCGGCGCGCGTCGACATCGAGGTCGCGGACGTGGAAGGAGCGACCCATGTGGAGGTACACCGCGCCTGGATGAAGCGTCGAGAACGCGCGCGCCGCCTCGGTCGTGCCGATCACCTCGCCGCTCTGGGCGTCGACGATCGCGTACGAGTCCGGCGAAGCGGAGCGCAGCGAGACCTCGGCCGCCGGGTAGCGCTCGCGGGCCCGCAGCACGAAGCGCCCGTCGCGGCAGCGCAGCTCGCCAAGACCCTCGAGCCGCTCGAGGTAGGCGAGCGTGCGGGGGCCGAAGAACACCGCGTCGTCCTGCGTCAGCGGGCCCTCGTGGGCGGCGCAGAGCAGGTGCGCGAGATGGATCTCCTCGGATTCGTGGTCGAGGATCGCGGACTCCACGCGGCGGTCGAGGAAGTCGTCGGTGTGGCGGGCGAAGAACTGGTCGAGCGCGTCCACGCCGGCGACGTAGACGGCCAGGCCGCGGCGGCGGCGGCCGGCGCGGCCCCACATCTGGCGCAGGCTCGCGATCGTGCCGGGGAAGGTGACGACGACGGCCGCATCGAGCGTGCCGACGTCGATGCCGAGCTCGAGCGCGTCGGTCGTCACGACCGCGCGCAGCGCGCCCGAACTGAGCTTGGCTTCGATCTCGCGCCGCTGCTCGGGCGTGTAACCGGCTCGGTAGGGCATCACGAGCTCGCCGAGCTCGCCGGCGCCGAGTCGCTCGAGCTCCTCGCGCGCGATCCGCGTCACGAGCTCCACGCCGCGCCGCGAGCGGACGAAGCAGATCGTCCGCGCGCCGGCGGCGACGAGCTCCGCCAGAAGCTCCGCGCCCTCACCGAGCGGTGACCGGCGCAGGCCGAGGACCTCGTCGGTGAGCGGCGGGTTCCAGACTGCGATGCGGCGTCCGGCCGACGGCGATCCATCCTCCTCGATCAGCGTGAAGCCGTCGAGCCCAGTCAGGCGCTCGGCAAGCTCGAGCGGGTTGGCGATCGTCGCCGAGGCGAGCAGGAAGCGCGGCGTCGTGCCGTAGGCCGCGGCGAGGCGCCGCAGCCGCAGCAGCACGTTGGCGACGTGGGAGCCGAACACGCCGCGGTAGGTGTGCGCCTCGTCGACGACGACGACGGCGAGGTTCGAGAGCAGCGCCGCCCAGCCCGGGTGGTGCGGGAGGATCCCGACGTGGAGCATGTCGGGGTTGGTGAAGATCAGGTTCGAGCGCTTGCGGATCTCGCCGCGCGACTCGCGCGGGGTGTCGCCGTCATAGATCGCCGGGCGGATGAAGCGGGCCAGGCCGAGCGAGTTGATCGCACGCGCCTGGTCCTGTGCGAGCGCCTTCGTCGGATAGAGGTACAGAGCGCGCGCCAGCGGGTCGCGCATCAGGACGTCAAGCGTTGGGAGGTTGAAGCAGAGCGATTTTCCGGACGCCGTGCCGGTGGTGACGATGACGGGACCATCCGTGGCGGCCTCGAGCGCCTGGAACTGGTGGCTGTAGAGCCGCTCGATCCCGGCTGTCCGCAGCGCGTCGAGCAGCTCGGGATGGAGGTCGTCGGGAAGCTCGACGGTGCGCGCCTCGCGCGCGAACTCGAAGGCCTCTCCGACGAGGCGCTGGTCGCTGCGCGCCTGGTCGAGTAGCGCCGTCCAGGGCTCGATTTCGCGGGTGATTCCGGCCGTTTGGCTCACGCCTTGCCATAGTAGGGGCGGATGCCGTTCGATTCGCCCGGGCTCTGGCAGCAAGCCCGCAGCTTCCACCATTCCCGCTTCGACGAGGACACGCTGGCGGCGCGCGAGTGCTCGATCTCGCTCTGTCTGCCGGCGCTTGAGTGCGCCGGCACCGTCGGCGCGATCGTCGAGACGCTCGTCGGGCTGCGCGAGCGTGGCGCGGTCGACCAGCTCGTCGTGATCGACGGCGACTCCAAGGACGGCACGGCGCGGATCGCGGCGGCCGCCGGCGCGGAGGTCTACTCGGAGTCGGAGCTGATGAGCGACTACGGCCCCGTCGCCGGCAAGGGCGACGCGATGTGGCGCGCGCTGAGCGTGCTGCACGGCGACCTCGTCTGCTTCCTCGACGCCGACAGCCACGACTTCAAGGCCCACTACGCGATCGGCGTGCTCGGTCCCCTGCTCGAGTTCGAGGAGGTCGATTTCGTCAAGGCCTTCTACCGGCGGCCCTTCACTCAGGGCGGCGTCGATGTCGTCGACGGCGGCGGTCGCGTCAACCACCTGATGGCCCGCCCGGCGCTCGCGATCCTCTACCCGGCGCTGGCCGGGATCCGCCAGCCGCTGGCCGGCGAGATCGCCGCGCGGCGCTCGCTGCTCGAGCGTCTGCCGTTCACGACCGGCTACGGCGTCGAGATCGCGATGCTCCTCGACGTCTACGACGAGGTCGGCCTCGACGGCATGGCGCAGGTCGACCTCGACGTCCACCGCAACAGCCACCAGGCGCTGCTCGACCTCTCGCCGATGGCCTACGCGGTGCTGAAGGTGCTCGCGCTGCGACTCGAGCGCGAGGGGCGGCTCACGGACCTCGACGCGGCGCCGCTTGCGATCGGCGAGCGCGAGTTCGAGGTGCCGATCGAGGAGCGCCCGCCGATGGTCAGCGCAAGGTGAGCGGCGCCCTCTACCTCGACCTCGACGGCACGCTGCTCGGTCGCGGCGCGTCGCTGTTGCACGACGGCGACGGCGCCGTGTCGCTGCTGGGCGCGCGGGCGATCGAGGCCTGCCTTCGCGCCGAGGTGGAGATCGTCCTGATGAGCGGCCGGCGGCGCGTGCAGGTCGCCGAGGACGCCCGCTTGCTCGGCCAGCGCGCGTTCATCTACGAGGCGGGCTGCGTCCTCGAGCTGGACGGCGAGCAGATGTGGATGACCGAGTTGGTGGCGGGTGAGCAGAGCGTGCACGAGCAGATCGAGGCCTCGGGCGCTCCGGCGCTGCTGCTCGAACGCTACGCGGGGCGCCTCGAATACCACGATCCCTGGCACCGCGGCCGCGAGATCTCGCACCTCTTTCGTGGCAACATCGACGCCGCCGAGGCCGACGCGCTGCTCGCCGAGCACGGCCACGAGGCGCTTCGGCTCGTCGACAACGGCGGAGCGTACCGGCCGTCGGGTGAGAACGCGGAGCAGTTGCGCGTCTACCACCTGATTCCCGCCGGCGGCTCGAAGGCGGCCGCGGTTGCCCGCCACATGCGTGCGCGCGGCCTCACCTCGCAGGAGACCTTCGCCGTCGGCGACTCGCGCGAGGACCTGGCCGTCGCCGCGGTCGTCGGGACGTTCTGGCTCGTCGCAAACGCCCTGATGCGGGATCCGACGATGCACGACGCGCTGGGCGCCTACCCGAACGTGCGGCTGACCGAGGAGGGCTACGGCTCTGGCGTCTACGAGGCCGTCGTCACGACGCTTGCGGAGCGCCGCGGCGCAGGCGGCTGAGCCGCTCCCGCAGGCGTTGCCAAAAGCTCCGCGAGCGCTGCCAGCGCGCGCGCGGCGGGATCGTCGTGCGGACGAGCGCGATCCACTCGTCGAGCGGAAGCGCACCCTCGATCAGGCGCGCGAGACCAGAGGTGATCGGTGCGGCAAACCCCGCGTCGGTGATCGACTGGGCGAGGAGTGGAACCGACTCGAGCGCCTCGACCGCCTGGGCGACGCGGGTCTGGATCTCCGCCGGCGCAACGCCCTGCGCAAGCAGCTCGCCGGCACGACGGTTGCGACTGGCGGGGGCGAGCGCGGTGGCGACCAGGTCGCCGGCGCCGGCGAGTCCGATGAAGGACTCCGGGCGAGCTCCCGAGGATTCCGCGAAGCGCCACACCTCGGCGAAGATGTGGCCGGCCGCGGCGCCCGCGGCGTTCAGGCCCTGCGCCTCGGTGGCGCCTGCCGCAAGCGCGGCTGCGTTTTTGGCGACGCCTGCGAGCTCGACGCCGACGGGGTCGTTCGAGAGCTCGCAGACGACGCCCGCGCGGTTGAAGATCGCGGCGAGGCTCTCGCCGAGCGACTCGGCGAACGTAGCCGCGACGAGGCCTGCGCCTGCGTGGACCATCTCCGCGGCGTGCGAAGGGCCGCCGATGCAGGCGATGCGCTGTGCGCCGAACTTCGAGCGAAGGACGCTGGTTGGCGCCTGGCCGTCCGGAGGCACAAGGCCCTTGGAGAGCGAGACGACCGCCGCGCGCCGGCCGAGGCCGGCGGTAGGCAGCGCGGCGATGACGCCGGCCAGCGAGGTCGAGGGCACGGCTAGGAACACGTAGTCTGCGCGTGACACACCGCTGTAGATCGGCTCAATGCGAAGTGCGGCAGGGAGCTCGATCCCCGGCAGGTAGGTCTCGTTGACGCGCTTCTCGGCTAGCTCGGCGGCCTGGCGCTCGCTGCGAGTCTGAAGCGTCGCGCGCAGCCCGGCCCGCGCCAAGAGGACGGCGATCGCCGTCCCGAACGAGCCTGCGCCGATCACGACGGCCCGCCGCGCGCCCGGCAGCGCCACCTGCGCGCGGCTCAGCACGGCAGGTCGAGCCGACGCTGCGGGCGGCTCGGGGCCGGGGTCCGTGCTCACGGGTGCGAGGGTAGCGAGGCCGCGCCGTGACCGCATCGCGGTTGCGAACGCGTCCGTGTCGCCTCGGCCGTCCGGAGGATCGGCCCTCAGGCGGTCGCGAGCTGCTGCTGGTTGAGCGCGCCGGTGAGGATCGGCCCGACCAGAGGTCCGCTCGCCTCACGCCCCAAATCGGCGTGACCACACGCGACGTCAACCACCTCGAGCGAGCCGTCGAGCAAGGGACCCCAGCCGCGGTCCGACAGCTTGTTGGGGGTTGTCGCCCGCAGTAGGAGTACCCGGTCGGGGAACGGAGGGCCAGGGGAATGCCCGACCATGAGCGTGCCGTACTGGCGCATGATGTAACTCTCACGCGCCTCAACCGGGATAGCGGTGCCTCGGCGAAGCGCTGACGCGGTGGCGCGGTCGATCCGTCGCACTTCCCGTGATGCTGGGCTGAGCCGTTCTGCGCGACGCGCTAGGACCCGTCCCGCGCTCGCGAGCGCGTGCCACACTCGGACCGGAACAGGAGACGCCCGGAGCTCGGTCGCCCGCCGCGAAACGCGCTCGCGGCGACTGGGCGGGATCACGATCGCGCTCGGGGCGAGCGTGTCCCCAAGTGCCACGAGCGGGACCTCCTCTCCGTCCTCGAGCAGCTGGCGCGCCATCTCCATCGCGATGACGCCGCCGAGCGATGCGCCGTAGAACGTGTATGGCCCGCGCGGATACACGGCTCGAATCCGTGTGACGTACGTGCGCGCCAGATCGACCATGGAGTCCTGCTGTCGTGGTAGGCCGTTCAGCCCCTCGCACTGCACGCCGTAAATCGGCTGATCGGCTCCCATTGGCCCGGCCAGCCCGCGGGCGTACATGACATTCCCACCGCCGTCGTGCACGACGAACAGCGGTGGACGGGTGCCGTCGGTCTGAACTGCGAGCAGCGACTCCCAGGTCGACTCGTCGGAAATCGCGACGGCAAGTGACGCAATCGTCGATGCTTCTGCCATGAGGGAGACCGGCCGGTCGATCCCGCAGCGGCGGTTCAACTCGATGAATACACGCGTCGCGCGCATCGAATCACCGCCGAGCTCGAAGAAGTCGTCGTGATCGGT
>DATBPB010000037.1:0-18071 GCA_036561565.1 Solirubrobacteraceae bacterium | reverse complement strand
TCGCGGTCGCCGCGATCGAGCTCGCCGCGCAGGAGCAGGGCCTCGAGCCGCACCGCGGCCGCAAGGTCCTCGAGATCCGTCCGCCGGTCCCGCTCGACAAGGGCCGCGGAATCCGCTGGCTGCTCTCCGAGGCGCCGCCGCACGCCGCGCTCTACGTCGGCGACGACCTCACCGACGTCGACGCCTTCGCCGGGCTTCGCAGCGTGGTCGGCGATGGCGCGGTCTGCATCGGCGTGCGCTCGGAGGAGACTCCCGCGGAGCTCGAGGCCGCGGCCGACGCGATGGTCGACGGGCCGGCCGGCGTCGTCGAGCTGCTCGACGAGCTGCTCGCGTAGGGCCGATGCCGTTCGCCGACTTCCTGAAGACGACGGTGCTGCTGTCCGCCGCTTCGGCGACGACCCTGGCCGCGGTCGCGATCCTCACGGCGCGTTCGGCGAACGAGCCGGGGACCGCGACGATCGCGATCGGCTGGTGGGCGCTGGCGTGCGCGATCGGGTTCGCGATGGGGCGCCGCGCCGCGGCATCGCCGCCGATCGCTCGCCTGCTCAGCGGCGCCAAGACCGTCACGGTGCTCCCGCCGCAGCGCCCCGGACGCATCCTTCTGGCCCGCCTGTGGCCGCTTCTGGTCTCGACCCTCGGCGCCGGCGGGCTCGGCCTGCTGTGGCCGCAGGTACCGGCCGTCGCGACCGGCTTCGCGATCGTCTGGGCGCTCGCCTGGCGCCACCAGCACGCCGCGGTCGTCGCGATCGAACGCCGCGACGGCGTGCGCTTCTACGTCGATCAGACCTCGCCATTTCGACCGATCACGCTCAGCCGCACCCCGGGTTTCAAGGCCTACCTGCCGGCCGAGCGCCACGCGGCGTGAGCCTGCGTGTCCTGATCGTCTCGCTCGGCTCGACGGTCGGACTTCGCGCCTCCGACGCGGAGCTCGCCGCGAGCCTGCGCCGGGCCGGCGCGGACGTGAGCGTGGCGACGGCGACGGCCCCGCGGAGCGTGCGGACGCTTGCGCTGACCGACCTGGTCTGGGCCCGCGCGGCGCGCGCCGCCGCGCTCGAGGCGATCAGCTCGGACCCCGGGCGCTCGATCGTCTACTCGACGATCACCGCCGCGCTGCTGGCTCCGGCGCGCGGAGCGATCCGCTTCGATGCGCTGTCGGCACACAACCGGCCGGGGCGTCACGGAATCTGGCAGCGCCCGCGCGAGCGCGCCGTGCTGGCGCGCGCGCCGCTGCTGCTCCCGACCAGCGAGGGTGCGCTGACGGGTGCGCCGCCGGTGCACCCGCCGTCGATCGTCGTGCCGATCGTCGTCGAGCCGTCCGGCCCGCCGCTGCCGCTCGCCCAGCGCGACATCGCCGCCGTCGCCTACGCCGCCAACCCCGACAAGAAGGGTCTCGACCGCGTCCTCCAGGCGTGGGCCGCCGTCCGCCGCGAGGGCGAGGAGCTCGTGCTCACCGGAGTGCCCGACGCGCCGGCGCTCGACGGCGTGCGCGTCGCCGGCACGCTCGACCGCGACGCCTACCGGGCGCTGCTGCGCCGCGCGCGCATCTACATCGCCGCCCCGCGCCGCGAGGAGTACGGGATCGCCCAGCTCGAGGCGCTGGCCGACGGGGCGATGCTCGTCAGCACCGAGACAGAGATCCCCTACGCCGCGCTGCCGCTCGCGCGCGAAGCCGACCCGCGGCTGATCGGCCCGGACCTGGCGGCCGCGATCCGCACCGCGCTCGACGACCCGGTCCCCGATTACGCCGAGCGCCTTGCGGCCGGCCTCGAGCGCTTCAGCGCGGCGAGCGTCGACCGCGTCGTCGCCGAGCAGGTCCTGCCGGCGCTCAACGCGGCTTGAGGCGCCTGCTGAGCTTCGCCCAGCTCAGCGTGTTGAGGACCTGCTCCTTGCGCAGCCACGCCCGCCGGGCGGTCCACACGCCGAAGCGCAGCACGTCGAAGCCGTCCGGGCGGTGGGAGTCGGTGTTGATCACGATCCCGACCCCGGCCGCGGCCGCGGCGCGGGCGTTGATCTCGTTGAGGTCGCGGCGGTTGGGGCTCGAGTTGATCTCGATCAGCGTGCCGGTCCGCGCGCAGGCGGCGATCACGGCGTCGACGTCGAGCGGATAGGGGCGCCGGCGCTCGATCAGGCGCCCGCTGAGGTGCCCGATCGCATGCACCAGCGGATGCTCGGCGGCGGCGATCACGCGCCTGGTCATCGCATCGGCGTCGAGGCCGAACGCCGTGTGGACGCTGGCGATCACCCAGTCGAGCTGCGCGAGCAGCTCGTCGTCGTAGTCGAGGCGGCCGTCGGGGAGGATGTTGACCTCGCTCCCGGCGAGTACGCGGATCCCCTTGATCGAGGCGTCGGCCTCGCGGACGAGCTCGATCTGCCGGCGCAGCTGGTCCGCTGAGACCTCGTCGCCGAAGCCGTGCGTCGCCGAGTGGTCGGTGATCGCCAGGTACTCGTAGCCGCGCCGCTTGCCGGCCAGCGCCATCTGCTCGATGCTCGCCGTCCCGTCGGAGGCGGTCGTGTGGCAGTGCAGATCGCCGCGGATGTCCGATTCCTCGATCAGCACGGGAAGCTCGCCCGCGAGCGCCGCCTCGAGCTCGCCGCGATTCTCGCGCAGCTCGGGCTCGACGTAGGGCAGCCCGAGGTGGGCGTAGAGCTGCTCCTCGCCCGCGAACGTCGTCGTCTCGCCGGTCGCGTCGTCGAGCACGCCGTACTCGGAGATGTGCAGGCCGCGGCGCACCGCCGACTCGCGCAGCGCGGCGTTGTGCGCTGCCGAACCGGTCAGATGCTGGAGGAGGTCGCCGAACTGCTCCGGGGCGACCGCGCGAAGCTCCACGGTCAGCCCCGAGTGCGTCCGTGCGCGCGCCGCGCCGGCGCTCGTGCGCGACGCCGTCTCGATCAGCTCGAGGTCCGCGATCCGATCGAGCAGCGCGGGGTCGTCGAGGACGATGTCGAGGTCCTTGACGCTGTCCGCGCGACGGCGCGCCGAGCCGGCGAGCTCGATCCGCGCCCCGGGCGCGAGCTCGCGAAGGGCGTCGATCAGCAGCTCGCCAACCGCCAGCGCGCGGTCGAGGACGACGCGCCGCGACGGCTGCGCGCCGTCGGCGACGCCGGCATCGAGCGCCGCGAGCACCGTCTCCTCGAACTTCGCGCCGAAGCCTCGCAGCGCTCGCAGTCGCTGCGCCTCCGCGGCCTCGCGGAGGGCCTTGGGCGAGTCGATGCCGAGCTCGTCAAACAGCCTGCGCGCGCGCTTTGGCCCGAGATTGGGCAGCGCCGTGATCTGCAGCAGGCCAGCGGGGAAACGGCTGCGCAGCTTCTGCGCCGCGGGGATCTGGCCCGTGTCGATCAGGTCGCGGATCTTCTGCTCGAGCGTCGCGCCGATTCCCGGGATCTCCTTGACGCGGCCCTCGCGCGTCAGGCCCTCGACCGAGACCGGCGAGTCACGGATCGCCTTGGCGGCCGTGCGGTAGGCGACCACGCGGTGGATGACCGCGCCGTCGAGTTCGTAGAGGTCGCCGAGCTCGTCGAGCGCATCCGCGATCTGGCTGTTGCTGGTCGGCGACACCCCAGTAGGTTAAGCCGCCATGCCAGGCACCGTTTGGCTCGTCCTGCCTACCTACAACGAGGCCGAGAACATCGAGCCGATCGTCGTCGCCGCGCTCGAGCAGCTCGAGCGCGCGTCGCCCGCCGACCACCGCATCCTGATCGTCGACGACGCCTCGCCCGACGGGACGGGAGCGATCGCCGACCGTCTCGCGGCGGCGATGCCGGCCGTCGAGGTCCTCCATCACGGCGCCCGTCACGGTCTCGGCCCCGCCTACCTGGCCGGCTTCGCGCGGGCGCTCGAGTCCGGCGCGCGCGCCGTCTGCCAGATGGACGCCGACTTCTCCCACGACCCGGCCGACCTCGTCCGCCTCGTCGCGGCGATCGATGACGGTGCCGACGTCGCGCTCGGCTCTCGCTACGTCGAAGGCGGGGGCGTCGAGCACTGGGGGCTGGCGCGGCGCATCATCAGCCGCTCCGGCTGCAGCTACGCGCGCCGCGTGCTCGGCCTCGACATCCGCGACCTCACCGGCGGCTTCAAGTGCTTCCGGCGCGAGGTGCTCGAGGCGATCGACCTGCCGAGCGTGCGCTCGCACGGCTACTGCTTCCAGGTCGAGCTCACCCAGCGCGCGCTGGTCCGCGGCTTCGTGGTCCGCGAGGTGCCGATCGTCTTCCACGATCGCCGCCACGGGCATTCAAAGATGTCGCCGCGGATCGCGCTCGAGGCGTTCGTCGTGATGCCCCAGCTGCGCTGGCGAAGCCCGTTTCGTTAGCGCTCGCTTGGGCGCTCATCATCGGCGGCGTAGACGCCGATGATTGAGCGTGAGTGTGAGCGAGCCGGTGGTCCAGTCCCAGTCGCCGAGCCGCTCGGCGCTGATTCACGGCAGGCGCCGTACGCGCGAGACGCTGACGAGCTGGCACCACCATCCCTGGCCCGCGGTCGGTCGCTGGCTTGCCGGCAGCGCCTCCGCCGCGCTGCTCCTGCTCGCCGCGACGTGGGGGATCGCCGGCCTCTCCGGCTCGGGTGGCTTCACCGTCCAGACGATCCAGCCGCCGTTTCGCGTCGGGGACTGGGGCAGCGTCTGGACGATCCTCGAGCGCAACCTGCTGGTCCTCGCCCTGCACGCGATGGCGTGCGTCGCCGGCTTCATCGCCGGCTCGTCGGTGCCGCTCCAGGCCGAGCAGCGCCGCGGCGTCGTGCGGGTCATCCACGAGCGCGGCGGTCGCTTCGCGATCGTCTTCGTCGTCGCCGCGACGACCTTCTCGCTGTCGGCGCAGGCAGTCGTTCTCGGCGGCGAGACGGCGTCGGTCGCGCACGCGCTGCACACGACCCCGGGCACCCTGCTGCTCGTCCTGATGCCCCACGCCGTGATCGAGCTGACCGCGCTGTTCCTGCCGCTCGCGGCGTGGATCATCGCGAGCCGCCGCGGCGAGTGGGACCAGCTGCTGGCGGCGACGATCGTGACGGTCGCGATCGCGCTGCCGATGCTGCTCGTCGCGGCGCTGATCGAGGTCTACATCTCGCCGCACCTGCTGCACGCGCTGCTCTGAACGGCGCGGGCGCCGCGGCGCCGCGGCCCGCCGCCTGAGTGTGCCCCCGGGGCCTGGAATCCGGGCACTTCATTCTGTATAGTATTGAGCAGAGGCGGACCAACCGAACTTAGGAGCGGACATGGCGGGAACCCTTAGCGAAGTCACCGACAGCAACTTCCAGGCCGAGGTGCTGGAGTCCGAGACGCCCGTGCTCGTCGACTTCTGGGCTCCCTGGTGCGGTCCGTGCCGGATCGTCTCCCCGATCCTCGAAGAGATCGCGGCCGAGCGTCCGGACAACCTGCGCGTCGTCAAGCTGAACATCGACGATAACCAGCAGACGGCCGCCAAGTTCGACGTCCTGTCGATCCCGACGATGATCCTCTTCGAGGACGGCGCCCCGGTGAAGAAGGTCATCGGCGCCTACCCGAAGAAGAAGCTCGAGGCGCAGCTGTTCGAGGGCTAGCGATCGTGGGGCGGCCGCTCGCCCGCCCCTGGCGGCGCCGACACGGCGGGGGCGGTTTCCTCACCCCGCCGGGCTGCCTAAAGACCCGCCCCACGGCGCGAGGTGGGGGCTACCGTGGGGCGTTGGATGAGACGGTCGCTCAGACACCAGACGCTGCGCGTCTTCGGCGGCCTAGCGGCCGTCGCCGTCGCCGCGTGCGTTGGCGCCGGCAGCGCGGCCGCCGTCGCGCAGCCCGCGATCGAGGGCGTCTGGTCGTTCAGCGGTGGCGAGGTCATCGTCGCCCCGGACGCGGGCGGCCGGCTCACCGGCACCGTCGCCGCACCGACGACGTTCGTGAGCTGCACTCACCCGGTCGGGCAGGCGATGTGGACCGACGTCCGCGAGCTGGGCGACGGGAGCTACGCCGGCCTGCACCAGTGGTACGCCGGTAGCGGCGCCGGCTGCCACCTCGCGCAGCTCGGCCCAACGGCGTTTCGCGTGATCACACGCAGCGACGGGTCGCGCTACCTGCGCGTCTGCTTCAACGCACCCGGCTCCGGCGCGCCGACGATCGCACCTGACGGCAGCCCCACCAACGTCAACTACGGGTGCACCGATTCGGCGCTGGTCGCCGCGGTGCCGGTCGCGGCGCCGGTGTTTGCGACGTCGGTCCTCCTCCCGTCGGCGGCGCCGAAGCGCGTCTGCCTGAGCCGGCGCCACTTCGTCATCCATGTGCGCGAGCCCCGCCACGACCCGTTCGTGACGATGAAGATCTACCTCGACCACAGGCTGCTGAGGTTCTTTCGCCACGGCGATGAGATCACCGCGGTGATCGACCTGCGCGAGCTCCCGAAGGGGACCTACACCGTCCGGATCCGCGCCCGCACCGCCGCCGGCTTCGTGGTCAAGGGCAGGCGCACCTACCACACCTGCGTTCCCAAGCGCGGCTAGTCCACCGGCTGGAGCGCGCGACGCAGCCAGATCGTCAGGATCAGCCCGTCGATCGACACCGTCGCGGTCCACTCCCCGCGCTCCTCGAAGCTGACGCTCAATGCGAGCGTCTCGCCGGCGATGTAGGCGGCGTGCTCGCGAGCGGCTTCGAGCAGCGGCTCGTCGCCGCCGAGTGAGAGCTCGATGCGGTCGGCGATCTCGAGGCCCTCGCCGCGACGCGCCTGCTGGATCGCGTGGACGATCTCGCGCGCGAGGCCGCCGCGGATCAGGCCGTCATCGAGCGCCAGCTCGAGCGCCACGGCGTGGGAGCCCTCGCGCGCGAGTGCGTAGCCCTCGAGCGGCGCGATCGAGACGAGCAGATCGTCGGCGGTCAGCTCGTGGCTCTCGCCGGCCACCGATACGACGACCGTGCGCCGGTCGCGGAAGGACGCCGCGACGGCGGTCGGCTCGAGCGCCGCGATCGCCGCGCGCAGCTGCGGCATCCGCGCGCCGAAGCGCGGCCCGAGTGCCGGCAGGTTCGGCTTGATCGTGTAGGTGCCGAGCTCGTCGGCGGCGTCGACGAAGCGCAGGGCGAGGACGTTGAGCTCCTCGCGCACGAGCTCGGAAAGCCGCTCGACGGCCGCTCGCTCGCGCCCGTCGGCGACGATGATCGCCTCGCGGAGCGGCTGGCGCAGCTTGACGTTGGCCTGGCCGCGCGCGGCGAGGCCGAGGCGCACCGTCTCACGCGCCGTCGCCATCGCGAACTCGAGCTCTGCGTCGCGCTCGCCCGGCTCGGGGAAGTCGCACAGGTGCACGCTCGCGAGCTCGCCGTCGAGGTTGTCGTAGATCTCATCGGCCACGAACGGCGTGAATGGCGCGAGCAGCTTGGCGAGCGTCACGAGCGTCTGTTCGAGCGTGGCCAGCGCGGCGGCCTCGCCGTCCCAGAAGCGCCGCCGCGAGCGCCGCACGTACCAGTTCGAGAGGTCCTCGACGAAGTCGGCGATCGCCTTACCGGCGAGCGTCGCGTCGTAGGCGTCGAGGCGCTCGCGGACCGTTTCGACCGTCGCCGCCAGGCGCGACAGGGCCCAGCGGTCGAGGTCGCTCGGATCGCCGCTGCCGCCCTGACCCGGCTGCGCCGCGTTGGCATAGAGAACGTGGAAGCCGTAGACGTTCCACAGCTGGCGCAGGAACAGCCGGACGGCCTCGCCAACCGCGTCGATCGAGAAGCGGTAACCGTCCCAGGGCTGCTTGGAGGTGAAGAAGTACCAGCGAAACGCGTCGGCGCCAAAGCGGTCGATCACCTCCCAGGGAACGACGACGTTGCCGAGCGACTTCGACATCTTGCGCCCCTCGCCATCGACGAGCAGCCCGAGGCAGACGACGTTTCGGTACGGGGCGCGATCGTTGAGCAGCGTCGAGATCGCGATCAGCGAGTAGAACCAGCCGCGCGTCTGATCGAGCGCCTCGCAGACGAAGTCGGCCGGGAACGAGCGCGCGTAGACGTCGGCGTTCTCAAACGGAGCGTGGTGCTGGGCGAACGGCATCGAGCCCGAGTCGAACCAGACGTCGATCACCTCGCTGACGCGGCGCATCTCCCCGCCGCACTCGCAGGCGAAGGTCAGCTCGTCGACGTAGGGGCGGTGGGGGTCGCCGACAGGTTTGCCGGTCCGCCGCTCGAGCTCCTCGAAGGAGCCGATGCAGACGCGATGCTCCGGATCGCGGTCGCAGCGCCACAGCGGCAGCGGCGTTCCCCAGTAGCGCTCGCGCGACAGCGCCCAGTCGACGTTGCCCGCGAGCCAGTCGCCGAAGCGGCCGTGCTTGATCCCCGGCGGGTGCCACTCGACGGTCTCGTTCGCCGCCAGCAGGCGATCGCGAAGGCGCGAGGTGGCTATGTACCAGGACGGCTTCGCGTAGTTGAGCAGGCGCGTACCGCAGCGCCAGCAGTGGGGGTAGGAGTGCTCGTGCTGCTCGGTCTTGACGAGCAGTCCGCGCCGCTCGAGGTCGGCGAGCAGGTCGACCGCGAGCTGCGCCTCGATCACCGAGCGTCCCGCGTAGCCGGCGACGCGGTCGTCGTAGCGGCCGTCTCGCGTGACCGGGTTGTAGAGGGTCTGGGGGTTGGTGCGGTCGAACAGGCCGCTGCGCTCCCCGAGGCGGAAGTCGTCCTCGCCGAAGGCGGGCGCGATGTGGACGATCCCCGTCCCGTCGTCGGTCGTCACGAAGTCGCCGGCGAGGATCGGGAACTCCGTCTGCGTCGAGTCCTCGCGGGGGAACACGGGCCCGCGGTAGAAGCGCCCGACGAGCTCTGAGCCCTCGATCGTCCCGGCCACCTCCGCGCGTTCGCCGAAGACGCGCTCGACGAGCGCCTCGGCGACGATCAGCGTCTCATCGCCCGAGCGCACCCGGGCGTAGGCGATCCCGGGTCCGACTGCCGCGGCGAGGTTGGCCGGAAGCGTCCACGGCGTCGTGGTCCAGACGACGAGCGACTCGCGGTCTGCGTCGACGAGCGGCAGCTTGACGTAGGCGGTCGTGTCGAGGACGTCCTCGTAGCCCTGCGAGACCTCGTGCGAGGACAGCGCGGTGCCGCAGCGCGGGCAGTAGGGGACGACCCGGTTGCTCTCATAGAGCAGGCCCTTGGAGTGGATCTGCTCGAGCGCCCACCAGACCGACTCGATGTAGGTCGCATCGAGCGTGCGGTAGGCGCCGTCGAGATCGACCCAGAAGCCGATTCGCTCTGTCAGCGGACCCCACTCGGCGAGGTACTCGAAGACCGACTCGGCGCAGAGGCGGTTGAACTCGGCGACGCCGTACTCCTCGATCTGCGCCTTGCTGGTGAAGCCCAGCTTCTGCTCGACGGCGATCTCGACGCCAAGGCCGTGGCAGTCCCAGCCGGCCTTGCGCTCGCAGCGGTAGCCGCGCATCGTCTTGTAACGCGGGTAGATGTCCTTGAAGACGCGCGCCAGGACGTGATGCGATCCGGGCGGCCCATTCGCCGTCGGCGGTCCCTCGTAGAAGACGTACGGCGGAGCACCGTCGCGTTGCCGCAGCGACTCGGCGAACACGTCGCGCTCGCGCCAGCGCTCGAGCACCTCGAGCTCGAGGGCCGGGAAGGACTGCTGGGTGTCGACGGGCCGCAGCATGGGTCGGGGCATTCTAGGTGGGCGTCCCGCCGCGGCGGCCAAGGCCGTGGCGCCAAATCCTGGCCCGCTGGACAGCGGCCGAAGATCGCCGCCTGCGATGATTGATCAGCAGCCTCGAAGCGCCGGGCGTTGCGGGATCTTCACGGATCCGAGGGTTCACCCGGCTAGGCTCGAGGCGAGCGACGCGGGGGAGGAGCGGTTCGTGAGGAGGGGAGGCGTCGAGTAAACGCCCACCCAAGGAGAACCGTTGCCCAATTCAGCCATGCCCGCACGACTTCGGCCGAGCGCGATGCGCCGCGGTGTCGTCCGTGCCTATCGCCACCACGCCGAGGTGTCTCGCCAGCGACGCGAGCACGACGATGCGATCGCCAACGACCCGCGATTCGCGAGCGAGCACCGCATACAGATCGCCCGCTCGATCGAGATCGGACGCGGCGGTTGCCCCTACTGCGGTGACTGATCAGCCCCGCCGCGGGGAGCGGGCGGGCGAATCGGCTCGCCCCTCCCGCGGCGCGCGTCGTACCGGGTGCGCCGAGCCGAGCACGATCCAGCGCCGGCGCAGGAAGCGAATGCCGTTGGTTGCGAAGCGCACGCCGATCAGCCCGACCAGGCCGCCCCATACGCCGACGATTCCCCAGTGGAGCTCGAGCGCCAGGAGCGCCACCGGCACATAGACGAAGACGCCCGCCACGACCATCGCGATCGCCAAGAAGAGCGTGTCGCCGGCGCCGATCAGCACGCCGTCGAGCGCGAATACTGCGGCCCCGACAGGCTGCATCAGCGCCAGCAGCGGCCAGATCGCGTGCAGGCGGCCGATCACGCGGGGATCGGATGTGAAGAGGTGGGGGAGCGGCTGATACAAGGCGAGTAGCAGCGCTCCCGCGCCGACACCGCCGGCGATCGAGAGCACGGTCAGGCGCCGTCCCGCCGCATACGCGCCCTCCCCGTCGCCGGCGCCGAGCATCCGCCCGACCATCACCTGGCCGGCGATCGCCAGCGCGTCGAGCAGGAGCGAGATCGTGTTGTAGAGCTGGAAGGCCACCTGGTGGGCGGCGAGAGAAGCCTTGCCGATGCGCGCGAGGACCGCGCTCGCGACCAGGAATGACGCGTACAGCGAGGCGGTCCGAACGAGGATCTCCGCGCCGACCCGCGCGAGCCCGCGCATCAGGCGCGGCTGCGGGCGCGGCAGCGGCCAGACGGCGGCGGCGAACGCCGCGCCCATGCCGAGCTGGGCGATGACGGTGCCGAGCGCCGAGCCGTCGAGCCCCAGATGGGCGCCGTAGACGAGCGCGACCTCGAGCGCGACGTTCGCGACGTTGGAGGCGATCACGATCTCGAGCGGACGGCGCAGCTTCGAGACGCCGCGCAGATAGCCCTGCCCGGCCGTTGCGAGCAGCAGCGCCGGAATACCTGGCGCCGAGATCCGCAGGTAGCGCGCGGCGAGGTCGGCGACGTGGCCGTGGCGGCCCAGCAGCGTGATCGCCGGCGCGGCGAGCGCGAGCGTCACCACCGCGAGCACGGACCCGATGCCAACGCCCAGCCAGACGGCCTGCCCGCCGAGCTCGTGCGCGCGCTCCGCTTTGCCACCGCCATGCGCTCGCGCGACCGCCGAGGTGGTCCCGTAGACGAGGAAGTTGAACATCGTCGTCACGGTGCCGAGCGCGGTCGCCGCGAGCGCGAGGGCGGCCAGCTGGGCCGTTCCGAGATGGCCGACGATCGCCGTGTCAACGAGCAGGTAGAGCGGCTCGGCCGCGAGTGCGCCGAACGCGGGCAGCGCCAGCGCGACGATCTCGCGGTCATACGCTCGTGCGCGGCTCACCGGCCGCAGCGTACGATGGCCGCCGGTGAAGCTGCGGCTCTATCACCACAGCGATGGCGCGCGGGTCGCCTACCGCGAGGCCGGGTCCGGGCCGCCGCTTGCCCTGCTGCACTCGGCGATGCTCTCCCACAAGGAGTTCGAGCCGATCGTCGAGGCGCTCGAGGACCGCTTCCGCGTCGTCCTGCCGGACCTGCCGTTGCACGGCGACTCCGAGGAGCGCCCACGCCACCCCTACACCCAGGACTGGTTCGCGGAGGTGATGGCGGGCTTCAGCCAGGAGGTGCTCGGTCCGCGCCCGTTCATCGGCGGTCACGGTCTCGGCGCCGAGATCGTCCTCCACATGCTGGCTCGCGGTGACATCGCTCCGGGCGCGTTGATCCTCCTGCCGAACCGCCTGCACCGTCGCGCCGAGCGCGAGCGGTTGCGCCGCGGCTGGCGCCTTGCGGCGCGCGCCGGCGCGGTTCCCGGCCTTGACCGCGCGCTCTCGCACGGGGCCCGGTTCGTGTTCCGCCCGGAGCTCGGGATGAGGCTCTCGGCGCGCGGCGCGGCGGGGACCCGCGATCTTCTGCGCCACGCCTTCGCCGACGTCGGGGGCAACGCCAACCGCGCCCGCTCCTGGGCGCGCTTCGCCGCTCGCTGGCCGCGCGGCGCGCAGCACGAGCTGTTCGACCTCTACCCCCGGCTCGACCTGCCGGTCCTGTTGCTGTGGGCCGACGAGGACCGCATCCACCCCCTGGCGGTCGCCGAGGAGGCGCTCGAGCTGATCCCGCGGGCGGAGCTGCGCGTGCTTCCCGGGACCGGCTACCTGATCGCCTACGACGACCCGGTCGGCGTCGCGCGCGAGCTGGCCGCGTTCTGCGGATAGGGTTTGGACTGCACCTGCCGGCGACAAAGGACGAGACGCGCATGAGCCCCAAGACCCTCTACGGCGGCGAAACCCGCAAGGCGATCGAGAACTTCCCGATCTCGGGCGAGCCCGTTCCCGTCGAGGTGATCCACTGGCTCGGGCGCATCAAGGGCGCGGCGGCGACGGTCAACAGCGAGCTCGGACTGCTGCGGGTTGGCGTCGCGCGACGGATCGCCAAGGCCGCCGCGGAGATAGCGGCGGGCAAGCACGACGAGCAGTTCCCGATCGACGTCTTCCAGACCGGCTCGGGCACCTCATCGAACATGAACGCCAACGAGGTGATCGCGACGCTGGCCGGCGCGGGCGTCCATCCCAACGATCACGTCAACCTGGGTCAGTCCTCAAACGATGTCTTTCCCTCGGCGGTTCACCTGGCGGCGCTTGAGGCGACGACGCGGCGCCTGCTCCCGGCGCTCGCGGCGCTCGAGCGCGCGCTGAGCGTCAAGGCACGCCGCTTCAACGGGATCGTCAAGTCGGGGCGCACGCACCTGATGGATGCGGTGCCGGTCACGCTGGGCCAGGAGTTCGCGGGCTACGCGGCCCAGATTCGCCTCGGCCGCGCTCGGATCGCCGACGCGCTGCCCCGCGTCGCGCAGATCCCGCTTGGTGGCACCGCCACCGGCACGGGCCTCAACACGCACCCGCAGTTCGCGGCCAAGGTGCGCCGCCGGCTTGCGGCCGAGACGAAGCTGCGGATCTCACCGCCCGAGGATCCCTTCGAAGCGCAGGCCAACCGCGACGCGCTCGTCGAGCTGTCGGGAGCCCTGAAGGTCGTCGCGGTGTCGATGACCAAGATCGCGCAGGACCTCGCGCTGATGGGCTCGGGCCCGCGCGCGGGCATCGGCGAGCTGTTCCTGCCCGAGCTCCAGAAGGGCTCCTCGATCATGCCCGGCAAGGTCAACCCCGTCATTCCCGAGGTCGTGATGCAGGTCGCCGCGCAGGTGGTCGGCAACGACACCGCGATCACGATCGGCGGGATGCAGGGCAACTTCGAGCTGAACGTGCGGATCCCGCTGATCGCGCGCAACCTGCTTTCCTCGATCAACCTGCTCACCAACGCCGCGACGGTCCTGGCGGAGAAGTGCGTCGCTGGCATCGAGGCCAACCGCGAGGGCACTACGCGCAGCGCCGAGTCGACGCTCGCCGTCGCCACGGCGCTGAACCCCTACATCGGCTACGACAAGGCGACCGCGATCGTCCAGGACGCGACCAAGTCGGGCCGGCCGCTTCGCGAGGTTGCTCGCGAGCACGGCGTGGACGAGAAGACTCTCGACGAAGCGCTCGACCTGCGCCGGATGGCGCTCGGCTCCTAGCCGCAGCAGCGCGGCCCGCCGACACTCGTCTAGTACCCGCACCGCCTCGACGTACAGCGGTCCAGCGCTCCTCGGGCGCCCGGAACGGTCGTCGAATCGCGTTGCGACGCGCGGCGCCGGCGCCGATCCGGCTCACGAACGCCCGCCCGCCGGAAGGAGTCCGCCCTGTACGCGCGCCAGGTCCGCGCTCGCGCCGCCGTTCGTGGCCTCGCCACGTCCGTGGCAGCCGTATCACTCGCCTTGTCAGCGTCGGCGGCGCTGGCGTCCTCGGCGCGGTCGAGCCGGACACGCACCGCCGGCTGCCACGCTCTGCGGCGCGCGCCGGCGCGCGCCGCCTGTCGCGCGAGGAAGCGGGAGATCTCGACGCTGCTGTCTCGCTTCATGGTCGCGAGCATGGTGAAGCTCGCCCTGGACTACGCCTCGCCAGCGGACGGCGCGAGCGTCCCTCCGCGGCGGCGCGTGCGCCCAAAGACGCGCGTTGGCGGCGGCACGCGAACCGCTCCGTCCTCCGCCGGCGGCGGGCCTCAAGGCGGCAAGCCGCCTCCATCCGCTGGCGGGAATCCGCCACCGTCGGGCGGACTGAACCCGCCGCTGCCCGGCGGCGGCAACGCGCCCGCCCCGCTGAGCGCGTGGGTGCCGGCGACAGGCGGGAGCTACGTGCCGCTGTCGGATGCGCAGGCGGCCGCCGACGTGACGCCCGAGCCCGAGACTCGCCCCGCCAACGCGCCGGAGAACCAGGACATGCCGAGCGCCGCCGCGCTACAGGCGTTCTACTCGGCGCGCAACAACCACGGGCAGAGCGTCGTCCAGGCCAACCCCTACGACGCCTACGTGACCGGCCACTACACCGGCACAACCGACGAGATCATCCAGTGGGCGGCCTGGAAGTGGGGGATCCCGGCCGACTGGCTGCGCGCGGAGTACGTCAGCGAGTCCGACTGGAACATGTCCCAGCTCGGCGACATCACCACGGTCACGCCCGCCGAATACGCGCAGTACCCGGCCGCGGCGCGGGTCGGCGGGACCGACGAGGTCTATCAGTCGATGGGAATCACTCAGGTCAAGTGGAACCCGGACGGGTCGGTCGGCGCCGGGACGGAGCCCTTGCGCTGGCAGTCGACGGCCTTCAACGCCGACTATCAGGCCGCGCAGATCCGCTTCTACTTCGACGACCCGGGCGGGGTTCGCAGCGAATGGGGCGATGCGACGTATGCGCCCGGCAACGCGTGGGACAGCCTCGGCGGCTGGTACTCGCCGTATCCGTGGCTGAACGCCGGCCAGCTCGCCTACGTGGCCGCGGTCCAAGCCCGCCTTGCCGCGCGGACGTGGGCGCTGCCCGGCTTCTAGCGTCGGCGCGCACGACGGCGCAGGCGCGACGCGCCACCTACTCGCTGCTCAGGTACGCGCGAGCAGCGAGGACGTAGCGCAGGTGTCGCGCGTCGACGTCAACGAGCGCGAGCTCGAGCGCGTCATTCGCCAATTCCTCGCTGCCGCCCTGGGGCGGGCTTGTGAGCCTGACCTTCCGTTCCCCGCCGCGCAGCTCGGTCGCCCACGTCGTTCCCCACGCCGTGCACGAGGCCACGCCATCGAACGCGTCGATGATCTCCGACCCGTCGTTGAACCACATGAGCAGCCTGCCGCGGAAGGCAACCAGCGTGTGAACCGCCTTGCGCCAGCGGTCGGTCACCACCGGCCGACCGCGAGGGTCCAGCGTCACATCCGCGACCGCGTCGCGGAACTCGGAGATCAGGACGGTGCCGCGGTCGAGCAGCGTGCGCTCGACCTCGCGTCGCTGCCGTGCGCTCTCAGCGCGCAACGTCGTTCGGAGCCGTTCGCGCTCCGCGTCGAGGGCCGCACGCTGGCGCGCCGCGCTGGCGTCGAGCTCGCGTTTGCTGCGTCGCGCGACCACCGCGACGGCCACCGGGCTGACGACGCCGACGACCGCGCCGGCAATGATGGCCACGATCGGTACGGCGCTGCCCTCCGAGGCACGAGTGAGGCCATCAGCCATGACGCCCGCTCCTATGCTGCGACTCAGCCGGCCTTATCGTCGGGGGCGCGACTGCGCGCGCGGGTCTTCGCCGCAGCCCGCTTCGCGGAACCACCCTTCGCCTGCGGTCCACGCGCGGGTCGCGAAGGCGGGCGGTCCCCGGATCCCTCTTCGGGAGTCGCTGCTGCAAGCGCCGGCTCGCTCGCCTGCGCTTCGTCGGCTGGAACGTCGACCGGTGCGGTGGATGCGGCGACATCCCCGCCGGCGTCGGCCGGCGCAGCGGGCTGGGCGGCTGCCTGGGATGCGCGGGCGACCGGCGCGTCGGCGCTGATATCGGATTGCCGGGCGTCACGCGATCCGTTGACCTCGATCACGCCGACCGGTGCGGCTGCCTCATCGGCAAGCCAAAACTCACCGTGGTCCACCGGGGTGGCGACGGCTGGGCGGCGCTCGCTCGCCGAGACGGGTTTCGTCAAAAGCGGCTCAGCGCTTTCGGCCTGCGCCGCGGTGTAGTAGGCGAGGGCGCCGCTTCTCGGTCCTCCGACGCAGACGACGCCGATCACCGGACTGTGAAACTGCTCCGCGATCGTACGGCAGCGTCGCAGCGCGTCGCGGCGCGTGTGCTCGAGGTGCGCGACCAGCACGACCTGGTCGACCTTTGAGGCGAGGATGGCGGCATCGTTGACGACGCCGAGCGGAGGGGTGTCGAGCAGCACGATGTCGGCATCGGCCTGCAGATGACGCAGCAGCGATGGCAGCGCCGGGCCGCCGAGCAGGCGCAGCGGGACGGGCGGCGCTGGGCCGCTCGGGAGGACCCGGAAGCGGCGCGTCGCACGACCGGGCTTTCGGCGGTCGCGCATCGCGGGAATCAGCGCGCCCGCGCCGTCCTGCACCGCTGGGCTGGTGCTCGTTGCAATCTCGACGTCGACGAGTGCACTCGTCAGATCGCCGTTTCCGGTCAGGATCGAGCTCAGCCCGTCCTTCTGCGGCGGCAGCCCCAGGTATTCGGCGAACCGCGGACGACGCATGTCGCACTCCACGGCGATCACGTTCTGCCCGAGCTCCGCGAGGGTCGCGGCCAGGCCGAGGCAGACGCTTGTCTTGCCGTCTTGAGGACCCGGCGAGGTGATCATCACGACGTTCTCCTCGGGGCCCAGCTGGAGGGCGATCGTGACCGCCAGCGAGCCGTAGCTCTCGGCGGTCTGGCGGTCGGCCGAAAGGCGCTGGTTGACGAGCGGCGGCGGGCGATCATCGGTGCTCGTCGACCCATGCGCCGAGCCTCGCCCGCGGCCAAGCAACGCTCTCGCGGTGCGGCCGGTGGGCCCGCCGATCAGGGAGGGCGGTCGCGGGATCACACCGAGGCTGGGCAGACGCGACACCGCGACCGCTTCGTCTTCGTCGCGGACGGTCCGGTCAAACAGCTCGAGGCCGATCGCCGCGAGTATCGCGACGATGAGTCCGACGATCAGCGCGATGATCGCGTCCAGGACCGTCTTCGGCGAGGACGGCGAGGTCGGCACCGTGGCCGCCTGCGAGACCGCGGCGTTGGGGGTTGTCGTCGCGATCGCGGACTGCAGGCCCCTTGCGGTCGCGCCGCCGCGCTGCGCCGGCGGCAGGGCGGCCAGCGCCTGCCTGAACAGGGCGAGCTGGGACTGCAGGCTGTAACCCACGTAATCGCTGGCGAAGGCGTTGGCGATCCTCGCAGCGCGTGCGGGGTTCTGGTCGGTGGCGCGGACATCGACGATGTTGGTCGTGCCCTCGAGCGCGGCCGACACCTGCGTCAGAAGGCTGGTGCTGCTCTCGGAGGTCGGCAGGCTGCGGCGCACGAGCTCCGCCAGCGGCGTCTCGGTGATCTGCGACACCTCGGTGTTCAGATCCCGCTCAGGGTCCGCTGGTGTGACCTGCGAGCCGGGGTTGAGCGCGGCGCCGACGGCGTTGCTCGGATAGAGGTAGAGCTTGGCCGTTGCCGTGTACTGCTTGGTCGATTTCACGCTCACAGCGACGGCTACGGCCAGCGCGAGCAGCGGTACGAACACGACGACCTTCCAGCGCCGGCGCAGCACGCGGCCGGCCGCGGCGACCTGCTCGGACATCGGCATGGGGATCCCGGCGACCGAGAAGCTCAGCTGATCGTCTCTGATGTCATCCATGCGCGTGCAGCCTCCGTCGGTTCCGACTCGCCACCGCTCGGCGGCCGAAGCGCGAGCGCGGGACGAAGTACGTGAGTGTAGGGGACTTCCCGCCGCGGGGCCGCGTGAAGGCGCGTCTGCGGATTCTCCGAACGATTCGCGCTTTCGAAGGTGAGGCTTGCCTGCCGGGCGACCGTTACAGTCTGGGTATCGAAATGCTGCCCACGCGGAGAAGGACATCGGATGCGCTCCTCGCCGCTGCTCGCGCACGGCTGCGCTCGCGCGAGCCCGGCCACGTCCGCAGACCGCCCGCAGTCGCCTCCTCCCAGCCGCGTGC
>DATBPB010000036.1:0-25638 GCA_036561565.1 Solirubrobacteraceae bacterium | reverse complement strand
GCGCTCGGCAGGCCCGGATTTCGATCGCCCGCCGGGCGTGGCGGCGATGAGCGCCCGCCGCCGGTCCGCCGGCCGCGCGCCGGCCGGCGCGGACGGGCCGCCGCGCGCCCGCGCCGTCGAGGAGGTGTCCGCCGGGGGCGTGGTGGTCAAGGGCGACGAGGTGCTCGTCGTCGTGCCGACCCGCCGCGCCGCCAACGGCTCGCGCGTGCTGGCGCTGCCCAAGGGCCACCTCGACGGCGATGAGACCGACGAGCAGGCGGCGGCCCGCGAGGTCCGTGAGGAGGGCGGGGTCGATGCCGATCTGGTCGCCCCGCTCGGCGACGTGCGCTACCACTACCGGCGCAACGGCCGCCTGATCAACAAGCGTGTGCGGTTCTTCCTGTTCGCCTTCCGGGCGGGATCGCCCGACGATCACGACCACGAGATCGAGGACGCGCGCTGGGTTCCGCTGGCGCAGGCGGCGAAGGAGCTGACCTACCCGGGCGAGCGCGAGATGGTGCTCAGCGCCCTATCGAAAACCGGCGCGGACCGATAGCCTCCCAGCCGTGCAGGTGCTCAACTTCTACTCGACGATCTTCGCCGACCAGCTCAAGCGCGGCCGCAAGACGGCGACGATCCGCCTGGGCGACAAGTCGCACAAGTACCGCAAGAACCAGGCCGTGCTGGTCACCATCGGCTACCAGTACTCGCCGCGCGAGAAGATCTTCGACGCCGTGATCGACCAGGTCGAGGTGACGCGGCTGCGCGATCTCTCGCCGCGCGACATCGAGCACGACAACCCGGAGTTCCGCCGCCACGAGGACCTGGTCCACTTCCTCGAGCAGATCTACGGCCGCACGGTCACGCTCGACGATGTCGTCACGGTCGTGCGCTTCTCGCAGATCGTCGACAAGCCGGCCGGCATGACCGAGGCGATCAAGGGGTTCGGCGGCGCGCAGAACTGAGCTCTCGCGCCGCGCCGCCGCGGCGCTCGCTCGACAGGATGTGCGAAATCGTTGGCACTCGACCACCGAGAGTGCCAATTCTGCTTGACATTCGCGCAGAAAGCCATATATTCCAGGAGTGACTGGCACTCTCATAACGAGAGTGCCAAAGAGCTCGGTGGGCCTCCCTCGCGGAGCGCTCGCCGCGAGAAGCACACACTCAACGGAGGTTTCAAGATGAAGCTCAAGCCCCTGGGCGATCGGCTGATCGTGCGGGCGATCGAGGAGGAGGAGACCACCGCGAGTGGCATCGTCCTTCCCGACACCGCGAAGGAGAAGCCGCAGAAGGGCAAGGTCCTGGCCGTCGGTGACGGCAAGCTCGACGACGACGGCAAGCGCATCCCGCTCGACGTCTCCGAGGGCGACGAGGTCCTGTACAGCAAGTACGGCGGGACCGAGATCAAGATCGACGGCGAGGAGCTGCTCGTGCTGCGCGAGTCGGACGTCCTTGCCCGCGTCGAGTCCTAAGGAGACTGAACAGAAATGGCTCACAAGGAACTGAAGTACTCAAGCGACGCGCGCAAGGCCCTCGAGGCCGGTGTCGACGCCGTCGCCAATGCCGTCAAGGTCACGCTCGGCCCCAAGGGCCGCTACGTCGTCCTCGACAAGAAGTTCGGTGCCCCGACGATCACCAACGATGGTGTGACCATCGCGCGTGAGATCGAGGTCCAGGATCCGTTCGAGAACCAGGGCGCACAGCTCGTGCGCGAGGTCGCGACGGCAACCAACGACGTCGCCGGCGACGGTACGACGACCGCGACCGTGCTGGCCCAGGCGATCGTTCGCCAGGGTCTCAAGAACGTGACGGCCGGAGCGAACCCGCTGGCTCTCAAGCGCGGCATCGAGCGCGCCGTCGACCAGGTGGTCGCGCACATCGGCTCGCAGTCCAAGGAGGTCTCCGGCAAGGACCAGATCGCGCGCGTTGCGACGATCTCGGCCGGCGACGACGAGATCGGCGACGTCATCGCCGACGCCATCGAGCGGGTCGGCAAGGACGGCGTGGTCAACGTCGAGGAGGGCCAGACGTTCGGCATGGACCTCGAGTTCACCGAGGGCATGCAGTTCGACAAGGGCTACATCTCGCCCTACATGGTCACCGACCAGGACCGCATGGAGGCGGTGCTGGAGGACCCCTACATCCTGATCGCCAACCAGAAGATCGGCTCGGTCCGCGACGTGCTGCCGGTGCTCGAGGCGGTCATCCAGTCCGGCAAGCCGCTGCTGATCATCGCCGAGGACGTCGAGGGCGAATCGCTCGCGACGCTCGTCGTCAACAAGCTGCGCGGCACCTTCACCGGTGTTGCGGTCAAGGCGCCGGGCTTCGGCGACCGCCGCAAGCGCATGCTCGAGGACATCGCGATCCTCACCAACGCCGAGGTGATCACCGAGGAGATGGGCCTCAAGCTCGAGAACACCCAGGTGTCTCAGCTCGGCCGCGCCCGCCGCGTCGTCGTGGCGAAGGACACCACGACGATCGTCGACGGCGCCGGTGACGCCGCTGCGATCAAGGGCCGCATCAACCAGATCAAGACCGAGATCGAGAACACCGACTCGGACTTCGACCGCGAGAAGCTGCAGGAGCGCCTGGCGAAGCTGTCGGGTGGCGTCGCGGTCGTCAAGGTCGGCGCTGCGACCGAGACCGAGATGAAGGAGAAGAAGCACCGCGTCGAGGACGCGCTGCAGGCCACCCGCGCCGCCCTCGAGGAGGGCATCGTGCCGGGCGGCGGTGTCGCGCTGCTCGAGGCGACCGCGGCGATCAAACTCGACACCTTCACCGAGGAGGACGAGAAGACCGGCGCGAAGATCGTGCTGCGCGCGCTCGAGGAGCCGCTCCGCCAGATCGCCGAGAACGCCGGCCTCGAGGGCTCGGTCGTCGTGGCCGACGTCCGCAAGGCCAAGAAGGGCCACGGCCTGAACGCCGCCACCAACGAGATCGTCGATCTCGTCGCGGCCGGCGTCATCGACCCGGCCATGGTCACCCGTTCGGCGCTTCAGAACGCCGCGTCGATCGCCAAGAACATCCTCACGACCGAGGCGATCGTCGCCGAGATTCCTGAGGACAACCACGGCGGCGGCGGTGGCGGCATGCCCGACATGGGCGGGATGATGTAGGAAGCGCCCTCGGGCGTTTGGAGTTTGCGAAAGGGCCCCGGCGACAGTCGGGGCCCTTTGCGTCTCGCGGGTCCACGCCGACAGTCGGGGCCCTTTGTCTCGCGGGTCCACGCCGACAGTCGGGGCCCTTTGCGTCTCGTGGTTCAGGCGGACTCAGCGCCCGACCGTATCGACGCCCCGCGGAGCCTCCCCCACGTAGCGCGCGCTCGGCCTGATCAGCCGCCCCTCGCGCTTCTGCTCGAGCACGTGCGCCGACCACCCGGCGGTCCGGGCGCAGGCGAACATCGGCGTGAACAGGTCCGCCGGGATCTGAGCGAAGTCCAGGACGACGGCCGACCAGAACTCGACGTTCGTGGCGAGGACGCGGTCCGGGCGCCGCGCCGCGAGCTCGGCGAGCGCCGCTTCCTCGAGCGCCTCGGCGACCTCGAGCCGCTCGGCGCCGAGCTCGCGGGCCGTGCGGCGCAGGACGCGCGCCCGCGGGTCCTCGGCGCGATAGACGCGATGGCCGAAGCCCATCAGCCGCTCGCCGCGGTCGAGTGCGTCGACGACCCATCGCTTCGCGTCGCCCATCGCCGCGACCTCGTCGAGCATCCGAAGGACGCGCGAGGGGGCACCGCCGTGCAGCGGCCCCGACAGCGCGCCGACGCCCGCCGACAACGCCGCGGCGACGTCCGCGCCGGTCGAGGCGACGACGCGCGCGGTGAAGGTCGAGGCGTTCATGCCGTGCTCGGCGGCCGAGACCCAGTAGGCGTCGACGGCCTTGGCGTGCGCTGGATCCGCCTCGCCGCGCCACTCCAGGAGAAACCGCTCGGCCGCGCCGCCGGCGACGTCGAGGTCGCCGGCGGGCACGGGCGAAGCCGCTCCCCGCGCCGACTGCGCGACGAACGACAGCGCCGCCGCCGAGACCCGTGCGAGGTCGTCGCGGGCCTCGCGATCGTCGATGTCGATTAGCTGCCCGAGCTTCCAGCTCGCGCCGAGCGTCGCGAGCGCGGCCTGCGCGTCGACGCGCACGTCGCCGGTCGCAATCGGCAGCTCGGTCCGCTCGCCGACGGCAAGTCCCGGCTCGAAGGCCCCGTCCACGAGCAGACCCCAGACGCGCTCGTAGGGAACGCTTCCGACGAGCTCCTCGATATCCACGCCCCGGTAGCGCAGCGCGCCGCCGTCGCGATCGGGCTCGGCGATCTCGGTCGCGAAGGCGATCACGCCCTCGAGTCCGGAGCGCACCTCGTTCTGTGCGTTCACCGCTTGCACTCTACGTGCTCATTCCGGCGTCTGTAGCCTGCGAGGTGAGTGGCCGCCGAGTTGATGTTCAAGCCCGTCGATGAGCTCGCTGCGCTCGTCCGCGACGGCTCGATCGGCGCCCGCGAGCTCGCCGAGCGCTCACTCGAGCGCATTGAGGCGCTCGATCCCCAGCTCGGCGCCTTCATCCAGGTCGACCGCGACGGCGCGCTCGAAGCGGCCGACGCGATCGCGCCCGGCGATCCGCGGCCGTTCGCCGGCGTGCCGATCGCGATCAAGAACAACCGCGCCGTCGCCGGGCTGCGACTGACGCACGGCTGCAAGCTGATGCGCGACTTCATCGCGCCCTACGATCACAACGCGGTTGCGCGGTTGCGCGCCGCCGGCTTCGTGATCGTCGGCACGACCAAGCCACCGGAGTACGGGATCCTGCCGGTGACCGAGCCGCTCGAGTACGGACCGTGCCGCAACCCGTGGGATCCGACGCTCACGCCGGGTGGCTCCTCGGGCGGCTCGGCGGCGGCCGTGGCCGCGGGGATGGTGCCGATCGCGCACGGCAACGACGGCGGCGGCTCGCTGCGGATCCCCGCCGCCTGCTGCGGCCTCGTCGGCCTCAAGCCGACGCGACATCGCGTGTCGACGGCGCCCGACCTCGGCGCGTCGCAGCTCGTCATCGACGGCGTCCTGACGCGGACCGTCGGCGAGACCGCGGCGCTGCTCGACATCCTCGCCGGTTACGTCACGGGCGACGCGGCGATCGCTCCCGCGCCCGCCGAGCCGTTCGCGCAGACCGCCGCGCGGGCTCCGACCGGCCTGCGCGTCGCCTTCACGCTCAAGCCGCCGATCGCCGACGCCGAGATCGACCCGCTCTGCGCCGCGGCGGTGCGCCAAGCCGCGACGCTCGCGGAAGCGCTCGGTCACCGGGTCGAGGAGTTCGACCCGCCCTGGCAGGCCGGCGGCCTCGTCGAGCGCTTCCTCGACTACTTCGCGGTCCACGTCGCCGTCGGGATCCGCTCCTCCGCGGTCGCAGCCGGACGGACGGCGCCGATGCGCTCGGATGTCGAGCCGTTGAGCTGGGCGCTGTTCCAGCGCGCCTCCCAGATCGGCGCGGTCGACTACCAGCTGAGCGAGACGCAGCTCCACTTCGCGATGCGCGCGCTCGTCACGAGCCTGGCTCCCTACGACATCCTGCTCACGCCCGCGCTCGCCAAGCGGCCGCTGCCACTCGGCTCACTCGACACCGCATCGCCCCACGGCTGGGAGACCTTCCGCCGCTCCGGCTACTTCACGCCCTTCACGGCGATCTTCAACCTGAGCGGCCTTCCCGCGCTGTCGCTGCCCCTCTTCGACGGCGATGACGGCCTGCCGCTCGGCGTCCAGCTCGTCGGGCGGCCCGCGGGCGACGGTGACCTGCTGGCGTTCGCCGCGGCGCTCGAGGCCGCCGGCCCGCCGCGCAGCGCGCGACCGAAGGTCAGTTGACGCCGAGGACGGAGGCCATCGAGCGCGGCGCGACGTCGAGCGCCGCGACGTCGGCCGCACCGTCGGTCGGCAGCATCGATACCTCCATCAGCTCCGCCTCGTCCCAGGTCGCGAACGCATCCGGGCCCATCAGCCGCTCGGCGACGCGCAGGATCTGCGCCACGAGCGGCGTCGGGATGTGGATCAGCCGCCGGCGACGGCCGAACGACGCCAGCGCCAGGCGCACGATCTGCTCATGCGTCAGCAGCTCCGGTCCGGCCAGCTCGTAGCGGGCGTCGCCGGGCCGCTCGCTCTCCAGCGCGCGCATCACGCAGTCGGCGACGTCCGAGACCCAGATCGGCGCATAGCGCGCGCGGCCGGGTCCGGAGAACGGCATCGCCCAGGGGAGCAGCGACATCCGCGCGAGCAGCGTCATGTAATGGTCGTCGGGTGCGTAGATGATCGACGGCGCGAAGACGATCGAGCGGACGCCGCTGTCGCGGACCGCCTCCTCGGCGAGCGCCTTCGCGCGCAGCAGGCGCGCGCGACTCTGCGTGCTCGCCCCGAGCGCGCTGAAGAACACGAACCGCTCGACGCCGGCACGCTGCGCCGCCTCCACGAGCCGCCAGGTGGCGATCCCCGAGAGCTCCTCGATCGATCCCTGCGGCTGGTCGCGGATCGTCGCCGCCAGGTGCACGACCGTGTCGACGCCTCGAAGTGCGTTGCGAAACGACGGCGGGTCGGCGAGGTCGCCGAGGGCGATCTGCACGCGGACGCGATCCTCGCCGAGCCGCCGCGGGTCGCGCACGAGGCAGCGGATCGGCACCTCCGAGGCGATCAGTCGGCGTCGCAGTGCTCCTCCGACAAGACCCGTCGCGCCGGTGAGCAGGAGCATCGATCCAGACTATCCCTCCTCGCAACGGACGCGGCGCATAGAATTGACCGCGGCCGTCCACCCCTCGAAAGAAGGACAACACAACCAATGGCCTATGTGATCGCCGAGCCGTGCATCGGCACGAAGGACAACTCCTGTGTCGAGGTCTGCCCGGTCGACTGCATCCATCCGACTCCCGAGGAGCCCGGGTACGACGCCGTCGAGATGCTCTACATCGACCCCGATGAGTGCATCGACTGCGACGCCTGCGTCGAGGCCTGCCCGGTTGACGCCTGCTTCGCCGAGGACCAGCTGCCGGCGGAGTGGGGGCACTTCGCGCAGCTCAACGCGGATTACTACAAGAACCCCTGATTCGTGGGCCGGCGGCCCGCGCCCGGCTAGTGCTTCTTCGGCTTCGCCGGGTGCTTCTTCGGCTTTGCCGCGTGCTTCTTCGGCTTCGCCTGGTGCGTGACCGACGCGGTGAGCGCGAGATTCTGCTCGAAGGTCCCCGAGCCGTCGCCGGGAGTGATCTCGAGCTTGCCCGCGAGCCTGCCGTGGTGCGATGCGAGCAGCTTGGTCCCGTTGGGCGTCAGCCGCAGCGTCGCCTTCGCGGTGCTGGCCGCGGGGACCGCGTAGAGGCCGTTCGCGACGATGACCGACTTCTGCTCCTTGCGGAGCTTGCCGTGGACCTTGGCTTTGAAGAAGACGCTCACGAGGAGCTGGAGGTTCCCGGCGCAGATCGCCTGGCCCGGGCAGCTGACCTGGATCGCGACCGCGTGGTTGGACACGTGCGCGGAGGTTGCGCTGATCGAGGCCGTCCTGGCGGTCGGACCGCCGTTGTAGGTGCCGCCGCCGGTCGCGCCGCTCCCGCCTGGGTTGTAGACATAGCTGCCGCCCCCTCCAGTGGAGGAGCCGTTCGAAGAGCCCGGCGTGAAGCTCCCCTGCTGCGGGCTCGTGAAGCCGTTGGCCACCAGCTCGAAGTAGTAGGTCTTGCCCGGGATCAGCCCGCTCACCGGCGCCATCACCGTGTGAGCGATTCCCGCGTTGTCGGGAAAGACCTGCCCGACGAGTGTGGCTGAGTCCTCGCCGATTGCTGAGGGTCCGACTATCTGCGCCTGCGCCTGCGCCTGGAGCTGGTCGGCGCCGATGTCGGTCGTCGTGAGCGTCCCGGTCGGCGTCTGCGTGCCGACCGCGGGCGTCGGACCGTAGGAGAAGTAGTAGCTGGTCGGTGTCTGGCGGGTGTTCCCAGCGAGATCGACGGAGCCGCCGCGCGAATCGTTGGCGCCCTCGCCGATCGTCGGCGAGCCGGGCTGCTCCTGGAAGTCGCTTTGCAGCTGCGCCGGCGTGTTTGTCTCATTGTTGGAGTTGTTGAATGTCGAGCCACTCGGCCCCTCCTCGAGGAGGTAGTTCGAGTAGCTGACGTTGAAGGTCATCGTCGCGCTCGCGAGCAGATCCGCGCCGCCGCCGATCTTCCCGTTGTTGGCGCTGATGATCGTGTTGACCACGGTGTCCGCGCCGCCGTCGCCCTTGATCCCGGAGCCCTCGCCGGCGCCCCAGATGTCATCGTTCACCAGCGTGTTGGAGCCGGTGGTCTCGAGCACCGGCGCGCTCGGTGCGGAGCCGCTGGACGAACAGACGCTGTCGGTGAGCGTCACACCCCCGCCAAATTGACACGCCTGTCCCTGCGCGGTGGCGAGGACGCGGTCGGCTGTGACCGCTCCGCTCCCGAGGCCGAGCGACAGGGCGATGCCGCTGGGATCGTCGTTTTCGACGTAGAGATCCTCGAGGCTCGAGCCTGGGGTGTCGAGTGAGACAAGGGCGCCGCCGCCGACGGTTCCAAAGAGCGACGCTCGCCCGCCGCTTCCGACGAAGTGGAGCACCCTGCCTGAATCGCTGATCGTGCTCGAGATGTTGCGGTAATCCCCGGCATTGAGCTCGATCGTGGCCCCCGAAACGGCATCCGCGACCGCGGTTGCCAGCGCGCAGGGGTCAGTGGTGGGGGAGGAGCAGGTGGCGTCAGGGGAGCCCGAGGGCGTGACATAGCAAATGGGCCCGCATGTCTGTGCTCCCGTTGAGCCGGATGGCCCGACCGTTGGATCGGCCCGCGCCGCCGGGCCGCTCCCGGCGGCCAGCGCCGCCGCGGAAACGGCGGCCAGCACTGCGAGGGTTGCGATCAGGCGCTTGGGCATCGAGGTATTCGAACATCACCGGCCCGGCGTCCCCAGCGCAGCCGGTCCGGTCGGCGACTGCCCGAGCGTAGCAGCCGTCGATAAGCCGTCGTGGGGGGGAAACTAACCGGTCGCGGGCGCGACGTCGGCGACCGGCGTCTGCGTTGCCGTGCAGAACGCGCAGCGCCGCGCGGCCTTCGGTATCTCGGACAGGCACTCGGTGCAGGCGCGCGTGTCCGTGTCGTCCGGCATGCCCCTCGCGCGGCGGGCGGCGAGCATGTTGAGCGGCTTGACGACGAAGAAGAAGATCGCCGCGGCGACGCTCGCGAAGGTGATGAGGTTGTTGATGAAGTCGCCGTAGAGGAAGTGGCTCCCGTTGATCGTGAACGTCAGCGAGCTGAAGTCCGAGCTGCCGAAGATCATCGCGATGAGCGGCGTGAGGATGTCGGCGACGAGCGCCTTGACGACCGCGGCGAAGGCGGTGCCGAGCACCACCGCGACTGCCAGGTCCACGACGTTTCCGCGCGAGATGAAGTTCTTGAACTCGCGGAGCGTCTCCACGCGCGCAAATGTAGACCCGCCCGCGCCGCGGGTGTGAAAAAGATCGACGACTCAGCCGGCCATCGGCAGCGCCAGTCCGACCGGAGCCGGCGCCGGAGCGGGGCGCGGCGGCGGGGCCAGCGCGATCAGGCCGCGCGCGGCCTGGCGGATCGCCTGCGATGCGGGATCGTCGGGGTCCTCATAGACCAGCGGAGTCCCGGAGTCCGAGGCTTCGCGGAGCGGCATCGTCAGCGGCACCTTGGCGATCAGCGGCACGTCGAGCGCGTCGGCGAGCTCCTGGCCGCCGCCCTCGCCGAAGATCGTGAAGCGCTCGCCGTCGGGCGTCACGAAGGCGCTCATGTTCTCGATCACGCCGGAGATCTCAAGCGACACCTTGTTCGCCATCTCGGCGGCGCGACGCGCGACGCGCTGGGCCGCCGGCTGCGGGGTCGTGACGATCACGAACGTCGCCTGGGGAAGCAGCTGGGCGAGGGTCATCGAGACGTCGCCGGTTCCCGGCGGAAGGTCGATCAGGAGGAAGTCGAGCGCGCCCCAATCGACGTCCTCGAGGAACTGCTTGAGCGCCTTGTGGAGCATCGGACCGCGCCAGACGACGGCCGAGTCCTCCTCGACGAAGAATCCGATCGACATCACGCTGATTCCGCCGGCGTCGATCGGGATGATCTTGCGATCGGCCGAGACCGACGGCCGCTGCGCGCCGAGACCGAGCATCCGCGGGATCGAGTAGCCCCAGACGTCGGCATCGAGGACGCCGACGCGGCGGCCTTCGGCGGCCAGCGCCGCGGCGAGCTCCGCGGTCAGCGTCGACTTGCCGACACCGCCCTTGCCCGACCCGATGCAGACAACGTTCTCGACCAGCGCCAGCGCACCCTCGGGCAGCTCGTCGCGGCCGAGCGTGCGTCGCAGCGCGGTCTTCTGCTCGTCGCTCATCACGTCGAAATCAACGCTCACGGCCGTCACGCCCTCGAGGCTCATGACCGCGTCGCGGACGCTCGTCTGGAAGTGGCCGCGGATCGGGCAGCCGGCGGTCGTCAGCGACACCGTGACCGCGACCTCGCCGCTCGGGCGGGGTTCGATGTTGCGAACCATGTCGAGCTCGACGATCGAGCGGTGAAGCTCGGGGTCGATCACGACCTCGAGCGCCTTGCGGATCTCCTCGACGGTTGGCACGTCCACATTCTCGCAGAGGCGCGCGCCCGCTAGGGTCCGTGCCCGATGCTTCCCCACGATCAGTCAGGAAGCGGACGGGCGGTCGTCCTCCTGCATGCGGGGATCGCCGACCGCCGGATGTGGCGCGACCAGCTCGAGCCGTTCGCCGCCGCGGGCCACCGCGTCGTCGCGCTCGATCTGCCCGGCTACGGCGACGCCGAACTGGCAGGGCACCCGCAGTCGCCGTGGGCGGAGGTTCTCCAGACGCTCGACGAGCTCGCGATCGAGCGCGCCGCCCTCGTCGGCAACTCCTTCGGCGGAGCGGTCGCGCTGCGCGCGGCGCTGGTCGCGCCCGGCCGCGTGTCGGCGCTCGTGCTGATCTCCGCGCCGGCGCCTTGGATGGAGGCGACCCCCGAGCTGCTGCACGTCTGGCAGGAGGAGCAGGCCGCACTCGACCAGGGCGACATCGAGGCCGCCGTGCGCGTCGTCGTCGACGCCTGGACTCAGCCGGACGCTCCGAGTGAGTTGCGGGCGCGCATCGCGACGATGCAGCGCCGCGCGTTCGAGCTCCAGCACGGCGCGCCGCCCTCCCCGCTCACCGAGGACCCGATCGAGGACGATCCGGCCTCGCTGTCGCGGGTCACGGCGCCGGCGCTGATCGCCGCCGGCGATCGCGACATGCCCGACTTCGTCCAGGGGGCGCGCTTCATGGCCGACTCGCTCCCGAACGCGCGTCACGAGACGATCCGCGGAGCGGGCCATCTCGCACCGCTCGAGACGCCGGAGGAGTTTCGCCGCCTGACGCTCGACTTCCTCGCCGAGCAGGTCTAGTGGGCCTTGCGGGAACGTTCCACCGGTTATGGCGGCGTCTGGTCGCCGCCCGGCGGCGTCCTCGGTCGCGGCAGGCGACAAGCCCTGCCCGCTCCCTGCGTCCTGGCCGGTCGGCCCCAGCCACTCGCCATTTCCCGTTCAACGTTCCCTCAAGACCCACTAGCAGGGCGCTCAGCGTGGCCGGAGAAGCGCCGGCGTCGGCTCGGCCTCAGGCCAAGCCCTTGCGGCGCGACCACCACCAGCGGTACAGGCGGCGCCCTGCCGCGGCGCGAACGAGGCGGCCGATGAGCCACGCGGCCACGCACAGAAGCGCGACCGCCACGCCGACGAAGTAGCCGAAACCGTGAACGTCATAGCGCGGCTGGGATGTCAGGACCGCCGTCGCGCCCGCCGAAACGGCCGCGAGCGGCCAGACGAGCACCGTCCAGCGCGGCGCAAACACCACGCCCCCGACCAGGCTCAACCCGACGAAGAGGTCCCAAGGCATACCCCCTTATCGACACACAAGGGCCCCCAGGCAAGCCACCAAAGGTGGCAAACCCCCCGCCACCAAGAATCAAGGCCAACCCCACCCCGCCCCCCACCAATCAAAGCCAACCCCACCCCGCCAACCACCAAACCGCCCCACAACTAAAGGCGGTCCCAAACCGGACTGACCCACAAGAGCACCCCACCTACATCCCTAGCCAACCAATACAGCCGCGCCACCGGCGGCAAAGAGGTCTTTTCAAGGGCCCCACCGGGGCCCTTAAAAAGACCTCCGGGACGCCCCTAACAGAGACGCCCCGGAAGTCGAGGGAGGAGAGGGTCCTACCTGCCGGCGGGGTATGTGGCCGACAGACTTTCCCGATTGCGGCCGTCTCCTTCAGCCGGTCGGGGGAAGCTTTACGAAGATGCCTTCGGCAGTTGCTCTCGATTTCTTGAGTCTTCCGTCACAAGCCGGCGCCGGGCCTGGCGCGCGCGCTCGATTCGCATCTCGCCCTTCGATCGCTCGCTCACGCCGCGCACACGCTTGGCGCGCCGCTCGAGCGGGCTCTGCGATCTGCCCCTGCGTGTCTCGCTGACAACCATCTGGCGCTCTCTCTCAGGCATGTCAAACCACCCTACAACGTCCAACTCAACACCAGCTTAATATATCATAGCGCCGAACGTCTGTTTGCCAAGGCGCTGTCCAAGATTGTAACAAATCGGGTGGCGGAAACGCGCAGGCGCCCGCAGATTCGGCCGGTACGCGGCCCTAGTTTGTGACAAACGGAACAGCGGTGCGGGCGATCCAGGCCTCCGGATCGACCAATTCGTCGAGCGTCGGCAGGGCATGGGGAGCCGACCACACCCGATTGAGCCCCTCGATGCCGATTCGCTCGACGACGGCGTCGCAGAAGCGCTTCCCGTCGCGGTACTGGCGCAGCTTCAGCTCGAACCCGAGCACGCGCTCCAGCAGCCGCATCGGCCCGGATCGCGTCATCCGGCGCCGCTCGAGCGCGGCTCGCAATTGCGCTTGCGTTGGGATCACCTCGGCTCCGACGGCGTCCATGACGTGCTCGGCGTGCCCTTCGACGACGGCCATCGTCGCCTGGATGCGGTCGACCAGGACGCGCCGCTCGCGGCCGATCACGAGCGTCACCAGCTCGCCGCGGCGGATCGAGTCCACCCAGCCGCGCAGGTCGTCGGCGCTCGGGACGCGCATGGCCTTCGAGGCGTCGAGCTTGACCTCGAGGGTGTCGACGACCTCTCGCACGAGCGACGCGAGGTGCAGGCGAAGCCACGGAACCGAGCCGAACTGCGCCGCGTGCGTCATCTCGTGGAGCGTCACCCACTGGAGCAGCTGCGCGCCGTCGACCTCGAGCCGCTCGGCCGCCGCGCCGAGGTTCGGACCGACGAGCAGAAGCCGCGCCGGGCCGCTCGCGTCGAGCAGAGGCATGTCGTACTGGCCGAGCACGCGCTGCGCCAGGAAACCCGTCAGCCCGCCGACCTGAGCCGAGAACAGCGCGCGCGTGATCGCCCGCGTCGGGCGTCCGAGCAGTCCCATACCGCCGCCCACGCGGGCCCCGACGCGGTCGAGGACCGGTCGCATCGAGCGCAGGTTGGACTCAATCCACTGCTGGCGCGTGACCATCTCCGGCGCCGGCAGCGGCGTGAACGGCGTGAGGCGGCTGTAGGCCAGCACGCGCGTCTGCGCGTCGGCCGCGATCGCGGCGATGTCACCGGGCGGCGCGCTCCCGCTGCCGCCCTGGCCGCCGATCGCCTCGGCGATGCGCCGGACCAGATCCCAGTCGATCACTCAGGGGATGATGGCAGCGTGGCGAGCTCCGCAAGCGCAGTCGCCGTTCGCGCCGCGACGATCGGCGAGCGCGGGACGACGTCGAGCGGGGCGGCGAGCGGCTCATCGAACGCCGTGAACGCCACCAGCCCGCCGCTCTCGCGGACGATCAGCTGCGCCGCGGCGACATCGACGGCGCGGCAGCGCCGCAGCGCCGCCATCCCGTCGACGCGACCGGCCGCGAGCTGGCAGAGCGCGAGCGCCATCGAGCCGAGCATGCGAACGCGGTGGGCGACGGCGGCGACCGCCGCTCCGCGGTCGGCCAGTCGCGCCGGGTAGGCGGACTCCAGGCACACGAGCTCGAGCCGCCCGTCGCGCCCGCGCCGCTCCCGCGCCGGGCCGACGAGGCGCTCGGAGCCGAGCCAAGCGCCGCCGCCGAGCGTCGCCCGCCACTCCTCGCCGCGCGAGAGGTCGGCGACGTAGCCGAACACGACGTCGGCCATCGTCTCGCCCCGCGCGACGGCGATCGAGACGGCGTAGGGGGCCAGGCCGCGCTTGGCGTTCATCGAGCCGTCGATCGGGTCGATCACGACGCGCACCGGACCGCCGCCGAAGTCGACCTCGCCGCGCTCCTCGGACACCGCGACGAAGCGCGCGCCCAGGGCGTGCAGGCGCTCGAGCTCGGCGAAGACGAGCTCCTCGGCCGCCTGGTCGATCGCCAGCGTGCGGTCCCCGCCCGCCCCCTCACCGACGACGACGGCGCGCTCGCGGGTGCTCGGGGTGGCCTCGAGCAGGGCCTCGACGCCGGCGGCGATGCGCCGGCATGCGCCGAGCCAATCGGGCTCAGGCGAAGCGGTCAGCTCGCGCGCCTGGCTTTCACCACGGGCATATCCTAGGTCGATGGCCGATCCGCTCGCGGACCTCACAGACAATCAGCGCGAGGCGGTCTCTCACAGCTCCCCCGAGCCGCTGCTGGTGATCGGCGGCCCCGGCAGCGGCAAGACGGAGGTCTTGATTCGCCGTCTCCTGAACGCCGCCGAGCACGGCGTCGAGCCGCACCGCGTCCTCTTCCTGAGCGCTCAGGAGGACCTCCGCGAGCGCGTCGAGCGAGCGCTCGCGAAGCGCCCGCACGAGGACCTCTCGCTGCACGCCTTCCCCGACTTCTGCATCGCCCTGCTCGGCGCCGAGGCAAGCCACGCCGGCATCGACCCGTTCATCGACGTCGTCAGCCCGGCCGAGCGGCTCGCGATGCTGCTCGACCGCCCCGACGACCTCGAGCTCTCCCACCACGACTTCCGCGGCCGCCCACTGGCCCTGTTCGCGAGCTTCATCGGCCGCGTCGACGCCCTCAAGGCGGAGCTGATCGACCACCACGCCTACGCCGCCTGGGCGGACACGCTCGACGGGCCGAGCGCCGCGCGCGAGCGCGAGTTCGCCACCGTCTTCGCGGCCCACGAGGCGATGCTCGAGGCGCGCGGCGTGTTCGACGACGGCGGCGCCCTTCAGAGCGCCGTCGCGCTGCTGTCAAGCGACGCCGCCGTCGCCGCACGCACGGCGGCGCGCTACCCGCACGCGCTCGTCGACGACTGGCAGAACCGCTCGCGCGCCGAGCGCGCGCTCGTAGCCGCGCTCGAGGCGGCGGGGACGACGCTCGCCGCCGCCGGCGACGACGACCAGGCCCTCGCTCGCACGCGCGGAGCCGGAGCCGGCAACATGCTCGGCTTCACCAGCGAGCGGCCGAACACCCGCGTCGTCACGCTGACGCGGAGCCTGCGCTGCCCGCAGACGATGCTCGACGCCGCCCACGCGGTCGTTCAGGGAGCCGGGCCGCGGCTCGGCAAGGAGCTGCGCGGCGGTGCCGGCGGCGAGGTCCGCTTCTGGCGCGCCGCCAACGAGCGCGCGCAGGCGCAGCGCGTGGCCGCCGAGCTCGAGCGGCTGATCGACCGCGAGGCGACCGAGCCCGAGGCCTGCGCGGTGCTCGTGCGAAACGTCGCCGAGGAGGGTCAGGCGGTCGCCGTGGCGCTCGCCGAGCGCGGCGTGCCGTGCCGGCTGCTCGGCGCCGACGGCTTCTTCGACCGCGCCGAGGTCCGCGACGTCCTCGCCTGGCTTCGGCTGCTGCTCGACCCGCGCGACGCATCGGCGGTCGTGCGAGCGCTCGCGCGGCCGCCGATCGAGCTGACCGCGGCCGATGTCGCGCGCGTCGTTCAGATCTCGCGGCGGCGCAAGATCGACATGGTCTCTGCGCTCCACGCCGCGACCGAGTCGCCGCAGCTCTCGCCCGAGGCGCGCGAGCGGATCGGGCGCTTCCTCGAGACCCAGCGCACCGCCGCGCAGGCGTTTGAGAACACGCGCGCCGACCTGTTCGTGCACCACCTCATCGAGCGTCTCGGCCTGCGCCGCCAGCAGCTCTTCACGGCGCGCGCCGATGTCGTCGAGCGGCTGCTGAACCTCGCCAAGGTGGGCGATCTGGCGGCCGCCTACGAGCGCCGCTCGCCAGGAGCTGGCGCGCGCGAGTTCGCCCGCCACATCGCGGTGCTCGCAGACGCGGGCCTCGGCGAGAAGGAGGCGCTGCTGCCGGGGCGGGCGGGGCTCGTGACGGTGATGGGGCTCGAGTCGGCGGGCGGGCTGTCGTTCGATCACGTCTTCGCGCTGGGCCTGCACGCGGCGCGCGGAGGCGGCGGCGTGCTGGCCGGCCGCTGGGCGACACAGGAGCCCGTCCCCGACGAGCTCGCCGCGAGCGACCTCCACGAGCAGACTGCGCAGGAGCGCGCCCGGCGCCTTCTGTACGTGGCGATGACGCGCGCCCGGCGCGGGCTCGTGCTCGCCTACGCGGCGCGCTCGCCGCGCGGCGCCCGCCGCGCCCCCTCGCCGGCGATCGAGGAGGCCCGCGCCGCGCTCAACGCGCAGTGGGAATCGCGCGACGAGGAGCTGTTCGGACCCGCCGAGGCGCTTCACTCGATCTTCCGCGAGCGCCGCGATGAGCTGCTCGCGAGCATCGCGCGCCTCGGCGGCCGCCTCGGCGAGCTTCGCTTCGACACCGACCTCGACATCGCCCACGGTGTCGTCCGCTACGCCGAGCTCGTCAAGCTCGCGGCGCTGCTGCAGCGTCGCGACTCGGAGCCCGTCGCCGAGTCGATCGAGGACATCAACTCGCGCCTCGCCGCCTCGCTGACGCCGCTGCAGCGCGAGGTCCTGCTCAGCTCGCCGCTCGACGAGCTGCTGCTCGGCGCGGCGTCCGAGACCCGTGCGCGCTCGGCGGCGATGGCGGCCCGCGAGGAGCCGACGCTCGCCGCGTTCCTGCCGCGGCGCGGCGACGGGCTCGTCCTGTCGGCCTCCGACGTCGAGAGCTACCTGACCTGCCCGCTGCGCTACAAGTTCGCGCGCGTCCTTCGGATCCCGCGCGAGCCGACGCTCAACCAGCGCTTCGGGATCGTCGTCCACCAGGTGCTCGAGCGCTTCCACGGCGGCGGCGGCGGCGACTCAGAGCAGATGCTGCGGCTCCTCGACGCGGCCTGGCGCCGCGGCGGATTCGCCGACTCGGACGAGGAGCGCCAGCTGCGCGAGAAGGCCCGCGCGGCGCTGCTGCGCTACCGCGAGCGGCTCGGGTCGGGCGACGGGCAGCCGCGCTGGTTCGAGCGCTCGTTCAACTTCGCCCTCGGCCGAAACCACGTGCGCGGACGCGTCGATCGCATCGACGAGCTCGCCGAGGGCGGCTACGAGCTGATCGACTACAAGACCGGCGTCCCCAAGCGCGCCGAGCAGCTGCGCGAGGACGTGCAGCTCGCCCTCTACGCGCTCGCCGCGCGCGAGGCCTGGCAGATCGAGGCGACCGAGCGGACCTACTACTACGTGCTCGACGACACGCGCGTGCGGCTCGGGATCGAGGACGGCGCCGCGCCGTGGATCGAGGAGACCGTCGAGGAGGTCGCCGCCGGGATCCAGGCGCAGGCCTTCGAGCCGACGCCGTCGTTTGCGACCTGCGCGATGTGCGAGTACCGGATCGCCTGCCCGGCCGCGGAGAAGTGACGAAGGCGCGGCTCGCGCGTAGTGGTGACGAGGACGCGATGATGCCGGCCCGCCTGATCCTGGCGCTCCTGGTCGCCGCGCTCGCGCTCGCGGTCGCCGTCGCGGCGACGCAGGCCGGCGCCGCGGCCGCTCCGTGCCCGATCGACCCGACCGCGACCGTGCCAAAGAACGCCTGGGCGCCGGCGCGGCGCGAGCTCCTGCCGCCCGGCGCGAGCGCGCTTCGCCTCTGCCGCTACGACGGCGTGCGCGCGACGCGCCGCTTCGCCGGCTCGCGCGAGATCGCCGCGGCGGCGACGATCGCCCAGCTCGCTCACGATCTCGACGCCCTCCCGCCCTACCCCAGGCTCGCGCTTCCGTGCCCCTTCGACGACGGCTCGCAGATCGACGTCCGAGCCGCCTACCCCGGCGGCGAACGGGTCAGCGTCGAATACGACACGACGGGCTGCAATCGCGTCAGCAACGGCGACGTCGTGGCGATCGCAAACGGCTACCGCGACGAAGCGCTCGCCGCGCGCCTGCGCCGGGAGCTGACCGCCGGCCGGTGGATCTGGCTCCGCTAGCCGTCGTCGCTGCCGCGCTGGCGCAGGAAGCGCTGGAACTCTCGCGCGATCAGGTCGCCGCTGATCTCGGGCGAGGCCTCATCGCCCGCCTCGTCGGCCGCGAGCTGCTCGAGGCGCTCGACGAAGGCCTGGACGTCCGGATCGCTCTGCACGGCGAGTCCGACCTGGCGCTCGTAGTCGGCGGCGGCCGTCTCGAGCTCGCTCGCGTCGACTGACACGCCGACGAGGCTCTCGAGCTTGCGCACCAGCGCGAGCGCCGCCTTGGGGTTCGGCGCGGCGGCGACGTAGTGGGGCACGCTCGCCCACAGGCTCGCCGACGGGATGCCCCGCTGCAGGCAGGCCGAGGCGAGCACGCCGACGATGCCTGTCGGGCCCTCGTAGCCGGTGCCGTGCAGGCCGAGCCGCTCGGCGGTGTGGGGGTCCGAGGCCCCGCCCGAGACCGGCACCGGCAGGCTGTGCGGCACGTCGGCAAGCAGCGCACCGAGCGAGCAGACGATCTGCACGCCGAGCGCGTCGGCGAGCTCGAGGACCACGCCGGTGAACATCCGCCAGCGCATCGACGGCTCGGGGCCGCCGAGCAGGATCAAATCGCGCGTCGCGCGTGGCACGCGCGCCACGTAGAGCTCGACGGACGGCCAGACGATCTCCCGCACGCCGCCGTCGACGATCCGGACCTTCGGGCGCACGGACTGGAAGTCGTAGAACTCCTCGGGGTCGATCTGCGCAAAGCGCTCGGCGCCGAGCGAGGCGCCGACGAACGACAGCGCCGAGGACGCGGCGTCGCCGGCGTCGTTCCAGCCGGTGAACGCGCAGACCAGCGCCGGAGCCCTCAGGCCGTCCGGACGGTGGTCCCAGATCAGCGGCTGCATCCGCTCCACCGTACATCATGAAAGCAATGCCGCCCGCCGTCCTTGCCGCCCTCCCGCGCGAAGGTGCCCTGGCGACGCTTCGCCCCGGCGAGGCGGTGGACGGCATCTACGCATGCACGCGCAAGCAGCGCCTCGCGGCCCGCACGGGGCAGCCCTACCTCGCCGTCGAGCTCCGCGACCGCACGGCGGCCATCCAGGCGCGGCTGTTCCGCGACGCCGACCTCTACGGCGCGCGCTTCGAGGCCGGGGACCTGGTCGCGGCGAAGGGTCGCGTCGTTCGCTTCCGCGAGCAGACACAGATCGAGCTCGAGCGGATCGAGCGGGCGCCCGCCGAGCTCGCCGACCCGGCGACGTTCCTGCCGGTCTCCTACCGCGATCTCGACGAGCTCGACGGCTTCCTCGAACACCTCGCGCGCGAGGTGACAGACCCCGGCTACCGGCGCCTGCTCGACTCGCTGCTCGCCGATCCGGCGTTCCGCGCCGAGTTTCGCCGCGCGGCGTGCACGCGCGACTCTCACCACGCCTACCTCGGCGGGCTGCTCGAGCACACCGTGGCGGTCGCGACGCTCGCCCAGGAGCTCGCCCTCGGGCACCCGCGGCTCGACAGCGACCTGCTGATGAGTGCGGCGATCGTCCACGACATCGGCAAGACGCGCGAGTTCAGATACGGCGCGGCGATCGAGCGAACCGACGAGGGGCGGCTGCTCGGCCACGTCCAGATCGGCCTGCGGCTGCTGCGCGAGCGCGCCGGCGGCCTCGACGAGCAGCGCCTGCTCGCGCTCGAGCACTGCGTGCTCGTTCACCACGGCCCCGACAGCCGCTGCCAGAGCGTCGAGGCGCTCGCGCTGCACCGCCTGAACGCGCTCGACGCGAGCGTCAAGGGCGCACTCGAACACGGCCTCTGAGCCGCCCCGCCCGGCTGCGGAGGGCTCTGTGTAGCTGCGGTGGGTGTATACACCCACCGCCGGGTCGGCGCATGCGCCGACCCGCAAATCGGGGGTGGCGTCTAGAAGGTTCGTCCAGCGGCCTTCTTGGCGGCCGATAAGGAGGCTACGGGCCTTCACGCGTTTCCAATCCGCCGGCTTCTGTGTGTCGCCGCGTTCGCCGCCGCCGCGCTCGCGGTGCTCGCTGCGCCTGCGCTCGCCGCCGGCGTTCGCTTCACGGCGCGGCCGGCCGTGCTGCCCGCGTCGGGCGGGATCGTGCGGCTGCACGTCGACGGCACCCGCTCGTGCCGCATCGGCGCGCGCGGGATGCACGTGGTGGCGCGCTCGTGCGGAACGGTGCGCGTGCGGGTGGCGGCGAACCGCGCCGGCGCCGCGCGGCGGCTCGTCTTCTCGGTGCGCGCGGGCACTCGGACGCTGACCCGCGTCGTCGTCGAGCGCGGCCATCCCGTCGCGCCGGCGACCGCGGGCGGCAACGCGGTGACCAGGTCAGCCGCCGATGCGGCCCCGGGCGACGTCGCGCCGGCGATCACGGCCCAGCCGTCGAACCTGGCCGTCGCGTTCGGCGCTCCGGTGTCCCTGTCGGCCGCGGCTTCGGGGGTCCCGGCGCCGAGCGCGCAGTGGCAGGTGTCCGCCGACGGCGGGGCGAGTTGGGCGAACACCGCCGCGACGTTCACCGCCACCGCGCCGCTCAGCGGCCACGAGTACCGCGCGGTCTTCGTCAACGACGCCGGCACCGCTGTGACCAACCCCCTGACGCTCACCGTCGAGCCGGACTCGACGCTCAACTTCTCAGGCTATGAGGCATACGCGGCGCCGGGTGAGCAGTTCACCTCGGTCAGCGCGAGCTGGGTGGTGCCGGCCGTGACGTGCCCGCCCGGCGTCTACAGCTACTCGGCGGCGTGGCCGGGGATCGGCGACCAGACCAGCGTCGAGCAGGACGGGACGTGGTCGGACTGCTGGTCCGGCGTGCCGCTCTATTCGGCGTGGTATGAGATCTACGGCGACAGCGGCCTCAACGGGGGCTACGCGATCCCGCTGTCGTCGTCGAGCTATCCGGTCACCGCCGGGGACCTGATGACCGGCTCGGTCGCGCTCGTCGGCTCGAACTGGGACTTCGCGATGTCCGATGCGACGGCGCACTGGACGTGGTCGACGGTCGTGCCCTCGCCGTCGGGCGTGGTCCTCAACCAGGGCTCGGCGGAGTGGATCGTCGAGGACCCCAACGGCTGCTCGCCGAGCTGCCCCACGCTGGCTCAGTTCACGCCCGTCACCTTCAGCGCGGCGAACGCGACCGAGAACGGGACGGGCGGGACGATCTCCGCCTTCCCGGCCGCGGCCGATCAGATCGTCTCCTCCGACGGCTCGAGCGTGTACTCCGCGCCCGGGCCGCTGAGCGCCAACGGCGACAGCTTCACCGACGTCTGGTACGGCAACTAGATGGTTGATTGCACGACCGGCGCCGTGGGGGCCGTGGAATCAACCATCTAACCGATCTCGAACTCGCCGCGCGCGACGATCACCGCGCAGCCGCCGACCTCGATCCGCTCGATCTGATCGCCTGAGCCGGTCGTGCGCGAGCGCAGCACCGACGGGCGCCCGATCTCATCGCCCTGGTGGATCTCGATCTCGGTGCCGAAGTCGATCGCGCCGTTGCGCGCGAGGTGGAGCGAGAACGGCCCGGCGGCGGAGCCGGTCGCCGGGTCCTCGGGGACGCCCAGGTAGGGGCAGAAGACCCGGACCCGCCAGTAGCTGCCGGCGTTGGCGAAGCAGCAGATGTTCGCGCCGAGCTCCTTCAGGGCCAGCATGTCGGGCTCCAGGCCGGAGACCGCCCGCTCGCTGCCGAGGGCGACATAGAGCGTGTGGGGGCCGTTGGTGTAGGCGCCGATCGGCAGCTCGCTCGCTTCGATGCCGAGAGCGGCGAGCAGCGCGGGCTCGTCGTCGAAGGCGTCGCTCGTCGGCAGCGGCTGCGTCATGCGGGCGAACGTGAGCCGCCCGGCTTCGTCGCGCTCGAGCGCGAGCGGGACATCGCCCGCCCTGGTCTCGAGGGTCACGACGTCCTGCCCCGGGCGCGCGAGGACGAACGCGGTGCCGAGCACGGGGTGCCCGGCGAACGGAAGCTCGGCGGTCGGCGTGAAGATCCGCACCGCCGCGTCGCCGCCGCCGGCGCGGGGCGGGAACACGAAGACCGTCTCCGACAGGTTGAGCTCGCGAGCGAGGCGCTGCATCGTCGCGTCGTCGAGACCGTCGCCGCGCGTGAACACGGCGACGCCGTTTCCCTCCAGCGGGCGATCGGTGAAGGCGTCGGCGATGACGTAGGGCAGTGGCACGGTTGGCCGCGCAGACTAGTCGAGCTGGGTGCGCAGCCCCGTGATGATCGTCTCGAGCCCGGCCCGGAAGCTGCTCTCGGTCGGCTCCGAGGCGAGCCGGCGCCCGAGCGAGCGAACCGCCGGAAGCGGGACATCCGCCGAGACCTCGATCGCGAAGCCGCTCAGCTCGGCAACCGCGTAGCCGCGCGCGTAGGTCGATACGACGCGGTAGGCGAGGATCGCGCGCGCGGGCGTGAACCCGCCGCTTCGAAGGCTTGCCAGCACCTCCTCGATCGGGCGCAGCACGTACGGGGTCGCCAGGACGCGCATCCCGACGAGGCCGAACGCCGCCGGATGGCGCCGGGCCACGGCGCGCAACTCCGTGGCGAACGTGCGCAGCGCGTCAGGCCAGTCGACCTCGCCGCGCTGGGGCTCGATCTCCGTCGCCAGGACGCCGGCGAGGCCCTCGAGCAGCTGGTCGCGGTCCTTGACGTGGCGGTACAGCGACATCGCCTCGACCCCGAGCTCGGAGCCCAGACGCCGCATCGTCAGCGCGTCCGCTCCCTCACGATCGAGCAGCGCCAGCGCGGCGTCGAGGATCGCCTGGCGCGAGAGCTTGGCGGGGCGGCCGCGGCGTCGCCGCGCGGCATCCGCCGGCGGGGGCTGTCCCTGGCCGCGCCGGGCGGGAGCCGGGGCGGGTTCGCTCACGCTCATCGTCGCTTCATCTCGGCTTGCGGCGGCGCCATCCGGCGCCGCAAACCGTACCGTCCGACCGGCTTGCGAAGCTGCTCGGTCCGATGTCGATCGTGATGCTTCTCGTCGGAGTCCTGCTCGGCGCCGCCATCGCCGGCGCCGCGCTGCTCGGTCGCGTGCGCGAGGAGCGGCGCCTGCGCGCGGCGGAGCAGTCGAGCCACCGCTCGCAGCTCGACCTGCTCGAATCGAGCCGCGCCCAGTTGCGCGACGAGATGAAGGGGATCTCCGCCGCCGTGCTCGAGAAGACGGCCGAGTCGCTGACGCGCGAGCTTCACTCGCAGCGGCGGATCGATGACGAGCGCGCCGCCGGGGAGATGGGCAAGCGCGCGGCCGAGCTGCGCGGCCTGGTCGAGCCGATGAAGGAGAAGCTCGGCAAGGTCGAGACCCAGATCGAGCTGCTCGAGCGCGAGCGCCGCGAGTCGGCGGGACAGATGGGCGAGATGTTCCGCCAGCTCAACGAGGGCCTCGCCGGCCTGCGCACTGAGACCGGGACCCTCGTCGGCGCCCTCAAGCGCCCGACGACGCGCGGGTCCTGGGGCGAGATCCAGCTTCGCAACGTGATCGAGATGGCGGGCATGGTCTCGCACTGCGACTTCACCGAGCAGACGACGATCGACGCCGACGGCGGCAGCCTGCGCCCCGACGTGCTCGTGCGCCTGCCGGGCGGCAAGCTGATCGTCGTCGACTCGAAGGTCCCGCTCGACGCCTACCTCCAGGCGATCGAGGCGACGAGCGAGGCGGAACGCGGCCTTCACCTCGCGCGGCACGCGCGCCAGACCCGCGACCACATCACCAAGCTCGCCTCGAAGGGCTACCAGGCGCAACTCGAATCGAGCCCCGAGCTGGTCGTGATGTTCGTGCCCTCGGACGGCATCTACCACGCGGCGCTGAGCGAGGACCCCGGCCTGATCGAATACGGCGTCGACCAGCAGGTCCTGCTGGCCACGCCGACGACGCTGATCGGCCTGCTGCGCGCCGTCCATTACGGCTGGAAGCAGGAGCTGATCGCGGCCTCCGCGCGGGAGATCGCCGAGACCGGCCGCGAGCTCCACAAGCGGATCGCGCGCTTCGTCGAGCCGCTCGCGAAGGTCGGCCGCCAGCTCTCCTCCGCCGTCGGCGCCTACAACGAAGCGGTCGGCTCGTTCGAGTCGCGCGTGGTCCCGCAGCTGCGCCGAATCGAGCAGGCCGGAGCGGGGTCCGGCCGCCCCGTCGAGCTGGGCGGCATCGAGGAGTCGCCGCGCGCGCTGACCGCGGCGCTCGGCGAGCTCGAAGCGCCGGAGGCGCCGGAGGCGCCGGGCGCGACGGTCAGCGAGATCGCCGCCGGCCGCGAGGCCGAAGCGGCGTAGACCGCTTTCGGCGGGAAACGTCGCGGTGTCCGAGCTTCGCCGACGAGCCGTCGAGGTCGCCGGCGTTCACTATGCCGGTTACGACGACCTGATCGCAATGAAGGTCGCAAGCGGCCGCGAGGAGGATCTGCGCGACATCGGCGCGCTGGAGGCGGCGCGGTCGGGTGCATGAAGCCGCGCACGGCGCGGCGCCCTCTCGGTTCCCTCCTCTAGCGGATGCTCAGCCCGCGGTGGGCGTGGGCGCAGTCGGCTCCTGCACGGGCGCCGGCGCGGGGGCCGGGGCGGCTGTCGGCTCGGCGGCGCTCACGGTCGGAGCGGGCGCCGGGGCGGCGGGCTGGGGCTGCGACAGCGACTCGTGATGGTTCTCGCCGGTGAGCGAGTCCTTGAAGCCGCGCATGCCTTCACCGAGCGAGCGCCCGATCTCCGGCAGGCGCTTGGCGCCAAAGACCAGCAGGACGACGATCAGCAGGAGGAGGATGTGGAGTGGGTTGTCTAGGCCCAGCATGGGGTCAGGATAGCGCAGGGCGGCGGCCGCTCGTCGCCGTTGGGCGATACCAGCCGCGTTTCAGTTGTCGTGAGCATCGCACGCAATACTTGTCCGATGCGAGCACAGCTTCAGATCGGCGAGTTGCTCGAGCCCCTCAGGGCCAGCCGCGAGAGCGCGGCCGTGCTGTTCGACATCGACGGCACCCTCGCCCCGATCGTCCGCCATGCCTCCGACGCGCACGTCGGCGAGCCGACGCGCCAGCGCCTGATCGCGCTGGCCAAGCAGTATGGGATCGTCGCCTGCGTGAGCGGCCGCCAGGCCTCGGTCGCGCGCCAGATGGTCGGCGTCGGATCGATCGCCTACCTTGGCAACCACGGCTCCGAGCTGTTGCGCCCCGCCGCCCGCGAGACGATCATGGACCCCGTCCTCGACGGCTGGTCGGAGCGCGTCGCGGCCTTCGCCGAGCGTGTCGACACCCCCGCGCTTCAGCAGCTTCGCCTCCGCCGCGAGGACAAGGGCGCGATCGTCGCCTTCCACTGGCGCGGGGCGCCGGACGAGGGCGCCGCGCTCGTCGCGGTCGCCGCGATCGAGCTCGCCGCGCAGGAGCAGGGCCTCGAGCCGCACCGCGGCCGCAAGGTCCTCGAGATCCGTCCGCCGGTCCCGCTCGACAAGGGCCGCGGAATCCGCTGGCTGCTCTCCGAGGCGCCGCCGC
>DATBPB010000035.1:0-14503 GCA_036561565.1 Solirubrobacteraceae bacterium | reverse complement strand
GGGCCGCTCTTGGATGCGCTTCGGGAGTTGGGGGCGGAGGTCGAGGAGCTTGGCGAGGCCGGGCGGCTGCCGGTGGCGGTGCGGGGGCCGCTTGTGGGTGGCGCGGTGTCGGTGCCAGGCCATGTCTCGAGCCAGTTCCTGTCGGGGCTGCTGCTGGCCGGGCCGCTGATGGAGCGGGGGCTGCGGATCGAGCTGAGCTCGCCGCCGGTGTCGGTGCCGTATGTGCGGATGACGGCGGCGGTGATGGGCTGGTTCGGCGTCGACACCGACGGGTCGGCCGTCGCGCCGGGCGCGTACGTGCCCGCCGAGGTCGAGATCGAGCCCGACGCCAGCGCCGCCGCGTACTTCTTCGCCGCCGCCGCGATCAGCGGCGGGCGGGTCGGCGTCGAGGGCCTCGGCAGCGCCTCGATCCAGGGCGACGTCGCGTTCGTCGACGTGCTCGAGCGGATGGGCGCGCGCGTGCAGCGCGGGGCGCGGCGGATCACCGTCAGCGGCGGCGGCGAGCTGCACGGCGTCGACGCCGACCTCTCGGACATCTCCGACACCGCCCAGACGCTCGCCGCCGTCGCGGCGTTCGCGGACTCACCGACCAGGGTCCGCGGCGTCGGCTTCATCCGCGCCAAGGAGAGCGATCGGATCGGCGCACTCGTCCGCGAGCTGCGCCGCGCCGGCGTCGACGCCGCCGCCGAGGAGGACGGCTTCACGATCACCCCCGCGCCGATCCGCCCGGCCCGGCTACGAACCTACGACGACCACCGCATGGCGATGAGCCTCGCGCTGCTCGGCCTGCGAGCGCCCGGGATCGAGATCGAGAACCCGGGCTGCGTCGCCAAGACCTACCCCGGCTTCTTCGCCGACCTCGACAGGCTGCGCTGAGTCGCGCGGCTATGGTGGGGACCATGATCGTCGCGATCGACGGACCCGTCGGGGCCGGCAAGTCGACCGTCGCGCGCGGCGTCGCGCAGGCGCTGTCGTTTCGCTACCTCGACAGCGGCGCGCTCTACCGCTGCGTCGCGCTCGCCTCACTCGAGGATCCCTCGCGGAGCCCGGCGGAGCACGCCGCCGCACTCGATGTCTCACTCGGCGAGCGCGTGCTACTCGGCGGCCGCGACGTGACGAGCGCGATCCGAAGCCCGACCGTCTCCGCGGAGGCCTCGCGCATCGCCGCCCTCCCGCAGGTGCGCGCGGCGCTGCTCGATCGCCAGCGCGCCCTGCTCGCGTCCGGCGACTGGGTCGCCGAGGGCCGCGACATCGGCACCGTCGTCGCGCCCGACGCGCGGCTGAAGGTCTTCCTGACTGCCAGTGAGGACGAGCGCGCGCGCCGCCGCGCGCGCGAGCTCGGCGCCGACGTCGATGAGGTCCGCAGCGAGCTCGCCGCGCGCGACGCCCGCGACGGCGCACGCGAGCATTCGCCGCTGGCGGCCGCGCCGGACGCGGTCGTGCTCGACAGTGGGGGCCTCGCGGTCGACCAGGTGGTCGCGCGGATCGTCTCTCTCCTAGACCGGGCGGGCTGGTCGTGATCGCGCCGGTCAAGGTCGCGGTCGTCGGCTATCCGAACGTCGGCAAGTCATCGCTTGTCAACCGGCTGAGCGGCGGGCGCGAGGCGATCGTCCACGAGCGACCCGGGATCACACGCGATCGCAAGGAGCTCGACTGCGAATGGAACGGGCGCACGTTCACGCTGATCGACACCGGCGGCGTCGACTTCGCCGACCTCGACCCGCTCGCCGGGTCGATTCGCGAGCAGGCGCAGGCGGGGATCGCCGACGCCGACGTCGCGATGCTCGTCGTCGACGCGCGCGCCGGCGCGCGGCCCGGGGAGCACGAGATCGCCGACCTGCTGCGCCGCGGCGACACGCCCGTGCTGGTCGTCGCCAACAAGATCGACAGCGCCTCGGACATCCCGCTCGCGGCGGAGTTCCACGCGCTCGGCCTCGGCGAGCCGGTCGCGGTGTCGGCCGCGCAGGGGCTCGGGACCGGCGACCTGCTCGACCGCCTGGTGGCGATGCTGCCGCCGGCGAGCGAGGCGCAGGAGGAGGACGCCGACACCGTGCGCCTCGCCGTGATCGGGCGTCCGAACGTTGGGAAGTCCTCGCTCGTCAACCGCTTCGCCGGCTCGGAGCGCGTGATCGTCGCCGGCGAGGCGGGCACGACGCGCGACGCGATCGACCTGCCGCTCGAGGTGGACGGGCGCGCGCTGATCGTCGTCGACACCGCCGGGATGCGGCGGCAGTCGAAGATCGGCGAGTCCGTCGAGTACTACACGACGCTTCGCTCGCAGCGCGCCGCCGAGCGCGCCGACGTCGCGATGGTCGTCTGCGACGCCGTCGACGGCGTCACCGCGCAGGACCTGCGCGTCGCCGACCTCGCGATGCGGACCGGCTGCGCGACGCTCGTCGTGCTCAACAAGTGGGACGTCAAGGACGAGCGGCTCGACCTCGACTACGAGCGTGCGCGGCTCGCCGAGAAGCTCCGCCAGCGCCCGCGCGTGCTGACCGTCTCGGCGCTGACGGGGCGCAACGTGTCGCGCCTGCTGAGCGACGCGATCGCGCTCGCCGACCGCCGCGCGGCGCGGATCCCGACGCCCGAGCTCAACCGCTTCCTCGGCGAGACCGTGCAGACCCGCCAGCCCCCGGCCAAGCAGGGCCACCGCCTGAAGCTGATCTACATGACCCAGATCGGCACGCGGCCGCCGCGCTACGCGATCCAGGTCAACTCGCGCTCGCGGGTCACGCGCGACTACGCCTACTTCGTCGAGAACCGGATGCGCGAGCGCTACGGGCTCGACGGCGTCCCGCTGATCATCGACTTCGTGGAGCGGGGCGAGCGACGGCGCGACGGCTGACGCCGCCGCGCCGTCGCTCGCTGCTGTCTCGGTGGCGTTGCCGGGGCACGGCCAGTGCCGCGCCGTCGCGCGCTCCGCTCAGCTGGAGGCGCCGGCGAGGCGGTTGACGCGCCGCGGTGCGGTGCGGCGCCGTGCGATGACGCGCCGGTGCGGGCGCAGGCCGGCGGCGCGGCTGCACACGAAGGTCAGTGCGCCGAGGATCGCCATGTCGGCGGTGGCGTTGATGAGGATGATCGCTGTGGGGCTCATGGTTGTCTCCGCTGTCGGGTTCTTCGGGCGTGCCGACAGTCAAGCGCCGCCGCCTTTGAGCAGCCCAAGGCGACCCTGAAGATGTCCTGAGACGACCGGGCCGGCCCCTACGCTAGGGGCGTGGCCTCGATCGCCCAGGTCGAGCCGCTCACCAGCGCGCGGGCGCTGCGTGGGCCGTTCGACTACGCCCTCCCCGAAGCGATGCGCGAGCGCGTCGGCGTCGGCTCGATGCTGGTCGTGCCGTTCGGCCGCCGCGACCTGCTCGGGGTCGTCGTCGGCCTCGCCGAGGAGAGCTCGATCGAGCTGACGCGGCTGCTCGAGCCGCGCGAGGCGATCGAGGACGGCGGCGTCCCGCCCGACCTCGTCGAGCTGGCGGGCTGGATCGCGCTCGAGTACTGCTCGACCCCGGCGCGCGCCCTCTCGCTGGTCCTGCCGCCCGGCGCGAGCGCGGGCGTCCACGGTCTCGAGCGGCTCGTCGCCGAGCTGACCGCGGCCGGCCGCGACGCGTGCAGCTCGGGGGTGCGCCTGACGGCGCTGCAGCGCTCGGTGCTCGAGCGGCTCGCCCCGCGCGGTGAGACGCCGGTGGCCGAGACCGGCGTCGGTCACGGGACGCTCCGGCGCCTTGAATCGCGCGGGCTGGTTCGCCTGCACCGGCGCAGCCGCCCGCGCACGCCCACCCACGTCATCGTCGGCGCGCGCCGTGACGGCGGCGTGCGGCTCGGCGCGGACCAGGCCGGGGCGCTGGCGGCGATCCGCGCGGCGATCGACGCCCGGCGCGGCGCGGAGCTCCTGCTGCACGGCGTGACGGGCTCCGGCAAGACCGAGGTCTACCTGCGCGCGGCCGAGGCGGCGCTCGCCCAGGGGCGCGGGGTGATCGTGCTCGTGCCCGAGATCGGCCTGACGCCGCAGACGGTCTCGCGCTTCGTCGAGCGCTTCGGCGAGACGGTCGCCGTCGCCCATTCGCGGCTGAGCGCCGGCGAGCGCTACGACGAGTGGATGCGGCTGCGCCGCGGCGAGGCGCGGATCTGCGTCGGACCGCGCTCGGCCGTGTTCGCCCCGCTCGAGCGGCTCGGCCTGATCGTCGTCGACGAGGAGCACGACGCCTCCTACAAGCACGAGGGCGACCCGCGCTACGACGCGCGCCACGTTGCCGCGCGGCGCGCGGCGCGGGCGGGAGCGGTGCTGCTGGCGGGCAGCGCGACGCCGCGGCCCGAGAGCTTTGCGCGGCTGCGGCGCCTGCGGCTGCCCGCGCGCGTCGACGGCGGGCGCCTGCCCGAGGTCCGCGTGCTCGACATGCGCGAGACACGCGGCGCGCTGCACTCGCAGACCGCCGAGGCGCTCGGCGAGCTGAGCCGCGCGCGCGGCAAGGGGATCGTGCTGCTCAACCGCCGCGGCTGGTCGAACTTCCTCTCGTGCCGCTCGTGCGGGCGGGTCTGGGGCTGCCCGGACTGCGACGTCGCGCTCGTCCTGCACCGCGCCGATCAGACGATCAGCTGCCACCACTGCGGCCACCGCGAGCGGGTGCCGCCGGCCTGCGACGCCTGCGGCTCGCGCAGCGTCGCGCGCCACGGCTTCGGCACCGAGCGCCTCGAGCACGAACTGGAGGCGGCGCTCGGCGCAGCCGACTACCCGATCTTCCGCCTCGACGCCGACGTCGCGGCCGCGAAGGGGCGCGCCGCGGCGGTGCTGGCGCGCTTCGAGCGCGCGCCGGCGGGCGTGCTGATCGGGACGCAGATGGTCGCCAAGGGGCACGACTTCGACGGCATCGAGCTGGGCGTGGTCCTGGACGCCGACCAGACGCTGCGCTTCCCCGACTTCCGCGCCGAGGAGCGCACGTTCGCGCTGGTCGCCCAGCTCGCGGGCCGCGCCGGACGCGGCGGCTCGAGCGGCCGCGTGCTGGTCCAGACGCTGGCGCCGCAGGCGCGCAGCATTCGCGCCGCGGCCGTGCACGACAGCGAGGGGTTCCTGGCGGGCGAGCTGGTGCGCCGCGAGGCGCTGCGCTACCCGCCGTTCGGCGAGCTGATCCGGATCGTCTGCTCGAGCCCGCGCGAGGGCGCCGCGCTGGCGGCCGCGCGCGAGCTTCGAGCGCGACTCGACGTGGCGGGCGGCGTCGTGCTCGGGCCGGCGCCGCTGTTTCGCCTGCGCGGGCGCGAGCGCGCCCAGATCGTCGTCAAGGCCGGCGAGCGGCGGGCGGCGATCGCCGCCGTGGGGGACGCCGTGGCGCGCCCGCTCGGCCGCGACGTGGCGGTCGGCGTCGACGTCGATCCGCAGTAGGGGCGGCGTAGACTCAGAGCATGGCCGAGGAGCTGCTCGAGGACGAGGAGACCCCCGCCGCCGAGGAGGAATCGGCGGAGGAGCAAGCGCGGCGCGAGGCCGCGCTCGCGCGGGTTCGAAAGCTCGGCGACCCCGTCCTTCGCACGCGCGCCCTGGAGGTCACGAACTTCGACTCGCGGCTGCGCGAGGAGGTCGACTGGATGCGCGCGATCATGGACGGCGCGCTCGGCGTGGGTCTCGCCGCCACCCAGCTCGGCACGCTCGCGCGCGTGCTCGTCTACCGCGTCGAGCCCGAGAGCCCGATCACAGCCGTCGTCAACCCGCGGATCGAATGGAGCGGGGATCAGAAGGAGACGATGGAAGAGGGCTGCCTCTCGATCCCCGGGATCCGCGTCGACGTCGAGCGCGCGCTGCACCTGCGGGTCGGCTGCGCCGACGAATACGGCGAGCCGCGGACGATCGAGGCCTCGGGGCTCGAGGCGCGCGTCCTCGCGCACGAGATCGACCATCTCGATGGCGTGCTGATGCTCGACCGCACCGACAAGGCGCAGCGGCGCGAGGCGATGCGCGCCTGGCGGGAGCGCCAGACCGGGGAGGAGTGAAGGGCGTCTACATCGGGACCTCCGCCTACGCGGCGGCGGTCCTGGCGCTGTGCGCGGACGCGCTGGCACCGGTGCTCGTCGTGACGCGTCCGCCCTCGGCGCGCGGGCGCGGCCGCCGCTTCGAGCCCTCGCCCGTCGCGGCTCGCGCTCGCGAGCTGGGCCTCGAGCTCGCCGAGCCGCAGCGTCTCGCCGATGAGGCGCAGCGGATCGCCGCGCTGGCGCCGGACGCGGTCGTCCTGTGCGCCTACGGCGAGCTTGTCCGCGAGCCGCTGCTGTCCTCCGTCGAGATCCTGAACGTCCATCCGTCGCTGCTTCCGCGCTGGCGCGGCGCGGCGCCGATCGAGCGCACGCTGATGGCGGGCGACGAGCGCAGCGGCGTGTCGATCATGCGCCTCGTCGCCGAGCTCGACGCCGGGCCGGTGTGCGCTGTGGAGAGCGTCGCCGTGGAGCCCGGCGATGACTACGCGAGTCTCAGCGAGCGCCTCGCACGGGCCGGCGACGTGGCGCTTCGCCGCGCGCTCGGCGCCCCGCGCGTCTACGGCGACCAGGACGACTCCGCCGCGACCTACGCGGAGAAGATCGCGGCCGCCGACCGCGTGCTCGACCCGGCGCGGGGCGCCGCCGAGCTCGAGCGCCGCGTGCGAGCGCTTCACCCCCACATCGGGGCGCGCCTCGCGAGCGGCCTCGGCGTCTCGGCTGCGCGGGTCGGCGGGCCGGCGCTCGATCGGGGCGCGACCGAGGCGCGCGACGGCCGGCTGTTTCTCGGCACCGCCGAGGGCACGCTCGAGCTGCTGGCGGTCAAGCCTCCCGGCGGGCGCGAGATGGACGCGGCGGCCTACCTGCGCGGCCATGCCGTCTGAGGCGCGCGCCGCCGCCTACAGGGTCATTCGCCGGACCTTCGAGCAGGGCGCCTTCACGGATCGCGCTTTCCACACCGCCGCGGCCGCGCTGTCCGCGCGCGACCGCGCGCTCGCCCAGCACCTGGCCTACGGGACCGTCCAGCGACGCCTGACGCTCGATCACGTGATCGAGACCGTCGCCGGTCGGCCGAGCGCGCGCATCGACGCCCCGCTGCTCGCCGCGCTTCGCCTGGGCTGCTTCGAGCTGCTCTACGCCGGCAGCGCCGCGCACGCGGCGGTCAACGACGCCGTCGAGCTCGTCAAGCGCGCGCACGGCCACGCCCTCGTCAACGCCGTCCTGCGCCGCGTCGCCCGCGAGGGGCGCGAGCTCGTGGAGTCGCTGAGCGACGCGGATCCGGCCGGGGCGTCGCTCGCGCACTCGATGCCGCTGTGGATCACCGAGCGCTGGTGGGAGGCGCTCGGTGGTGAGGGGGCGCGCTCGCTGCTGGCGCGCATCAACGAGCCGGCGGAGAGCGCGCTGCGCGCCAACACGCTGCGCGTCGAGGGTGCCGCGGCGCTGATCGCTCTGCTCGGCGTCGATGCCCGCCTCGGCGGCGAGCCGCCTGAAGCGGTCGTCGCGCTGGAGCCGTTCGACGCCTACGGCTCGCCGCTGTGGCGCTCCGGGGCGCTGATGCCGCAGTCGCGGGCGTCGATGATGGTCGCCCACTGCCTGGAGCCGGCGGCCGGCGAGCGCGTCCTCGACCTCTGCGCCGCGCCGGGCGCCAAGACGACGCACATGGCGGCGCTGATGGCCGCCTCCGGCGAGGTGGTCGCCGTCGAGCGCCACGCCGGCCGAGCGCGGGCGCTGCACCGGACCGCGCAGCGGATGGGCGCCGCCAACGTGACCGTCGAGGTGAGCGACGCGACCCGCCCGCGCCGCGTCGCAGAGCGCTTTGCGCGGGTCCTCGTAGACGCGCCGTGCTCGGGCCTTGGCACGCTTCACTCGCGCCCGGACCTGCGCTGGCGGGTCTCGGCGGATTCCGTGCGCGCGCTCGCAGAGGAGCAGGCCCGGCTATTGTCCGCGGCGGCGACCGCCTGCGCGCCGGGGGGCCGGCTCGTCTACTCGACGTGCACGGTGTCGGTGGCCGAGAATGAGGACCAGATCGGAGAGTTCCTCGATGCGCACCCCGACTTCGAAGCGGTGGACCTGCAGGCGAGCCACCCGGCCTGGGCCCATCCGCGCGCGCCGAACGTGCTGCTTGGGCTGGCCGACGTCCAGGGCAGCGACGGCTTCTTCATCGCGGCGTTCGCGCGCGTGTAGCCGATGAGCGAGACCGTCGAGCTCGCGCCGAAGTGCCCGCACTGCGGCGAGCCCTGGCTCCGTCCGACGAATCTGCCCGGGCGCTACCGCTGCGTGTACTGCCTGCACCGCTTCGAGCTCGTCTCGGTGTGCCCCGACTGCGGCGAGCACTCGACGATCGTGCGGATGGCCAGCACGGCGATCGTGATGTGCAACGTCTGCGGCGGCAGCATGCTGCGCGAGATATGACGGCGGCGCTCGAGGAGCAGCCGCGGGTCGCCCCTTCGATCCTGGCGGCCGACTTCGACAGCCTCGGCGAGCAGGTTCAGGCGGTTCTCGACGCCGGCGCGCGCGTGATCCACGTCGACGTGATGGACGGCCATTTCGTGCCGCCGATCACGATGGGGCCGCTGGTGCTCGCCGGGCTGCGCGAGCGCGTTCACGCCGCCGGGGCGATGCTCGAGGCGCACCTGATGATCGAGCGCCCCGAGAGCCAGATCGCGGCCTTCGCCGAAGCCGGCGCGGACCTGATCACGATCCATGCCGAGGCGACGCCGCATCTCGACTACGCGCTCAGCGCGATCCGCTCGGCGGGGGCTGCCGCCGGTCTCGCGCTGTGCCCGTCGACGCCGGTCGAGATCCTCGCCGAGGTGGCCGAGCGGCTCGACCTCGCGCTCTGCATGACCGTCAACCCCGGCTGGGGCGGGCAGTCCTTCATCGAGGCTTCGATCGCGCGGATCGAGCGCGCCCATGCGCTGCTCGGCGAGGCCGTGCCGATCGAGGTCGACGGCGGCATCGAGGTCGACACCGGCGCCCGCTGCCGCGCCGCGGGCGCGCGGGTGTTCGTCGCCGGCACGGCGGTCTTCGGCGCCGGCGACCCGGCCTCGGCCTACGCCGCGATCGCCGAGGCCGTCGGCGATCCCCGGCGGTAGAGCGCGAGCAGCGCCAGCGCGAGCAGGCCGGCGGCGGCGCTGTAGCCGACCTCGGTGCGAAGGACCTGGTCTGCGACGGCGCCGATCAGCATCCAGGCGACGAATGCGGCGGCGGCGGCGAGCCACAGCGCCGCGGCGATCCCCGCCTGGCCGCGTGCCAGCGCCGCCTGGTTGAGCGCCCCGGCGCACAGATGCAGGCCCATCCCGACGGCGACGAGCGCCAGGCCGAGCCGGTCGTAGCCGTAGTCGTAGCCGAACACGTGATGCATCGCGAACGGCCCGACGGCCAGCAGGCCGAGCGCCACGGCGACCGCGAACGCGGCGATCGCGAGCACCGTCAGGCGGATCGCGCGCGCGAACGCGGCGCGGCCCTCGGTCACCTCGAGCCCCGCGAGGTGGGGCAGGAGCGAGGTCTGGATCGCCTGGAACAGCTGGAGCGGCGCGCGCGTGATCAGCAGCAGGTCGAAGACCGCGCCGGTCAGCCCGCTCGTCGAGGCGGTCGTCGCCGCGACGGTCAGCACGGCGGCGTTGAGCAGCGTCTGCTCGGCGAGTTGGATGCCCGAGACCGAGATCGCGAAGCGCCCGCCGTGACGGATCGAGAGCTCGCTCGAGGCCTCCTCGATCCCCTCCGCGGCGGGCCCCTCGAGCGCCGCGTCGCTGAGGTCGACGACGGCGACGGAGCGCTGCGCGCGGGTCGCGAAGGCCGCCGGGACGACGACCAGCGAGACGAACGGCGCGGCGGCGATGCCGAGCGCGATCGCCGACTGCCCGTGCGTCAGCCCGGCCGCGGCGACCAGCGCGAACGCCAGCCGCGACGCCGACTCCATGAAGACCAGCCCGCCGTAGAGCGCGAAGTACTTGTGGCCCGCCAGCCAGCCGCGCGCGAAGTAGCTCGCGGCGTAGGCGACGATCCCGACCACGAGGATCCAGTACAGCGTGGTCGAGTGCAGCACGCGCTGCGAGACCTCCGAGTGCAGCGGCAGCGCGACGGCGAGGAAGACGAGCGCGAAGGCGGCCTGGATCGCGCCCGGCACCCGCAGCGGGTGGCGTTCGATCCCGCGCGCCCGCCGCTGCGCGATCGTCCGCGACAGCAGCTGCTCGATCGGGCGGTAGATGACGCAGATGATCACGAACATCACCGACCACAGCTCGGCGATGTCGTCATAGCGCGCGCGGTCCGCGTGCAGGAGGTGGCTCGCGACGGCGAAGTAGGCGAACGTCAGGACGCCCGTTGAGGCGATCCCGATCGACAGCATCCGCGCGCCGCTCGCATACGACGGCGCGGCGCGCTCAGATGCGGACAAGCACCATCGTCCAGGGGAACGGCGAGCGGGTCTCGATCACCTCGCCGTGTTGGGCGCAGAGCGATTTGATCGCCGCCTTCGAAAAGTGGTTGACGTGACCGGGGGTGTTGCCGAGCTCGCGCAGGTAGGCCCCGCGCGCGACGTTGACGGCGCGCCAGAGCGGCTCGCGGGGGACCGAGACGAGCACGTGCCGCGCCGCGCAGCGCGCCATCTCGGCGACCGTCGCGGCCGGGTCGGGCACGTGCTCGAGGACCTCGATCGCGGTGACGAGGTCGAACTCGCCGTCCTCGAAGGGCCACGGGACGTCCTCGGCGCGCTGCGGCGTGTAGGTCAGGTTGGGGGCCGGTCGCCGCGCCCACTCGGCGGCGATCAGCGGGTCGTCGAGGTCGATCCCGACCACCCGTCGGGGCTCGAGCAGCTTCGCCCAGCGCTGCGTGAGGACGCCCTCGCCACAGCCGACGTCGAGCAGCGACGCGGGCTCAGCCGATCGGAAGAGGTCGTCGACGTTACGCTCGAATCCGCTCTGCAGAGCCCGTGCGAGCGGGTTGCGCGTGTTGTACTTGTCGTAGGTGTTGCCCGTGACGACGCCCTCGGCGGAGCGCGTGACCGACGTCACTGACCGACCTCGCGGACCGGCGCCGGGCTGTCGGAGTGGCGGCCGTTCGGGGACTCCTCGGCGGGCGGCGCGAGCGGCTCGTAGTGCGACGGCGGGATGCCCAGGTGGAGCTCGATCCGCCTGACGCGCTCGTGCGTGCGCTGGATCATCGTGCGCTGCGCGCTGAGCAGGTCGCCGATCACCCCCAGCGCGGCGACCACGACGCCAGCGTTGAAGAGGACCGCGCCGAGGATCAGCGACTGGACGTGCCCGGAGCCCTTGCCCTGTGCGTAGGCGACGACGAAGCGAATCCACACCCCGGCGGCCGCGAGCAGCAGGATCGCGGCCGCGCTGAGGAACACGCGCAGCGGCTCGTACTGGGTGTAGATGCGGAAGATCGAGATCGCGTTGCGGCGCACGTAGGACCACATCGACGGGAACAGCCGCGACTCGCGCGTGCGCGCATTGGTGCGGATCGGAACGTGGTCGATGGCGACCAGCTGCTTGCCGGACTGGATGATCGATTCGAGCGTGTACGTGAAGCGCGAGACGATCATGATCTGCAGCGCCGCCTCGCGGTTGTAGGCGCGAAACCCGGAGGTCGTGTCGGGCACGGCCGTCGAGGAGGCGGCGCGGACGACGCGCGAGCCGATCCTCTGCAGGCGCTTCTTGAGCGGCGAGAAGTGATCGATCGAGAGCACGTCGCGGTCACCGATCACCATGTCCGCGTTACCCGCGACGATCGGCTCCACGAGCTTCGAGATGTCCTCCCCGCGGTATTGGTTGTCGGCGTCGGTGTTGACGACCACATCGGCGCCGAGCTTCAGGGCCGCGTCCATCCCGGCCTGGAAGGCGCTGGCGAGCCCCTTGTTGTTGGTCAGGCGGACGATGTGGTGGACGCCATGGCGGCGAGCGACGGCGATCGTGTCGTCAGTCGAACCGTCGTCGACGACCAGGACCTCGATCGAGTCGAAGCCGGGAAGCTCGCGCGGGAGGTCGGCAAGCGTCGCCGGGAGTTGCTCGGCTTCGTCCTTGCAGGGGATCTGGATGATCAGCTTCATCGTGTGCGGCTTCACTTCCGTCCACGACGGTGCCGTAAACTGGCCGCCCAGTATCCCAGAGCGAGCGGCCGCAAACTTGGCCGGCGAGCGCTCACGCTCCGCGGATGCGTTCCTCTGATGCTCAGAGCCTGCCCGACCACGCCGCCCGCGCGGCCGCCCAGCGCGCCATCGACGCGGGCCGGGGCGCCGGCGCGTTGAGCCAACTGCTCGGTGCGTCAAGCGCGCCCGCCGCGCCGTTGTCGCTGCGCGACCGGCTTGCGGGCGTGCCGCCCGCGCGCTGGGCGAAGGTCGCGTTCTGCTTGCTGTGTGTGGGCGCGCTGACCGGCTTCCTGCTGATCCCGACCTACCCGATCTACGACACCCAGTACTACCTGCTCTGGGGCCGCGAGATCGCTCACGGCCAGCTGCCGTCCTTCACGGTCTTCGACGGGCCGACCGAACACCCGCTGGCGATCGGCTGGGGCGTGGTGATGTCGATCTTCGCCAACGCCGAGCAGCGCCTCGCCGTGCTCTGCGCCGTCGTCTCCTTCATGTTGCTGGTGTGGGGGGTCTACCGGCTGACGCGCACAGCCTTCACGCCGATCGTCGCGGCCACCGCGGTCGCGCTGCTGATGACCCGCTTCAATTTCATGTTCCTCGCCGCGCGCGGCTACGTCGACCTGACCTACTGCGCCGCGATCGTCTGGGCCGCGGCCTTTGAGATCGAGCGGCCGAGGCGCGGAACGCTCGTCTTCGCCGTGCTGCTCGTGGCGGAGCTGATCAGACCCGACGCCTGGCTGCTGGCCGGCCTCTACTGGCTGTGGTGTGTGCCGAAGGCCAGTCGCATCCAGCTCTTGCGCTGGGCGCTGATAATCGCCGCCGGGCCGCTGCTGTGGGTCGCGCTGGACTGGGTCGTGACCGGCCAGCCGCTGCACTCGCTGCACAGCACGCAGGACACCGCCGTCGCGCTCGGGCGCACAGTGCCGCTGTCGCAGCTACCCGGCACGCTGATGCATTATTTGATCGTGCTGACCAAGTCGGCGGTCGTCGCCGGCGCGATCGGCGGGATCGTGCTCAGCGCGTGGCTCGTGCCGCGCCGGATGGCGGCGCCCCTCGTTGTGCTTTTCGGCGGCATCGGCACCTTCGTCGTGCTCGCCGGCGCCGGGCTGTCGGTGATCGACCGTTACCTGCTGATGCCGGCGGTCATGATCCTGATCTTCTGCGCCTTCGCGCTGAGCGGCTGGACGATGCTCGAGCGCGGGTTGCTGCGGCGGGTGTGGGCGGTGGGCGCGCTCGTGCTCGCCGTGATCGGCACCTATCTAGCGGCCAGCACGCTTAGCGTCGGCAAGATCGAAACCGAGCTCGGCTTCCGCAACACCGGCCAGACCTCGCTCGTCGCGATCCTGCACGAGCCGACGGTGCAGCGTGACCTCGCCTGCGGGCCGGTGTCGGTGCCCGACCACAAGCTCGTGCCCGACCTGCGGCTGATCCTCAACCTCAACGGCGCCCAGGTGATCGACCGAGCCTACGCGCTGCTGTTGAGCAGACGCGGAGACAATCGCCTCTATCGCGAGATGCAGCATGGCGTCGCGATCTTTCCGCTGGCGCTCGCCGTCGCCCGCTACGGGCTCGCCGACCCCAACGACAGCCCCTTCGTTCAGATCCCCAATGTCGGCTTTCTCAAGGGCGCGCCCGCCTTCGTCAAGCTCGCCCACACGCCGTACTACGCCGCCTACGCGAGCTGTTGACCGGAGCCTGGCGCCGCTGGGACCTTCGCCAGCGCGCGAACGACCGGCGGCGCTGGAACGGCGGCGTCGACCGCGAAGGCGCCCGCCGCCTGGACCCGCGTTATGCCTGCGCCGTCGTGGTGGTGATCGCGGTTGCGGCCGCGCTGCGGCTGTGGGGTGACGGCAGCGGCCTGCCGTGGGCCTACAACGTCGACGAGGCGCAGCATTTCGTGCCCTTCGCGATCGGGATGCTCCACGGCAACCTCGACCCGAGCGGCTACTTCGCCAACCCGCCGGCCTACACCTACGTGCTTGCCGGCGTCTTCAAGCTCGGCTTCGGCTCCCGCGCGCTCCACATCTACCGCTCCGGTGACTCGACGCAGATCTGGGTCGCCGCGCGCGTCACCTCCGCGGTCCTCGGCACGCTCGCGGTGTGGCTGCTCTACCTCGCCGGCGCGCGCCTGTTCGACCGGCGCACGGGGCTGATCGCCTGCGCCGTGATGGCTGTCGCGTTCCTACCGGTCTTCTACGGCAAGCTCGCGCTCAACGACTCGCCGATGCTGGCGCCGGCGTGCCTGTCGCTGTGGGGCAGCGCCGGCATCGCGCGCTTCGGTCGCAAGCGCGACTTCGCGGTCGCAGGCCTCGGCCTCGGGCTGGCGGCGGCCACCAAGTACACGGGCGGCGTCGTCGTGGCGCCGCTGCTGGCCGCCGCGTTCTCCAGCGCGGCCGAGCCTGGACGGCGGCGGTTCGTCGCACTGTGGCTGGCGTTGGCGGGCCTGTTCGCGCTCGCAGCCTT
>DATBPB010000034.1:0-8032 GCA_036561565.1 Solirubrobacteraceae bacterium | reverse complement strand
GTCGAGGTAGCGGCGCCCGTCGGCGTCGTACACGTAGCACCCCTCGCCGGACACGATGATCGGCACCGGCGCGTCGGGATCCGACCCCAGGCGCGTGAAATGCATCCAGAGGTGGCGGCGCGCCGCCACAGAGAGTTCCGTCGCCGAGTATGGGCCGACCGCGGTCCCGGTCATGAGATGGCTCCGTTTCGCGAGAGTATTGCTCCGATCTGTCTAGGCTAGCGCCCGTTCCGGATCGCCGCAAGCTGCGGAACGGAGCGTCACGTGGCCGTCGATTAGCCGATTTGTCCAGTCGCACCGTCTCGGTTTGTTCGGATCCGCACCTTGCGGTCGCGGGGGTCGGGGTCTAGCGTTGCGGATCCCTGCACGAGGAGGAGGGCGAACGTGGAATCAGTGGTGATCGGAGGCGAGGGATCGCCGATCGATACGAGCGCCCCCGGGGCAAAGGGTCTCAAGACGGGCGCGATCGGGTATGTCTCGAACGTCGTCATCGCCGTCGCGTCGACCGCGCCGGCCTACAGCCTCGCGACGACGCTCGGCTTCATCGTGGCGGTCAAGGGGATCACCACGCACGCACCGGCCGTGCTGATCGTCTCGTTCATCCCGATGCTCTTCATCGCCGCGGCGTATCGCTTCCTCAACCTCGCCGATCCCGACGCGGGGACGAGCTTCGCGTGGGTGACGCGATCGATGGGGCCGCAGATGGGCTGGATCAACGGCTGGGCGATCTTCCTGGCCGACGTGATCGTGATGGCGTCGCTGGCGGACATCGCCTCCACCTACACCTTCTCGCTCGTCGGCTGGACCTCGGCCCAGAACTCGACGACCGCGATCATCATCGGCTCGGTCGTCTGGATCGCCCTGATGACGTGGATCTGCTACCGCGGCATCGAGCTCTCGGCGCACCTGCAGACCGCGCTGCTCGGCATCGAGTGCGCGATCCTCGGGATCTTCTCGGTCGTCGCGCTGGCCAACACCTACGGCGGCCTGAGCGGTTCGATCAAGCCGCGGTTCGACTGGTTCAACCCCTTCTCGCTGGGCTTCACGCCGATGGTCGGCGGGATCCTGCTCGGAATATTCATCTACTGGGGGTGGGACTCCGGCGTGGCGGTCAACGAGGAATCCGAGAACCCACATGACGGACCCGGTCGCGCGGCGGTCCTCTCGACCGTCCTGCTCGTGCTGATCTACGTGCTCGTGACGACCGCCGCTCAGGCCGATCACGGGACGCAGTACCTCGTCAACAACCAGGGCGACGTCCTCAGCGTGCTCGGCAAGCGCGTCTTCGGCGGCGGCATCCTCGACAAGCTGCTGCTGTTCTCGGTGCTCACCTCGGCGTCGGCGTCGACGCAGACGACGATCCTGCCGACGGCGCGAACGACGATCTCGATGGCCAGCTGGGGCGCGTTGCCGAAGGCCTTCGCGCGCTGTCACCCGCGCTACAAGACGCCGAGCGTCTCGACACTCGCGATGGGCGGCATCTCGATCGTCTGGACCGTCGGGCTGCTGCTGACCTCCTCGCCGTCCAACGCCCTCGGCGACTCGATCACGGGCCTCGGCTTCGCGATCCTCTTCTACTACGGCTTCACGGGCCTCGCCTGCGCGGTCTACTTCCGCCGCGAGCTGTTCAAGAGCGTGCGCAGGTTCTTCTTCGTCGGCGTGGTCCCGCTTGCAGGCTTCGGCCTGATGGCGGCAATCTTCGTCAAGTCGTTCGTCAACGTCAGCAAGCCCAACGCCAATTACTCCCCGCCGATACTCGGCGTCCAGCTGCCGATCGTGATCGGCATCGGCGGGCTGCTGCTCGGCCTCGTCTTCCTGGCCGCCCAGTGGGCGTTCATGCCCCAGTTCTTCAAGCGCCGGCCGCAGACCGCCGACCCGGCGATCCTCGACGAGCACTTCGCCGGGCACGCCACGACGTGATCGAGCGCGTCGGCGAGCGCGACCTCGACGAGCTGCTCCCGCTGCTGCGCGGGTACTGCGACTTCTACGAGGTCGCGCCGAGCGATGACGCGCTGCTGGCCCTCAGCCGCACGCTGATCGAGCACCCCGACAGCGCGGGCCTGCAGCTGATCGCCCGCGCCGACGAGGACCGCTCGCCGCTCGGCTTCGCGACGATCTTCTGGTCCTATTCGACGCTCTCGGCGAGTGCGATCGCGATCATGAACGACCTCTACGTCGCCCCCCACGCCCGCCGCGGCGGCCTCGGCGCGGCGCTGATCCGCGCCTGCGAGGCCGAATGCGCGGCCCGCGACGTGCCGTTGCTCGAGTGGCAGACGGCGCCGTCCAACACCCGCGCCCAGTCGGTGTACGACAGCTTCGCGGCGCAGCGCAGCGAGTGGCTGACCTACACGCTCGCCGTCACTCGACGCTGAGCACGGTGTAGCGCTGCGAGCCGCGTGGCAGCGTCACGTGAGCCTGGCCGCCGACCTCCACCCCGACCAGCGCCCGCGCCACGGGCGACTCGACGGAGATCTTGCCGCTCGCGGGGTCGGCGGACTGGGTGCTGACGATCTCGAAGCTCCGCTCGCGCCCGTCCTCGTCGCGAACGTGCACCGTCGAGCCGAAGGCGACGACGCCCGCCCGCTCGGGCTCCCCCTCGACGATCTTCGCGCGCGTGAGGCGGTCGCGCAGCAGCGCGATCTTCGTCTCCAGATGCGCCTGATCGTTCTTGGCGTCGTGGTACTCGGAGTTCTCCTTGAGGTCCCCCCACTCGCGCGCCGTCTTGATCCGCGCGGCCATCGCCCGGCGGCCCTCCCCCTCGAGCGTCTCGAGCTCGGCGGTCAGCGCGGCGTGGTCCTCGGCGGTCATCAGTGTCGACTCGTTCATTCCGACAGCCTAGTGGGCCGGGCCCCCGGCCCCCGTATGCTCGCCTGCCGATGCCCGACCTCGCGATCGACATCGGTGGCGCGGTCAAGCGCTACGGCCCGATCACCGCCGTCGACTCACTCGAGCTGGCGGTCGAGCCCGGCGTCTGCTTCGGGCTGCTCGGACCGAACGGCGCGGGCAAGTCGGCGACGATGCGGATGCCGACCGCCCAGACGCTGGCCGACGCCGGCGAGATCATCGCTGCCGGCGTCGCGGCCAAGTTCAACCCGCTCTACCACTGCGTCAGCTCGTCCGCGACTCCGCGCTGGGCCGGCTGGCGACAGCCGATCTGGCGCACGCCGGCCGCTCGCGTTCTCCCTGCTGATGTGGCGCCTGGCGATCTGGCGCCTGCAGAAACGGCTGATCGACTAGAGCCCGAACGGGTGGCGGATCCGGTAGCCGCCATTTGCGGGGCGCAGCGGTCGCCAGCGGGGACCCTGCTGGTTCGACGGGTCGTCGGCGGCGCTTGTGTCGAGGCGTAATCCTGCGATGTCGAGATAGGCGTGGGCGGGGTTCGTCAGGATCGTGACCCACTGACCCTGGCCGCCGTTCCCCCAATCCATGAACTCGCTCGAATCGAGCGGCGACTTCAGCAGCCGCGCGCCGTGGAGCGCGAACGAGACGGTGCCCGAGCAGTCATAGCCGTTTGAGAGGAACGACCGGTGGCCGCCGCCGAAGACGTACGGGCGGCCGATGATCTTGTTGGCGGCCCAGATGATCCGCTTGACGGCCGGCGGTGCGGCCTCGGGGGCGGCGGCTATCCCGTTGATGATCTCGGCGCGATCGCCGGGCACGACGAGGCGCGGCAGGCCGCTCGTCGGGACCCCGGCGACGGTCCCGCCGCTGACGCTCGCGACGACCGTGTGCGGCACGTAGGGCTCGAGCGCGCCGCCGGCGACCTGGACGAACACCGGTCCGCGGTAGACGGCGTCGGCGGCCTGGTTCTTGCCGAGGACGATCGGCGCCTTGGCCGGCGCGGACTGGGTGCCGGGCGGCGCCGGGATGGTCGCCGTGCCGGGGCCGCCGGAGGGTCCGGTCGCGCCCGTCGCACCGGTCGGGCCGGTCGCACCGACCGGGGCCGTGGCGCCGCCGGCGTCGGTTCCGCCCCCCGAGGAGTCTGCGAGCGCCGTCGGGGCGAACGTGGCAATTGCCAATAGGGCACTTCCAACGCTGCCGACGTACCGCAGCCGCACAAAGACCTCTCTCTGAAGCCTCCCGGGTTAGCTGACGGGCTCGCGCTGAAAGAGCAGCGCTTCTCGCGGACCTCCGCGAGATTCGCCCCAACCACTTGGTTCCCCGGTTCCCCGGCGCCGTGCCAGGGATTCGGCTCTGTGTGCGCGGCAATCTAGCATGCGCCGCCGACGCCCGCAGGATTCGGCACCGCACTCGCACGCCGAAGATTCCCGCAAATTGCATGTTTCGCAGTTGTGGCGGCGCGAAACCCTTGCGGCCGCCGCGGTGTTGTCAGCCCCGCAGCAGGCCCTTGCGGAGCTTGCCCAGCTGGTTGCGCGGCAGCTCGCTGACGAAGCGCACCTCGCGCGGCCGCTTGTGCGCCGTCAGCGTCCGCGCGACGTGATCGATCAGGTCTCGCTCGGTCGGCGACGGGCGGTCCGCGCGGGCGACCACCCAGGCGACGATCCGCTCGCCGAGGTCTGCGTCGGCGACGCCGAGCACGGCCGCCTCGGCGACCGCCTCGTGCTCGAGCAACGCCGATTCGACCTCGCCGGCGCCGACGCGGTAGCCGCCGGTCTTGATCAGGTCGGCGCCGCGGCGGCCGACGAGGCGCAGGTAGCCGTCCGCCGTCCGCACGCCGAGGTCGCCGGTGAGGAACCATCCGTCTCGAAACGAGGCCTCGGTCTCGAGCTGCTGCCCGAGGTAGCCGTCGAACAGCGACGGGCCGCGCACCCAGAGCTCGCCGATCGACTCCCCGTCGTGTGCGACCTCGACGCCGTCCTCGCCGACGAGGCGCACCTCGACGCCGTCGAGCGGCGGGCCGACGTGACCCGGCCGGCGCTCGCCGCGAGCGCGGACGGCGGCGATCATCAGCGTCTCGCTCATCCCGTAGCGCTCGACGATCCGCTGCCCCGTCAGTCGCTCGAAGCGGGCGTGCTCGGACGCCGCCAGCGCCGCCGATCCCGACACCAGCAGGCGCGCGCAGCCGAGCGCTCGCGCGAGCGACGGGTCGCGCTCGGCGGCATCGGCGAGGCGGCGGTACATCGTCGGCACCGCGAACAGCATCGTCGCCTCGCCGGCCAGCTCGCGCGCGAGCGCGGCGGGATCGAACTCGCCGGCGTGGCGGACCTCGCCGCCGAGGCGAAGCGACCCGAGCGTTGCGAGCACCAGGCCATGCGCGTGGTAGAGCGGCAGCGCGTGGACGAGCACGTCGCGGGCGCTCCACTCCCAAGCCTTCGCCAGCGAGTCGAGGTTCGCCGCGACCGCGGCCGAGGACAGGACGACCCCCTTCGACGGCCCGGTCGTTCCGCTCGTGAAGACGATCAGCCCGCCGGCGTGCGAACGATCGCGCGCCGCTCGCGCGGCGCCGCCGGGGCGGGGCGAGATCGTCGTCAGGTCGCCGATCGCGACGCCCGGCGGCCCGAGCAGGGCGGCCGACCCGCTGACCTCGACGATCCGCTCGAGCTCGCGCGGTCCCGAGCGCGGATCGATCGGGACGAGCCGGCGACCCGCGCGCAGGCCGGCCACGAGCGCGACGGCGGTCGCGACGCGCGGCGCGCCCCACAGCGCCAGCGGCGCGTCGCCGTCCGGCAGGCGCTCGGCAAGCTCCGCCGCGGCGCCGTCGAGCTGGGCGTGCGTCAGCCGGCCGTCGGGGAAGGACACGGCCCAGGCCTCGGCCCGCGCGGACGGTGGCAGCAGCATCGCGGCCACGTTATCTACGATCCGCCAAACCAACGCAGAGGAGCCCCGCATGTGCCACGAGCCGGATTCCGCGCCGCCGATCCCCGTCATCGCCGGCGCCGCGGTCAACCACGAGGACGTCGTGCTGGCCGCGGCCGACGGCAACGACTTCGCCGCCTTCGTGGCCACACCCGGCGAGCGGGCGCGTGCCGGCGTCGTGATCCTGCCCGACGTGCGCGGCCTCTACCGCTTCTACGAGGAGCTGGCGCTGCGCTTCGCCGAGCGCGGCTACGCGGCGGTCGCGATCGACTACTTCGGCCGAAGCGCCGGCGTCTCGAAGCGCGACGACGACTTCCCCTACATGGACCACGTCGCGCGGACGACGCCGGCCGGCGTCCAGGCCGACGTCGGCGCCGCCGTCGAGCAGCTGCGCTCGCGCGGCGTGGACAGCGTCTTCACCGTCGGGTTCTGCTTCGGCGGGCGCAACTCGTGGCTGGCCTCGGCGGGCGGGCACGGCCTGGCGGGTGCGGTCGGCTTCTACGGCATGCCGGGCGAGCGCAACGGCGACCCGGGGCCGATCGCCGCGGTGGACGCGATGAGCGCGCCGATCCTCGCCCTGCAGGCCGGCGCCGACGCGCACATCGGCGCGGACGTCAACGAGGCCTTCGACGCCGCGCTGAGCGCGGCGGGTGTCGAGCACGAGGTCGTCACCTTCGACGGCGCGCCGCACAGCTTCTTCGACCGCCTCCACGAGGAGTTCCAGGGCGCCTCCGACGACGCCTGGCAGCGCACGCTGTCGTTCATCGACGCGCACACGGCGGTGCCCGCCGGTGCCTAGTCGATCGTGAACGCGAGCTCGTCCACGTAGCACCACAGCCAGCGCTCGCCCGGCTCGAGCGAACGGATCACCGGGTGGCCCGTCGCGCGGTGGTGGCGCGTCGCGTGCTGGTTGGGGCTCGAGTCGCAGCAGGCGACGTGACCGCAGCTCATGCACTCGCGCAGGTGCACCCACGTCGCGCCGATCGCCAGGCAGTCCGAGCAGCCGGCGTGGCTGTCGGGCTCGACGCCCAGGTCGATGCTGTCGAGGTGCTCGCAGGCGGCGCTCATCTCGCCCGCCGAGCGTAGCGAAGAAGCGCTCTCAGCAAGCGCTCAGTCTTCGCGCAGGGGCGACAAAGGAGCGCGCCCCAAGATCGCCGCGATCACGACCGCCCGAACGCAGGCACCCGATGAGCACCACCGTCTCGCCCCAACTCGCGGCCCGAACGCTGTGGCGCCCCGCGAAGCGACCGCCGGCGAGCGCCGCGCGCACGCGGCGCTGTTCGCCCTGCTGGCGCTGACGGCGCTCGCCTATCTGTGGAACCTCGGCGCCTTTGGCGACGCCAACAGCTTCTACGCCGCGGCGGTCCAGGCCGGTACGCGCAGCTGGAAGGCGTTCTTCTTCGGCTCGCTGGACTCCTCGAGCTTCATCACGACCGACAAGCCGCCGGCCCCGATCTGGGTGATGGCGCTGCGGGGCGGATCTTCGGCTTCAGCAGCTGGAGCATGCTCGTGCCGCAGGCGCTCGAGGGCGTCGCGGCGGTCGGCCTCCTCCACGCCGCGGTGAAACGCTGGTTCGGCGCGCTGCCCGCGCTCGGAGCCGGACTCGTGCTCGCGCTGACGCCCGTGGCGGCGCTCATGTTCCGCTTCAACAACCCCGACGCGCTGCTCGTGATGGCGCTCGTCGCGAGCGCCTACTGCCTGACGCGCGCGATCGAGGCCGCCGGCACGCGCTGGCTGGTCGCGACCGGCACGCTGCTCGGCTTCGCGTTCCTGACGAAGATGGGCCAGGCGCTGATCGTCGTGCCGGCGTTCGCCGCCGCCTACCTGCTCGCCGCGCCGACGACGCTGCGCCGCCGCATCCGCGGCTCGCTCGTCGCGTTGGCGGCGATGATCGTCAGCGGCGGCTGGTGGGTCGCGATCGTCGCGCTGCTCCCGGCGGGCTCGCGACCGTTCGTCGACGGCTCGCCCGACAACAGCATCATCAACCTGATCTTCGGCTACAACGGCTTCCAGCGGCTGTTCGGCTCGAGCGCTCCGGGCGGCGGCGGTGGCGGCGGCGGCGGCGGCACGAGCTTCAGCGGTCCGAGCGGGACGCTGCGCCTCTTCAACGACGTGATGGGCGGCCAGGCGTCGTGGCTTCTGCCGGCCGCGCTGATCGCGCTGCTCGCCGGCCTGTGGACGACGCGCTCGGCGCCGCGAACCGACCGCACGCGCGCCGCGTTGATCGTGTGGGGCGGCTGGCTGCTCCTGACCGCCGCCGTGTTCAGCTACTCGC
>DATBPB010000033.1:0-24791 GCA_036561565.1 Solirubrobacteraceae bacterium | reverse complement strand
AACGCCATCGTCTGGGCGATGCTCAGCCGGGACCCCACCGACACCGCTCCAAAGGTGGCGCCGAACACCCCGGCGTAGAGGCCGATCCCGGCCACCGATCGGGCGATCGCCCGCGGCTCGAAGGCGCCCGGCGGGCCGATCGCCTCGCCGGCATCGTCAGCCGGCGTGCTCGTGGCGGTGCTCACACGCGGAACGTTATGCGCCACCCGGACGTTCTCGCGCGCACCATTCGGCGCGACGAGGTCGGGTTCCACTTCTTCCGCGGCGAGGCCTTCACCTACGACTGGCTGGATGAGCTCCGCGCATCCGCTGCCCTGTCCCGCTCCTCGCCGGCGAGCTCGATCCGATCACGACGGTGGCCGACCACGAGGACATGCGCGATCGGATTCCCGGATCACGCCTCGAGGTCTTCGAAGGTGCCGGTCACGGCGTATTCCGCGACCGGCCCGGCGAGGCGCTGAGCGTCATCGGCGCGTTCGTCTGCGCCGCTGACGACGGTCCTTCGGCAGGCGCCTGAGGTCATCCGGGCCGAGGCGTAGCGTGATCACAGTGCCTGGTTGACGCTGACCTCTCCCGTTTGCGGCCTACCCTCGTCCGCCGCCCTGGCGGTCCATTGAAGGCGCGCGCCCAAGACCCGCGCCGGTGGCGTCACGTGGCCGCGTAGTCGACCCCGACCTGCCGGCTCGCGCAGCCCTTCATCTCGGTCACCAGATCGCCCTGGAATGTCAGGACCATGTAACGGATGCCGTTGTCCAGCGGCCACCCGTCCATCGGCTCGCGGTCCGGGCGAAAGCCGACCAGCGTCCGCTCGCCGAGGTCGGTGATCTCCTCGATCGTCCCGCTCGGAGTGCGGCCAGCCTCGCGGTTCTCGCGCATCACCGCAAGGATCTGCGCGCGGTCTGCGCAGTTCCATGGCCCGTCTTCGACGGCGCGCCACCGTGCGTCCGGCGCGAGCCCTGTCGCGAGTGCGTCGAAGTCGCCCCGCGACCATGCTTCCCACAGCGCCAGCACATGCTCGTCGCGGGCCATTCGATCAGCGTAGCCAAGCTCCCGCCGGCGTTCAATCGGTTGTGCGAGCGGGCAGGCCCTGCGACGCGAATCGCGTCTATCGTCTCCTTGCACATCAAGGCGCGGGAGAAAGGGGATCGATGGCCGAGATCGCTGGGCGACGCATGTCCGCGGAGATCGACGGCGACTTCGTGGTGTTTCTGATTGGCGCACGTGCGAACAGCAAGTGGCGCCTTCCGCAGGTCTTCGCCGACCTCGGCGGTCGCCGCCGCGGCATGAAGGCGATGCTCGATCACCTCGTTGCCAACCCCGACAAGGGCCTCCTGGCCTATGAGATGGGGTTCCCGACGATCGTCCAATACTGGCGCTCCTTCGAGCAGCTCGAGGCGTTTGCGAAAGACACCGACGACCCCCATCTCGAGGTCTGGCGCGCCTACTGGCGCCGTGTCGGCAGAAGCGGGCGGACGGGAATCTGGCACGAGACCTATCTCGTCAGGGCCGGCGAATACGAGGCGGTGTACGGCAACATGCCGCTGCACGGGCTCGCCAAGGCGGGTCGTTCCGTGCCCGTCGGCGAGTCCTCGAGCGCGCGCGGGCGCCTCTCCGGGCAGACGGCGACCTGAGCGGATCCAACGTGCGGAGCCTGTTGTGAGCGATCGGTTTGCGGGACGCGTTGCGGTTGTCACCGGAGGCGCCGCGGGCATCGGGCTCGCGACGGCACGCGCGTTCAGCGCGGAGCGTGCGGGCGTCGTTCTCGTCGACCTCGACGAGGAGCGCCTGGCCAGCGTCGCGGCGGAGCTCGGCGCCGACTCCGTGCGCGCCGACGTGACCGATGAGGCCGACGTCATCGCGATGGTCGCGGACGTGCTCGATCGCCACGGCCAGATCGACATCCTCGTCAACCTCGCCGGCATCTATCCGGTCGCGAGCATCGAGGAGGAGACGCTCGCCGGCTGGAAGCGCCTGTTCGCGGTCAACCTCGAGTCCACGTTCCTGTGCTGCAAGCACGCGCTGCCGCCGATGCGCGAGCGCCGCTACGGCCGGATCGTCAACGTCTCCTCAGGCACCGTCAACAACGGAGCCCCGGGGCTGCCCGCCTACGTCGCCACCAAGGCCGGCGTGATCGGCCTGAGCCGCGTCCTCTCGAAGGAGGTCGGCCCCGACGGGGTGACCGTCAACGTGCTGATGCCGGGCCTGATCCCAACCGACACCGCATTGAACGCCTTCGGCGACGGCCCCGCGACCGACGTCGAGACCTCACCGGTGTTCGCCAACGCGATCGCCCACCAGTCGATCAAGCGCGCGGGGACGGCTGAGGACATCGCCCACGGCATCCTCTTCCTCTGCGAGGAGCGCTCGTCGTGGATGACCGGCCAGACCCTCCAGATCGACGGCGGTTGGCACTTCAGCTGAGCCGCGCACAAGGAGACCGACGTGGAGATCACACGAAGCAGCATCGAGACGCTGGTCGGCCCGGCCGACTGGTTCACCGGATCGGTCTACGTCGACGCGCTCGCCGTGCCGGCCGGGCCGTCGACCGTGCAGGCCGCGAGCGTTCACTTCACGCCGGGCGCTCGCACGGCCTGGCACACCCATCCGCTCGGCCAGACGATCTTCGTGACCGAGGGAGTCGGGCGCTGCCAGCGCCGCGGCGGCCCCGTCGAGGCGATTCGCCCGGGTGACCGTGTGTTCTTCGAGCCCGGCGAGGAGCATTGGCACGGCGCGGCCCCCGACCGCTTCATGGCGCATCTGGCGATCCAGCAGGTCGACGGCAGCGGCGGCCTCGCCACCTGGGGCGAGCACGTCAGCGACGAGGAGTACGCGATCGAGCCGGCGTCGTGACCGGCGGCCGGTGCGGCACGGTGCGCTAGCCGGCGCCGATCACGACGTTGCCATACGACGCGCTGATCTCGTGCAGTCGCTGCAGGTCGCGCGCCGCGGCCTCCTCCCGCTCCAGTGCCGCGCGGTATGCCGGATAGGCACGGGCGCTCTGTGCCCCTCGCGAGTCAAGCCACGCCCCGAGCTTCTCCTCGGCCTCGCCCTCCGCAGCCGCCCAGGCCATGTAGGCGTCATCCAGCAGACGAATGCCGATCAGCGCAACGTCTCGCCGGGTGTCGTGCTCGGTGGTTCCCTCGGTGGCCGACATTCCAAGCCCCCATCCCTTTGCTTGACAGGCTGGCGATCGAGGGGGGACCTCCCCGGAACGGCCCTCTCACGCTGCCCGGCAACGCTAGAGCGCGCTGGTGAAGGTGCCGTGAACCACGCGTTGTCCGCGCATTAATCCGTGTGAAGGCGCCGCGACGCTCTGAGCGCCGCCGGCGCTGCGCGGCATGTGCGACATTGGAGGCACGCGAGCGACTCGCAGACACGCCTCCATCGAACGCAGCCATGTCGTCGGCGCGGCAGCGGCGCTGCTCGTGCTCCTCGCCGCCGTGCCGGCCGCGGGCTCGATGCGGCCGTCGCGCAACCAGCTCATCTCGATGCAGCAGGTGCGTCCGATCGAGATCACGCCACAGTCGGTGTCCGTCGACGACAACGGCGACGCCTCGGTGATCGTCGTGATCGGCGAGACGCAGATCCCCAAGCCCAACCGCTTTCGGCTGACCCCCCCCAAGCTCGCCCACCTGCGCAACCTCATCGCGAGCTCGGGCATCGAGCGCCTGCACATCGACGCGCCCGTGCCGAAGAAGCAGGAGATGTACACCCTGATCGCCGGCGACCACGAGGACCGCGTCGTCGAGGGTCACATCCCTCGATCGCTACGCCCGCTGATTGCCTTCCTGAGCGGGCTGATCTCAGCCCACCTATGAGCGCGATCAGACGCTGGCAGTCACCGAGTAGACCGGTGGAAGCCGCGTCGCCGCGGTGAACCACGACCCGCCCGCGTCGCGGGTCCCGAACACATCGCCCGAGGTCGCGCCGAAGTAGAGCTCGAGCGTCCCGCCCTCGCCGGCGCGGTCGAAGGCGCGGCGCAGGACGGTCAGGTAGGCGCCGTGCTCGGGCAGCCCCGCCCCGCGCGGCGCCCAGCTTGCCCCGGCATCGCGCGTCTCATAGACCCGCACGCGTCCCTCGGGGGTGACGCGATCGAAGTCGCCCTGCAGCGGGATCACGTAGGCGCTGTCGGGGTCGGCCGGGTCGACGGTGAGCGGGAAGCCGAAGTCCGAGGGCAGTCCGGCGCCGATCGCACTCCAGCTCGCGCCCGCGTCGTCTGAGCGGTACACGCCGCCGTGGAACTGCAGGAACATCCGCTCGGGCCGCTTCGGGGCGCGCTCGAGGCGGTGGATGCACAGGCTCATGTTCGGATCCTCGACCTCCTCCGGCAGGTAGCGAGCGACGATGCCGTCCACCCCCTGCCGCCAGGAGCGTCCGCCGTCGTCTGTCAGCCACACCCCGGCGGCGGACACGGCGACCGCCACGCGGTCGGGATCGCCCGGCCAGGGCACGATCGAGTGCAGGCACAGCCCACCGCCGCCGGGCTGCCAGCGCGGCCGGGACGGCTCCTGCCAGAGCGCTTCGTTGAGGTGCCAGCTCGCTCCCGCGTCGTCGCTCTCAAACAGCACTCCCGGGTCGCCGCCCAGGAACAGCTGGCCGTCGCGCTCGCCGGGGACGATCACCCAGATCCTCACCAGCGCCTCCTCGCCGCCGTCGGGCAGCGCCGGGCCGTCGGCCTGCGTCCACTCGCCGGCGGGGTCGTCGGTGTACCACAGCTTTGGCCCGTAGAAGCTGTTGTTGACGGCCGCGAAGACGCGGCCGGTCCGGGTGTCGCGGATCCCGCACTCGACCTGCTCTCCGGCAAAAGCTCGCGCGGTGATCTCGAACGCTTCGGGCCCGTCCCCCTCGAGCACGAACAGACCCTTCTTTGTGCCGACTACGAGCTCGGTCATCGCACCCCTCCGGAGATAGCGGGAATCACTTCGACACGGTCATCGGGTCGCACGGCGGTCGCCTCCCGCGCGAGCTCCCCATTCACGAAGACGTTGATGTGGCGGCGGATCCTGCCGCGCTCGTCGACGATCCACCCCTCGATCGCCGGGTGACGTCGCTCGAGCTCGGCGAGGACGTCGGCGACCGACGATCCCGTGAGCTCGTGGTCACCACGGTCGCCGGCGAGCTTCTTCAGCGGTCCGCGGACGTGAACGACGGTCACGAGCGGTCAGCGGCGGCGGCTCCGATCATCGTGCCGAGTCTAGAGGCCGACCTGGACCCGCGCCGCGTCGGCTGGCGTCGCATCCCTGCGCGGCGCAGAAGGCTGCCGCTGCGCTCGCGTCCTCAGCGAACCGGCGGGGGCGTGCCCGCGGCGCTCGCTGCGAGAGTGGGGTCCCAGTCGCATGCCACGCAGGCGTGCTCGAACGCCGAGCGGGCGAAGCGCAGCGCCGCGGCGTGCGGGTCGGCGGCCGAGCGCACGTCGTCCCAGTCGAAGATGTACTCGCCAAGCGACGCGTTCCAGCGAGCCCCGTCGGGTTCGAGCGCGGCACCGCCGTAGCCTTCCGGCGCCGGGTGCGCGTAGGAGTAGAACGCCGCTTGCGGGTAGCGCTGGTCGCCGGGCCACCAGCCGAGCGCGACCTCCTGGGAGTCCATTGCGTTGCGCATGATGAAGTCCTCTGACGGCGGGTCGGCCGAACGCCCGGAGAAGAGGTTCACAGCAAGGTCGAAGGAGCCCCACCAGGCGTTGACCGGCGTCGCGCGCCCGCGAAACGGCGCGCGGAACTCCGCGAGGACGAGTGCGACCGCTGTCGCCGCCGCGAAGTACGAGTCGACGGCGGTCTCGTCGTAGCTCGCGTGGTCGGTGTCGCTGTCGAGCGGGGCGGTCCATGGCACCTCCTGCGGCGCCGGGTCGATGCTGACCGCTCCAACCAGCTCGCCGACCGCCGCGAGCACATCGCGGGTGACCTCGCCGACTGGCCGGTCCGGCGTCAGCGGGATGCGCCTCCTAGCCCCACCCGAGTGCTCGACGGCGGCCTCGTGCGCGCGCAGATCGAGCAGCGCGACGAAGGCGCCCGAGCCGTCCGGTGCCGGCAGCGGCGCGGTCTCCCAGCCGCGTGCTGTGAGGCGCAGTGCGGCGTGCTGGAGCTGCGGCTCGGGCGGCGCCAACGCGACGGCGAGCTTGCCGAGCAGCTGCGTGTGGGCGTGCAGCGTGTCGGCCGTCGCACTCCAGTCCGCATAGGACACGCCGGGCAGGGTGGCCGCGCTCATGACTGGCTCGCGCTCGCGCTCGCCCCGAGCGGATCGGCCCAGTGCGCGGGATCACTCGCGACGGGAAGCGCGGCGCGGGCGACCGCTCCCGAGAGCGTGACGGTCGTACCACCGCTCGCTCCGGCCTCGAAGCGAATCGTCATCCGCTCACCGCTGAGGTAGTGCCACAGCATCAGAAGAAACGGGAACTGCACGCGTGGGCGATAGCCGAGCTCACCGCCGCCGCGCCGCGTCAGGCGAAGCCCGACACGTCGGGCCGCATCCTCGAGCGCGTTCACCGCCTTGGCCTGGGCCGCCGCCGGTGCTTCGCTCATCGACACCGAAACGCTGAAGCTGCTGGCCATCGTCTCCTCCTGTCAATGGAATGGTGGATCTATTGGGCCCGTGGCGACCACGAGAACCGCCACAGCCCGATGAGCAGGCCGCCGGCCATCCAGATCGCGATGATCAGCAGGTCGTGGCCGGCGATCCCGGCGCCCTTCGTCGCCGGGTTGAACGCCTCGAACAGCGCGTTGTTGAGGTGCTCCACCGGGAACACGCTCGCGATGTCCTTGAGCGTCCCCGACAGCTGCGCCGCGGGGATGAACACACCCGAGATGAAGTACAGCGGCAGCACGATCGCCTGGATGATCGGCTGCGCCGACTCGGCCGTGCGGATGAAGCTAGCGAGGGCGTAGGAGAGGCAGCAGAAGCAGATCGCCCCCACGGCGATGGCGATTGCGAAGGCCGGGATCGTCGAGCTCGGAAGGTGCACGCCGTATCCGAGCCGGCCGATCACCACCAGCACGATCACGACGACGTAGGAGAGGATCACCGCCGCCAGGGCGCGCCCGGCGATCAGCACCCACGCCGGCACCGGCGTCGAACGTCGCCGCTTCAGCACGCCACTCTCGCGCTGGTCGGTGATCGTGATCACCATGTTCACGAACGAGACGGCGACGATGCCGAGCGTCGAGATCCCCGGCACGTAGTAGGTCGAGTTCTTGACCGCGTTGCCGTCGACGAAATGCGCGTGGTTGCCGAAGATCGACGCCAGCAGCACGAAGAAGATGACCGGCAGGGCGACCGCGAAGAAGCGGCTCGCCGGGTTGCGAAGGGTGGACAGCAGGTCGTAGCGCAGCTGGTGCAGGACGAGGGCCGCGTCAGCCATCAGCCGGGCTCCGTCAGGCTCAGGTAGACGTCCTCGAGCGAAGGGCGGTGGACCGCAACGTCGCCGAGCTCGACGCCGCGCTCGAGCGCCCAGCCCGACAGCTCGTGGAGCGCGGCCATCACCGTCTCGCTGTGCACCACGTGGCGGCCGTTCGCCCCCGCCTCGGCACTCAGCGGAAGCGCATCGGCGGCGACACCCTCCGGCAGCCTGAAGGAGATCTGATACGCGGCGTGGTCGCGCCCGCCAAGCGTGCTCGGACTTCCCTCGGCCACGATCCGCCCGCCGTTGAGGACCATGATCCGGTCGGCCAGCGCCTCGGCCTCATCCATGTAATGCGTCGTCAGGAAGATCGTGCGGCCGAGCCGGCGAAGGCCGTCGATCATCTCCCAGGCGGCCCGCCGCGCGGAGGGATCGAAGCCGGTTGTCGGCTCATCGAGGAAGATCAGCTCGGGGTCGCCGATCAGCGCCAGAGCGACGTCCATGCGCCGCTGCTGGCCTCCAGACAGAAGCCCGCCCCGGACCTCCGCCTGCTTGTCGAGCCCGACCAGCGCGATCACGTCGGCCACCGGGCGCGGCCTGGGGTAGTAACCCGCATAAAGCTGAAGGCACTCGCGCACGTTGAGGTCGGGCTCGACGCGCGACTGCTGAAGAACCACGCCGACGCGAGCGCGCCAGTCGCGCCCGGCGTGCTGCGGGTCGACCCCCAGCACGCGCACCGAGCCGGCGGTGCGCCGGCGGTGCCCCTCGAGGATCTCGACTGTCGTCGTCTTGCCGGCGCCGTTGGGCCCAAGGAACGCAACGACCTCGCCGCGCCGCACCTCGAGGGCGATCCCCTGGACGGCATCGACGCCGTCGTAGGACATCCGAAGCTCGGAGACCTCGATGACGACGTCCGCCGCACCCGCCGACCGCGCGTCGGATCCCTCTTCCTGGGCGAGCGCTTCGCCGGGGCGGGAGTCCATTTCGCGGCGAGCCTACACCGCCGCGCGTTTCCCCCGCATAACCGGCGGGTAACAACGCGGCATGGCGCGCCAAGGCGGCCGCGGAGGCGCGGCGATCTCGTGAGCACAAACGACCCGCCGCCGCCGCCCCCTCCTCCGCCGTCCCCCGGCGGTGGAGCTCAGCCGCCGACCGCTCCGCTCGCGACGCGCGAGCCGGTCTCCCCGCCGCCGGGATATGTGCGCGAGGAGCCGCTGGCGCCGCCCGCCGTCTGGTGGCAGCGCGAGATCGCGGTCGTCGCGGTCGGCGTCTTCATGCTGGCTCTCGGTGGCGCGCTCGGCTACCTGATCGGCAACTCCGGAAAGAGCAACAACCCCGGCGCCCTGCGCACGCGCACGGTTGTCGCCCAGGCGTCCAACGGACCGGCGACGGTGACCACCCAGACGACGCTCACGACCGCTCACACAGACCACGCTCAGACCCACACGATTACGGCGCCCGCCGTGACGCACACGGTAACCGTGAAGCAGACATCGCACGTCGTGCCGCCGACGAGGACCGTGACGGCCACTCACACGACGACCGTGACCAGCACCGCCTCGACCTCCTCCTCGGCAACCTCTGCCTCGCCGACGCAGACGTTCGTCGGCTCGGGCAACCAGAGCGTCGGCACGGTGACGGTATCTTCGGCCTCGCAGGTGCGCTGGTCGTGCGCGGCTTGCGGCAGCAGCACGCCGTTCACCATCACGAGCAGCTCCAGCGGCTCGGGTCAGCTGGCGGTACAGGGCGCGAGCTCGACGAGCGGTCAGACGAGCGTCTCGCCCGGAACCTACTCGAACGTGAACGTCCAGGGCAGCGGCTCCTGGTCGTTCACCGTCGCCCCGCAGGGCTGAGCGTTCCTACCGCGAGTCGGTCGCCACGATCAGCACGTTGCAGCGCGCCTTGTGCGAAACGGAGTTCGGGACGCTGCCGAGAACGCGCTTGGCGCCGTGCATCCCCTGATTGCCGACGATGATCATCGTCGCGCCGACTTCGCCCGCGATCTCGATCAGGGCGTCGGCCGGATCGCTTCGCACGGCGTGGGTTTGAACCGGCACCTCGGCGAGCCGTACGACGGCGGCGGCCTGCGCGAGCGTCGAGTCGACGATCGCGTCGGGCAGCGGCCCGATCTCCTTACCGTCCGCGGACCGGGCGCCGCGCAGCGGCTCGTAGGCCGAGACCACGTGCAGCTCGGCCTCGAGCGCTTTGGCCAGCCGAGCCGCCTCGGCCACCGCTCGCTTGGCGGTCTCCGAGCCGTCGGTCCCGACGACTATTGCATCACCCATCGATTCCTCCCTCGAGAGCAAAAGGTTCCCGGCGAGCCTACACGCGTCGCGCACGCACGCGCTACCCCTGACGTCAGAGCGCGTCAGCCTCGATCAGCGCTTTGAGATTCGCGTTGGCGCTCTCGAAGAGCCGCTTTGCGAGGTTGAGAACGATCGGCTCTGCGAGTTTGAAGAACGCGCGGCTGTCACCTCGGTAGCGGCTGACGAGAATGGTCGCTTCACCCTCGGCGCGTAGCGCCTGATCGACCTCGAGGTGAAACGGGCCGGAGCGCGACGCCGTCGCAAAGCGAACGTCCGGTTCCACCGCGACGCACTCGCTCAAAGACTCATATCCCCGACCGAGGAATCGCCCGGCGAAGGTCAGTCTCGTGCCGACGGCGACCGGGACGGCGGACGCACGGACCTCGACCAGCCCCGGCGTCCAGGTCGGGATCAGCGCCGGGTCGGTGATCGCGGCGAACACAACGGCCGCTGGCCGCTCGATGCGGGTGACTATCTCGAACTCGTTCACGTGATGCAGAGGCTACGCCCGCAGCGTTACGGCTTCGCTACGGCCTCGTGGGCCCACAGCGCGTCGCCGGCATGCCCGCCCAGGCGCAGTTGCGCCAGCGACGGATGGCGGTAGGAGCGTCGCGGAGCAAGCCCCTCGTTGGCGCGGACGAAGCGCACGAAGCGGTAGCCGCGGGCCTGCAGGAAATCGATCAGCTCAGCCGCGCTGCCCCCGCTTCGTCCGATCACCTCGCCGCTCAGCTCGATCAACACATACGCCGCCCGGCCGGCGCTCAACAGCCCCTCGGCACCGCGAAGCAGGGCTGCCTCGTGCCCCTCGACATCGATCTTCAGGAAGCGCACTGCGCGCTCCCCGACCAGCGAGTCGAGCGTCAGCGCCGGAACGACGAACGTCTCGACCGCGCCGGCCGCCGCGGGGTGGACGCTCGCCTGGCCGCTCTCGCCCCCGGCGATCGACAGCGTCAGCGACCCGGTTGCGTCCGAGAGCGCAGCGCCGACGACCTCGATCGCATCCTCGAGGCGGTTGCGGCGGACGTTCTCCTCGAGGCGCGCGCGCGTCGGCGGCACCGGCTCGACGGCGATCACGCGGCATCCGCGGCGCGCCGCCGCAAGCGCCCACAGGCCGAAATTGGCTCCGGCGTCGACGAACAGCTCGCCCGGTGAGAGCAGCGGCAGCACGACGCGCCGCAGCTCGAGGCTGACGAGGTCGAGGTAGACGGCGCGGTGGAGCGCCTCGCGCAGGTCGAGCGCGAACTCGACGCCGCCGATCCGCGCGCGCGCCGCAACCGGAGCGCTCCCGGGCGGCGGCGCCCCGAGCACGATGTTCGTCAGCGGACCGATCCCGCGCACCGGCAGCAGCCGCCTCAACACGCGCGCCCCGGCGCGCGCGAGCAGCCCGCAGCGGCCGATGCGCACGCTCCAAACCAGCCGGTGTGCCCGTCGAAGCAGCGTCACAGGGGAGTGTTTATGGGGCTTCGCCCGCTGAACACCGCAGCGGGAGCGGGCAGTCCAAGGGCTGGCGACGGCGCGGCGAGGCCGGAGAGGCTGCGGGGTGCTCGACGGAACCTGTGCACGGCGCTTGCGTACACGATCGCAAGCGCGATTGCACGTTTGCAGGGCGCCGCGGCCGATGACTACGTCCGTGATCGATCTCGACGGAGCCCTCCGAACGCTCGTCGCCCGGTCGGGATCGGACCTCCACCTGAAGACCGGGGCCGTCCCGATGGCGCGGATCAACGGCGAGCTCGGACCGCTCGACCCTGGCGCGCCGACGGTTCAGGAGGGTGAGATCGACACCATCCTTGCGGGGCTGCTCGAAGCCGGAACGCGCTTCGCCGAGTTCGAGGAGCACCACGAGATCGACATCTCGCGCGAGATCGAGGGCGTCGCGCGCTTCCGTATCAACGCTCGCCACCAGCGCGGCGGCGTGGCGCTCGTCGTCCGCGCGATCCCGCACGAGATCCGCACGATCGACGAGCTCTCGCTGCCACCTGTGATCGGCACGATGGCCGAGGAGCACCGCGGCATCATCCTTGTCACCGGTACGACCGGCTCCGGCAAGTCGACGACGCTCGCCGCGATGATCCATCACATCAACGTGACGCGGGCGGCGAACATCGTCACGATCGAGGATCCGATCGAGTTCGTCCACGACGACCACCGCTCGCTGATCGGCCAGCGCGAGGTGGGGATCGACACCGTGTCCTTCAAGGACGCGCTGCGGCGCGTGCTTCGCCAGGACCCGGACGTGATCCTGATCGGCGAGATGCGCGATGAGGAGACGGTGCAGACCGCGATGTCCGCCGCGGAGACCGGCCACCTCGTGCTCTCGACGATCCACACGCTCGACGCGGCCGAGTCGATCAATCGGATGCTCGAGTTCTTCCCGCCCAACCATCACCAGCAGGTCCGCTCGATGCTGTCGAGCACGCTGTGCGGCGTGATCTCGCAGCGCCTCGTTCCTTCGGCGGACGGCGGTCGCGTGCCCGCGTGCGAGATCATGCGCACGACCGGTCGCGTGCGCGACCGGATCCTCAAGTCGGGCGATTCGCTGGACCTGCAGCACATCATCGCCGACGGCGGCTACGACGGCATGCAGACCTTCGACCAGGCCCTCTACGCCCACGTGAGCGCCGGGCGCGTCACCGTCGAGGAAGCGATGGCGGCCGCGACGAGCCCGCACGACTTCAAGCTGCTGCTCGAAGCCGAGGGGCGGCGTGGCACGACGATGGCCGACGTTCCGGTCGAGTTCTGAGCCGAGGGCATCCTCGCGCGGGCGGGTTTTCGCCTCCGCAGAGCCGGGAAGCCTAGCTGGCGCGATGCGATGTGGAACCATTGGCGAGGTGAGAGGCAGATGAGGCGCGCGATCACAGCTGCTTCGGTCACGGTCGCCGTGCTCGTCGCGGCGTCGGTGGCCGCCGCGACTACCGCCGGCAACGCGAAGGCGGTCACCTTCTACACCAAGTCGCAGACCGCGATGGCGGCCTACGCCGGCATCAGCTTCGTCGGTGGGGGGACCTCGTACAAGGTGATCCCGACCGCCGGCGGGATCGACAACTTCCGCTTTGACTTCGGCGCGACGCCGGCGGGCTACACCAGCGCGGTCGCGCACGTGCAGATCGTGCAGAGCGGCGGCGTCGTCGTCGAGGAGGTCGACACGTTGCAGACGCCTGGACAGCCCACGCTGCGGATCTGGCAGGAGCGCACAGTTGAGGTCGGCGAGGTCGAGAACGGCGCCAAGACCTGTGCGGAGCTGATCCCCAAGAACAGCGCCTCGTTCGCCACGGTCGGGCGACCGTTCGTCGTCTTCGCGGGCTACACGTTCGCGAAGCTGACGACGCCAAAGGCGGGCCTGCGCCTCGTGCGCACGACCTACCCGCTCGCCGGCGGCACCGCCCACGAGCGCGACACGATCTCCGCCAAGACGCACCTCTGGCGCGCGTCGCACCTGCTGGTGACCGGCGGCCCGTACAACAAGAACTTCCTCAACGACTCGCACTTCACCTACCAGCGCACGCAGGCGATCATCGCCGCGCCGCGGCTCGGCCGCTGCGGTTAGCCGTCCCCGGCGCCGTCCCCGTCCGCGGCGCCGGCGCCGGCGCGGTTCGCGTCGCTGCGACGCCGCGCGATCTCCTCGAAGCCACGGCGGAACTCGGGCAGGCTTCCTGCCAGTGCTGAGAAGTCGGACGCCTGGAGGACGAGCACGTCCAGTGGCGTGAGCGCTCGCGCGGTCGCGCTGCGGGGGTCGCGCCCGAGTAGCGCCATCTCGCCGAAGTACTCGCCGGCTCCGAGCGTTCCAACCGCGCGCTGTTCGTCGCCGAAGCGCTTGAGGACCTCGACCTCTCCGGCGATGATCATGAACAGGCTGTCGCCGCTGTCGCCCTCGGCGAAGATCGTCTCGCCCTCCTCGTAGTGGGCCTGCGTCGTCGCGCGCGAGGAGCCGAGGTTGAGCTGGACGGGGTGCGGCGGGAGCGCGAGGTCGCTCAGCCAGGAGATCGCGACGCGCGTCTTGCGGGCCGCGCCCGGAAGCTTCCACCAGTAGACGCCGCGCCACATCAGCCACGCCGGCAGTCCCGCCAGGCGCACGCCGAGCGGGAGCTGCGCCACGGCGCGGTGGTGGCCGAGCGCGCCGAGCTTGCCGAGGCCTGCGAACGCGAACCTCCGCGGCTTGGCGCCGCGCTCGGTGGCGACGATGTTGCGCGCCAGCAGCTTCGCCTGGCGGATCGCGTGCTGCGCGGTCGGCGGCGAGGGCCGCCCGTCCGGCATCGGAACGAGTGCGCAGTCGCCGACCGCCCAGACCCGCTGCTGTCCCTTCAGGGCGAGCGTCGCGTCGCATTCCAGACGTCCGCGTACCAGCGGGAGCCCGAGCGACTCAACCACCGGGTTGGGGGAGGACGGCACGGTCGAGATCAGCGTGCGCGTCGGGATCCGCCAGCCGTCGCCGAGCACCGCGCTGCCCGGCGTCGCCGCGGTCAGCCGCTCCGCCAGCATCAGCTCGATGCCCTGCGCGGCGAGGGCCGTCGTCGCGTAGGCGGCAAGCGCGGGAGTGAGCTCGCCCTCGAGCAGCCGCCGGCCGCTGTGGACGAGCACGATGCGAACTTCGTTCTCGGGAATCGACGGGTAGTCGCGCACCGCCGAGCGAACGAAGTCGTTCAGAGCAGCCGCGACCTCTGTGCCGGAGAAGCCTCCACCCGCGACTACGAAGGTCAGCATCGCGCGACGTTCGTCCGGGTCGCGCTCCTCCGAGGACTGCTCGAGGACGCCGATCACGTGGTTTCGAATCCGCACGGCATCGGCGAGCGTCTTGAACGGCAGGGCGTGCTCGGGGAGGCCCGGAACGCCGCGAAAGTCGGTGACGCTTCCCAGCGCGACGACGAGATGGTCGAACTCGAGCTCCTGCGGGCGGCGCGTGATCCCGGCGGCGAGTCTCACCGTGCGGGCCGCGAGGTCGACCGCCTCGACGTCGCGAACGTAGAGCCGCGTCGCGGCCAGCAGCTGGCGCAACGGGCTGAGCGTGTCGAGGACGCCGACGTCGCCCGCGATCACCTCGGCGAGTAGCGGCTGGAAGACGAAGTAGTTCTCGCGGTTGACCAGCGTGACCTCGACGCGCGCGCCGTTCGCGGCGAGGCGCTCCAGCTCGAGCGCGGTGTAGACGCCGCCGAAGCCGCCGCCGAGGACGACGACCCGCGCGGGCGCCGCGCTCACCGTCGCTCCCCCACTCGATAGGCGCGCCCACCCAAGGGCGCGGATGCTACGCCAGGCGCGATCGGCCCGCTCTGATTGCGCCGGCGTTATGTTTGAGTGAAAGCAGGGACAACCACCACGATCCAAGGGGGACAGAGCCGATGCTTGTAACCAGGGGCAGCGCAGGCCGCGCCGCAGGGGCGATCGCTGTCGCCGCCGCCGTGATCGCCGCCGTCGCGTTTGCGCCCGCGAGCGCGTCGGCAGGCACACCCGCCTGCTCGACATCGACGCTGGTCGTCTGGCTCGACACGCAGGGCAACGGCGCGGCGGGGAGCAGCTTCTACAACCTCCAGTTCACGAACCTCTCGAAGCACGCCTGCCGGCTGTTCGGCTACCCCGGCGTCGCGGCCGTCGACCTTGGCGGAAGCCAGATCGGCCGAGCGGCATCGCGCGACTCGGTCCACCCGGCGTCCAGCGTCACCCTCCCGGCCGGCGGCTCGGCGCACACGATCCTGCGCATCGTCGACGCGCAGAACTACCCCGGCTCGCTGTGCGGACCGGCCACCGCTGCCGGGCTGCGCGTGTACCCGCCCGGCCAGACGGCGTCCAAGGTCGTCCCGTTCCCGTTTGCGGCGTGCTCGCGCAACAGCGCACACGTTCTGTCCGTCGAGGTCGTCCAGCAGGGACTCGGCGTCACACGGTGAAGGACCGTCGGTAGCGATCGGCCCGTGGCCGCTGCCACCGCGCCGACGCTGCCGGTCGCCTTCAGGCCCCGCGCGCAGGCGCGAAAACGAGGCTGTGCGTCCGGCCTCACGACGCCACACCCGATGCGCACGCTCACTGAACGCAAGGGAACCTGCGCGCGGGTCGACCGGAACGCGCTAGGCTGGGCACGCCTGAGGAGGCATGGTCAGTCGTTGAGAGCACGAACTTGCGAGAGAACTGTGGTCGCGCGGGCGGCCTCATGGGGCGCTGAAGCGTGAGCACCCCGTTGAGCGTTGCCGACGCCGAGATCGCCATTGCGCGCGGCGTCGGCGACGAGTCCGACATCGTCGCACGCTCCCCGGCGGCACTGTTCTGGCGGCGCTTTCGTCAGGATCGCGTGGCGGTCGTCTCGCTGATCTTCATCGTCGTGCTCGTGATCATTGCGATCGCGGCTCCACTGGTGGTGAAGATACTGGGGCTGCCGAGCCCTTACACGGAGAACTTCAACCTGACGGGGTCGTTCGGTCAGCCGACCGGTCCGACCGGGGCTCATCCGTTCGGTGTCGATCAGCTCGGCGAGGACATCGCCTCACGCGTCATCTACGGGGCGCGCGTGTCGCTCGAGGTTGGTTTCGTCGGGACCGGAATCGCAACTCTGATCGGCGTCGTGGTGGGCCTGCTCGCGGGCTACTACCGCGGCTGGGTCGACACCATCCTGTCGCGCTTCACGGACCTCGTCCTGTGCTTCCCGACGCTTCTGTTTGGCATCGGCCTGGCCTCGGCCTGCGCTCTGAACGGCTGCTTCGGCGGCGCCGTCAGGCCGGGCGTCCCCGTGATCATCGCGGTCGTCGTGATCTTCGGCTGGACGTACATCGCGCGGATCGTGCGCGGGCTCGTCCTGTCGCTGCGCGAGAAGGAGTTCGTCGAAGCGGCGCGCTCGCTGGGCGCGTCGGACGCGCGAATCATGTTCCGCGAGATCCTCCCCAACCTCGTCGCGCCGGTGATCGTCTACGCGAGCCTGCTGATCCCGATCAACATCCTCTTCGAGGCGGCTTTGTCATACCTCGGCGTTGGCGTGCAGCTGCCGACCGCGAGCTGGGGCCAGATGATCTCATCGGCCACACCGATCTTCAACACCGCCTGGTGGTACATGGTCTTCCCAGGCGCCGCGCTGCTCTTGACCGTCCTCTCATTCAATTTGCTCGGGGACGGCCTGCAGGATGCCCTCAACCCGAAGGGCGACTGACTTGACTCAACAACAACCCATAGATGGGAGCCTGATGAAGAAAGCAATTCGGCGGAGGCACTTCGCAGCCGCCGTCTTGGCTGTCTGCATCGCCGTCGCGGCCGTAACGGCCTCACTGGCGCTGGCATCCAGCCACAAGAAGACAGCGAACATAGCTGCTCTCAAGCCGGCGCTGAACGGCTCCGGAGAGAACCTCACCAATGGCAAGCGCGGTGGCGTCCTCACCGAGTATCAGAGTGAGGATTTCGCTCACCTCGACCCCGGCGAGTCCTATTTCGATCTGGACTACCAGGTCATGTACGCCACGCAGCTGCCGCTGTACGAGTATCTGCCCAACAGCGAATCCAAGCTCGAGCCGATGCTTGCGGTGGGTATGCCGGTGATCTCGAACCACGGGCTGACCGTCACCGTCCACATCAAGTCCAACGTGCACTTCAGCCCGCCGGTCAACCGTGCGGTGACGTCGTCGGACGTGGCGTATGCAATCGAGCGGTCGGCCAACCCGAACGTCGCGAACCCTTACTTCCAGCCGTACTTCGGCTTCATCAAGGGTGCCGCGAAGGCCACCGGCGGCCCGATCTCCGGTATCCAGACGCCGAACCCGACGACGATCGTCTTCCAGCTCACACAGCCGGAGGACGCTCTGCTCGAGGGCGCGCTGCAGATGCCCGCGACGATGCCCGTGCCAAAGGAGTTCGCCTCCCAGTACGACGCCCAGAAGCCGACCCAATACGGGACGACGTATGAGGCCTTCACCGGGCCCTACATGCTGAAGTCCGATGCGACCGGCAAGTTCGCCGGGATCGGCTACAACCCCGGCAAGAACGCGATCCTCGTTCGCAACCCGAGCTGGCACGTCGGCGAGACGCCGCAGCCGGCCTATCTGGACGAGATCGACATCAACATCGGCGGCGCCAGCCAGACGATCGGCCTGCAGGTCCTGCACGGCTCCGACTCGGTGCAGAACGACACGCCGACGAACGCCAACGTGCAGCTCGCCTACACGCAGTTCTACAACCAGCTCCAGGCTGTGCCGGGCGCGGGCGACCACTACGTGGCGCTCGACAACGTCCATGGCCCGTTCAAGAACGTGTGGCTGCGCCGCGCGTTCTGGGCCGCGCTCGACCGTGGCGCGATGTTGAAGATCGCCGGCGGCTCGATCGTCGGTCAGGTGGGTACGCACTTCATCTATCCCGGCAACGGCGGCTTCGCTCAGGCGGGCGGCCTTGCGGGTCCGAAGGTGGCGTGGAACCTGCATCCGAACGGCAGCCTGGCGGCCGCGCAAGCGCTGATGAAGCAGGGCGGCTTCAAGTCCGGCAAGTACACCGGCTCCGCCGTCGTCAAGGTCGTCGGCGCCAACAACGGCAACTCGCCGGAGCAGATCGCCGTCGTCAAGCAGGCGCTGACGGAGCTGGGCTTCAAGGTCAGCGTGGCCGAGGTCGATCAGTCGGTCATGTACACGAAGTTCTGCGGCACGCCGAAGGAGGAGATCGACGTCTGCCCGACCGTCGGGTGGATCCGCGACTTCGCAGACCCGCAGACGACCCTGTTCGTGCCGTTCTACGGCCCGGCGATCACGGCGACCAACAACTCCAACTGGGGTCAGGTCGGCGGTCCGGGCTCGGGCGAGCAGGCGCTCAACAAGGCGATGGAGCAGGCTGCCGTCGCCCCCGCGTCAAAGTCCAACGCCGCATGGGCAAAGGTGGACGAGATGCTCGTCAACCAGGCCGTCGCGGTGCCTTGGATCTTTGACAACCAGCCCTACATCGAGTCGGCCAACGTGCGTGGCATCAACGATCTCTGGAACACAGGGTCGTACGACTACGCATATACGTCACTGAAGTAGGAGCTGCTGATCTAGCACGCAAATGCCGTCAGCCCCGGGGCGTCCGAAAGGCGCCCCGGGGCAGCGGCACCGATAGATGACCGCTTACATCATCCGGCGCATCCTCTGGGGCCTTCTGCTGCTCGTGCTAGTGGTGGCGGTCACGTTCCTCGTCTTCTACCTGCTGCCCGCCGCGAATCCCGCGATCCTGCGGGCGGGGCGCAACGCCAACCCGCAGATCATCGCCACGATCACCAAGGAGCTCGGCCTCGACCGGCCGATCTACACGCAGTTTTGGATCTATGTCAAGAACATCGTCCTGCACCTGAATTTCGGCTTCTCCTATTACTACAACGTGCCCGTTGGTTCGCTGCTGCTGAATCGCCTGCCGGCGACGATCTCGCTGACTGTCGGCGCGGCTGTGCTGTGGATCGTCATCGGGATTCCGATCGGAATCGTCTCGGCGATCAAGCGTCGCACCTGGCTCGATCGCATGGCGATGGGCACCGCGCTGGTGTTTGTCTCGGCGCCAGTCTTCTGGCTCGGGCTGATCGCGCTGCTGCTCGCCGCGCAGACGATCGGCGTCTTTCACGTCTTCCCGGGAATCGGAAGCTACGTCGGGCTGACTGTCAATCCCCTCAAATGGTTAGAGTCGCTGCTGTTGCCATGGATGGTGCTGTCGGCCACCCAGTGCGCGATCTATGCGCGCCTGGTTCGCGGAAGCCTGCTGCAGGTCATGGGTGAGGACTACATCCGCACCGCGCGGGCCAAGGGCCTGACGGAGCGGCGCGTGGTCCTCAAGCACGGCATGCGCTCGGCGGTCGGCCCACTCGTCACGGTGCTGGGACTCGACATCGCGGCGCTGCTCGGCGGGGCGATCCTCACGGAGTCGGTCTTCGACATTCCCGGCATCGGCCGGCTGCAGCTCGACGCGATCGGCCACAGCGACATTCCCATCATCCAGGGAACGGTGCTCGTGGCGTCGATCTTCATCATCATCGCGAACATCCTCGTCGACATCGCCTACGCCTACCTCGACCCGCGCGTGCGCTTCGAATGAGCTCTGCCGGCCAGCCCCCGGGCACGCTGCTGTCCGTCGAGGATCTGCGTGTCGAGTTCGCCACGCCTGACGGCATCGTCCACGCCGTCGACGGCATTTCCTATTCGGTCGCGCCGGGGGGCTCCCTCGGCGTCGTCGGCGAATCGGGCTCGGGCAAGACCGTTTCGGCGCTGACGCTGATCGGTCTGACGCAGACTCAGGGCGCAACCGTCAGCGGGCGGATCATGTTCGACGGTCGCGACCTGCTTGCCGCCTCCAACGCCGAGCTGCGCGCCGTGCGCGGCAACGACATCGCGATGATCTTCCAGGACCCGCTCTCCTCGCTGCACCCGCAGTTCCGCGTCGGCGCGCAGCTGATCGAGGCGATGCAGGTCCACCGCGACATAAAGCGCCAGGCGGCACGCGATCGCGCGATCGACCTGCTGAGCCTCGTCGGCATCCCGGACCCGCGTGGCCGTGTCGACCAGTTCCCGCACGAGTTCTCCGGTGGAATGCGCCAGCGGGCGATGATCGCGATGGCCCTCGCCAATGAGCCGAAGCTGTTGATCGCCGACGAGCCCACGACGGCGCTCGACGTCACGGTGCAGGCCCAGATCCTCGCGCTGCTCGAGCGCCTGCGCCGCGAGCTCGGCATGGCGATCATCATGATCACCCACGATCTCGGCGTCGTCGCGCAGATCGCCGACCACATCGCCGTCATGTACGCCGGGCGGATCGTCGAGGCGGCTGACGCCCGGCGCCTCTTCAGCGCACCGCAGCACCCCTACACCTGGGGGCTGCTGCGCTCGATCCCGACGCTCGAGGGCCCGCGCGGCATCGAGCTCGTCCCGATCCCGGGACGTCCGCCGAGCCTGATCCGCCGCCCGACGGGCTGCCACTTCCATCCGCGCTGCGCCTACGCGCTGCCGGACCACAAGACGATCGATCCGCGGCTCGTCGACGCCGGCGCGCCGGGGCACGTCGTTGCCTGCCTGCTCGACGCGGACCAGCGCGCCGCGGCATGGGCTGCCCTGCGGGCCGGGCAAAGCGCCGATGAGGCCACCGCGGCGGCCGGCATCGCCGACGCGACGATCGCGCCGACCGAGGTGGCCGGATGAGCGCCGGCGAGCCGCTGCTCGAGGTCCGCGGCCTCGTCAAGCACTTCCCGATCTCCAAGGGGATCGTCTTGAAGCGCAGCATCGGCGCGGTGCGCGCGGTCGACGGGATCGACTTCGAGGTGATGAGCGGGGAGACGCTCGGGCTGGTCGGGGAGACCGGCTGCGGCAAGAGCACGACGGCTCGCCTGGTGACGCGCCTGCTCGAGCCGACCGCGGGCGAGATCCGCTTCGAGGGACGCGACATCACGCACGTCAAGGGCGCCTCGCTGAAGGCGATCCGGCGCGAGATGCAGATGATCTTCCAGGACCCCTACTCCTCGCTCAACCCGCGCAAGACGATCGGCTCGATCATCGCCAGCCCGTTCGCGATCCACGGCCTGCTGACCGAGTCCGGCGAGCGCAAGAAGCGGGTCCAGGAACTGATGGACCGCGTCGGGCTGAACCCCGAGCACTACAACCGCTACCCGCACGAGTTCTCAGGCGGCCAGCGTCAGCGCATCGGCGTGGCGCGGGCGCTCGCGCTGAACCCGAAGCTGATCATCGCCGACGAGCCGGTGTCGGCTCTCGACGTCTCGATCCAGGCGCAGATCCTCAACCTCCTGCGCGAGATCCAGCGCGAGTTCGGCCTGACGATGGTCTTCATCGCCCACGACCTCGCGGTCGTGCGGCACATGTGCGACCGCGTCGCGGTCATGTACCTCGGAAAGATCGCCGAGCTCGCACCGAGCGACACCCTCTACAGCCTGCCCCGCCACCGCTACACCGGAGCGCTGATGTCGGCGGTGCCGATCGCCGACCCCGAGCTTGCCGGGCGCGAGCGGCGGCTGCTCACCGGCGACGTGCCGAGCCCTGCCAACCCGCCGTCCGGCTGCCGCTTCCATCCGCGCTGCAGTGCGATGGGCGAGATCTGCGCCACCGAAGAGCCGCAGCTGCGGGACATGGGCCACGGCACCTTCGCCGCCTGCCATTTCCCGATCACCGAGGAAGAGATGCCGGCGCTTCTGCCGATGGCTCGCGAGTCGGCTGGGGGCGTGGAGTAAGGTCCGAAGCGACCTTCCCGTGCGCCTCGACGGCATCAATCACATCACCGCGATCACCGGCGACGCACCGCGCAACGTCGACTTCTACACCGGCGTGCTCGGCCTGCGGCTGGTCGCGAAGACCGTCAACCAGGACGACCCGACCGTCTACCACCTCTTCTACGCCGACGAGGACGGTGACGCCGGCTCGGACATCACGTTCTTCGAGTACCCCGGAGCGACTCGCGGACACGTCGGTCCCGGTTGCGCCCACCGCGTGCTGTGGCGCGTGCCTTCGGCCGAAAGCCTCGAGTTCTGGTCCGAGCGCCTCGCCGAGCTCGACGTCCAGCGGACGGTCGGAGAGGACGGCGGCGTGCTGTTCGCCGATCCCGAGGGACTCGAGCACCAGCTGCTCGTCGAGGACGTGGCGGACGCGCCGCTCAGGGCCCGCCACCCCGACATCCCCGCCGAGCACGCTCTGGTCGGCTTCTCCGGGGTGCGTGCGCACAGCCTGCGCGAGTCGATGAGTCGCGGGCTGCTCGAGGAAGTGCTGGGCGCGAGCCCACGCGACGGGTCAACGCTCGAGCTGCGCGGCGAGCGCCGCGGCGCAACGATCACGTTCGATGCGGCGCCCGCGGGCAGCCGCCACGTCCAGGGAGCGGGATCGATCCATCACGTCGCCTGGGGCACGAGCGTCGCCGAACATCCGCGCTGGCACGAGCACCTCGCGGCCGCCGGCGTGCCGACGACGCCGATCATCGACCGTCATTTCTTCCACTCGATCTACTTCCGCGAGCCGGGCGGGATCCTCTACGAGATCGCCGACGACGCGCCGGGCTTCGCGATGGAAGGGCCACCGAGCGAGATGGGCAGGAGGGTCATCCTCCCGCCCTGGCTCGAGGAGCGCCGCGATGCGATCGAGGCCCGACTGACGCCGCTGCCGGACCCGCGAGCCGGCTGGCTGGCGGGCGATCAGCGGCCCTAGCCGAGGGCGCGCACGGCGTCCGAGCCGGTAGCATCGAGCGCTGCCCGGCGAGATAGCTCAGTTGGTAGAGCACACGACTGAAAATCGTGGTGTCCCCAGTTCGAGTCTGGGTCTCGCCATGGGTGGGAGATCCTGCAAATCGACTTTTTGTTCGTCGCCGCTTGCTCGGGAGACGCCTCGAAGCGCTGATTTGCGGCTCGTGGCCAATTCGTGCCTGTAAATCCGGCTATTTGGCTATTTGGGGGGTGTGATGCTGACGGTGGCGGATCGGCAGCGGGGGTTCTTCGATGCGGCGTGGTGCTCGGATCTGCTGCCCCGCACGTGCGTTCGATCAGTACCCGGTCAGAGCGGCGGTACTTGTGCGGCTACCTGGGGACCGTGGTAGAGGTGATCCTGGTCGCGGCACCCGGCGTCAAAGAAGAACTGCATGCTGTCGCTGCGGACGCCGTTGTAGCTGGCGTACATGATCACGCGTCCGCTCGTCCCGACCTTGCACCGGGGATCTGTGCTCGAGATGACCTTCAAGGAGGTCTTGATTAGGTTCCCCGGGTAGCCCCACATCACCGCGATGTGGGAGTGATAGCTGATCTGCGGCCCGACGCTCACCGCGATCGTGCGGGCAGGCCGGCCGCGACCGGAAACGTCCTGGCAGATCGTGCCGGAGATCCAGTTCGTATCCAGATTGATGTGGCCCCAGCCGTACGCGAAACCGCTCCCCCCTCCGGGGAACGACTGCGGAGCGTGGAATCCCCACGGCGGGATGTGGCTGCCTGGCGGGATGCCGCTGCCCGTATACCAGCAGCGCCCGTCCGTCGGATCGGCCGCGGCGTTCGAGCCGACGGTCAGAGAGGTGGTATTTACCTGGCTGGCGCTTGCCCTCGCGGTAATGGCCAGACATGCCGCGAGCACGACACCCGCGGTAAGGAATGCCCGGCGGCGTGTCGGTGTCTTGCTGGCACGCGGTTGAGGGTGTCTGGTGACGCGGTTGGTCATGGTGGGTCTCCTGCGATCGAGGTGGCTTGTATGGGTGGCCGGTGGGCGGCTGCTAGGTCCAGCTGCGGTTCGCGAACGCGTCGGCAACTGGGAGGGCGACGAGCGCGATCGTGGTGAACAGGACGGTCAGCTTGAGCTTGAGGCGGGTGGTCATGATTGGTCTCCTTCGAGCGGGGGTCCGTTGTCGTGAGGGAGCATGCGGAGGGCTGCTCAACGACCGCTCATAGTTCGCTCAAAGCGGCATTTGAGTGGCGCCCGAGGCTGAGGCGGCCGGTGCTGGTGCCCCTACGGCCGGGGCTCGTATACTCGGGGCGCGTTCTGGCGCTGATCGTCGGGGAGAGCTCGTGGAGTTTCGAACGCTCGGGCCGTTGCAGGTGGTCGACGCCGGTCGGGCGCTCACGCTTGGTGGCGCGCTGCAACGCGCGGTGCTGGCGTTGCTGGTGGTCGATACGCCCGAGCCGGTGTCGGTGGATCGCCTGATCGACGAGCTGTGGGGTGAGCGGCCGCCCGCGAGCGCACAGCACGCGATCCAGGTGTACGTGTCCGCGATTCGCAAACTGCTGCGCACCAGCGGCGGCGAGGTTTCCGTGCGCACGACGGGGTCTGCGTACGCGCTCGAGACCGACCCGGACCGTGTCGACGCGAAACGATTTGGGCGGCTGCTCGCTGAAGCGCAGCAGCGCGCGGGCGAAGATCCGGAGCGCGCGAGTCAGCTCTTCGGGGAGGCGCTCGGGCTCTGGCGCGGCCCGCCGCTTGCAGAGTTCGCGCAGTTCGCGTTCGCGCTTCGTGAAGCCGACCGACTCGAAGAGCTGCGCACGACCGGGATCGAGGGTCTCGTGGAGGCCCGACTCTCGCACGGCGAGCACGCCGAGGTGCTCGGGATGATCACCGGCCTGGTCGCCTCGAACCCGTTACGGGAGCGTCCGCGTCGGCTGCTGATGCTCGCTCTGTATCGCAGCGGACGTCACGCCGAAGCGCTCGACGCGTACCGCGACGCGTGCACCGCGCTCGACGAGATCGGACTACAACCCGGACCCGAACTCCGGCAACTCG
>DATBPB010000032.1:0-5140 GCA_036561565.1 Solirubrobacteraceae bacterium | reverse complement strand
CGCGAGCGCGTCGGAGGTGAGCTGCGTGCCTGAGGTCGTCGTGATCGGCGCCTCCGGCTACGCCGGCGCGCTCGCCGCCCGCCTGCTGTGGCGCCACCCGCAGTTCGAGCTGACGGCGGTCACCGCGCGCGAGGACGCCGGGCGGCGGCTCGACGAGCTCTATCCCCAGCATCGCGTGCCGCTCGTGCTCGAGGAGCTCGACGTCGGCAGCCTCACGCGGGCGCACGCGGCGCTCGTCGCCTATCCGCACGGCAGCGCCGCGCCCGTCGTGGCGGAGCTGCTCGAGCGCGAGGTCCGCGTCGTCGACCTCTCAGCCGACTTCCGCCTGCGCGACGTCGCCGAGTACGAGCGCTGGTACGTCGAGCACCCCCATCCGCAGCTGATCGAGCACGCGGTCTACGGGCTGACCGAGCTCTACCGCGCCCAGATCGCCGAGGCCTCGCTGATCGCCTGCCCCGGCTGCTTCCCCACCGCGGCGATCCTCGCGCTCGCTCCGCTCGCGAGGGCGGGGCTGATCGCCGACGCCGTGATCGACGCCAAGACCGGCGTCTCGGGGATGGGCAAGCAGCCGCGCGATTCAAATCACTTCGTGTCGGTCACCGAGAACGTGCGGCCCTACGGGGTCGGCGCGCACCGCCACATGCCGGAGATCGACCAGGAGCTCGCGCGCCTCGGCGCGCCCGTCCCGATCGCCTTCACGCCGCACCTGTTGCCGATCGACCAGGGCGAGCTTCTGTCCTGCTACGTGACGACGACGCGGCCGCTCGCCCAGGGCGAGCTCGACGAGCTCTACGCGCGCGCCTACGCGGATGAGCCGTTCATCGACCTCGTCGCGACCGTCCCCGGCGTGCGCGACGTCCGCGAGACCAACGTCTGCGCGCTGCACGCGCTCGCCGACGAGCGGACCGGCAAGGTCTTCGTCTTCGCGGTGATCGACAACCTTTGGAAGGGGACCGCCTCGCAGGCCGTCGCGAACCTGAACCTGATGTTCGGCTACGACGAGGGGCTCGGCCTGCGATGAGCGGCGACGGCTTCTTCAACTCGCGCTGGGTGGAGCGCCCGGCCCACGTGACCGAGGACGAGCGCCTGCCCGAGGGGTTTCGCCTCGGCGGCGCCGCCTGCGGCGTCAGGGCCGAGGGCTCGCAGGAGCTCGACCTCGGAATCGTCGTCTGCGACTCGGAGGCGGCCGTCAGCGCGGCGCGCTTCTGCGACTCGGGCGTGCTCGCCGCGCCGGTCGTCGTGACGCGCGAGCGCTGCGATCTGGGCGCGATCCGCGCCGTCGTCGCCAACTCCGGCAACGCCAACGCCGCGACCGGCGAGGCGGGCGTCGCCGAGGCCGTCCGCGTCCAGCAGGCGACCGCCGACGAGCTCGGGCTGTCCGCGGGCGAGGTCGCGGTCGCCTCGACCGGCGTGATCGGTGTGGCGCTCCCGGGGCAGCGGATCGCGGCCGCCGTGCCGGCTCTGGCGGCACGCCTCGACGCCGCCGGCGCGCTCGACTTCGCGCACGCGATCCGCACGACCGACACGCTCGACAAGCACGCCGCGCTGCGCGTCGCGCTGCCGTCGGGGACGGTGCGCCTCGCCGCGCAGGCCAAGGGCGCGGGGATGATCTCGCCGCGCTTCGCGACGATGCTCTGCTTCATCCAGACCGACGCCGTGCTGACGCGCGAGGTCGCGGACGCGCTGCTCGGAGCGGCGCTGGCGCGCTCGTTTGACCGCATCAGCGTCGACGGGCAGCTCTCGACCAATGACACGGCGATCCTCCTCGCGAGCGGAGCGAGCGTCATCAGAATCGAATCCGGCAGCGAGGATCAGCGGCGCTTCGCCGAGGCGCTCGACGCGCTGCTTCGCCAGCTCGCGCTGCGGATGGTCGCCGACGGCGAGGGCGCGCGGCGGGTCGCGCGGCTGCGCGTGCGCGGCGCGGGCCGGGAGACCGTCGAGCGGGTCGCCCGCTCGGTCGCCAACTCGCCGCTCGTCAAGGCCGCGCTGTTCGGCGGCGACCCCAACTGGGGGCGGATCGCGCAGGCGATCGGGGCCGCGCTGCCGGGCACCGCGCCGCTGGCCTTCGACATCGCGATCGAGGGGATCGCCGTGGCGCGTGACGGGGCCGCGGTCGCCTTCAACCGCGCCGCGCTCGAGCGGGCCGTCGCGCGCGACGAGGTGGACTACGAGATCGGCCTGCCCGGCGAGGGCGCCCAGGCCGAGCTGTTCTTCTCCGACCTCAGCTACGACTACGTGAAGATCAACGCCGAGTACACGACCTGATGCGCGACGTCGCCACCCTCCTCGAGGCGCTGCCCTACATCCGCGAGTTTCACGGCTCGACGGTGGTCATCAAGTACGGCGGCGCGGCGATGGACGACCCGCTGCTGCGCGAGGAGTTCGCGCGCGACGTCGTGCTGCTGAAGTACGTCGGCATGAACCCCGTCGTGGTCCACGGCGGCGGGCCCGACATCACCGCCTACATGGAGCGCCTCGACATGCCCGTCGAGTTCGTCGGCGGGCTGCGCGTCTCAGACGAGGCGACCGTCGAGATCGCGAAGATGGTGCTGGTCGGCAAGCTGAACACCGACATCGTGCTGCGGATCGGCCGCCACGGCCAGCCGGCGGTAGGGCTCTCGGGCGACGACGGGGCGCTGCTTCGCTGCTCGCGCCGGGCGGCGCCGGGGGGAGAGGACATCGGCTTCGTCGGGGCGATCGATCGCGTCGACCCGGGCGTGATCAACCACATCGCGCGCGACTACATCCCGGTCGTGGCGTCGGTCGGCGCGGATGACGCCGGCAACTCCTACAACGTCAACGCCGACGAGGCGGCGGCGGCGATCGCGGTCGCGCTGCGCGCGCGCAGCGCGATCTTCTTGACCGACGTGCGCGGCTGGCTCGCCGATCCGAGCGACCCCGAGAGCCTGGTCGCGACGGCTAGCGTCGCCGAGGTGACCGCCGCGCTCGGCGCGATCGAGGGCGGCATGCGCCCCAAGCTGCAGGCCTGCGTCGACGCGGTGCGCGGCGGCGTCGGCGCGGCGCAGATCGTCGACGGCCGCGTCCCGCACTCGCTGCTGCTCGAGCTCTTCACCGACGCCGGGATCGGGACGAAGGTGACGGCGTGAGCGTCGCGCAGCGAGCCGACGCGTTCCTGACGCCCAACTACGCGCGCTTCGGCGTCGAGTTCGCGCGCGGGGAGGGCGCGCGGCTGTGGGACCGCGACGGCGTCGAGTACCTCGACTTCCTGGCCGGGATCTCGGTCTCGAGCGTCGGGCACTGCCACCCCGCCGTGGTCGCCGCGATCCGCGAGCAGGCGGCGGCGCTGATCCACGTCGGGAACCTCTACTACACAGAGCCGATGTCGGCGCTCGCGCGCCGCCTCGCCGAATGCTCGCTGGGCGGCAGGGTCTTCTTCACCAACTCGGGCACCGAAGCCGTCGAGGCGGCGCTCAAGTGCGCGCGCAAGGCGCGCCAGGGCGGGACGATCGTGTCGGTCCACGGCGCCTTTCACGGGCGCACCTACGGATCGCTGTCGGCGACGCCGCAGGAGTCAAAGCAGGCGCCGTTCGCGCCGCTGGTGGGCGGCTTTCTCGCCGTCGAGCCGAGCGTGGCGGCGCTGGGCGCGGCGGTCGACGAGGGCACGGCGGCGCTGATCCTCGAGACGATCCAGGGCGAGAGCGGCGTCCACGTGCTCGACGAGGAGTTGCTGCGCTTCGCGCGCGAGCGCTGCGATGAGACCGGGGCGACGCTGATCTTCGACGAGATCCAGACCGGGTTGGGGCGCACCGGCCGGGCCTGGGACCACGAGTGGTGTGGCGTCGTGCCGGACCTGATGACGACCGCCAAGGCGCTCGGCGGCGGGTTGCCGATCGGCGCGCTGATCACCGGCGAGCGCCACGCCGAGACCTTCGCGCCGGGCGACCACGGCTCGACGTTCGCGGGCGGTCCGGTCGTCTGCGCGGCCGCGCTGGCGGCGCTCGACGTGCTGCTCGATGAGGATTTGCACGCGCGCGCGCGCGAGCTCGGCGAGCTCCTGCGCGAAGGGGTGGCGGCGCTCCCGCACGTCGCCGCCGTGCGCGGCCGCGGGCTGATGATCGGTTTCGACCTCGACATCGACGCGCCGGAGATCGCGCGCCGCGCGCTGCTCGAGCAGCGCCTCGTGATCAACGCGACCGGGCCGGCGACGCTGCGTCTGCTGCCGCCGCTCGTGATCGGCGAGGCCGAGGCGACGGAGTGCCTGGCGCGGCTGCGCGCCGTGCTGGGGTGAGGCGGCCGCGAGAAGGCCGCCGGTAGGCTGCGCGCTCATGAGCGAGCCGCCGTTCGCGCCAGTCACCGCCTCCTACCAGGCCGACCCCGCCGAGGTCAATCGCGTCCTGTTGCTCTACAGCGGCGGCCTCGATACGAGCGTGATGCTGCGCTGGATCCAGGAGCGCTACGAGGCCGAGGTCGTGACGCTGACGGTCAACCTCGGCCAGCCGGGCGAGGACTACTCGGTGATCGAGGGCAAGGCGCGCCAGATCGGCGCGCTCGACTGCCACGTCGTCGACGCGCGCGAGGAGTTCGCGCGCGAGTACGTCGCGCCGGCGATCCGCGCGAACGCGCTCTACGGCGGCGGCTACCCGCTGTTCACGGCGCTCGGGCGGCCGCTGATCGCCAAGCTCGCCGTCGAGTACGCGCGGCGCGCAGGCTGCGACACGATCGCCCACGGCTGCACCGGCAAGGGCAACGACCAGGTTCGCATCGACGGCACCATCGCGACGCTCGCTCCGGAGCTTGGGGTGCTCGCGCCCGTGCGCGAATGGGAGATGGGCCGCGAGGAGGAGATCGCCTACGCGCGCGCGCACGGCATCCCGGTGAAGGGCGGCACGGAGATCGTGCCCTACTCGATCGACGACAACCTCTGGGGGCGCTCCTCGGAGGGGCGCTGGATCGAGGATCTCCAGCACGCCCCCGACGAGGACGTCTTCTCGTTGGTGACGCCGCCGCGGCTGGCCCCCGATGAGTCCGCGCGGATCGAGCTCGAGTTCGAGCGCGGCGTGCCGGTGGCGCTGGACGGCGAGCGACTGCCGCTGGCGCGGCTGATCGAGCGCGTCGGCGTGCTCGGCGCGCGGCACGGTGTGGGGATCGTCGACCATGTCGAGGACCGCATCGTCGGCCT
>DATBPB010000031.1:0-12953 GCA_036561565.1 Solirubrobacteraceae bacterium | reverse complement strand
TGAACCTGCCCGACGAGGACCGCTACCTCAAGACGCGCGAGGAGCTCGTCGACCAGCTGACGATGCTGCTCGGAGGGCGCGCCGCCGAGCAGATCGCGTTCGGCGCCGTCTCGACCGGCGCGGCCGACGACCTGCGCCGGGCGTCCGAGATAGCCGGGTCGATGATCACCGACTTCGCGATGGGGACGACCGTCGCGGTCACCGGGCGCGGCTCGGTGCTCGACGACCGCGTGTCCGAGCAGACCCTTCGCCTGCGCGACGAGGAGCGCGAGGACCTGCTCCACATCGCGCGCTCCCAGGCCCATCGACTCCTGACGCTCAACCGACCGACGCTCGACGCGCTGGCCGCCGAGCTGCTCGAGGAGGAGGTCCTCGAACGCTCCTCGATCGACCGCATCGTTTCCAAGGCCGCCCCGCCGCGCCCGCGTATCGCCGCCGCCTCGCGCGGCGACGACGACGACGACGCATAGCCCGAGTTTCTAGGTGGGGGACCCGCTCGGTACGAGGAGCGGTTCGCGTAACTGACTCGGTCTTGGTTTGGGGGCGAGCATCGCCAGCAGCGCCCCGGCTCCGAGCGCCGTCGCGGCGTTGAAGATCCAGGCCGCCGTGAAGGACGGGTCGGCCGCCGCGCCGAGCAGCGCGACGAGGATCGCGACTCCGAGCGTCGATCCGATCTGGCGCGACATTACGAGGACGCCGCTGCCGGTCGCAAAGCGCTGGGCCGGTAGGTCGGCCGTGGCCGCCGCCGACAGCGAGGGCAGGATCAGGCCGACGCCGAGGCCGCCCGCGAGCATGCTCGGCAGGAACGTGCCGGCGTAGTCGGGCGTCGGGCCGAGGCGAAGGCGCCAGAGCGCGCCGGCGGCGAAGAACAGCGCGCCGAGCGTGCCGATCGCGCGCTGGCCGAAGCGGGCCCCCAGCAGGCCGCCCGGGAAGGCCGTCAGCGCGGCCATCGCCGGACCGGGCGCGATCTGAAGGCCTGCCGTCAGCACCGACTCGTGCCAGACCCCGGTGAGGAACAGGACCGAGGCGAGCAGCATCACCGAGAAGCCGCTGTAGAAGACGATCGAGGCGGCGTTTGCGAGGCCCGCCGAGCGCGAGCGAAGCAGCGCCGGCTCGATCACCGGAGCGGGGTGGGTGCGCGAGCGGGCGGCGAGCGCGGCTAGCAGGACGAGCGTCGCCGCAAACAGCGCGAGCGGCCGCGCGCTGGTCCAGCCCCAGGTGGGCGCCTTGACGATCCCGGCGGCGAGCGCGGCGATCGCGGCTGCGAGCAGTGCGGCGCCGAGCGCGTCGGGGTGCGCGCCGCTTGAGTCGCGGTGCTCGCGCAGGAAGCGGCGGCCGGCGATCAGCCCGACGATCCCGATCGGCACGTTGACCAGGAACACGGCGCGCCAGTCGAGCGTCACGAGCAGCCCGCCGAGCGGCGGACCGAAGGCGGCGGCGACGCCGCCGACGGCCGCCCACAACCCGATCGCCCCGGCCCGGCGCTCGGCCGGGAACTCGGGCAGCAGCAGGCCGAGCGAGGTCGGCAGCATCAGCGCCGCGCCGGTCGCCTGGAACGCGCGAGCGGCGATCAGCGTCGCAACGCTCGGCGCCAGTGCGCAGGCCGCCGAGGAGAGCGTGAAGAGGGCGAGACCGCCGAGGAAGGCGCGGCGGCGGCCGAGGCGGTCGGCCCAGCGCCCGGCCGGGACGAGCAGCGCGGCGAAGACGATCGTGTAGGCGTTCAGCACCCAGGAGAGGCTCGAGAGGTCCGAGCCGTGGTAGCTGCGCTGGATCGCCGGAAAGGCGATGTTGACGATGAAGAGGTCGAGGGAGGACATGAACACGCCGACGAGGACGACGGCGGTGATCCTCCAGCGGGTGTGGCTCCTCGAGCGCATCGCGGGTCCTTTCGTTGTCAGTTGCTTCACGCAACGCGCACGCTAGCAAAGAAGAGTTGCGTCATGCAACTAACCGCAGTAGAATGCGGCGATGCTTCGATCCGACTACCAGGGTCAGGCTTGCTCGGTCGCCCGCTCGCTCGAGCTGATCGGCGAGCGCTGGACGCTGCTGATCCTGCGCGACGCGTTTCTCGGCCGCCGCCGCTTCGAGGAGTTCCAGCGCTCACTTGGCGTCGCCCGCAACGTCCTCACCGCGCGGCTCGAGCGGCTCGTCGACGCCGGCGTGCTTCGGCGCGAGCGCTACTGCGAGCACCCGCCGCGCGATGAGTACCGCCTGACGGACAAGGGACTGGACCTGTGGCCGGTGATCTTCGACCTGATCCAGTGGGGCGACCGCCACGCAGCGACCACGGCGGGGCCGCCGGTGTTGATGCGCCACCGCGACTGCGGCGGCTCAATCGACTCGCGCCGGCGCTGCGAGCGCTGCCGTGCGGAGGTCGGCCCGCGCGAGGTCGAGGCCCTGCCCGGTCCGGGCGGCGGCCTCGCGGCCTCGGCCGCCGCGTAGAATCCGCGCTCGCATGTTCGAGCGCATCGACCACGTCGGCATCGCCGTCGCAGAGCTCGAGCCGGCCGTCACCGCCTACGGCGAGCGGTTCGGGATGGGGCTCCTGCACCGCGAGGTGCTCGCCGAGCACGGCGTCGAGGCGGCGCTCATGTCAGCCGGCGAGAGCCGCATCGAGCTGCTCGCCCCCTACGGCGAGGGCTCCGCGATCGAGCGGTTCGTCCGCGAGCGCGGGCCCGGAATGCACCATCTGGCCTACGCCGTCGCCGACATCGACGCCGCGCTGGCGGAGCTGCGCTCGCGCGACGTCGAGCTGATCGACACCGCGCCGCGCCCCGGGCTGCTCTCGTCGCGGATCGCGTTCGTCCGCCCGCAGGCCGCCGCGGGCGTGCTCACGGAGCTGGTCGAGGCGGCCCGCTCGTGAGCGGCGCGGAGCGTCACATCCGCGCCTCGATCGGCTTCAACGGCGGCCAGGTCCTTTCGGTGCGCGTGGGCGCCGACGCGCTCGCGTCGCTGCGAGAGGCGGTTGGCGGTGAGACGCGCGTCTTCGAGCTCGACCTCGAGGACGGGTCGGTGACGCTCGATCTGCGCCAGGTCGCCTACGTGCGCGTCGACTCCGACGAGCCGCGCGTCGGCTTCGGCGCCTGACCGCGGCGGCCGCCGCCGTGCGCTCGGCAGACCTGGCCCTGCTTCGGAGTGCCCGCACGCTCGCCCACACCCCCGCAAGCGAGCACGCCGTCGCGGCCTTCTCGGCGCTCGGCGAGCATGCCGCGATCTGGCTCGCGTTCGGAGCCGGCGCGGCGACCTTCTCGACCGGCGAGGAGCGACGCCGCTGGCGCGCCGCGACCTCGACGGTCGCCTGCGCCTATGCCTCGAACACGGCGCTCAAGCTGCTCGTGCGCCGCCCGCGGCCGCAGCTCGAGGATCTGCCGCCGCTTGTGCCGACGCCGACGCAGCTGAGCTTTCCGAGCGCCCACGCGACCACGTCGTTCGCCGCCGCCGCGCTGTTCAGCGCCGCGGGGGCCCCGGCGGCGCCGCTGTACGCGCTGGCCGGCGGCCTCGCGGCCTCGCGCGTCTGGCTCGGCGTGCACTACCCATCCGACGTGCTCGGCGGCGCGCTGCTCGGCACCGCCATCGCTGCACTCTCGCGCGAGCGGCGGTCCGCGGCCTGATGCGGATCGGCATCGTCGGGCTGCCGAACGCCGGCAAGTCCTCGCTCTTCAACGCCCTGACCGGCGCCGGTGCGGCGGCCGCCAACTACCCGTTCACGACGATCGAGCCGAACGTCGCCGTCGTGCCGGTCGCCGACGAGCGCCTCGAGGCGCTCGCCGAACTGATCGGCGCGAGCGAGGTCGTCCACGACACGATCTACTTCCACGACATCGCCGGGCTGGTCGCGGGGGCGCACAAGGGCGAGGGGCTCGGCAACCGCTTCCTGGCCAACATCCGCGAGACCGACGCGATCATCCACGTCGTCCGCGCCCACGGCGACTCGAGCGTCGTTCATCCGACGGGGCGCGTCGACCCGCTGGCCGACATCGAGACGATCGAGACCGAGCTGATGCTCGCCGATCTAGAGCAGGCCGAGCGGCGCCTCGAGCGCGTCACCCGCGCGGCGCGCGGCGGCGAGCGCGCGGCCGTCGCCGAGCGCGACTGGCTCGAACAGGTGGTGGCGGCGCTCAGCGCCGGGCGGCCGGCCCGCACCGTGGCGGTCGGCGAGGAGACCGCCGGTGCGCTGCGCTCGCTCGGGCTGATCACGGCCAAGCCCGTGCTGTTCGTCGCCAATGTCGAAGAGGGCTCAGACGTCGTGCCCGCGGAGGTGGCCTCGTATGCGGCGGCGCAGGGCGCGGGCGCGGTCGCGGTCTCGGCGCGCATCGAGTCCGACCTCGCGGAGCTCGACGACGCCGAGGCGGCTTCGATGCGCGCGGACCTCGGGGTCGGGGAGGCGGGGCTTGCGCGCGTCGTGCGTGGAGCCTTCGAGCTGCTCGAGCTGATCGCCTTCTTCACCGTCGGCGAGGCCAAGCCGGCGCAGTCCTGGCACCTCGCGCGTGGCCGCACGGCGTGGCACGCGGCGGGCGAGATCCACTCCGACATCCAGCGCGGCTTCGTGCGCGCCGAGGTGATCGCCTGGGATGAGCTGCTGTTGGCCGGCGGCTGGGCGGGCGCGCGCGAGCGCGGCGTCCTGCGCCTCGAGGGCCGCGACTACGTGATGCGCGACGGCGACGTCATCACGGTCCGCTTCACGCCGTGAGGTGGTAGGACTGTGGGGATGGCCTCCGGCGAGCCGACCCAGGGCGACGCGCCCTACCTCGACGCGATCCGGGCGCACGCTGCGCGCAACCCGGCGCGGCTGTACATCCCCGGGCACAAGGGCGGAGCGGCCGCCGACGGCGAGCTGCTCGACACGCTCGGCCTGGCGGCGCTTCGCCACGACATCCCGGCGCTGACGTGGGGGATCGACATCGGCCCGGTGCCGACGCCGTTCGAACACGCCCAGCGGCTCGCGGCGCAGGCCTGGGGGGCGCGGCGGAGCTGGTTCCTCGTCAACGGCGCCTCGCAGGGGAACCTCGCGGCGGGGCTCTCGCTCGCCCACTACGGGGAGCGCGTCGTGCTCCAGCGAAACGGCCATTCGAGCACGATCGACGCGCTGGTGCTGTCGGGGATGAGGCCGACGTTCGTCGCGCCCGAGATCGACGAGGAGCTCGGCATCGCGCACTGCATCACGCCCCGGTCGCTGGACGGCGCGCTCTCGGAGACCCCCGGCGCGGTCGCCGCCTGTGTTGTCTCGCCGACCTACTTCGGCTCGTCCGCCGATGTGCGGGGGCTGGCCGAGGTCGCCCACGCCCACGACGTGCCGCTCGTCGTCGATGAGGCCTGGGGAGCGCACTTCGCCTTCCACGAGTCGCTTCCCGAGCATGCGCTCGCCGCGGGCGCCGACCTCGTCATCTCGAGCACCCACAAGATCGTCGGCAGCCTGACCCAGTCGGCGATGCTCCACCTCGGCGGCGACCGCCTCGACGCCGAGATCGTCGACCGCACCGTGACGGTGACCGAGTCGACGAGTCCCAACGCGCTGCTGTGCGCCTCACTCGACGCCGCGCGGCGGCGCGCCGTCGTCGACGGCCGGGCGCTGATCGAGGAGTCGGCGGCGGCCGCCGACGAGGCGCGCGCGGAGATCCGAGCGATCCCGGGGCTCGACGTCCTCGATCAGCGCTTCGTCGGCCGCGCCGGCGTCTTCGGCTACGACCCGCTGCGCCTGGCGGTCGACGTTCGGGGCCTCGCGATCGACGGCTACGCCCTCGCACGGCGTCTTCGCGAGCGCTTCGACATCTACCTCGAGCTCGCGGCCCACAGCGTCGTCGTCGGCGTGTTCGGGATGGGCGGCGAGCCGCGCGCGCTAGCCGAGCGGTTCGTCAGCGCGCTGCGCTCGGTTGCCGCCGAGGTCGGTCTCGCCGCGGACGGCTCGAAGGTCCGCTTCGCGCCGGCGCCGCCGTGGGGCGAGCTCGTGATGACGCCGCGCGAGGCGTTCCTCGGCGCGCAGGAGGTGCTCGCGGCGGCCGACGCCGTCGGGCGGATCGCGGCCGAGTCGCTCGCGACCTACCCGCCGGGGATCCCGAACGTGTTGCCGGGCGAGCGGCTGACCGCGGAGACGCTCGCCTACATCCAGCGCACGCTCGAGCTCGGCGGCAGCATCCGTGGCGCGAGCGATCGGCTGCTTCGCACGGTGCGGGTCGTCGCCGGCCGCGGATGATCGGCGCGCGGCGCGCGGCAGCGATGTAGGCTAGCCCCGCTCTTTTGGTCATCTGACTGCCTTGGAGGCGTCGTCGTGCAGATTCCCGCCGTGTTCCGCTCCGCGCTCGCGCGCACCGTTCTCGCCGCCGCACTGGCCGGCGCCGCATTCGCCGCCGCCCCGGCGCTCGCCACGAGTTCCGGCAGTGTGGACAAGGCCGCCGCCGCGCTCGTCCCGGCAAAGATCAAGGCCAAGGGCACGCTCGTGATCGCCGAAGACGCGACCTACGCACCCGATGAGTTCATCGGACCCGACGGGCATACCGTCGTCGGCATGGACGCCGACCTCGCCAAGGCGCTGTTGCCGCTGCTCGGGCTGAAGGCAGACGTCGTCAACGCGACGTTCGACACGATCATCCCCGGCCTTCAGTCGGGCAAGTTCGACGTCGGCATGTCCTCGTTCACCGACGAGAAGTCACGCGAGAAGCAGGTCAACTTCGTCGACTACTTCACCGCCGGGGAGTCCTTCTTCGAGAAGTCCTCGGGTGGCCCGAAGGTGACGACGCTCGCGAGTATCTGCGGACTGACCGTGTCGGTCGAGGCCGGTACGACCGAGAAGGACGACGCCGAAGCCCAGAAGGCGAAGTGCACAAAGGCCGGCAAGAAGCCCGACAACCCGCAAGTCTTCCCGACCCAGACCGGGGCCAACCTCGCGCTCTCGAGCGGCCGCGTGCAGGTCAGCATGGCCGACTCGCAGGTCGCCGGATACCAGGTCAAGCAGTCGCACGGCCTCTTCAAGCTCGTCGGGACGAGCTACGGGTTCGCCCCCTACGGCATCGCCGTCCCCAAGCAGGACGGCACGCTCGATCGGGCAATCCTGAAGGCGCTCAAGGACCTGCAGGCCAACGGCACCTACCTGAAGATCCTCACGAAGTGGGGCATTCAGGCAGGCGCCTACAAGAACCCCGTGATCAACGGCGCGACGTCCTGAGCCGGCCCCCGGCTCGCCCCGGTGAGCGCCGATTCGCCTGACCGGCGCCCCGACGACATAAAGGCCGTTCCCGTCCGCCACCCCGGGAGGTGGGTGGCAGCCGTGATCGTGCTCGTCATCGCTGCGTCGGTCGCGCACTCGGTGGTGACCAACACCCACTTTCACTGGGGCGACATCGGCCACTTCCTCTTCGACGGGCGAATCACCGCCGGCGTCGTCACGACGATCGAGCTGACGCTCGCTGCCCAGGCGATCGGCGTCGTGCTCGGGGTTCTTCTTGCGGTGGCGCGGCTTTCGCCCAATCCGATCGTCTCCGGGGGCAGCTGGCTTTACGTGTGGTTCTTCCGCGGCACCCCCGTCCTCGTCCAGCTGCTGTTCTGGTACAACATCGCGCTGCTGTTCCCGACGCTGAACTTCGGCGTCCCGTTCGGCCCGCAGTTCATCCACCTCAGCCCGAACTCCGTCATCACGGGCTTCATGACTGTCGGCCTCGGCCTGGGGCTCAACGAAGGCGCCTACATGTCAGAGATCGTCCGCGCCGGGATCATCTCCGTCGATGAGGGTCAGGGCGAGGCGGCGCTGTCGCTCGGAATGACGCGGCTTCAGACGATGCGCCGCATCGTTCTACCGCAGGCGATGCGGGTGATCCTCCCGCCGACCGGCAACGAGACGATCTCGATGCTGAAGACCACCTCGCTCGCCTACGTCATTGCCGGCACCGACCTGCTATCGATCGCCCAGAACATCTCCGCCGCGAACTTCGAGGTCATGCAGCTGCTGTTCGTCGCCTCGATCTGGTATCTGGCGCTGACCTCGGTGCTCTACATCGGCCAGTACTACCTCGAGCGCTACTACGCTCGCGGCAGCTCGCGCGAGCTTCCGCCGACGCCGCTGCAGCGGATCAAGCGGGGGATCTTCTCCGTCCGCCACGACACGCTCGCGACGGGCCCGCTCGATATCGCGAGGCCGCACGGATGAGCGCGCAGGGGCCGATGGTCAAGGCTGAGGGAGTCCACAAGCGCTTTGGTCGTCTCGAGGTCCTGCGCGGGATCTCACTTGAGGTCGCGCGTGGCGAGGTGATGTGCATCATCGGGCCGTCGGGGTCCGGGAAGTCGACGTTCCTTCGCACCATCAACCACCTCGAGAAGATCAACAGGGGGCGGCTGTGGGTCGACGGCGAGCTGGTCGGCTACGTCCAGCGCGGCGACAAGCTCCACGAGCTGCGCGACCGCGATGTGTCAAAGCGTCGCGCGGAGATCGGCATGGTCTTTCAGCGCTTCAACCTGTTCCCGCACAAGACGGCGCTCGAGAACGTGATCGAGGCGCCCCGGCTGGTGCGCGGCGTTGCCAAGAGCGCGGCGACCGGCGAGGCGCGCGCGCTTCTGGAACGCGTCGGTCTCGCCGACAAGCTCGCCAGCTATCCCTCACAGCTTTCAGGCGGCCAGCAGCAGCGCGTCGCGATCGCGCGCGCGCTGGCGATGAAGCCGAAGCTGATGCTGTTCGACGAGCCGACGTCGGCGCTTGACCCCGAGCTCGTCGGCGACGTGCTCGACGTGATGCGCGACCTGGCGCGAGAGGGGATGACGATGATCGTCGTCACGCACGAGATGGGGTTCGCGCGCGAGGTCGGGGACTCGCTGGTCTTCATGGACGAGGGGGTGATCGTCGAATCCGGCGACCCCGGCGAAGTGCTTGCGCGGCCGCGCGAACCGCGCACTCAGGCGTTCCTCTCGAAGGTGCTCTGACAGTAGGCTAGGCCGGGGCGGCCTGCTGCTTGGCGTACTCACCGAGGCGATCGAGCTCGTCCCGGTAGAGCCGCTTGAGCGCCTTCGGCGCGAAGACGCGCTCGAAGAAGCCGCCGACGCCCCCGGCGCCCTCCCATTGGGTGTCGATGCGAACCGTGCAGCGATCGGCACCGCCGGGGGTGACGGTGAAGCTCGTCACGAGGCTCGAGTTGGTGTCGGACTCGGTCAGGATCCGGCCGGGCTCTGGCTCGGCGACGGCCATCCGGTACGCGCGCGTGCGCCCGCCCGCTGTGAACTTGAACGTGGTGACCGTGCCGGCGCCGATTCCGCCGCTCTCGACCTCGAAGTCGCTGAAGGCGGGCGGCAGGAAGTTGGGGTGGTGGTTGCGCATGTCGGCGATGCAGTCATAGACCGTCTCGGCGGGTGCGTCGACGACCTGCTCGGCGTGGGCGGTGACCGTGGGCATGGGGTCCTGTCTATCAGACGGCGAGCTGCTCGAGGCGGCCCGCGAGGTTGCCCATCCCGAGCGCCGCGGCGGCGCGCGCGCCGGACGCGTAGTCGGTGCCGTGATCGGGCTGGCGCGTGACCGCGACGTCCTGCAGGACCGCGATCTCGCGAAAGCGACGCAGTTCCTCGGCCTGCTCGGCGAGGGCTTCTGCGACGCGCGGGCGCAGCGTCGGCGCCGCGGCGAGCACGCCTTCGAGCGAGCCGTGCGCTGCGATCAGCGCGGCGGCCGTCTTGGCGCCGATCCCGCGGGCGCCGGGCAGGCCGTCCGAGGGGTCGCCGCGCAACGCGATCAGGTCGGGGATCTGAGCGGGTTCGACGCCGCTCTTCTCGCGTACGCCTGCGGCGTCGATCGTGCCGGGCGCCGAGTCCTTGCGCAGCTCGGCGATCTGGGTGTGCTCATCGACCGCCTGGTAGAGGTCGCGGTCGCCGGAGCAGATCAGCGTCCGGCCGCCTGCTTTGGCCTCGAGGCGTGCGTAGGACCACATCAGGTCGTCGGCTTCGAGCTTCGGGTCGGCGGCCACCCCCCAGCCGAGCGATGCGAGCAGGCCCGGAGCGCGTTCCCACTGGGCGCGCAGGTCGTCGGGCATCGCCTCGCGGTGGGCGTGGTAGGGCGGGTAGAGCGCCTTGCGGTACTCGGCGTCCTCGGCGCCCATGCAGCAGACGACCGCGCGCGGCGAGCACCACTGAATGAGCGCAAGGACCGTGTTGACGGTGCCCAGCAGCGCGCCGATCGGGCGGCCGTCAGCCCCCTTGATCGAGCGCGGCAGTCCGAAGTGCGAGCGGTAGAGCAGCCACGGCGTGTCCGTGACGAGCAGTGGGCCGCTCATCCGGCCGGCGGCGCGACCGCTCCGCCGTTTGGACTCGAGGAGCCGGTCCGGGAGGCGGTGGTGGTCGTGGTCTGCGTGCCGGCCGCGCCCGTTGCGCCGCTGGTGCCCGTCGGACCCGGGGTGCCGCCCCCGCCGCCGGTCGGGCCGATCGGGGCCGTCGCGCCGGGCGGTAGCCCGCTCGGGCGGGTGCACGCGTGAGCCCAGCTGCGCGTCAGCGCTGCGATGCTTGGAGTGACGGTGAAACAGGCCCACGTGCTCTGAAGCCCGAGCGCCGCGGACAGCGTCGCTCCGCTGACGGCCGTCGTGCCGGCGGTGCCGACAAGCGTCGCCGAGACGATCCGCGGGGACACACCGCGCTTGGTGACGACGATCCGCTCGAGCGTGCCGTCGACGAGCCCGCGCAGGCGGCGGTCGGCGGCGTGGATCGACATCGTGATCGGGCCGTAGCGGCTCGCGTCGTAGGGATCGAGGACGGCTCGCAGGTAGGGCTCGGCCGGGGCGCCGACGAAGGCGTTCTGGACGCTCTCGGTTTCACCGCCCGAGCTTGCGAAGTAGTAGGCCGGGACCGGCTCCCCGCCGTAGGTGACGACGATCCCCGAGGTGGCGGCGACCGCGGCGTTGCCGGCCGGCGTCTCGGCGTCGTAGCCGCCGTACTGCTGCGAGCGCGTGTCGGCGTAGAGGTCGAAGCCGTTCTGCGACGGGCTTGCGATCGCGTAGCTGCGCGCGGCGATGGCCTGCGCCTGGAGCTCCGCGGCGGGCCAGCTCGACGGGCTCTCGGACGGGACGACGCCGCGCACGTAGCTCTCGATGCCGACGCGGTTGATCACGTCGAGGCGCGAGCCCTGCGGCACGAGCACTAGCTTGCCGCGGTAACGGCCATTGACGATGCCGCTCGACGCCGCGCCGTCGAAGGTCACGGGCGCGGTGCCCGAGACCACGAGCGGCGGCGCGAGGTAGCTGAGCAGCCGCCCGTGGTCGCTGCGCAGCGCGATCCGGCCGTCTGCCGCGACGGATGCGATGTAGGTCGAAGCTGGCGCGAGCGGGCGCGCGTCGGCGCGGGTGCCGCCGCTGAAGACGACGTCGTGCAGGCCCGATTGGAGCAGGATTCGGAGGACGTGGGTCGTCGTGAGCCGCCCCAGTGCCGTCCCCGTGTAATAGTGAGAGAGGATCTGCTCCGCGCTGTCGCCGTGCAGCGCGAGCCCGTCCGCGCCGACTTGACTCATTCCGACACCATGACCATCGCCCGCGCCCTCGATCACGAGCAGGGACGAGTCCGCCCACGCGCTCTGCACCGCTGCCAGCGCGACGAGGGGGGCGAGGAGAGTTACGGCACGACGCCAGCCCACTATCGCCAAGGTAGCCCATGACCGAAGCCGAAGTTCTCGAAGCGGTACCGAAGGAATTGTTTATTGCAGGCGCCTGGCGAGCCGCCGAGTCGGGCGATCGCCTGCCTGTGGAGGACCCGGCGACGGGGCAGACGCTCTGCGAGATCGCCGACGCCGGCGAGGCTGACGCGAGGGCCGCCCTCACCGCGGCGTCCGATGCCCAGGCCGACTGGGGCGCCCATCCGCCGCGCGAGCGCGGCGAGATCCTGCGCCGCGCCTACGAGCTGATCGCCGAGCGCGCGGACGAATTGGCGATGCTGATGTCGCTCGAAATGGGCAAGTCGGTCGCCGAGGCGCGCGGCGAGGTCGCCTATGCGAACGACTTCCTGCGCTGGTTCAGCGAGGAGGCGGTGCGGATCCGCGGCGACTACTCGGTCAGCCCGAACGGGCGTGCGCGCATCCTCACGATGCGCCAGCCGGTCGGACCGTGCCTGTTGATCACGCCCTGGAACTTTCCGCTCGCGATGGGGACGCGCAAGATCGGCCCGGCCGTCGCGGCCGGCTGCACGATGGTCGTCAAGCCGGCCAAGCAGACCCCGCTCTCGATGCTCGCGCTGGCGAAGATCTTCGAGGAGGCTGGCCTCCCCGGCGGCGTGCTCAACATCGTCACGACCTCACGCTCGGGCGCGGTGACCGATCCGCTGTTCGACGACCCCCGCCTTCGCAAGCTGTCGTTCACCGGCTCGACCGAGGTCGGCCGCAAGCTCGCCCAGCGCGCGATGGACGGCATGCTGCGCGTGTCGATGGAGCTCGGCGGCAACGCGGCGCTGCTGGTGTTCGAGGACGCCGACCTCGAGCTCGCTATCGACCAGGCGATGATGGCCAAGCTGCGCAACATGGGCGAGGCGTGCACGTCGGCGAACCGTCTGTACGTGGCGGCGCCCGTCGCCGAGGAGTTCGCGCGGCGGATGGCGGCGCGGATGGAGCAGCTTCGCCTCGGGCGCGGCGTCGACCCCGACACCGACCTCGGCCCGCTGATCGACGAGACGCAGCGCAGCAAGGTCCACGAGCTCGTGCTCGACGCGGTCGGTCGCGGTGCGACCGTGCTGACCGGCGGCGAGCCGGTCGAGGGGCCGGGCTACTTCTACCGTCCGACCGTCCTGACCGGCGTGCCGGCCGAGAGCCGCGTGCTCACCGAGGAGATCTTCGGGCCGGTCGCCCCGGTCGTCAGCTTCGACTCCGAGGAGGAGGCGATCGCCCGCGCCAACGCGACCGAGTACGGCCTGATCGGCTACGTCTTCACGCGCGACCTCAACCGCGCGCTGCGCGTCGCCGAAGCGCTCGACACCGGCATGGTCGGCCTGAACATGGGAGTCGCCTCGAACGCCGC
>DATBPB010000030.1:0-2696 GCA_036561565.1 Solirubrobacteraceae bacterium | reverse complement strand
ACTGAGGAGGAGTCCATGGCGCGCACGGCGCGCATCGCGATCATCGGCGGGGGAATCGGCGGCCTGACGGCCGCGCAGGCGCTCGTCCGGCGCGGCTTCGAGGTCCGCGTCTACGAGGCGGCGCCCGAGCTCAAGGAGATCGGCGCCGGCGTCGCACTCGGCCCCAACGCGATGAAGGCGCTGCGCGCGGTCGACCTCGAGGAGGCCGTGCGAGCCGTCTCCTGGGAGTCCGAGTACGACTGCCTGCGCAACTGGAAGACGGCGCGCCTGATCACCAAGACCGACCACGACCTCCAGGTCGAGCGCTACGGCGCGGGCGGCTGCTTCGCCCACCGCGCCGACCTGCTCGACGTGCTGGCCGCCGCGCTGCCGGCCGATATCGTCTCGCTCGGCGCCCGCTGCACGGCGGTGTCGAGCACCGGCGACGTCGCAAGCGCCACGTTCCGCGACGGATCGCAGATCGAGGCCGACGCGATCATCGGCGCCGACGGCATCCACTCGGCGGTGCGCGCCAGCCTGTTCGGCGACGACGCGCCGCGCTTCACCGGCAAGGTCTGCTACCGCAGCGTGATCCCGGTCGAGGCGATCCCGGGGTCGCCGCCGCCGGCCGAGAACGTGATCTGGATGGGGCCGCACGGCGCGATCGTCGTCTACGGGATGCGCCGCGGCGAGCTGATCAACGTGGTCAGCCACTACGACGACGAGACCTACAAGCACGAGTCGTGGATCGCCGAGTGCGAACGCTCCGAGGTGCTCGAGCGCTACAGCGGCTGGCACGAGTCGCTGCTGCGACTCTTCTCGGCCGGCGAGCTCTGGTACAAGTGGGCGCTCTACGACCGCGACCCGATCCCGCAGTGGACGCGCGGGCGGGCGACGGTGCTCGGCGACGCGGCGCACCCGATGCTCCCCTACCTCGGCCAGGGCGCCTGCCAGTCGATGGAGGACGGCTGCGTGCTCGCCGCCGCGCTCGCCTCGACCCCGGACGACCTGCCGGCGGCCCTCGAGCTCTACGAACGCGCGCGCCGTCCGCGCGCCAGCCGCGTCGTGATCACCTCGCGCGAGCGGGGCGTCGACAACCACCTCGTCTCGCCGCTCGCGGCGTGGCGACGCGACCTGATGATCGCCGTGCGCAAGCGGATCGGATCAGACCAGGAGGGGCGCGGAGCGAGCTGGATCTGGGACTACGACGCCGGCTCGCCGAGCGCCCTCGCCGCATGAGGCGCGTCGGCGCGCTCTGCGTGGCCGCGCTGCTCGCGTGCGGTGCTGTCGCGCTGGGCGCGAGCTCGGTCGTCAAGCATGCCGTGCGATCGTCGATCGTGCGCGCGGGCGCCGTTCGGACGGTGCGGGTCGGGTTTCCCGACGCCTTGAAGTACGGCAACGCTCTCTACTCCGGCGCGGTGACGCTGAGCTGGTCGGGTGGCGGGCCCGCGCCCGATCTCGCCGCGGTGCGGATCCTCGAGGCCCAGAGCGTCGAGGGCGGCTCGCTCTATGAGGTGAAGGTCCGCAACGCCAACGCCACCGGCAGCGTCGCTGTGCGCGTCACCGTCACGGCGACGACCGTCGAGCCGCTGCCCCACCATTAGCCGCGCGCGCTCAGCGCGCCAACAGCACGACGACGAGGATCACGATCAGGATCAGCAGGCCCGCGCCCATCGCGGCGCTCGACTGCCACTGGCGCCGCCAGAAGTCGGGGTCCGCACGCTCGCGGCTGTGGCGGCCCTCGGGCGGGGTGCCAACCCAATCGTCGTCGTCGTCCATACCCCGCTGATGCTACCCTCGTCCGCTCTGTCGGCGGAAGGGACGGGCGTGAGGGCACGGCAGCGAGCAGGGGTGCGCGTGACCGCGCACCGACGGGGAGCGCTGGTGCGGGCATTGGCCTTGGCGCTCGTGGCGGCGCTCGCGCTGCTGCTGCTGGCCGACGCGCGCAGCGCCGCCGCGGCCGGCGTCGACGGCGTCGCCGACCAGAACCTCGGCCTGTGGAACGGCGACATCACGACCGCCTCGGGGAGCTCGGACCCGTTCCCCAGCTACTTCGCGCAGGCCTGGGTCGGCCCCCCCGCGCCCGTGCACATCGCCTACGCCCGCTTCGTGACCGCGCCGGACACCGTCGCGCAGGGCGGAACATGCGAGCAGAACCTGCTGCGCTGGTACGCATACGCCACCCAGACGCTGCACGTCACGCCGGTGATCAGCGTCTGGCAGGTCGCCGAAGGAGGCTGCGCGAACGGCGGCGTTCCGTCGAGCGCCAAATACACGAGCGACATCCAGCAGCTGCTGGCGACGCTCGCCTCGACGGGGACGCCGCTTCGCTACCTCGAGGCCTGGAACGAGCCCAACAGCTCGGGTGTCTCGGCATCGGCCGCGGCTGGGTTCTGGCGCGACGCCGCCTCGATCTGCGCGAGCGACGGCTGCACGGCCCTCGCGGGCGGTCTCGTCGACAACGATCCCGACCAGGGCGGCCAGCGCTTCAACCCGGGCTGCGCCGGCCTGACGTGGAATCGCGTCTTCAAGCCCTACGAGGCGGCCTACGTCAGGGCGCTCAACGGCCAGACGCCGGCGATCTGGGCGTTCCACCCCTACTACGCGGTCAACTGCGAGCAGCCCGGCTCGGTGACCGCGTTCGCGAGCGGGCTGCCGACGGCGGCGCCCAGCCAGATCTGGTTCACCGAGGTCGGGGCCTGGGAGTGCCGCCTCGG
>DATBPB010000029.1:0-55075 GCA_036561565.1 Solirubrobacteraceae bacterium | reverse complement strand
GGCCTTGGCCTTGCCGTCAGGATGCCGCGCGCTGCGACGAACGCGAGACCGCGCCCAGCCGCAGGTGCTCGACGTGCCCGACCGCCTGGTCGATCAGCGCCGCGACGTGCTCGTCATACAGCGAATAGACGACGCTACGGCCGCGCTTGTCTCCCACGACGAGGCCGATATCGCGCAACAGTCGCAGCTGGTGGGACACGGCCGACTGCTGCATTCCGACAGCGTCGATGAGCTCCGATACAGAGTGGGGACGCTCGCGCAGCTGCGCCAGGATCAGGACGCGGCTGGGGGCGGACAGCGCCTGCATCGCATCGGCCACGCGCTCAGCGACATCGGGCGTCACCTCGCTGCGAGAGGTCCGACCACGCACGCCGTGGCTCATCGCGGGTCGCCACTTAGCATGAGCAAACGTTCAATGAATATTTGCTCATATGATACCTGGGATGCGTCGATGCCTTGACCACGAAGAGTCGTCAGCTTAAGGGCTGTGCAGCCCTGAGCACGACTCCAGCCCTGCTCGCGGCCTCCGCCGGCGTCGGCTTCGGGCACGCGATCCTGCCCGACCACTGGGTTCCGCTCGCCGTGCTCGGCCGCACCCGCCACTACCCGCTCAAGCGGGTCGCGCGACTGTCCGGGCTGGCCGGCGTCGCCCACGTGCTCGTCTCGATCCTGCTCGGAGGCGTGGTCATCGCCGTCGGGCTGCAATTCCGCTCAACGCTCCAAAGCGCGCAGGACACCATCGTCGGGTGCGTTCTCATCGTCACCGGCATTGGGTTCACCGTTGTGGAGCTAACCGGGCATGGGCATCGCCACGCAAACGAGCACAGCCACGAGCACGGGCACGATCACGATCACGGGCACGAGCATCACCACGGGCCGGGCCACGAAGGTCGGCTGCGCGGCCTGGGCGCGGTGATGGTGCCGTTCGGCGCCGCGGCATCACCGGACCTGACGATCCTCCCGGTGTTCCTCGCGTGCGCCACGGCGGGCGTGACCACGGCCGTTGGGTCGCTGGTCATCTTCGCCGCCGTGACGATCGGGACGATCGTCGCCCTCACGCTCGTGGCGTGCTTCGGCGGCTACCAAATACGCGGACGCTGGCTGGAGCGCTGGGGAAACGCGTTCACCGCGCTGGTCCTGATCGTGATCGGGGCGCTGGTCCTGACCGGCGCGATCTGATGGCTGGCCGGACCACGGCTCAGCCAGCGAGCGTGACGCCGTGCGCCGCAACGTCAAGAAGCGCCCGATCTAGGGGCGCGTGATCAGGCGCGCCCCGCGCCCGTGCGTGGCGAAGCTGAACGACCAGCGGATCAGCACGAGCACGCGGTTCTGAAAGCCGACGAGATAGAAGAGGTGGACGACGAGCCACGTCGCCCAGGCGACAAAGCCGCTCAGGCGCAGCCGATGGATGTCGGCGACCGCGGCGCCGCGGCCGATCGTCGCGAGGTTGCCCTTGTCGCGGTAGCGAAACGGCTTTGTCTCGCGCCCCGCGAGGCGGGCTCGCACGAGGCGCGCGACATATCGACCCTGCTGAATGGCTACCGGCGCGACACCCGGCAACAGTTGCAGCGAGCCGTCTGCGCCGCGAACACGCACCATGTCGCCGAGCGCGAACACCTCAGCGTGCCCGGGGAGGGTCAGATCGGGTTCGACCGCTACGCGACCCGAGCCGTCGAGCTCGGCGCCGGCACGCCGGGCAAGGACCGCAGCGAGGTCCTCGCCTGCAACGCCGGCCGCCCAGATCACGGTGCCCGCTCCGATCCGCTCGAGTGCGCCGGCGGGGCGACGCACCGTCACGGCAGCGTCGTCGATCGCTTCGAAGCGAGTCGAGACCATGACGGTCACACCGAGCCGTTCGAGTGAGCGGACGGCCCGCGAGGAAAGCCTCGGCGGGAAGCTCGTCAGCACACGGTCGAGGGCTTCGACGAGGACGATCCGCGCCGTGCGCGGATCGATCCGGCGGAAGTCGCGCCGCAGCGTGTCGCGCGCCAGTTCGGCGATCTGGCCGGCCATCTCGACCCCCGTCGGTCCGCCGCCGACGACGACGAACGTCAGCAGCTCGGCGCGACGCTCTTCGCGCGTCTCGATCTCCGCGGACTCGAAGGAGCGCAGGATCCGCGCGCGCGCCGCGAGGGCGCTCTCCAACGACTTGACCTCGAGCGCGAACTCGCGCCAGTCGTCGTGGCCGAAGTATGCGTAGCGCGAGCCCGCCGCGACGATCAGCGTGTCGTACTCGACCGTCGCCGGCGCGCCGAGCGCCCCGGCGGGGCGCAGGTGAACGCGCCGCGCGGCGAGATTGACGTCGTGGGCCTCCGCGAGTATCACGTTCACGTTCTCCGCGCGCTTGAAGATCGCGCGCAGCGGATAGGCGATCTCGCTCGGCGACAGCGCACCGGTCGCGACTTGGTAGGTCAAGGGCTGGAAGAGGTGGAAGTTCTGGCGGTCGATCAGCGTCACCTCGACCGGGCCGCGCCGCAGCCCGTGCGCGGCCTGAAGACCTCCGAAACCGCCTCCGACCACGACGACGCGATGCATCGGCGCGAACGCTACCCGTCACAGGGGTGTGGCCTGACGTACACCTCTGGGGGGTGCAAAACGAGCGCCGCCTGCGCTGTTCTACAGCCAATGGCATCGTCTTGCTCAGAGTTGGGGAGGTGGAGAGGTGAATGGCGAGGGACTCCTGGGGTTCGCCGTGGGGGTGGCCGCGGCGTTTTCGCTGCTGATCGGCCCAGCCTCCGCGTCGGCCGACACGACCTCGGTGTCTGCGCTCGCCCCCACGTTCCAGGCGACCGAGGGCACGACGTTCAGCGGACAGCTCGGGACATCGGCTGCCGGCTGCCGGCCCGCGACGCCGGGCACGGCGAGCATCTACTGGGGTGACGGCTCGGCCGCCTCGGCGGCGTCCGAGTCCCTGGCGGGCACCGAGGTCGAGCTGGCCGGATCGCACGTCTATGCCGAGGAGGGCACCTTCTCGGGCACCGTCGGCGGCTACTACGTCTGCGACGGCGATCACGTGCCGGTTTCGGCGAGCTTTGTCGCGCACGTCGCCGATGCGGCGCTCGCGGTCGGGGCGGTTTCGCTCCCGGCACTCCGAGTGGGCCAGCAGTTCAGCGGCACCGTCACGACGTTCTCCGACGCCGACGCGCAGGCGACCGCATCGGACTACAGCGTCGGCCTCAATTGGGGTGACGGCAGCGCCACGCTCGCGACACTGACGACCGGCGGGGACGGCCGGTTCGCCGTGTCGGGCGCGCACGAGTACGCGACGCCCGGGACCTATCAGGTGTCCGTCGGCATTCGCGACGCCGGCGGCTCGACGGTCACGCAGACCGGCTCGATCACCGTCGCGGCGACGCAAACGCACGGCCTGCGCCTCGCCGGCCTGCACCCGCTCGGCGACGGCACCGCGTTGCTGTCGCTGAACCTGCCCGGCCGTGGATTGCTGCGCATCTCTCAAGCCGGCGCGCGCCGGCCGCTCCTTCGCGGTCTCAGGAAGCGCGTCAGCTCGGCGGGGGCGCTGTCGGTGATCCTTCGGCCGACGACGTCGGCGGGGGCGATCCTGCGTCACGGCGGACGTCTTCACGTGACCGCTGACGTCACATTCAAGGTGGCCGGCGGCGGCCTGATCTGGCGCCACATCCCGATCACGCTCGACTACCAGATCTGCGCAGCGGGCATGGCGTTCACCTACACCGGTTCCGAGCAGGCCTGCATCGTGCCGCATGGGAACGCCGTGATGCACCTGCTGCTGTTCGGCGCGGCGGGCGGGTCGGGACCCGGGGGCTGCGGTGGCTTCCCGAGCGGCAGCGGCGGCGGCGGCCGCGGCGCCCAGGTCGACGCGACGCGACTCCACGTCGACGCCCAGATCCTCTACATCGAGGTGGGCGGTAACGGCGGCGACGCCAGCCACGACTGCATCGTCGAGCAGGGCCAGGCAGGCGCCGGCGGCTGGAACGGCGGCGCGAGCGGCGCGCTGCCGCCGAGTCACGTGGGAAGCGGCGGCGGTGGCGGAGCAACCGACGTGCGGACCGTCTCCTGCGCGATCCACTGCAGCGACGCCGGCGGATTCGGAGTGTTCGCCTCGCTCGCCTCGCGACTCGTCGTCGCGGGCGGCGGTGGCGGGGGCGGCAGCGGCGGCGGCGCGGGCGACTGCATCCCCTGCTCGACGACCGGTGGTGGCGGCGGGTGGGCCGGCTTCAACTACGGCTCGGATGGCGGTGCGGGTGGCAGCGCCAGCGTCTCCGGAACCTCGGCGATCGCCGGCGTCGGCGGGGGCGGGGGGACCGGCAACGGCGCCGGCGACGCCGGCGTCTCGGACCCCGAGTGCGGCCAGTCCTACGATCCGCCGCCTTGTTCGGCCGGGACGCCGGGGCACCTCGGCATCGGCGGCGTCGGCGGGATGGACCCCTTCGTCGACCTCGGCGCGCAGCCGATGCTGCTCGGCTACGCGGGCGGGGGAGGCGGTGGCGGTTACTGGGGCGGGGGCGGAGGCGACGGGGGGCTGATCAGTCAGGGCAACACGATCGGAGGCGGAGGCGGCGGAGGAGCCGGCTCGAGCTTCGGTCCGGCCTACACCTATTTCAGCGCGGCCTATCAGCCGGCGGCGGTGCAGATCGTCTCCGTCGGCTGAACGGCGGCGAGCCTGCAGACCTAGCGCGGTTGGGCGAGCTCCAGGCCGCCATCCTCGATTCCCGGCCCGCTCGCTCGAAACGCCGGGACCACCTCGCTCGTGACCAAACCCGTCTCGGCGGTCACGGCGTCGATCAGCTCAAACCACCGCTCGCAGCGCTGCGGCCGGTCGATGACGACGGTTACGACCGGCACGCGGCGGCGAAGCTGCAAGAGGCGGTCGCCGTGCGGCTCGTGGTCGCCGTGGTAGCCACGAACACCACGAAGCGTCGTCGCTCCCGCCGCCCCGGCCTCTCGTAGCGCGCGGACAAGCCGGTGATACAGAGGCTCGCCGTCCGAGCGCGATTGCTCGCCGGCGTAGACAGTCAGCTTCTGCCAGACCCCGAGCCCCGACCCATCGCGCTCGGCGACCGGCGTCGGCGCGACGATCAAACGCCCGTCGCGCTTGCACACCTCGACACGCTCGAGCGTCATCGCAGGTCGCTCGAGCAGCGCCGCGAGCTCGGGGAGGCTCGCGCCGATCGTCGCGCCATCGCCGACCGCGATCACGACCATCGGGACGGTGGTGTTGCGTCCAAAGAACCTCGCGCGGCGACGCTCGCCGTGCACCGTCCCGTCCACGCCGAGAAGCACGGTCGCGCCGGCGACGCCGCGGCGATGGAGCAGGTCGACGACCGCCTCGTGTGCCGGACGCCCACCCACGGCGCGCTCGTGACGGCCGAGGTAGACGCTCAGCTTGGCCTCACCGCCGAGCTGCTCGGCCCGCACGGCGGCGGCGGCCAGCATTCTCACCCGTTCGATCGTCACGAGCCCGTCGAAGCGAAGCCCGCTCAGCTCGGCGAGCGCGGCCTCGACCTGTGCCCTGGAACCGACTGCCGCGCTCACCAGCGGCAGATCCTCAGACAGCGTCAGCACGCGGTCGGTGCGAAGCCTGTGCTTCGCGCCGAAGCCTTCGACCCCGCGCAGGAGCAGGCTGGCCGGGAGGACGTGGCGGGCGTAGATCTCGCTCAGCTCATCGGCGATGAACCTGCGGCCGCCGTCTCGCGTGTCACGCTCGCCCAGATAGACGGTGAGCTTGAGGCCGTTCTCGTTCATAGAGCGCCCCCGAGTCCGCGCCCCGCCCAAGCCGCGAGGACACCGAGCAGAAGGCTCAGCGCGAAGTTCAGCGCGCCGAGGCGCAGCCGACCGTCCTCGGCGAGGCGGTGGCTCTCGAACGTCCAGGTGCTGAACGTTGTGAATGCGCCGATCAGGCCTGTGGCGAGCAGCTCGCTCGCGTCGCCCGCGAGCGAGATCGCTGCGAGGATCCCGAGCAGGAACGAGCCGCTCAGGTTAACGGCGAACGTGCCGAACGGGAAGGTCCGCCCGATCCGCTTGGCGACCGCGCCGTCGAGCAGGAACCGCGCGAGCGCGCCGACGCCACCGATCAACCCGACGCCGATGGCGAGCGCGGCGCTCATCCGCGCACCCGCGCGCGCCGTACCAGCCCCGTTGCGAGCGTGACCGCCGCAAAGCCGACCAGGACGCTCGCCGCGGCATAGCCCAGCGCCAAGCCGATGCGGCCGGCGTCGAGCATCTGAAGGATCTCGAGCTGCATCGCGGAGAACGTCGTCAGCGCGCCGCAGAAGCCGGTTCCAAGGAGTGGGCGGCGGTAGGCTGAAAGGGGCAGCCGCTCCTGCAGTCGCGTCGTGAAGTAGCCGAGCATGAACGCTCCGGCCGCGTTGACGATGAACGTCGCCCACGGCCAGCGCCCCGGGTCGTGGGTGATCGCCAGCGCCAGCTCGGCTCGTGCGAGCGCCCCGGCAAACCCGCCGATGAAGATCGCGGCGATCTCGCGGCCGTCAAAGCGCATCGCACGGCTGAGGGCTTGGTGACGGACGAAACGCTGCGTCGATGGGCTGCTGCACGAGGCCTCCTGGGCAGGCTGGGTAGAGGCCATCAGCGGCGACGCCGCGGTTATGGAGCGAGCCTCATCGCTCGCGCTGAGCCTAGCTCAGGCGCCGCCGTAGGTCACGACGAGGTCGGTCGCAACGCCAAGCAGGAAGCCGGCCGCCAGCAGGTAGAGCCCAAGCTCGCGGTGGCCGTAGCGCCGCATCGCGCCCCAGATCTCACCGATCACATACAGGATCGCGCCGCCCGCGAGCGCGTAGAAGAGCAGCTCGAGCGGGCGCGAGTCGACCTGGAAGCCGATCATCGAGCCGAGGAACGTCGGTCCCCCGCCGACCAGGCCTGCCAGGCCGAGCCAGCGCCACGACGGCCGCACGCCGCCGAGCGGACCGACGATCCCGAACCCCTCGGTCGCGTTGTGAAGCGCGAAGCCGATGATCAGCATCGTCGCCAGGCTGATCGCGCCGGCGCGCGCCGACACGCCGATCGCGAGCCCCTCGGCGAAGTTGTGCAGCCCGATTGCGACGGCGATCGTCATGCCCGTGCGCAGCGCGTGCGCGCGGGCGAGCGCGCCCTCGGCGTGAAGCCGCGAGGCGTCCCCGGCCGCCAGGCTGCCGACGGCGGCTCCGGCGATCGGCGGGGCGCTCGAGCGCCGTCGGCGCATCAGGCTGCGCTCGGCGCCGGCGATGCCGGCGGTGCCGGTGACGAAGCCCGCCGCGAGCAGAGCGAACAGCCACGCCACGTGGCCGAAGCTCGTGCGGCCGTGCTTGAACTGGTCGAGGGTCCCTTGGATGATCGTCTCGCCGTGGGCGCTGACGTCCATGAAGATGAACGCGAGGATGCCCGCGGAGAACATCGCGAGCCCGACGCGCAGGCGCTCGTCGATGTGCTGCACCCTGCCGACGGGGAGCCCGAGGTAGATCGTGATGCCGGCGATCGCGCCGAGCAGGGCCGTTTCGGCGAAGCTCATTAGTTAGGCACCCCTAATTAGGGCTGCCTAACTTCTAGCAGATCAGCTGTCGGCGGGCGTCGGGATTGCCAGCACGCCGCGGCGGCTGCGCTGCAGAAGCGCGTGCGAGAGGGTGTTTGACAGCGCCTCGCGCACTCCGTGGAGCGAGCGCGTTCCGGTCACGATGACGTCGACGTCGAGTTCGTCGGCAATGGCGATCACCGCCTCGGAGACCGACGTTCGCACCGCCGCGGTGCGCGGGGCCGCGTCAAGGCCGGCCTGCTTCGCGAGCGCGACACCGGCTGAGGCGACCGTGTCGGCCTCTGTGGAGATCTCCGAGTCGGCCTCGCCGATGCTCTCGCCGACGTAGGGTCCGAGCGCCGCGTAACGAGCGACGATCCGCTCCATCGGCTCCCAGACGTTGAGCACGTGAGCCCGCGCGCCCGGGAAGAGCTCGCCGCAGACGGCGATCGCGTGGGCCGCCCGCTCGGAGCCGTCGTAGCAGATCAAGAGGGTGGCGGCCATCGGCGGGGGAAAAGCTAGCGGAGCAAAGCACTGATTGTATTAGCGACTCACAGCGAGAAAGAATCGGTATTGGACATACCACGGGCATCTGCCTAGCCTTCCCATCTCCTCTCCTCCCCGCAAGGCCCCCGCGAACCCTCTTCATCCCCCGGGGGCCTTGCGCTTTTAAGCGCCGCCGCGACGTCGAGTTCGCGCCATCGCGAGGAACGCCTCCCGCACCGGCGAACCGGTTCCACGACGCCACGCAAGTGCCAGCTCGATCGTCGGCGTGCGCCCCGTGATCGCTCGAAACGCCACGCCGCTTCGGTCGATCTGCCCGACCGACTCGGGCACCAACGAGACGCCGAAGCCCCCCGCGACAAGGCTGATGATCGTCTGCATCTCGGCGACTTCGAGCACGTCCTCCGGGACGCCGCCGGCGTCACCCATCGTCGAAGCGAGTCCGGCGAACAGGCCGGGCGCCTCGCGCCGGGCGAGGATCACGAACGTTTCGCCGCGCAGGCTCTCGGCGCGCAGGCGCCGCCGCGCCGCGAGCGGATGCCCGGCGGGCAACGCGGCGACGAGGTGCTCGCGCTGGATCGTCATCAGCTCGAGGTCGGGGTCGATGTCGCGTTCGGGGATCGGTCCGCGGATCACGCCGACGTCGAGCGCCCCGCCCGTCAGGGCGTTCAGCTGAGCGACCGTCGGCAACTCGCGCAGGACCAGCTCGACGTCGGGGTTCTGCGAACGGAACTCGCGCAGGATGTCCGGCAGCCTCGGGCTGAACATCGCCGACCCGACGAATCCGACCGACAGCGTCCCGAGCGACCCCCGGGCGACGCTGCGCGCCCGCTCGGAGGCGCGGTCGACGGCGGCGAGGATCATCCGCGCGTCGTCGCGAAAGCTCTCGCCGGCCTCCGTCAGCGCGACTCTGCGGCGGTTTCGCGCCAGCAGCGTGACGCCGAGCTCACGCTCGAGCGCCCTGATCTGCTGGCTGAGCGGCGGCTGCGAGATGTGCAGGCGAGCCGCCGCGCGATGGAAGTGAAGTTCCTCCGCCACGGCGAGGAAGTAGCGCAGGTGGCGAAGCTCCATCGCGGGCCGAACCCTACGCCCGCCGGAGCAGCCAATGCGCGAGAATCACCGCGATGGCACCGGACGCGGCCGCGCCGCAACTCACGCCCGCCCAGGCGGACGCGATCGAGATCTTCGCGGAGGTGCTCTCGCAGAGCGAGGAGGAAGGTCTCGGAGACGATTTCTACAGCCGCCTGTGCGAAGGCATCACGCGCTGCACGGCGCTTCGCCGCGTCGTCATCTTCCGCTACGACTCGCAGCGCCGGCGGATCCTCGCCGCCGGGACCTTCGGCATCGACCCCGAGCTCTTCACCGGCGACTTCTTCACGCTCGAAACCGCCACGCTCGCGCGACAGGCGCTCGAGCAGGACCGGGTCATCGAGTCCGGCGACGGATTGGGCGGTGAGCTGCCGCCGGAGTGGGTGGAGCGCCTTCACGCGCATCGCGTCGTCTGCTCGCCGATGTCCGCGCGCGGCCGCTGGCTCGGAGCGATCCTCGGCGATCGCGGTGGCGAGGGGCCGCCGCTGACGGCCGCCGAGCGCGAGGTTCTCTGGATCCTCGGCAAGATGGCGGCGCTCGCTGCGATGGCGCGCGCCGCGACCCGCCAGCACGAGCGCGCCGTCGCGCTCGAGCAGCGGATCGACCTGGCGCGCGAGATCCACGAGGGCGTCGTGCAGCGGCTGTTCGGGGTCTCGCTCGCGCTGAGCGGCGACCAGCCGCTGGATGAGCAGACGCGCCGGCGCTGCGCGGAGGAGGTCCAGTTGGCCCTTGGCGAGTTGCGCACCGCCATCCAGCGCCCACTCGGGCGCTCCGCGGCCGCGACGAAGACGACGCTCGCCGAGGAGGTGGAGCGGCTGCGTCACGAGTACCCGGACCTCGGCGTGGCCGTTGACGGCACCCAGGCGCCGGCTGCGCCCGAACCGCTCGAGCCGCTCGCCCAGTCGGTACTGGCCGAGGCGGTTCGCAACGCCGCCAAGCACTCCAGCGCGACGCGCGTCGGCGTGCGCAGCGAGATGCGCGACGGCACGTTCGTGCTCGAGGTCGTCAACGACGGCGTCGAGGACCCGGATGGCGAGGGGGCGGCGGGGATGGGTCTGCGGCTGGCCGGCTTCGAGGCGCTCCAGGCGGGCGGCCTGCTCGAGTTCGGCCGTCGCGAGGGCCGGCGCTGGCAGGTTCGCCTCGTGGTTCCCTACGAGGAATCATGAGCAGCGTCGCCGAAGAGCTCGAGCCGGACGACGACAAGGTCCGCCTGCGCGTGCTGATCGTCGATGACCACGACGTCGTGCACTGGGGCTTTCGCCAGATGCTCGGCAACCAGCCCTGGGTCGAGCGGACGTTCAGCTCGCGCTCCGGCGAGGAGGCATACGTGCAGGCCGAGCGCTACAAGCCCGACGTCGCGCTCGTGGACCTGTTCCTCGGCGATGAGTCGGGCGCCGAGGTCTGCCAGCAGCTGCGCGAGCGCTCCCCGGCTACGAAGGTGCTGCTGATCAGCGGCGCGGGCCGGATCTCGCCCGAAGCCGCCCGCGACGCCGGCGCGTCCGGCTTCATCCCCAAGGACTGGGGCGCTGCCGACATCGCGCGCGCCGTGCGGATGGTGGGTCTCGGGATGACCGTCTTCCAGCCGCAGGTGGACGACGGGGCGGCGGCGCTCTCGCAGCGCGAGCGGGAGGTGCTCGACCTGATCGCGTGCGGCGCGACCAACCGCGAGATCGCCGCTCAGCTGCACCTCTCGCCGCACACGATCCACGAGCACACCTCGAGCCTTTACCGAAAGCTCGGGGCGCGCAACCGCGCCGACGCGGTGCAGCGCGCGGCTCGGCTCGGCCTGACCGGCTGAGCGACCCCCCAAACTGGGGGTTTGACACCCCCCGACCAGGGGTTTTTGCGCCCCGCGGCCGGTTTTCAGGTCAGCTGAGTCGCGATGATGTCGGCCGTGCGTGTCGAACACGGCTGCGCCGTGCTGTTCCCCGGGCAGGGGGTGTCGGTGGCCGGTTCGCGCGAGCGCGTGGCCGCCGCGCTGCCCTCGCTGCTCGAACGCGCCGGCGAGCTGATTGGCGAGGACCCCTTCGCCCGCGCAGGCGAGGCGACTCGCTACGCGCAGCCGGCGATCTTCCTCGCGAGCCTCGCGAGCTTCCTCGAGCTCGACGACCCATACGAGGCGATCGCCTTCGCCGGCCATTCACTGGGCGAGCTCTCGGCGCTCGCCGCCGCCGGTGCGCTCGCGCACGAGGATGCCCTCGAGCTCGTCGTCCTGAGAGGCGCGCTGATGGACGAGTCGGGTCGCTCGAGCGGCGACGGAAGCATGCTCGCGCTGCTGAAGAGCACGCCTGAGGCCGCCGCCGAAGTCGCGGAGGCGGCCGGTGTCTGGGTCGCAAACGACAACGCTCCCGGCCAGACCGTGCTCGCCGGACCGCGCGACGGCCTCAAGGGCGCAGCGGCGATCGCACGCGAGCGCGGCATCCGCACGCTCGCCCTCGACGTGACCGGAGCCTTCCACTCGCCGTGGATGTCCGCCGCCCAGCCGCCGTTCCGCGAAGCGCTCGAGCGCACCGAGTTCCGCGAGCCGGCGGTGAGCGTCTTCTCGGGCATGACCGCCGCGCCGTTCACCGACTTTCGCGAGCAGCTCGCGGGCGCCCTGACCGCGCCCGTGCGCTGGCGGGAGGTCATGATCGCGATGGCCGACCACGGCGCCGCGAGCTTCATCGACGTCGGCCCCGACCAGGTGCTCGCGCGCCTGGTGCCGCGGAACGTCGAGGGCGCCACGGCGCTGTCGCTTGAGGAGGAACGTGTCGGCAACGCTTGAGCAGGAGGGCGCGCGGGACGGTCTCGGCCCCCTCTTGGCGGCCGCGATCACCGGCATCGGCACCGCGCTTCCGGAGCGCGTCGTTCGCAACGCCGAGATCACCGCCGCGATCGGCGTCGACGATGAGTGGATACTCCGCCGCACCGGGATCCGCGAGCGCCGCTACGCCGACCGCGATGCCCCGCTCGCCGACCTCGCGGTCGAGGCGTCGCGCGCCGCGCTCGCGGACGCCGCCATCGACGGCGCGCTGATCGACCTCGTGCTGGTCGCGAGCTGCAGCCAGGACTCGGTGATGCCGAATGCCGCGCCGCAGGTCGCGCACGCGATCGGCGCAAGCGGCGCGGCGGCCTTCGACGTCGGCAGCGCGTGCACCGGCTTCATAGCGGCGCTCGCCGCCGCTCGCGGGATGCTCGCGAGCGGGGCCTCGGCCAACGCGCTCGTGATCGGCGCCGAGATCATGTCCCGCCACGTCGACCCGGCCGATCGCAACACGGCGGCGCTGTTCGGCGACGGCGCCGCCGCGTTCGTGCTGAGCGCCGGCGCCAGCGGCGCGATCGGCCCCGTCGTGCTCGGCTCAGACGGCGGCCACGCAAAACTGATCGTGGCCGACCGCCGCACGCAGCTGCTCTCGATGGACGGTCACGAGACGTTCAAGCAGGCGGTCAAGCGGATGGGCGAGGCCTCACGCGCGGCTTGCGAGGCGGCGGGCGTCGCGCTCTCCGGCGTCGACCTCTACGTCTACCACCAGGCCAACACGCGGATCCTCGCCTCGCTCGCCGAGCGGCTCTCGCTCGATCCGGCCAAGGTCGTCGATGCGATCGCGCACCTGGGCAACACGTCTTCGGCGAGCGTCCCACTGGCGCTCGAGCAGGCGCGGCGCGAGGGGCGCCTGCGGCCGGGGATGCGGGTCCTCCTCGCCGCCGCCGGCTCGGGCTTCACCTGGGGCGCGTGCCTGATCGAGTGGGGGCGGCCGTGAGCCGCGCGGGCTGCGCGCTGGTCACCGGCGGCTCACGCGGCATCGGCGCCGCGATCTGCCGGGGCCTCGCCGCCGACGGTTGGCCGGTCGCGGTCAACTATCGAAGCAGCGCCGCCCGGGCGCAGGAGGTCGTCGCGGCGATCGAGGCCGCCGGCGGCCGCGCCGTCCCGATCGAAGCCGACGTCTCCGATCCGCAGGCGGCTCAACCGCTGCTCGAGTCCGCCTCCCAGGCCCTGGGTGAGCAGGTCCTGGTACTCGTGAACAACGCCGGCGTGCGCGCCGACAACCTGGCCCTGTCGTTGACCGACGAGGACTGGAAGCTCGTGCTCGACACCAACCTCGGCGCGACCTACCGCCTCACGCGCTCCGCGCTGCGCGCGATGATCCGCGCGCGCTTCGGCCGCATCGTCAACATCGCCTCAGTCGTCGGGCCGCGCGCCAACGCCGGCCAGGCCAACTATGCGGCCTCAAAGGCCGCGGTGATCGCCTTCACCAAGACGGTGGCCGTCGAGGTCGCCCGCCGCGGGGTCACCGCCAACGCCGTCGCCCCGGGGCTGATCGAGACGGAGATGACCGAGGGGATCCCCGAGGATCTCCTCGGACGGGTTCCCGCCCGACGCCCGGGCACCCCGGAAGAGGTCGCCTCGGCGGTCGTCTTCCTCGCCTCCCCCGCGGCCGGCTACGTGACCGGCAGCACCCTCTATGTCGACGGCGGCCTGTCCGCCTGAGCGCAAAAAAACGAAAGGAAGCCCATGGCACAGCACACAAGCGTCCAGATCGAGAAGGTCATCACCGACTCGCTGATCAGCTTCGGCGCCAACGCCGAGGACATCAACCGCGACGCCGAGCTGACGGCGCTCGACATCGACTCGCTCGACCTCGCCGAGCTCTCGCAGATCATCGAGGAGCAGTTCGGCGTCGAGCTGACCGGCGCGGACGTGGCCGAGATCACGACCGTCGGCGATGCCATCGATCTGGTGGCGGAGCGCGCGTAGGGCGTGGTCGACGTCGTCGTAACAGGCGTTGGCGCGGTCACGCCGCTCGGCGTGGGCGCCGGCGCGCTCCACGAGCGCTGGTCGTCGGGTGTCTGTGGAATCGAGGACGGCGAGGGCCGCTGCCGCGAGTTCACCGCGACCGACCACCTGTCCGTCAAGGAGGCGCGACGCGCCGACCGCTTCACGCAGTTCGCGCTGGTCGCCTCTCTGGAAGCGCTGGCCGACGCCGGCTGGGACGGCGAGCTGCCCTACGACAGCACGCGGATCGGATCGATCATCGGCACGGGGATCGGAGGGATCGGCACGATCGAGGCCAACGACCGCGTGATGTTCGAACAGGGCCCCAAGCACGTCTCCCCGCTGGCCGTCCCGCTGATGATGGGCAACGCCGCCGCCGCCGCCGTCAGCATGCGCCACCACCTTCGCGGGCCCTGCTTCGGCACCGTGTCCGCGTGCTCGTCGGGCGCCGACGCGATCGGCACGGCGATCCACTTTATCCGCGCCGGGCAGGCGCTGGCAGTCGTCGCAGGCGGGGCCGAGGCCGCGCTCACGCCGCTCTCGCGCGCCGCGTTCAGCGCGCTCGATGCGCTGTCTGAGACCGGCATCTCGCGGCCCTTCGACGCCCGCCGCGACGGCTTCGTGATGGGGGAGGGAGCAGGGATCCTCGTGCTCGAGAACGGCGATGCGGCCCGCGCCCGTGGCGCCCGCATCCTCGGCGTGGCCCGCGGCTACGGCGCCACGGCGGACGCCCACCACGTGACGGCGCCGGACCCCAGCGGCGAAGGCGCGGCGGCGGCGATCGCGCGTGCACTCGAGGATGCCGGCCTCGAGCCCGCCGACATCGTCTACGTGAATGCGCATGGGACCTCGACGCCGCTCAACGATCGCGCCGAGACGACAGCGCTGAAGACCGCGCTCGGCGAGCGGGCCGCGCAGATACCGGTGTCCTCGACGAAGTCGGCGATCGGCCATCTGCTGGGAGCCGCCGGGGCGGTGGAGGCGATTGCGACGATCCTCGGCCTGCGCGCTCGCGTGATCGGACCGACGCTCGGCTGGGCTGAGCCTGACGAGGGCCTCGACCTCGACTACGTACCTGGCCATTCAAGGCCGCTCGAGCTCGCCGACGGCGAGCGGCCGCTGGCGATCTCAAACTCGTTCGGATTCGGTGGTCACAACGCCGTGCTGTGTCTGGAGGCGACATGACGCTTGCACTAGTTCCTCGACCCAATGAGAAGCTCACGCCGATGGAGCGCCTCGAGGTGCTCTGCGACCCGGGCTCGATCGATCTGCTCCGAACCGAGGTGCTGTCCCGCCACATGGGCGAGAAGGCGCGCCCTGGCGACGGCGTGCTCGGGGCAAGCGGCCGTGTCGACGGCCGCGTCGTCGCCGTCTTCGCGCAGGACGCGTCGTTCGCCGGTGGCTCGCTCGGCGAGGCGCATGCGGAGACCGTCGTCGCCGTCCTCGAGCTCGCTGAGCGCTCGCGGGTGCCGGTGATCGGCTTCGTCGAGTCCGCCGGCGCGCGCATGCAGGAGGGCCTGGCGGCGCTGTCGGGCTACGCGAAGATCTTCCACAAGCACGTCGCGCTGTCGGGCTTCGTGCCGCAGATCTCGGTCATCTGCGGGCCGTCCGCCGGCGGCGGCTCCTACGCGCCCGCGCTCACGGACTTCGTCCTCATGACCGAGAACGCGAGCATGTTCCTGACCGGTCCCGGCGTCGTCGCCAAGGTGATGGGCGAGAACGTCGACATGGCCGAACTCGGCGGCCCGCGCGTGCACGAACGAAACGGCGTCTGCCATCTCGTCGCCGACACCGACGTGGACGCTGCGCTGCTCGCCCGCGACCTGCTCGACTACCTGCCGCAGAACTGCGAGGAGCGCCCGATCCGCTGGCCGGCGGTCGAGCCGCCGGGCCACGCCCCCGACAGCGTCGTGCCGCGCGAGGACCGCAAGGTCTACGACGTGCGCGACGTCGCGCGCGCACTGCTCGACGGCGGGCGGATGCTCGAGATCTCACCGCGCTACGCCCGCAACATCGTGTGCGCGTTCGGTCGCCTGGACGGCCGCTCGGTCGGCCTGGTCGCGAATCAGCCGCGCTACATCGGCGGCGTGCTCGACGTCGACGCCTCGCAGAAGGCGGCGCGTTTCGTGCGGACCTGCAACCTGTTCAACATCCCGCTGCTGGTGCTGGTCGACACACCGGGCTTCCTGCCGGGCACCAAGCAGGAGCGGGGCGGCGTGATCCGACAGGGGGCGAAGCTCGTCTACGCGTTCTCCGAGTGCAGCGTGCCGCGGATCACGGTGATCCTGCGCAAGGCCTTCGGCGGCGCCTTCATCGCGATGAACAGCAAGGAGCTCGGCGCCGACTTCGTGTTCGCCTGGCCGAGCGCGCAGCTTGGCGTGATGGGCGCGCCGCAGGCCGTCGAGATCATCCACCGCCGCGAGATCGAGGCCGCCGAGGACCCGGCCAGCGCTCGCGACGCCCTCGCGACGAGCTACGCCGCCGAGCACCTCCACCCCGGCGCGGCGAGCGCGGAGGGATACGTCGACGAGGTGATCGCGCCGGCCGATACCCGCGCACGACTGGCGACGGCGCTCGAGACGCTCGACTCCACGGCGCTGCGACGCTGGCCGGCTGGGAATATCCCCCTGTGACCCTGCTCGCCGGTAAGCGACTGCTCGTTACGGGCGTACTCACGCGCGGCTCGATCGCCTTTGAAGTCGCTCGACAGGCGCAGGAGTCCGGCGCCGAGATCGTGCTGAGCGGGTTCGGACGCGGGATGCGGCTGACGGAGCGGGCCGCCAAGCACCTGCCCGAGCCACCGGACGTCCTCGAGCTCGACGTCAACTCGCCGGAGGATCTCGCGCGCGCCGCCGCCGATCTGGGCGCCCGCTGGGACGGGTCGCTCGACGGGGTTCTGCACGCGATCGCCTTCGCGCCGGCCGATGCCCTCGGTGGCGGCTTCCTCGACACGCCCGTCGAGAGCGCGCTGACCGCGTTCCAGACCAGCGCGTTCTCGCTCAAGGCGCTGGCCGTCGCGCTCGCGCCGCTGCTCGAGGCCGGCGATGGGGGGTCCGTCGTCGGGCTCGACTTCGACGCCGCCGTAGCGTGGCCCGTCTATGACTGGATGGGGGTGGCGAAGGCCGCGCTCGAAAGCGTGTCGCGCTACCTCGCGCGCGACCTCGGACCGCGCGGAGTGCGCAGCAACCTCGTCTCGGCGGGCCCGATCGAGACGATCGCCGCGGGTGGCATCCCGGGGTTCGACGAGCTCGCCGGGCTGTGGCGCTCGCGGGCGCCGCTCGGCTGGGACACCCGCGATGCGGGTCCCGTCGCCGCGACCGTGTGCTTCCTCTTGAGCGATCTGTCGCGCGGCATCACGGGCGAGATCATCCACGTCGACGGCGGCTTTCACGCGATGGGTGCGCCGATTCGGTGAGCGAGACGGTCCTCCTGACGGGTGCGACCGGCTTCCTCGGGATGGAGCTGCTGGCGCGGTTGATCGAACGCGACGGGGTGTCGGTGGTCTGCCTCGTGCGCGCCGATTCAGACGACGCGGCGCAGGCTCGACTCCAGGAGGTCATCGGCCGCCTCTACGACGAGCCGCCGGCGGGCGCGGCGCAGGTGCGTGCGGTGGCGGGCGACGTCTCCAAGCCAGACCTCGGCCTGAGCGGCCCCGACCGGGAGCTGATTCTCGCGCAGGTCACGAGCGTGCTGCACTGCGCGGCGCTGATCTCCTTCGATCTGACGCTCGAGGACGCACGGGCCGTCAACACGCAGGGCGCGCTGCGCATGCTCGACCTCGGTCATGAGCTCGCCCGCCAGGGCCGGCTTCGCCGCTACGTGCACGTCTCCACCGCATATGTCGCCGGACAGTACGAGGGGGTATTTCGCGAGAGCGACCTGGACGTCGGGCAGGGCTTTCGCAACACCTACGAGCACTCGAAGTTCGAAGCCGAGCGGGCGATCGGGGAGGCCGCGGACGGGCTGCCGCTCGTGATCGCCCGGCCGAGCATCATCGTCGGCGACAGCCGCAGCGGCTGGACGTCCGCGTTCAACGTCATCTACTGGCCGATGCGCGCGTTCTCGCGCGGGCTCATGGATGAGGTCGCGATCGACCCCGACGGCGTCGCCGACATCGTGCCGATCGACTACGTCGCCGACGCGTTGATGGCGTTGCTCGACCACGAGGACGTGCGCGGCACGGTCGCGCTGGTCGCGGCCGCGGCGGCGCCGACCAACGCCGAGCTGATCGATCTGGCCTCGCGGCAGTTCGGCCGCGAACCGCCGCGGATCGTCACGACGCCGTCGCGCCTGGCCGACGCGCAGCTCTATGCGCCGTACTTCGGGATCAACGCGAGCCTCGACGACGCCCGTGCGCGCGAGGTGCTCGGACCGCTGGGGATCGCCGTGCCGGCGTTCCGCGACTACTTCGGGACGCTGATCGCCTACGCCGAGCGGGCGCGCTGGGGCAAGGACCAGATCACACGTCAGGCCGCCGCGTCCGTTTAGGCTCGGCTCCACAGAGCCGCGCGGCCGCGACGTTGATTCCGGCCTGCTTGTATGTAAGTATGCAGGTGGTGACCGACATGCGCATCGACCGCCTCCGCCAGCCGCCGGCGGGGTCCGCCAGCCGGCAGGTCTATCGAGCGCTTCGCGAGGCGATCGTCTCGAGCGAGCTCGCCCCCGGCCAGCGCATCTCCGAGAACGAGCTGGCCGAGCGCCTGGCCGTCAGCCGCACCCCGATCCGCGAGGCGCTGATCCGCCTGCGCGACGAGCGCTTCGTGCGGATCGTCCCGCAGCTCGGGACGTTCGTGACTCCGATCAGCGTCGCAGCCGTCGAGGACGCGCAGTTCATCCGCGAGTCACTCGAGTGCGCCGCGGTCCGGATCGCCGCCGTGGAGGCCGATGACGCCGATTTCGCCGCCCTCGACGGCTTGATCCGCCGCCAGGCCGGGGTCTCCGAGCACGGCGACCATGCGCGCTTCGCGGTCCTCGACGACGAGTTCCACGCGGCGATCTGCCAGCTCGCCGGCCGACCCGTCGCCTGGGAGGTCGCCGAGCGCGTAAAGGGTCACCTCAACCGGGTGCGCAGGCTGAGCCTTCCCCAGCCGCGCTACCTGGAGGAGATGGTCGCCGAGCACCGACACGTGCTCGAGGCGCTCCAGCAGCGCGACCCGGCCGCCGCCGAGGCGGCGCTGCGCCACCACCTTCGCATGGTCCTCTCGGCCCTCCCGGCGATCCGTGCGCAACATCCCGACTACTTCGAGGAGGAGCGAGGCTGATGGCCATCGCGACCAGCACCCTGCGCGAGCTCTACGAGCAGATGCTCCTGATCCGCGTCTTCGAGACCGAGGCCGAGCGCCAGTACAAGGCGGCGAGGATCGGCGGCTACTGCCATCTCTCCTCAGGCCAGGAGGCGGCGACGGTCGGGGCGATGCACGCGCTCGACGACGCCGACCTGCTCGTGACCGGCTATCGCTGTCACGGCTTCGCACTGGCCCGCGGCGTTCCGGCCGACGAGGTGATGGCCGAGCTGTTCGGACGCGTCGGCGGCTGCGCGCACGGCCGCGGCGGCTCGATGCACCTGATGGACGTCAGTCGCGGCTACTACGGCGGCTGGGGCATCGTCGCCGGCCAGCTTCCGATCGCCACGGGTCTCGCGCTTGGACTCGTGCGTCAGGGCCGCTCGCAGGCCGTGCTGTGCGAGCTCGGCGACGGCGCGATCAACATGGGCGCCTGGCACGAGTCGCTCAACCTCGCCGCCGTCTGGCAGCTGCCGGTCGTCTTCCTGATCATGAACAACGAGTACGGCATGGGCACCAGCGTCGAGCGCGCCTCGGCTGTCACCCAGCTCTACCGTCGCGCCGCGGCCTACGACCTGCCGGCCGAACGGATCGACGGCGACGACCTGATCGCCGTCGCGCAGGCGGCCGCGACGATGCTCGCCGCGGCGCGTGAGGAGCGCCGGGCCGGCGTGCTCGAGCTCGTCACCTACCGTCACCGCGGCCACTCCGTGGCCGACGCCGGGCTCGCCTATCGCACGCGCGGCGAGATCGACGAGCACCTCGCCCACGACCCGATCTTCCGGGTACGCGGGCTGCTGGCGGAGGAGGGCGTCAGCGACGCGGACCTCGACGCCATGCTGGCGTCCGTCGAAGCCCAGGTCGAGGCTTCGGTGCAGGCCGCGCTCGACAGCCCCCCGCCCGCGGTCGGAACGCTCGCGACGGGCATGTACGCGCCCGGCAGCGCGTCCCAGTTCGCCCGGATGCTGCCCGGCGCGCCGTTCGGCGAGCGCGAGCTCGTCTTCGCCGGAGGCCTCGGCGAGTGAGCACCACCGACACCCCCACGTTGGTCGATCAGCCGCCGGCTGCCCAGGGCTTCGAGACGATGACCTATCGCGAGGCGCTGCGCCTGGCGATGCGCGAGGAGATGGTCCGCGACGAGCGGGTCTTCGTGATGGGGGAGGAGGTCGGCGTCTTCGACGGCGCCTACAAGGTGACCGCCGGCTTGCTCGCGCAGTTCGGGCCCGACCGCGTCCGCGACACCCCGATCTCCGAGGAGGGCTTCGTCGGAGCCGGGGTCGGCGCCGCGATGCTCGGAGAGCGCCCGATCGTCGAGATCATGACGATCAACTTCCTGCTCGTAGCGATCGACCAGGTCGTCAACCACGCCGCGAAGATCGGCGCGATGTTCGGCGGCGAGGCGCGCTGCCCGCTCGTGATCCGCACGCCGAACGGCGCCGGCAACCAGCTCACGGCACAGCACTCGCAGTCCTTCGAGGGCTGGTTCGCCGCCACGCCCGGTCTCAAGGTGCTGGCTCCGGCGACACCCGCCGACGCCAAGGGGCTGCTCAAAGCCGCGATCCGCGATGATGACCCCGTGCTCGTCGTCGAGAACCTGGCGATCTACAAGGAGCGGGGCGAGGTTCCGCTCGATCCCGAGTACGTCACTCCGATCGGGCTGGCCGCCGTAGCGCGCGAGGGTCGCGACGTCACGCTGGTCGCACACTCCTACGCCACCGTGCGCGCGCTGCACGTCGCCGAGCGCCTCGAGCGCGACCACGGCATCAGCGCCGAGGTCGTGGATCTGCGCTCGCTGCGGCCGCTCGACGTCGAGACGGTCGCCGAGTCGGTTTCCAAGACCGGTCGCGCCGTCTGCATCGAGGAGGGCTGGCCGAGTTACGGCGTCACCGCCGAGATCGCCGCGCGCATCCAGCATGCCTGCTTCGACGACCTCGACGCCCCGGTCGAGCGCGTCGGCATGGCCGAGGTGCCGATGCCCTACGCAAAGGAGCTCGAGAACGCCGCGCTTCCGAACGAAGATCGCATCGAGGCCGCGGTTCTTTCGACCCTCGGTCGCGGCCAATGACCGCGGTCATCATGCCGCGCCTCTCCGACTCGATGGAGGAGGGCACGATCCTGCGGTGGCTGAAGTCGACCGGCGATCAGGTCTCCGTCGGCGAGCCGCTGGCCGAGATCGAGACCGACAAGGCGACGATGACCTACGAAGCCGACGCCGCCGGCTTCCTGCAGATCGTCGCCTCGGAGGGCGACACGCTGGCGATCGGCGCCGTGATCGCAAACCTCGTCGGCTCGGCTGAGGAGGCCGCCGCCTCCGCTGCGCCCGCGGCGCAGCCGGCCCCCGAACCCGAACCCGCGGCGGCGGCGACGGCTGAGCCGAGCGCCGCGGAGTCCGTCGAGGAGGAGTTCGCGCGCTCGCAGGCGACGGCGACCGCGGCCGTGGCAGCCGGCGGGCGCGTCAAGGCTTCGCCGGTCGCGCGCCGGATCGCTGCCGAGCTCGGCGTCGATCTGGCCTCGATCTCCGGCAGCGGACCGGACGGGCGGATCGTCAAGGCCGACGTGATGGCTGCCGCGAACGGGGCGGCATCGCGCCCGGCCGCGGCGAGCGCGGCTCCCGCCGCCGGCGACGGCGACGGCGCTAAGGGCAGCGTCCAGGTCATCGAGCCGACCCGCACCCAGCAGCTGATCGCCCGCCGGATGGCGAGCGCGAAGGCGACGATGCCCGAGTTCCAGGTGACCGTCGAGGTCGATGCCGAGGCGGCGTTCGAGCTGCGCGAGCAGCTCCGCGGCCAGACCGAGCCGCTGCCGTCCGTCAACGACCTCATCATCAAGGCCTGCGCGTTGGCGCTCCGCGCGCATCCCGGCGTCAACGCCTCCTACGTCGACGGTCATTTCGAGCGCTATGGGCGCGTCAACGTCGGCGTCGCCGTCGCGGGCCCCGACACGCTCGTCGTGCCGACCGTCTTCGACGCCGACGTCAAGCCGCTCACGGAGATCGCCGCGACGACGCGCGAGCTGGCCTCGAAGGTTCGCGACGGCACCGTCACGCCGCCGGAGCTGGCCGGCGCGACGTTCACCGTCTCCAACCTCGGCATGCTCGGCGTCGCGCGCTTCACGGCCGTCATCAACCCGCCCCAGTCGGCGATCCTCGCCGTCGGAGCCGCCAACCCGCGGGCCGTCGTCGGGGCCGATGGCTCGATCACCGCGCGGCGCGTGATGGAGCTGACGATCTCAGCCGATCACCGAATCGTCTACGGCGCCGACGCCGCCGACTTCCTGGCGACGGTCCGCAAGCGCCTCGAACGACCGGCTGGTCTGCTGCTCTGAGCGAGCAAGCGCGGCTCGCGGCGCACGACATCACGCGGCTGCGGGCGCCGAACGCCGGCCCGTACACGCTGAGCGGCACCAACAGCTGGATGCTCGGGCGAGGCGGCGCCTACCTGATCGACCCCGGACCGGCGATCGAAGAGCACGTCGACGCCGTGCTGGCGGAGGCCGAGGCCCGCGGCGGCCTGGCCGCGATCGTGCTGACCCACGACCATCCCGATCACAGCCTGGCGACGACGGCGGTTCGCGAGCGCACGGGCGCCCCGGTCGCCTCCTCGCATGAGCAGGCGGACGTCGTGCTCGGCGACGGCGCCACGATCGGTCCGCTGACGGCGCTCGCCACGCCGGGGCACGCCGCCGACCACCTGGCGTTCATCGCCGGGCGCGTCTGCTTCAGCGGCGACGCGATCCTCGGCGAGGGCAGCGTCTTCGTCGCGTCCTACCCCGGCGCGCTTGTCGGCTACCTCAACGCTCTACGGCGTCTGCGTGAGCTCGATCTCGAGCTGATCGCACCGGGTCACGGCTCGCTCATCACCGATCCCGCGGCGCGCATCGACTCCTACATCGAGCACCGCCTCGACCGCGAGCGGCGGATCGTCGACGCGCTCGCGGAGGGGCTGCGCGACGAACAGCTGCTCGACCACGTCTGGCCCGATGTGGCAGCCGAGCTGCGCCCGATCGCGCGGGCGACGCTCGAGGCCCATCTCGGCAAGCTCGCCGACGAGGGCCGGCTTCCGCGCTAGCGGCGTCAGTTACCGGCGCCGGCGACGACGGCGGTTGGTCCGCCCACGCCGCCGCTCGCCGCGCCGGGGCCGATCCCGGTCGCTTGCGGGCCGGTTGACCCGGTCGCGCCGGTCGCGCCGGTCGCCCCGGTCGAGCCCTCCCCGGCGGAGGCCCCGATTCCGTTCAGCCCACCGCTCGAGGCCACGCCCGTGGCACCGGTCGGACCGCTCGCCCCGGTGGCGCCGGTCGCGCCCGCCGACCAGTTCTGCGCTCCGGTGCCATCCTGGACGGTGGTGCCGCCGTCCCCTCCGGCTGCGGACGTCCCTGTGCCGAGGCCTGCGCCGCCGGCGCCCGCATGGCGGACGGCTGGGACGGGGCTGGCGCTCGCCGCCGCCGGCCGGCTCGTCACGCTCGCGGTAACGCCGCTGCTGGCCGCCGTCGTCAGGCGGATCGTCGCGACCTTCGTCGCGCTCGGGGCCGGCGCGCCCGACCCCGAGATCACAGCATGCCCGGCCGTGCCGATCAGCGCGGCGCACCCCACGGCGACCGCGATCTTGGCGGCTGTGGCGCCGGCGATGACGCCGCCCCCGCCTGCGGTGGCGCTGCCGCCGGCGGCCGCAGCACCACCGCCACCGCCCAGCCCGAACAGCATCCCGAGCTGGGCGAGCGGCCCGCTCGGGGTCAGCGACGCGAACGCGCGCCGCACGCGCTTGAGCTCGCCGCGGTAGACGTCGCAGGCCCCGCACTCGGAGCAGTGCCGGCGCGCCCGGCCGCTGATCCGAACGCTTCGGTCATGGGCCGACAGCAGCTCGTCGCGGATCTCGACGCACGGCGTGTCGCGCGCGACGGCGATGTCGATAAGTCCGGTGCGCGCGCGGAGCAACAGCGACTTGACGGCTGGGATCGACAGACCCAGCGCGCCGGCGAGCTCGTCGTAGCTGAGGCCCTGAAGCTCGCGCATCAGCAGCGCCGAGCGCTGCTGGCTCGGCAGGCTCTGGACGTCGCGGACCAGGCGGGCGAGATCGGCGCTGCGCTCGGCTACCGCCGGCGCCTCGCTGGAGGCGGCGGGCAGGCTGAATGCGGGCTGGGCATCGGCGGCGAGCTCGGCCGGAAGCGGGCGCGGCCGGCGCAGCTCGTCGATGCAGCGGTTGTGCGCGATCCGGTAGAGCCAGGCGCGCAGCAGGACCGGACGATCGCTGGCACGCAGCGCCCGGTAGGCGCGCAGGAAGACGTCCTGGAGGGTGTCCTCGGGGTCGCTCTGGGCTCCGCGCAGCATCTGGCGCGCGTAGGCGAGCAGGCGGCCGCGGTAGCGGTCGTGGATGACGCGGAAGGCGTCGTCTGAGCCGGCGCGAAACAGCGCCACGAGCTGCTCGTCGGAACGAAGCCGCAGAAACGCGGTCGACAGCGGAGCTCGGCTGCGGGCGAGGCTGTGTGGGAGAGCTGAGGCTTCCAGCGGGTCGCGTCCCCTGACTCGAGTCTGCCCCACTCTAACGCCCGTGGCAGCGCGAAGTTCCGCTCATCCGCGCCTCTCGGTAGGCTCGCCCGCGCTATGCCAGCCGCTCCCCGTAAGGCGGCGGCACGGCGCGCGAGCACTCGACAGCCGTTTGCTCCAGCCCCGCGAACGCGCGCCGCACCGCCGATCTCGCCGTCGCAGTGGACGGGCGGATCGCCGTTCCCGCCGATCGCCGAGTACGCGTTCCTGTCGGACTGCCACACCGGCGCGCTGGTCTCACCAGATGGGTCGATCGAGTGGCTGTGCCTGCCTCGCTTCGACGGCCCGAGCATCTTCGGCGCGCTGCTCGACCGCTCGGCGGGCACATTCCGCCTCGCGCCCTACGGTGTCGAGGTGCCGGCGGGGCGCCGCTACGAGCCGGGCACCAACGTGCTCGAGACGACCTGGATGACGCCGACCGGCTGGCTAGTCGTGCGCGATGCCCTGACGATCGGCGCCTGGCACGGCGGCGAGCGCGGCGAGCACTCGCGACCGCCGACCGACCATGAGGCCGACCACCTGCTTGTGCGGACGGTCGAATGCCTGCAGGGCGAGGTACCGGTGGAGCTGTTCTGCGCGCCGCGCTTCGACTACGGCCGGGCGCCGGCGCAGTGGACGGCCGTCGACGACGACGAAGGTGCGCTCGACGGCACCGACGGCGAGACGGCCGTGCGCCTGTTGAGCGACTTGCGGATCGGGATCGAGGGTCACGCCGCTCACGCCCGGCACACGATGCGCGAGGGCGAGACGCGCTTCTGCGCCCTGTCCTGGACCGAGCAGCGCGGCGGCCCGCGAACGTCCGCGCAAGCCACCGAACACATCCAGCGCACCTGCCACTACTGGCGCGAGTGGCTGGCCGCCGGCACCTACCCCGACCATTCGTGGCGGGCCTACCTGCAGCGCTCGGCGCTGGTGCTGAAGGGCCTCACCTATGCGCCGACCGGCGCGATGATCGCCGCGCTGACGACGTCGCTGCCGGAGACACCGGGGGGCGAGCGCAACTGGGATTACCGCTACTGCTGGATGCGCGACGCGACCTTCACGCTGTGGGGCCTCCACGCGCTCGACCTCGACTGGGAGGCCAACGACTTCATGGAGTACCTGGCCGACCTCAAGCGCAACGGCGACGGGTCGCTGCAGATCATGTACGGCATCGGCGGCGAGCGGAACCTGCGCGAGACCACGCTCCGCCACCTCAAGGGCTACGCCGGCTCGCGGCCGGTGCGCAAGGGCAACGGCGCGTACAACCAGCGTCAGAACGACGTGTACGGCGCCGTGCTCGACTCCGTCTACCTCCACACCAAGCGCCACGACCACGTGAACGACCGCCTCTGGCCGGTTCTCTCAGACCAGGTCACCAACGCCTGGCGGGTCTGGCGCAAGCCCGATCAGGGAATCTGGGAGGCGCGCGGGAAGCCGGCGCACTATGTCTCATCGAAGCTGATGTGCTGGGTCGCGCTCGACCGCGGAGCGCGCCTTGCGGAGCTGCGCGGCGAGCCGAACCTGGCGGTGCGCTGGCAGGCCGGCGCCGACACGATCCGCGAGGACATCCTGAAGCGGGGCGTCGACAAGCGCGGCGTCTTCGTCCAGCACTACGGAACCGACGCGCTCGATGCCTCGACGCTGCTCGTGCCGATCGTTCGCTTCCTGCCGCCGAGCGACGAGCGCGTGCGCGCGACGGTGCTGGCGATCGCCGACGAGCTGAGCGATCACGGCTTGATCCTGCGCTACCGAACCGAGGAGACCGACGATGGCCTCAGCGGCGAGGAGGGGACGTTTCTGATCTGCTCGTTCTGGATGGTCTCGGCGCTGTCGGAGATCGGCGAGAGCGAGCGCGCGCGGGCGCTCTGCGAGCGGCTGCTCGCGCTCGCCTCGCCGCTCGGCCTCTACGCCGAGGAGCTCGACGCTCGCTCCGGTCGCCACCTCGGCAACTTCCCCCAGGCATTCACGCATCTCGCGCTGATCAACGCCGTCGCGCACGTCGTCGCGGACGGGCGTTGAAGCAAAACATGCGTGTGGTGACGGGTGTCGGCGCGCCTGTCATGGTGTTTGGCTCCCGTGGCCGAGATCCAACGCGAATCGGAGCCTGAAGACCCCACGCTCGAGACCGAGCGCGCGAGCGGCCTGCGTCGCGCGGGGGCGATGGACCCGTGGGATCAGCGCGCTCGCTCGACCGCCACGCCGTTCGACGATCGCGTTGCAAGAACCTCGCCGTTCCCGCCGATCGCCGACTACGCGTTCCTGTCGGACTGCCACACGGCCGCCCTCGTAGCCCCCGACGGAACTGTCGAGTGGCTCTGCCCGCCGCGCTTTGACTCGCCAAGCGTCTTCGCGGCGCTGCTCGACCGCGGCGCGGGCGGCTTCCGACTCGGCCCGTCAGGCATGGGCGTCCCGGCGGGTCGCCGCTATGAGCCGGGCACCAACGTGCTCGAGACGACCTGGCAGACGGCGACCGGCTGGGCCGTCGTTCGCGACGCGCTGATCATCGGCTCCTGGCGCGAACGCGAGGCCGGCGCGGCCACTGCGCACACGCGCCCGCCGGCCGACCACGACGCCTACCACGTCCTCGTTCGCACGATCGAGTGCTTCCACGGCTCGATCCAGGTCGAGCTGCTTTGCGAGCCGATGTTCGACTACGGGCGCACGCCCGGCACCTGGACGCCGGTGCCGGGTGACCCGCTGGCCTTCGACGCGGTTGGCGCCGGCCGCACGCTCCGCCTGCATAGCGACCTCCAGCTCGGGATCGAGGGCGGCTCGGCGCGGGCCCGCCACCGGCTCGCGAAGGGCGACCGCCGCTTCTGCGCGCTGTCGTGGTCGCGGATGCTCGATGCGCCGAGGACCTTCACGGAAGCCGCGGCGAGCCTCAACTTCACCGCCGAGTACTGGCGCAACTGGCTCGACACGGGCCGCTTCCCGGACCACCGCTGGCGCGCGCAGCTGCAGCGTTCGGCGCTCGTGCTCAAGGGCCTCACCTACGCTCCGACGGGCGCCGTCGTCGCCGCGCCGACCACCTCGCTGCCGGAGACGCCGGGCGGTCAGCGCAATTGGGACTACCGCTTCACGTGGATGCGCGACGCGACCCTGACCCTCTGGGGCCTGTCCTCGCTCGGCCTCAGCTGGGAGGCCGACGACTTCATCCAGTACGTCGCCGACCTCGACCGCAACAGCGACGGATCGCTGCAGATCATGTACGGCGTCGCCGGCGAGCGAGACCTCCCCGAGCAGACGCTCGAGCACCTGACCGGCTACGAGGGCGCGCGCCCGGTGCGGATCGGCAACGAGGCGGCAAAGCAGCAGCAGAACGACGTCTACGGCGCGGTCCTCGACTCGCTCTACCTGCACACCAAGAAGTACGGGCACAGCTCGGAGCGGCTGTGGCCGGTGATCGAGGCGCAAGCCGAGCGCGCTGCCGCCGTTTGGCGCGAGCCCGACCACGGGATCTGGGAGGCGCGCGGAGAGTCGCGCCACTACGTGTCCTCGAAGCTGATGTGCTGGGTCGCGCTCGACCGCGCCGCGCGCTTGGCGGCCCGCCGTGGGCGCGACACGCTGGCCGACCGCTGGCGGCGCGTGGCGAACGAGATCCACGCCGACATCTGCGAGCGGGGCGTCGACGAGCGGGGCGTGTTCGTGCAGCACTACGACACGGTCGCGCTGGACGGCTCGAACCTGCTGATCCCGCTGGTGCGCTTCCTCCCGGCCGACGACCGACGCGTGCGCGCGACCGTGCTCGCGATCGAACGCGAGCTGACCGAGCAGGGGCTCGTGCTCCGCTACCGCGCCGACCAGACCGACGATGGGCTCGAGGGCGCCCACGAGGGCTCGTTCTTGATGTGCTCGTTCTGGCTCGTCTCGGGGCTGCTCGAGATTGGCGAGCGCCGCCGCGCACGCTCGCTGTGCGAGCGGCTCCTGGCTCTTGCCTCGCCGCTCGACCTCTACGCCGAGGAGCTCGACCCGCTGAGCGGCCGCCACCTCGGCAACTTCCCCCAGGCCTTCACCCACCTCGCGTTGATCAACGCCGTCCTGCACGTGATCCGCGACGAGGAGGCCGCGCCGCTGGGCGCCTGAGCGCGTTCGCTCTAGCGGGACTGAAGCGGCGCCGCCGCAAACCGCGGCATCACCGAGCGCGCGAACTCGCGCAGCGTCTCCAGCGAGTTGTCGCGATCGATCAGCAGCACATACTCGACGCCGCCGTCACGCAACTGCTCGAGCCGCGCCACGCACTCATCGGCGTCCCCGATGATCGCTCCGGCCTCGGTTGCCGCACGGATGTCGGCGGTGTAGTCGGCGGCCATCCGGTTGCGGGGACCGCGCGCATCGTTGGTCAGCTTCGCGACCTCGGCGAACAGCTCGACGCGCTCCTTGATCGCCCGCTCGCGCTCGCGCGGACCGTCGACCAGGTGCAGCGAGCGTGTCACGGCGACGTCCGCGGAGGCGTCGTAGGCGCCGCCGGTCTCGAGCACACGCTCGCGGTAGACGGCGATGCGCTCGGCGGTCGCATCGAAGCTTGCGACCTGGTCGAGGAGCAGCTTGAAGCCCCGGTCGGCGGCCGCGGTGAGGCTCGGGCGACTCCCCGCGCCGACCCAGATTGGTGGGTGCGGCGACTGCGCGGTGGCCGGTTCGACGAGAACGTCTTCGTAGTGCCAGAAGCGGCCGTGGTGGGACCAGCGTCCGGGCGCGGTCCAGGCGCGCAGGATCACGGCGAGGGACTCGGCGTAGCGCTCCGCGGCGTCCTCCATCGACTGCATGAAGCCGGCGAACTCCGCGGCGCGGAAGCCGCGGCCGACGCCGAAGTCGAGCCGGCCGCTCGAGAGCACATCGACCGTCGCGGCCTGCTCGGCGAGCAGCAGCGGATCGTGCCAGGGCAGCACAGTCACGGCGGTGCCGAGGCGCAGCCGCGACGTGCACGCGGCGAGATGCGCCAGCAGCGTCAGCGGGTTCGAGGCCTGCCCGAGGCCGGTGAAGTGATGCTCGGTCAGAAAGACGCTTGCGAAGCCGAGCTCCTCGGCGCTGATCGCGTACTGCGCAAAGCGATGGTAGGCGTGCTCCGGCCCCGCCCGGTCGGGCTCCGCAGCGGGTCCGCCGAACAGTCCAAAGCGCACCGATTCACCCTACCGGGAGGCGCCGTACGGCCCCGCGTGGGCGCCGCAACGCCCGGTCACGCCGGGCAGGACCTCTAGACTGGTGGCGATGACGATAGAGACCGTACGCCCCGTCCAGCGCTGGCATTGCGAGTCCTGCGGCTACATCTACGACGTCGCCGACGGCGATCCAGACGGCGGGATCCCGCCGGGAACGCCGTTCGAGGAGATCCCGGACACGTGGTTCTGTCCGGTCTGCGGCGCGCGCAAGCGCGACTTCACTCCCTACGACGACTGAGTTGGCCAAGCCGACGAAGCAGCTGCCGCCGCTACAACGGGCGATCGCACGAGCAACCGGAGCGCGGCTCTGCTTCGGTGCCCCCGTCGAGCTAGCGGGTCGCACGGTGATACCGGTCGCGAGCATTCGCACGGCGGGCGGCTGGGGCTTCGGCAACGATCCCGAGAGCGGCAGCCGCGCCGGCGGCGGCGGCGGCGGCGCGCTCGACGCGCGCCCCGTCGGATTCATCGAGCTGGGTCCCGACGGCGCCCGCTTCCAGCGGATCGACGACGGGCGGATGGCGCTTCGAGCGATTGCCCTGGGGTCGCTCGTCGTCCTCGTCGCGGGGCGCGCGATGCGCCGCCGGGGCATCGCGCTGCCGCGCGCGCCGCTGCCACGCCGCCTGCGCCGCGGCATTCCTCAGACGAGCCAGGCGTCGTAGCGAAGCCGCGAGCCCGCGGCAGCGAGCGCCGCGGGAGTCAACTCCGCGAGCTCGCCGAGCACCGCGACCTCGACCCCCGCGAGCCGCTCGATCGTCGCGCGATTGGAGCGCTCGAGCAGCTGCGGCGCCGCCGGCCACGGCGTCAGCACGACGGCCCGCACGTCGAGGCCCCCGGCGCGCGCCGCCTCGATCGTCAGCAGCGTGTGGTTGATCGTGCCAAGCCCCGGTCGGGCGGCGATGACGACGCCCAAGCCGAGGTCGAGGGCGAAGCGCCGCACGTCGTAGTCGCCTCCGATCGGCACAAGCAGGCCGCCGATTCCCTCGACGATCAGTATCCCCGGGCCGGCCAGCGTCGCCGCGGCCAGCGCCGCGACGTCGATCTCCTCGCCCGCGAGCTCCGCCGCCAGATGCGGGGAGACCGCCGGCCCGTAGCGTTTTGGCGAGATGAGCTCAGGCGGTTCCCCGCCGGCGAGCGAGAGGAGGTCGTGGTCGTGGGGTCCGAGCTCGTCGAGCCCCGTCAGCAGCGGCTTTCGCGCGCGCACGAGCTCGCCGCGCGCGCGCAGGCTCGCGACGAGCGCCGCCGCCAGCACGGTCTTTCCGGCGCCGGTGTCGGTCGCGGTGACGAAGCAGCCGCGTAGCACGGTGCCGCGCTCCTAGGCGGCGCGGGCGACAGGCTCAGTCACGGCGGGGGACGCTCCGGACAGCGTGACGCCGGTCTCCAGCGCGGCTGCGGCAATCGCCGCCGCCGCGCCGGCGAGCTGGCTGGCGGTGTGCGAGGCCATGACGGTCAGTCGCAGCCGCGAGCTGCCATCGGGCACCGTCGGCGGGCGGATCGCCTGCGCGAAGACGCCGCGTTCAAGCGCCGCTGCGGAAACCCGCAGCGCCGCGTCCGCATCGCCGGCGATGAGCGGCAGGATCTGCGTTCCGGGCGGCGGCGGCTCGATGCCCGCTCGGCGAAGCTCGGCGCGGAGCGCGTCGGCCATCGCCTGCAGCTTCTCGGGCCGCAGGGGCTGCTCGATGAGGAGGTCGAGCGCCGCCTCGGCGCCCGCGACGGCGGGCGGTGGGGGCGCCGTCGAGAAGATCAACGTCCGCGCGGTGTTCAACAGCAGCTCGACGATCTCCGCGCTTGCGCAGACGTAGCCGCCATATGAGCCGAGCGCCTTGCTGAGCGTGCCGACGATCACATCGACCTCGGCCTCGACGCCGGCAGCAGCGACCGCCCCCCGCCCGCCCGGCCCGAGCGCGCCGGTGGCGTGCGCCTCATCGACGATGACGCGCGCACCGTGGCGCTTCGCGAGCTCGACGATCCCGCGCAGCGGCGCGATGTCGCCGTCCATCGAGAAGACCGTGTCGGTGACGATCAGGTCGCCGGGGCGGCCGCGTTCGCGGAGCGCCCACTGGAGGTGGTCGAGGTCGCAGTGGCGGTAGACGAAGACGTCGGCGCGCGCGAGGCGGCAGCCGTCGATGATCGACGCGTGGTTGAGAGCGTCCGAGAAGATCGTCTGCCCGGCGCGGCCGAGCGCGCTCAGCACACCGACGTTGGCGAGGTATCCGGAGCCGAACAGGGTGCACGCCTCGGTCCCCTCGAACTCGGCCAAGCGCCGCTCGAGCCGCTCGTGGATCGTCATCGTGCCCGACACCAGCCGCGATGCGCCGGCGCCGACGCCCCAGCGCATCGCCGCGTCGGCGGCCGCCTCGCGCACGCGCGGATGGTCGGCGAAGCCGAGGTAGTTGTTGGAGCACATCAAGAGCACCGGCGAGCCGTCGAGCAGCACGCGCGGCCCCTGCGGACCGCTGATCAGCGTGGTGCGGCGGTAGAGCCCGGCTTCGCGCAGGGTCTCGAGCTCGGCGGCGATGTCGGTCAACCGGCCGCCTTGGCGCGGTAGCGAAGCTGCGTCGAGGGGTCCCACAGCTTCAGCGGCAGCGCGACGTCGTCGGTGTCGAGGTAATCCTCGATCACGTCGGGCGTCTGTCCGTCGAGCCATCCGGAGCGGTTGTCCGGGCGGGGATTGGCGCCGTTGTCGGGCTGGCGTGCGACGTTCAGGCCGTGGCGTTCGAACATCTCGCGATCCTCCGCCGGCGTCGCGCCGAGCGCGGTCAGGAAGTTGCCCATCATCACGCCGTTGAGCCCCGCTCGCACGGCCAGCGGCGCAAGCTCCGCGAGATTCTCGATCCGCCCGCCGCAGAGGCGGAACAGGGCGTCGGGGATGATCAGGCGGAAGATCGCCACCCATTTGACGGCCTCCCATGGATCCATCAGCTCGCGCTCGCCGAACTTCGTTCCCGCGCGCGGGATAAGGAGGTTGATGGGGACGCTCGTGGGGTTGATCGCGGCGAGCTGGAAGGCCATCTCGACGCGCTGCTCGGGGGTCTCGCCGAGGTTGAGGATGCCGCCGACGCACGTCTCGAGGCCGGCCTCGCGAACGGCGTCGATCGTCCGCAGGCGCGCCTCGTAGCGGACGGTGCTGGAGACCTCGGGATAGAAGCTCTCCGCCGACTCGACATTGTGGTGAACGCGCTGCACACCGGCCTCGCGCAGCGCGCGCGCGCGCTCGACGGACATGTGGCCGATCGACGCGCAGCGCTTGAGGTTCGTGTGGGCCGCGACCAGCCGCGCGCCCTCGAGCACCTTTTCGAAGTCGCGCTTGGAGAGCCCCTGTCCCTGGGCGACCATGCAGAAGCGATGCGCGCCCGCGGCCTCGGCGGCGCGGGCATGCTCGAGCATCTGCTCGGGCTCCATCATCTTGTGCATCGGCGTGTCGGCGTCGGCGTAGCGCGACTGGGCGCAGAAGCCGCAGTCCTCGGCGCAGCCGCCGGACTTCGCGTTGACCAGCGAGCACATGTCGGTCGCGTCGCCGAAGCGCTCGACGCGGGCCTGCCAGGCGCGCTCGACGAGCGTCTCGATGTCGCTGTGCTCGGTGAGCTCGCCGAGGGCGAGCGCCTCCTCTGGCGTGATCAGGGGGGCCATCGCCGCGCCGTGAACCCTACTCGAGCACGACAAGCGTGTCGCCCTCGTGGACGGACTGGCCCTCGCTGCAGCGGATCTCCGTCACCGTCCCTGACTCCTCAGCCTCCACGGGCATCTCCATCTTCATCGACTCGAGCACCACGACAGTGTCGCCCTCGGACACCAGGTCACCGACGGCGCACTCGATCTTCCACACGACGCCGGTGATGTGCGCTGCGACCTCGGGCACCGCGTCCGGACAATAGCTCGCCCTCCCGACGGCGAAGCTAAGCTCCCCGCGGTGAGCGAGAACCTGTCGAGCATGCGGGAGCAGGTCTACCACGACCCGCGGCCGAAGGAGTACTTCGACCGCTTCCACGAGCGCGCCCGGCGGCGCGGACCGAGCGCGGTCTACGACGCGGTGCGGGTCATCAGCTCGCTGTACGCGTGGACTCTCCTGCGCGCCCGTGCGGGCGGAGCGCAGAACGTCCCCGAGACCGGCGCGGCGATCCTCGCCCCGAACCACTTCTCCTACATGGACCACTTCCTGATCGGCGTGTTCATCCGCCGCAAGGTCCGCTTCATGGGGAAGTCGCAGCTGTTCAGCCGCGGGATGCAGTGGGTCTACATGCAGGGCGGCGTCTTCCCGGTGCGCCGCGGGGCCCGCGACGAGGAGACCTTCATCACCGCCGAGACGATCCTCGCTCGCGGGGGGGTCGTGGCGATGTACCCCGAGGGCGGGCGGTCGCGGACCGGCAGCCTCGCCGAGCAGGCGCGGCCCGGGATCGGCCGTCTTGCGCTCGAGAGCGGCGCTCCGGTCGTGCCGGTCGCGATCTTCGGCTCCTCGAAGATCCGCAATTGGAAGCGACTGCGCTTCCCGCGCGTGCGCGTCCAGTACGGCGAGCCGCTGCGTTTTCAGACCGAGGCCGACCCCACGCGCGAGCGCCAGCAGGCGATCGCCGACGAGATCTTCGCCCAGATCCGCTCGCTCTACGCGCGCGCGAGCGAGCACGTGCACGGTTAGCGACCGCCGTCTCCGAGCATCTAGAGTGAGCGACATGAACAGCCTTCGCGCCGCAGCCGTCCAGCTCAACGCAAGCGCCGACCGCGAGGCGAACATCGCCGTCGCCGACCGCCTGACGCGCGAGGCCGCGCAGCGCGGCGCGCAGCTCGTCGTGCTGCCAGAGAAATGGCCGCTGCTGGGGAGCGGCGCAGAGCTCGCCGCCGGTGCTGAGCCGATCGACGGCCCGGCGATGAGCTGGGCGCGCGAGGCCGCGCGCGAGCTCGGCATCGAGCTGCTGGCGGGGTCCTTCACGCAGCTGCTCCCCGACGGCCGTCGACAGAACACCTCGCTGCACATCTCACCGGACGGCGAGATCCGCTCGATCTACCGCAAGATCCACATGTTCGACGTCGTCGTTGACGGCCTGGAGTATCGCGAGTCAGAGCACGAGGATCCGGGCGATGAGATCGTCGTCTCGCACACCGACGAGGGCGTCGGCCTCGGCATGTCGGTGTGCTACGACCTGCGCTTCCCCGAGCTCTACCGGATCCTCGCGCTGCGCGGGGCACGCGTGATCGCCGTCCCCGCGGCGTTCACGCTGGCCACGACGCGCGACCACTGGGAGACTCTGCTGCGGGCCCGCGCGATCGAGAACCAGGCCTTCGTCGTCGCCGCCAACCAGATCGGCGAGAACGAGCCGGGCCGCTTCAGCGGTGGGCGCTCGATGATCATCGACCCGTGGGGAGTGGTCCTCGCGCAGGCCGGCGACACCGTCAGCGTGATCGTCGCCGACCTCGATCTGGAGCGCCTGGAGTCGATCCGCGAGTCGCTGCCGTCGCTCGCGAACCGCCGGCCACAGGCGTACGTGTGGCCGGACGCGGTGGCCGCCCAGTACTCCGAAGATCTGCTTCACTGAGGCGATGGAATCGGATCTCGTGAAGCGGCTGATGTGGTCGGGACTGCTCGCCGGTCTCGGCGCGATCTTCTCGATGGCCTCGACGCGCACGGCGGCGCTGATGTGGAAGCGCATCTTCGACGAGGAGCCGCCCGAGTGAACGTCGGCTCCGGCTACGTCGCCTCGACCAACGGCTCGAGCGCGGAGACCGAGATCGTCTCGGAGCCGGCGGGCTTGCTGAACGGCCCGGCGCGCGCGATCGTGCGCGAGCGACCGGAGGTCCTCGTCGGGGCGGCCTTCGCGGGCGGCGTGATCGCCGCCCTGCTGCTGAGGCGCCTTGGCCGCTGAGCCGCAGCAAGAGGAGGGGATCCCCGCCAACATCGCGGCGGCGATCACCGAGATCTCAGAGCGCGCGACGCTTCTGATCCGCGACGAGCTCGACCTCGCGCGGGCGGAGATCTCATCGAAGCTGCGCAAGCTCCTCCTCGGGACCCTGGTCGGCGTGATCGCGGGCGCGTTCATCGCGCTGGCCGGCCTCTTCGTACTGGTCGGCCTGGCCTGGCTGCTGTGGTACGAGCTGTTTCCAAACGGCCAGGTCTTCTGGGGCTTCTTCGTCGTCGCCGGAGGGCTGCTGCTGTGTGCCGCGCTCGGCGGCCTGCTGGCGGTCAGGGCGTTCCGCCGCGGAGCGCCCGCGCCGACGATGGCGATCGAGGAGGCGCGCAAGATCCGCGAGGCGGTCGCGCCCGCCGAGGAGCCGGCGGCCGCGGGCGGGGAGGCCGGCTGATGTCCGGGCGTTCGCCGGAGGAGATCCGCGCCTCGATCGAGGCCAACCGCACTGCCCTGGCGCTGTCGATCGACAAGCTGCGCGGCGAGGTCGCCGAGATCACCGACTGGCGCAAGCAGCTCTCGACGCACCAGCGTCCCGCGCTGGTCAGCGCAGCGGTCGCGGGGTTCCTGCTCGGCGGCGGCCTGGCCATCTTCCGCCGCCGGCGGCGGTCCTAGCGCGCGCGGCCCGCAACGGCGCGCGACGCCAAGCCGCCCGCTTCACTCAGCCGCCACCGAGCGGCCGCCAGCCGCTCGTCCTGCCTCCCAGCTCGTACACCAGCGTCGCGCGGCTGCTCCCGTGGAGGGTCGCGCCCCTGTAGGGGAGCGTTGGCAGGACAAACACGAGCGCGAAGCGCCGACCGTGACCGCGCGCTCGCTCGACGAGGGTGCTCAGCGCGCCGAGGTGCAGCGTCCGCGCGGCCAGGAGGTTGCCGCGCGCGCAACAGGAGCTCGCGAACCAGCGCACGGAGATGTTCCGTCCGCGCAGCGGGGCGCGGGTTCGGATCGTGAACAGCGCGCGGCCCGCCGCCGAGCGGACCTTGACCGCGATGAGTCCCGCCGTGATGCCGTTCTGGACCCAGTGCAGGCAGGTCGACGCCGGGGCGTAGACCCCCGTCTGGCGCGACGAGAGACACACGACGTAGCTGCCGGTGGCGAACTCGCCGGCAAGGGCGTCCTCATAGGGCCTCGAGTCCGAGAAGGTGACACTGAACACCACGGCGCCGGTCGCGCTGGTGACCGTCAATGTGAGCGGCACGACGACCGCCTGGGTCGCCGCCGACGCGACCAGCCGTCCGCTGTGGGTGAGCGTGAGCGACAGGCCGGGGTTGATGCTCGTGGCGACCGTCACGGCGCCCGACGCGGTGGCGTAGGTGGTGCCGCCGGCGCTTGTTGCCTGCGCCGCGCACGACAGCTGGCGACCGGTCAGGCCTGCTGGGATCAGAAACGTGCTCTGGGGACCGCTCTGAAGCACGGCGAGACTCTGGGCATCGAAGAACACGAAGCCCGCGTTTGACCCGTCCGACCAAGCGGGAGCGGCGCAGGTCGCGATCCCGCCGGCGTTTCCGTCGCCGGCGAGGATCGCGGAATAGGCGGTTCGCGGCGCAAGCTGGACCTGCGAGGCGCCCGCCAGCCACGCGGCGATCTCGGGACTTGCGAGGTCGGTGTAGCCGATGTAGTGACCGGATGTGCACTGCGTCGCACTCGACGGGAGCTGTGCGAAGTCGAGCACGCCGACGAGGAGCGTGCCTCCCACCGTGAGGCCCGCGCCGCTGTCGCCCGGGCAGGAGTCCCCGGCGGTTGACTGCGCGCAGAGGACCGAGGGCAGGCCGCTCGCGCAGGCCAGAGGCGACTCGAACGTGAACGGCAGGTAGTGCTCGTTGCCGTCGATGACGCCCGGCGAGCTCTGGCCCCAGCCGTAGAAGACGCCGGCGCTTCCCGCCGCCGGCTCGGCTCCCTGGCCGACCGTCGGGATCGAGGCGACCTGCTGCGAGACGGCGAGCGGGGAGCTCAGCGTCAGCACGGCCAGATCGTCCCCGTGGTCGCCGGTCAGGTACCCCGGGAAGACGCTGGCGGCGGACACGCCGCTCTGCTGGCTCGTCGGCTGGCTTCCGTTCATGCTCGCGGTGCCGGCCGTGATCGTGTAGTCGCTCGTCGGGAAGACCGCGCCGTTCTCGTCCGTCGTGCAGTGCGCGGCAGTCAGGACGTGCGTTGCGTCGATGATCGAGCCGCTGCAGGTGAAGAGGGCGGAGTCGAATGTCACGTTGATGCGCACTGACCACGGCGCGGTCGAGGCGGTCGGATCGACGGGTCCCGATGCATCCGGCTGAAGCGTCAGCGCGCCGGATAAGGAGCTCGCGAACCAGGCCGTGGCGCGCGCGGGGCGGCGCGACTCGGGCTGCGCATGGTTGCGCGGCGACGCCATTGCGGGCGAGGCGACGACACAACCGAGCGCGAGCGACGCCAGGCAGGTCGCCAGCGCGACGTCAACAAGCCGTGTCCGACCGCCCCCGCGAAGGTCAAGGTGCGCGCGTGTAGGCATCGGCTCTGGAGCCTCCAATCGTGGCAGAGCGGGCGGTCGCGACGTCCGCGCGCTAGGCGAAGAACCTCGCCGGAATCCCGCCGACCCCGATCAGGCCGGGACCGGTGTAGGTGCCGATCACGGGCCCCACCTCCGACACCCAGGCCGGCTCGCAGCCGAACAGCGCACGCCCCTTCTCGACGAGCGCGGCGGCGCGCTCGGGCGACTGGATGTGCTGGACGACCCAGCCGTCGGCGCCGTCATCGCGGCGCATCCGCATGTAGTCGACCATCCGCTCGAAGGCCCTGCCCGAGGTCCGCACGCGCTCGACGGGAGTGATCTCGGCCTCGAGTGACAGGATCGGCTTGATCCGTAGCGCCCCGCCGAGCCAGGCCTGCGCCCGCCCGATCCGCCCGCCGCGCTGGAGGTACTCGAGGGTGTCGATGCAGAACCAGATCGCGAGCGCCGCCCGCGCCTCCCGGGCCCGCGCGACGACCGCGTCGACGCCCGACCCGCCACGAGCGGCGGCGGCCGCCGCCAGCACGACGCAGCCGAGGCCGCCGCAGGCCGTCTCGGCGTCGATCACCTCGATCCGCGCGTCGTCGTCGCGGCGCTCGCCCAACAGCGCGGCAGCCTGCGCGGCGGCGCCGACGGTGCCCGAGATGCCGCCCGCGAGGTGGATCGAGACGATGTCGCTGCCGGCCGCCAGCAGCGGCTCGTAGGCGGCGACGAAGTCGCCGATCGATGGTTGCGAGGTGCTCGGAAGCTCGGTGGCGTGGCGCAGCCGGGCGTAGAAGTCGTCGTAGTCGGTGATCTCCGTCTCGCGCCGCGGCTCCGCGCCGTCACGCACGTACAGCGACACCTGATGGACGCCCGCGGCGTCGATCAGCTCGCGCGTCGTGTAGTGCGTCGAATCGGTGACGATCGCGACCGGCCGCATCGCGCACGGACACTACCTGTGGGCCGCGCGGCGGCCCGAGGCGGCTAGGAGAGGCGGTTCTCGATCTGGAGCGTCGAGCCGTCGGCGACGGCCGGCTCGGCGGCCGCGGCGGCCTGCCGCTCGGCGCCGAGCAGTCCGGCAAGCTCGCCGGACTCGAACATCTCGGTGACGATGTCGCAGCCGCCGACGAGCTCGCCGCGGACGAACAGCTGGGGGACCGTCGGCCACTGCGAGAGGGCGCTCAGCTCCTGGCGGATGCGCGGGTCGGGGAGGATGTCGACGGCCGCAAAGCGCGTGTCGAGAGCCTGCAGCGCGGACACGGTGCGCGCCGAGAAGCCGCACATCGGAGCCTCCGGCGTGCCCTTCATGAAGAGGATGACCTCGTTCTCGGAGATCGCGTCGGCAATCGCCTGTCGGATCGGGTTTTCGTGCTGATCGCTCATGAGCTCCTCGATGGCTGGGTCTTCAGTGAAAGGGCATGGATCTCCCCGCCGATCTCCTCGCCGAAGATCTCGTACACCATGCGGTGCTGCTGGATGCGGGTCAGTCCCGCGAAGGCCTCCGCGCTGACGGTCGCGTGAAAGTGGTCGCCGCCGCCGGTCCAATCGTCGACATCGGCCGTGGCGCCGGGAATGGCGGCCTCGATCCGGGCCTTGATGCTTGCTGCGTCGGGCACCGCAAGCAAGTCTAGAGCACGCCGAGAGGGCGCTATACTTTTGGAAGCAATGGTGAGTCTGACTGACAAGGGCGCAGAGAAGGCCCTCGAGTATCTCGCCGCGCAGGGCGCTGACGTCGCCGTCGCGGGGCTCCGCGTCGGCGTGCGCGGCGGCGGTTGCTCGGGCTTCCAGTACCTGCTCGCCTTCGATGAGCAACGCGACGACGACGAGGTCTTCGAGAGTCACGGCATGAAGCTGCTCGTCGAACCGGCGGCGCTCGAGTACGTCGACGGCTCGCAGATCGACTACATCGACGCGCTCACCGGCGCGGGTTTCAAGGTCGAGAACCCGAACGTCGTCGCGGCCTGCGGTTGCGGCAGCTCGTTCCGGGTCGCCGGCCAGGACTCCTGCTCCCCGGTCTAGGCGTCAAGGCGTAGAGCTGAGACCGTCGAACCGCGGTCTCAGTCAACTCACCCCGCCAAACGCCAAGACGCCCCACCCCGCCGGGGTCGCCGGCATCGGCCGCCTGGCGCAACAACGAGCCGGCACGAAGCGCTCCATCCCGCACTCCACCAGGGTGTCGAGCCTTGTCGAGCGAGCGGAATCGTGGCGGCCCCGGCTCAATCTGCGGGCGTCGCGTCCAACGACCGCCACAGCAACATGCACGCCGCGGTCCTAAACGGCCGCCACGATTCCGCTCGCTCGACGACTTCTGCCGGTGTCGGCATCTCCTGCAATCCGTAGGTGAGCTGAATACCGCGGCGGATCCCCAGGTCGCCGGGCGCGACCACGTCCGGCCGCCCGAGCTGGAACATCAGGAACATGTGCGCGCTCCAGTCGCCGATCCCCTTGACGGCGATGAGCTCCTCGATCACGGCGTCGTCGTCGAGCTCCTCGAGGCGCCCAAGCTCGAGCGAGCCGTTGACGACGTGCTCGGCGAGTGAGCGCAGGTAGGTGGTCTTCGAACGCGATAGCCCGGCCGCGGCGCGCAGCTCCTCGGGGTCGGCCGCCAGAACCTGCTCGGGCGTCGGCGGCCGCCCGCCGAAGTGCTCGAGCAGGCGGTTGTAGATCGAACGCGCGGCCTTCGTCGAGAGCTGCTGGCCGACGATCGTCCGCACCAGCGCCGCGTAGTGCTCGCCGGGCTTCGGCCGGTCCGGGCGCTCGGGCAACGGAACGGCGGCGAGCGCGTCGATCAGCCTCGCGAGCGCCGGGTCGACCCGTCGCAGATGGGCGATGGCCGGATCGTCAGCCATCGCCGTGCTTGATCCCGAGCAGCTCCTCTAGCTGCGTGAGCTTGATCCGCGGGCGCCCGTGCGGCTCGCCGCGACCGCGTTCGTGGCGGTCGATCGCAACCCAGCGCCGGTAGTCGACGAGGTCGGGCTGGCATTTGCGAACCCAGTCCTCGAGCGCCGCGTCGCTGATCGGTGCGGGATCCAACAGTCGGCCGGCGCCGAGGTCCTCGAGCAGCGCGTCGACGGTTTCGTTCGCGTCCTTCTTGTTGGTGCCGATGACCCCGCTCGGGCCCCGTTTGGCCCAGCCGACGACGTACTCGCCGCGTCGCACCCGGCCGCCCTCGTTGGCGATCAGGCCGCGCTCGGTGTCAAACGGCACATCGCTCAGCGGCGTCCCGCGGTAGCCGATCGCGCGAAACACCGCTCCGGCGTCAAGCTCCACTAGCTCCTCGCTCGCGCGAGCGCGAAGCGCCCCGTCGGCACCCTCCTCGAGCACGTTTCGCGCCAGCAGCACCGACTCGACTCGCCCCTCGCCGCGCAGTTCGAGCGGCGAGAGCAGGAAGCGCAGCTCGACGCGCTTGCGCCGCCCCGACGGCGCGCGCGCCGAGTACTCGCGCAGGATCTCGACGTTTCGCCGCGCCGTCGGATCGGCGGAGGGGTCGTCGAGCGCCGCGCCGCTTCCCATCTCCGCCTCGTCGACGATCACGTCGGCGTCGACCAGCTCGCCGAGCTCGCGGAGCTCGGGGTTGGTGAACGCCGCCTGCGCGGGCCCGCGCCGCGCGATCACGACGACCTCGCGAACGCCGCTTGAGGCGAGCGCGTCGAGGGCATGATCGGCGACGTCGGTGACCGCCAGCTCGTCGCGCGTCAGGACCAGCATCCGCGCGACGTCCAGCGCCACGTTTCCCGCGCCGACGACGACGGCCCGCTCACGGCTCAGATCGAACGACTTCTCGCAGAAGTCGGGGTGGCCGTTGTACCAGCCGACGAAGTCGGTCGCCGAATAGCTCCCCGGCAACTCCTCGCCCGGGATCCCCATCGAGCGATCGGTCGGCGTCCCGACCGCGTAGACGATCGCGTGGTAGCGCTCCTGCAACTGCGCAAGCGTCACGTCACGCCCGAACTCGACGTTGGCGAACAGTCGAAACCGCGGATGCTCGGCGGTTCGCTCGTAGAGGTTCGTCACGGACTTGATCTTCGGATGGTCGGGCGCGACCCCCGCGCGCACGAGGCCCCACGGCGTCGGCAGCCGCTCGTAGAGGTCGACGTGCAGCTCGGGGTCGCTGTGGCGCAAAAGATGGCCCGCCGCATAGCTCCCGGCCGGTCCCGAGCCGATGATCGCGACGCGGACCCGCGCGTCGCCGCCGCTGGAAGTCACGCGCCGCGAGTATACGGACGCACCCTCCCGCTACCATGGCGGCGTGCGGATCGCCCTCGTCTCGCCGTACTCGTGGACGTATCCGGGGGGCGTCACGCGCCACATCGAGGCGCTCGCCACCGAGTTCGAGAAGCTCGGCCACGAACCGCGCGTCCTGACGCCGTTCGACCCCGACGACGCGCTCAGCGCGCGGCTGCACCGCGGCCACCGCCCGCAGCCCCGCGAGCTCGCCGCAAACGTCGTCCCGCTCGGCCGCACCGCCGGGCTGCCGGCCAACGGCGCCGTGTCGAATGTCACTCTGACGCCGTCGGCGGTCGCCAGGCTTCGCCGCGAGCTGCGCCACGGCGGCTACGACGTCGTCCACATCCACGAGCCGATCGTGCCCGTCGTCAGCTGGGACGCGGTCGGCGTCCGCGGCCTTCCGCTCGTCGGCACCTTCCACACCTACTCGACGAACCGCCTCACCAACGGCCTCGGCAACATCGCCGGCGCCGCGCGACGGTTCAACCACCTCCACGTGCGGATCGCCGTCTCGCGCGCCGCCGCCTGGACCGGCGAGCGCTTCTTCGGCGGCACCTACCGCGTGATCCCAAACGGGGTCACGATCCCCGAACGCGCGCTGCGCGCCGCGGCCGCGCCCACCCCCGAGCGACCGCTGCGGCTCGTCTTCGTCGGCGCGTCGGTCGAGCGCAAGGGACTGCCGCTCGCGCTGCGCGCCTTCGAGGCGCTGCGCGAGCACGTCCCGGCGACGCTCGATGTGATCGGGGCCGAGGCCGAGCAGCTCGCGGTGATGGTGCTCGACCAGACCGGCGTGCGCGCTCACGGCAAGGTGTCCGACGCCGAGAAGACCGAGCTGCTGGCCCGCGCGGACCTGCTCGTCGCGCCGTCGCTCGGCGGCGAGAGCTTCGGGATGGTCCTGACCGAGGCCTTCGCCGTCGGCACACCGGTCGTCGCCTCCGACATCGCCGGCTACAGCGACGTCGTCCGCGACGGCACCGACGGCGTGCTGTTCCCGCGTGGCGACGCGCAGGCGCTGGCCCAGCGCCTGCACGAGCTCGCCGGCGACTTCGGCCGCCGCCAGGCGATGTCGGTCGCCGCCGCGGCCCACGCCCGCCGGTACGCCTGGCCGCTGGTCGCCCGCGAGGTGCTGAACGCCTACGCCGATGCGATCGCGGCGCCGGCGCCCGCGAGCGCGCGCGACCGCGCCGCGCTGCGCGTCGGCGCGCGCAGCGCCGATCTCGACGATCGCCGCCATCCGCGCCAGACGCGCCTGAAGAGCCTCGAGGCCGACCCGCGAACGAGCCGCGAGCGGACGCTCGCGACGGTTCGCCGCGCGGCGATCGTCCTCGCCGGCGCCGCCGCCGTCGCTGTCTCGGTGCTCGCGGTCGAGAAGATCGGCCCGGGCAAGATCGCCAGCGCGCTCGTGACCTCGCAGCCGTCGTGGGTCGTCTTCGGCCTCGCCCTGATGTGCGCGGCGATGGCCTCGCGCGGCGTCGCCTGGCACGCGATCCTCCGCGCCGCGCTGCCGGGCCGGCGCGTCCGCCGCGCGGACGCCATGCACGGCACCTTCATCGGCGTGCTGATGAGCGCGACGCTGCCCGCCCGCCTCGGCGAGCCCTCGCGCTCGCTGGTCGTGGCGCGGCGACTCGGGCGACCGCTCGAGACCTTCCCGGTCGTGCTTGGGACGATCATCTCCCAGACGCTGCTCAACCTGCTCGCGCTGGCGATCCTCGGCGCCGTGATGTTCACGAGCGTCAACGTCCTGAACGGCAACCATTCGGCGTTGATCGCGGTCGCGCTCGGTCCGGCCGCCCTCGCGCTGGTCGTCCTCGCCGCGCCGCTCTTACTGGGCCGCCGCGGAGGCCTGTCGCGCTCGGCGCGCCTGGAGGCTCTTCGCGTTCGCCTCGCGGCGATGCTGACGCGCCTGCGCGCCGGCCTGCGGGTGTTCCGCCAGCCGCGCCTCGCGGCGATCGCGGTCGGCTTCCAGCTCGGCGCGTGGGCGCTGCAGTGCGCCTCGTGCTACGTCCTGTTGATCGCGCTGGGCCTCGACAGCCGCGCCGGGTTCGCCGCGGCGGCGGGTGTGCTGTTCGCGGTCAACGTGACGGCGGTGCTGCCGGCCGCGCCGTCGAACATCGGCGTCTTCCAGGCCGCCTGCGTGGCGGTGCTGCACGGCGCCTTCCACGTCTCGGTCGCCGACGCGATCGCCTACGGGATCGTGCTCCAGGCGGTCGAGGTGACGACCGCCGTGGCGATGGGCATCCCGGCGCTGTTGCGCGAGGGCCTGTCCTGGCGCGACGTCAGGCTGCGCGCGATGCACGCCGCGCCGGTGACGCTCAAGGTGGGCGAGCCGCGCGGCGCGGCCACGATGGTCGAGACCCGCTGATGCCGTTCGTCTACATCCTGCGCTGCGCCGACGGCTCGCTCTACACCGGCTGGACGGTCGACGTGCAGCGGCGCCTTGCGAGCCACCGCGCGGGCCGCGGGAGCCGCTACACCCGCGCGCGCCTACCGGTCGAGCTGGTCGCCGAGCTGCCCGCCGACAGCGCGAGCGACGCCCGACGCCTGGAGGCGCGCATCAAGCGAATGCCGCGCGCGCGCAAGCTCGAGCTGCTCGCCCAGGGCTTCGCTAACTCTTAAACAAGCCTGCATCGCCTCGGGCAAACTGCGAGAGGCGACGAACGGTTCGCACCGCACCTCCTCCCAGTAGCACGCCGGCGCCCCGAACCCCTGGGGCGCCGGTGCTTTTGCCAGAGGGTTCGCTGGTGGACCCGCGACGGCGCATACCCCTGCGGGCACAGGCGCGCCGTCCCGCGGTCGGGTGCGTACCCCTGCGGGGCACAGGTGCACCCGGGCGAACGTCCTATTTGATGAACAGCATCTCCGAGTACTTCGGCAGCGGCCACAGGTCGTCGGCGACGATCCGCTCGAGCCGATCGGCGATCGCGCGCACGCCGTCCATCGCCGGCACCACCTCATCGCGCATGTAGAGCGCGTGGCGCACGCCGTCGACGTCGGGGTGCTGGGCGTTGACCTTCTCCAGCGCGAGGATCGCCTCGACGAAGCGATCGACGAGCTCCGCGGTCTCGGCGATCAGCGCATCGACGCCGGCCTCGCGAAGCTCCGCCAGGTGGCGCACGGCCGCCGGCAGCAGCAGCGTTCGTGCGATCGAGGCGGCCGTCTCGGCCTCGATGTTGAGCTTCGTCGAGTACTGCTCGGTGAAGACCTCGTAGCGCGCCTCGAGCTCGCGCTTCGAGAGGACCTTGAAGCGCTTGAACAGGCCGACGGTCTCCTTCTCGACAAGCCACGGCAGCGCGTCGGGCGTCGAGCGCAGGTTCGCGAGGCCGCGCCGCTCGGCCTCCGCGTGCCAGTCGTCGGAGTAGTTGTCGCCGTTGAAGACGATCCGGCGGTGGGCCTTGTAGGAGTCGGCGACGATCTTGAGGATCGCCTTCTCGAGGCTCGTGCCGCCCTTCAACGCCTCGTCGAGCTTCTCGGCGAGCGTGTCGATCGAGTCGGCGACGATCGTGTTGAGCACGGTGTTGGGGAACGACGGCGACATGCTCGAACCGAGCGCGCGGAACTCGAACTTGTTGCCGGTGAAGGCGAACGGGCTGGTCCGGTTGCGGTCGCCCGAATGCAGCGGGAGCGGCGGCAGGACCGGCGTGCCGAGGCCCAGGAACGTGCCGGCCTTGGACACCGTCGCCTTCCCTTCGGCGATCGCCGAGAAGACCTCCTCGAGCTCGCTGCCGAGGAAGATCGAGATGATCGCCGGCGGCGCCTCGTTGGCGCCGAGGCGGTGATCCTGGCCGGGGCTTGCGATCGACGCGCGCAGCAGCTGCTGGTGGGTGTCGACGGCTCCGATGACGGCCGCCGCGAACAGCAGGAACTTGAGGTTCTCATGCGGCGTGTCGCCCGGGTCGAGCAGGTTGTGCCCGGTGTCGGTGCCCATCGACCAGTTGTTGTGCTTGCCCGAGCCGTTTACGCCCGCGAACGGCTTCTCGTGCAGCAGGCACACGAGCCCGTAGCGGCGCGCGGTGTTCTGGAGCACCTGCATGGTCAGCATCTGGTGGTCGCACCCGACGTTGGTGCCCTCGAAGATCGGGGCGATCTCGTACTGGTTCGGCGCGACCTCGTTGTGACGCGTCTTGACCGGCACGCCGAGCTTGCCGAGCTCGGTCTCGGCCTCGAGCATGCAGGCCAGGATCCGCTCCGGGATCGAGCCGAAGTAGTGGTCATCCAGCTCGTGGCCCTTGGGCGGCTTGGCGCCGAACAGCGTGCGGCCGGTCGTGACGAGGTCGGGGCGCTCGAAGTAGTACTGCTCGTCGATCAGGAAGTACTCCTGCTCGGGGCCGACGGTCGTGAAGACGCGCTTCGACTCCTCGTCGCCGAGCAGGCGAAGCGCACGGATCGCGGCCTCGGACAGGGCGTCCATCGAGCGAAGCAGCGGGATCTTGTGGTCGAGCGCCTCGCCCGTCCAGGAGGCGAACGCCGTCGGGATGCACAGCAGCGCGCCGTTGGGGTTCTCGAGCAGGAACGCCGGGCTGGTCGGGTCCCAGGCGGTGTAGCCGCGCGCCTCGAACGTCGCGCGGATGCCGCCGGTCGGGAAGCTCGAGGCGTCCGGCTCGCCCTGGATCAGCTCCTTGCCGGAGAAGTCGGCGATCGCTGTGCCGTCGCCGACCGGGCTCCAGAAGGAGTCGTGCTTCTCGGCCGTCGCGCCGGTCAGCGGCTGAAACCAGTGCGTGTAGTGGGTCGCGCCGTTCTCGAGCGCCCACTCCTTCATCGCCTGCGCGACCGAGTCGGCGAGCGAGGTGTCCAGCTCGGCGCCCTGGGCGATCGTCCCGCGCAGCTGCGAGAAGACGTGCTTGGGGAGCCGCTTGCGCTGCTCGGCGAGGCTGAAGACGTTCGCGCCGAAGTGCTGGTTGGCGATCTGGGTCAGGTCCCGGGCGCCGAGCGCCTCGCCGTTGGCGCTCCACTGGGCGGCGGAAACGTTGTGGATTCGGGTCCGGGGCATTCTCTGACGTCCTCCTGAATGTCTAAGGGCCGGGCGCGAGTCCGGAATCTGGCGCGCACGACCGGTTGCGAGCTGGCGGCACCGCGAAACCTTAAGACCTGCGCGACTCCTGAGGCTTGTCCGCGTGGACAAACGCGGCGTCTGCGAGTTCGCCCTGCTGGAGCTTCGCGGTGGCGCGCCGGTCATGCCCGGCGCGCCACAATCCTGTGGCTCAGACGAGCAACTGGTCCGGGGCCGCGCTTACCGCCGCAGGAGACTGTGTCTCGAGCAGGTCGGCCAGCGCTCGGCGCTGGCGATCCGTCATCGAGCCGATCGTCTTGGTCTCCGAGATCGGGATTCCGGACAAAAACCGGCGGGCGCGTGTGTGCCCCCAGCGGTGCTGGCTCATCAGGAGCTCCGCTACGGCCATGTTCTCGACCTCCCAAGGCGAGTCGAGAATCACAGCCGCGGCAGTCGTCTCGCCCTCCATCACTCGGCGCTTGAGGTCGGCGCGCGCGAGGCGCACCTGGTTGGCGCGGGCGAGGGCTCGCATGTGCTGCGGCCCGCGGGCGATCGCTGTCGCATTCATCTGGCAGCTCCCCGACGCTCGTGAAAACGAGCGCGCAAAAGGTCGTTGGTTTACGTTGTATGCACAAGCACGGACGCGCGACCCCTGTACGACGATCGGCGGCTGACCGTGCCGCCTGATCGTTTCCGGGAGCGACGGGAACCCCTCTCGAAAAGCCCCCACACCTCCACGCTGAGCGCTGATGGACCGTACGCAGCGCCCGCCACCAGGTCAACGGATCATCGGCCGAGACGTTTGCTCGGAGCGAGCTTTTTGTGGCGGCGCCGGCCTTGTGCCGCGCTGCACAATCGGCGGGCGCTCAGACGCTCGGGCCCGGCAGCGGCCCGTGCTCGGCCTCGAACTCGCGCTTGACGCGCGCGAAGACGTCGAGCGCCGCGTCGATCACCTCGGGGGTGTGCGTCGCCATGACGCTCGTGCGAAGCAGCGCGCCGCCCGGCGGGACCGCCGGGTGCACGGCGACGTTGGTGAAGACCCCCGCGTCCCACAGCGCGCGCCACAGGAGCCCGGCGTTCCAGTCCTCGCCGACGCGCACCGGGACGATCGGCGTGATGATCGAGTGCTCGCCGCCCGCGGCGTCGGTCACCGGCGAGGGCTCGATGACGTCGAAACCGAGCTCGTGCAGGCCGCGATTGAGCTGGCGCGCATTCTCGAGCACGCGCGCGAGCAGCTCACGGCCCTCGGGCGAGCGGATCACGCGCAGCGCCGCCAGCGCGGCGCCGACGGCGGCGGGGACGCCCGAGGCGGTGAACAGGAAGGCGCGGCTCTGCACCTTGAGGAACTCGATGACATCGGCGTCGCCGGCGATGAAGCCACCGCAGGAGGCGAGCGACTTCGAGAAGGTGCCCATCCGCAGGTCGACCTCCGCTTCGACGCCGAGCAGCTCGGCGGTTCCCGCGCCGCGCGCGCCGAGGACGCCGACGGCGTGCGCCTCGTCGACCATCAGGCGGGCCCCGTAGCGCTTGCACAGCGCCGTGATCTCGCGCAGCGGCGCGATGTCGCCCTCCATCGAGAAGACGCCGTCGACGACCACGAGGATGCCGCCGCCGTCGGCGACCGCCTTTTCGAGCGCGTCCTCCAGCTTCTTCATGCGGTTGTGGCGGAAGGCGCGCAGCTTGGCACGCGACATCAGCGCGCCGTCGAGGAGCGAGGCGTGGTCGCCGGAGTCGACGATCACCGTGTCGCCCGGCCCGAGCAGCGTGCCGAGCGTGCCGACGTTGGCCTGGTGGCCGGTCGAGAAGACGATCGCGTCATCGGTGCCCATGAAGTCCGCGAGCTCGCTTTCGAGCTCGAGGTGAAGCGGCGTCGTCCCGTTCAGCAGGCGCGAGCCGGTCAGGCCGGTCCCGTAGCGGTCGAGCGCGTCGCGCGCGCCCTTGATGACGCGCTCGTCGGCGGTCAGGCCGAGGTAGTTGTTGGAGCCGAGCATGATCCGCGCGCGCCCCTCCATCTGCACGATCGGCATCGCGGGCGACTCGACCTCGCGGAAGTAGGGGAGCATCCCCGAGTCGCGGGCGGCGCGCATCAGCGCGACGCGCTCGTGGTCGCGGATCTTCGCGAAGACGTCGGGTGCTGCGGCGGTCACGTCCGTGGAAGGGGGCATATATGCTCGGACCGTGGGCCTCGAGATCCGTCCGGTCGCCTCGAGCAGCGACATGAGGCGGTTCATTCGGCTGCCGGCGCGGCTCTATCGTAACGAGCCGCGCTGGATCGCGCCGCTCGAGTCAGACATCCGAAAGCGGCTCGACCGGCGCAGCAACCCGTGGTTCGCACACGCCGAGGCCGAGTACTTCCTGGCCTGGCGCGACGGCGAGCCGGTAGGCCGCGTCAGCGCCCACGTCGACCACCGCTTCAACGAGTTCCAGGACAACCAGTGGGGGCTGTTCGGGTTCTTCGAAAGCGAGGACTCCCCGGAGACCGCGCATGAGCTGCTCGCGGCGGCCGAGGCGTGGCTGCGCGCCCGCGGTCGCGACCGGATGGTCGGGCCGATGGACTTCACGACCAACGACGAGTGCGGGCTGCTTGTCGAGGGCCACGAGCGTCCGCCGATCATCCTCTCGAGCTGGCACCACCCCTACTACCAGCGGCTGCTCGAGGGAGAGGGGCTCCAGAAGGTCATGGACCTGCTGATGTGGAGCCTTCACATCAGCGGGCGGGGCAAGGTGCGCGAAGCGATCTGGCGGCGCGCCTCGCGCGTGGAGTCGGACTCGGGGATCGTCTGCCGGCCGATGCGAAAGCGCGACCTCGACAACGAGGTGACGCGGTTCCTCGAGGTCTACAACGCGGCCTGGGAGCGCAACTGGGCGTCGGTGCCGCTGACCGAGGAGGAGGTCCGCCACTACGCGCGCGACCTCAAGGGAGTGCTCGATGAGAACTGGGCCTTCATCGCCGAGCGCACCGACACCGGCGAGGTCGTGGGCGCGGCGCTGACGCTGCCCGATTACAACCAGGTGCTCGCGCACCTTCACGGGCGGCTCCTGCCGCTCGGCTGGCTGAAGGCGCTCTACTGGCGGCGCAAGATCGACGCGGTGCGCGTCTTCGCGCTCGGCGTCAAGCCCGCCTACCAGCACACCGGCGTCGCCGCTCGCTTCTACCAGATGCACTTCGAGGCGGCCGAGCGAACGCCCCAGAAGGGCGGCGAGATGGGTTGGGTGCTCGAGACCAACCGCGCGATGAACCGCGCGATGGAGGCGATGGGCGGCGAGATCGTGCGCCGCTTCCGCGTCTATGAACGACTGTTCGCCTGATCTGCGAGACTCAGCCGATGGTGGAGGATGAGGGCCTGCGCGCCGACGATCAGCCGCGCGACGCTCTGACGGCTGACGAGGAAGAGCTCGAGCTCGTCGAGGGCGTCGTCGTCGTCGCCGGGGTGCGCACGGTCGAGCCGGTCCGCGAGGGGCCGCCGCTGGTGACCGTCGCGGCAGCCGCGGCGACGGGCTTCGTCGCCGGCGCGGCGACGGCCGCCGTGCTCGGGCGCGGTCTCTCGCGCGTCCAGGCGCGCCGCGCGGTTCGCTCGGTCGAGGCCGGGCGCGCGCTTCGCCGCGACGCGTCCTACGCGGTCGTCTCCTCGCGGCGCTACGTCGTCGACGTGCACGCCGTCACCCGGCGGCCCTGAAGGCAGGGTTGAGCGCAGGCGCCGCCGCAGGACTGCGTGCGCCCTGTCCGCGCCGCGCGCTTCAATGCCCCGCCGTGCACGCGGAACTCGGCGTCGAGGTGCGGATCGAGCTCGAGTCGCGCTGGCCGCTGCGGCTGCCGCGCGGCGGCGCCGACGGAGTCCTTCGCGCGCGTCCCGGCGGAGTCATCGAGCGGCTCCTGCACGTCGATGAGGAGCCGATCGTCGTGCGCGCCGCGCAGCGCGGGCCGCGCGCCGTCGTGCTCGGCGCCCGCGGTCCTTCGAAGGGCGCCTGCAGCACCGCGCTCGAGCGGATGCGCTTCGCGCTAGGCGTCGACGACGACCTCGCGCCGTTTCACGCCCGCTTCCGCGAGGACCCGCTGATCGGACGCGTCGTGCGGATGCTTCCGTGGCTGCGCCCGGCGCGGCGACCCGAGCCGTTCGAGGCGCTCGCCTGGGCGATCTGCGAGCAGCTGATCGAGTACCCGCGCGCGGCGGCGATCGAGCGGCGAATCGTGCGCCGTTTCGGACGTGTGCTCGCCGGTGGCTGGGGGGGAACGCAGGCGTTGCGCGACGCGCCGAGCGCTGCCGCGCTCGCCGGCGCCGCGCCGGCGCTGCTTGAGTCCTTCGACCTCGCCGCCGGCCGCGCCATCGCGCTGCGCCGCGCGGCCGTGGAGGTCGCGCGCGGGCGGATCGACCTGCGCGGCGGCGACCACGAGACCGCATGGCGGCGGCTGCGCGCGATCCCCGGAATCGGGACCTGGACGATCGCCTGCCTGGCGCTGCACGGTCAGGGTCGCCTCGACGCCGTGCCGGCCGGCGACCTCGCGCTTCGGAAGCTCGTCGGGCGCCTGCGCAGCGGCGATCCGCTCGCGCGGGCGCAGGAGATCGAGGTGCTCGAGACGTTCGCGCGCTACGCGCCGTGGGGCGGGCTCGCCGCGGCTTTCGCTATGCGCCTGTCTGGGTCTGCTCTCCCTGCCCCGGCAGGAATTCGTCGGTGATCGCGAGGCCGGTCTCCGCGCTATGGCGAATCAGGCCGTGGGCGAGCATCCAGGCGCCGAACGCCTGCCAGGCGTAGGGGTTCTGGTAACCGTAGGGCTGCGCGGGCCCGCTCGGCGCGACCGACGGCAGCATGCGCCGCAGCGCCGCACGCTCGATGCCCGCGGCGATCGCGGGGTTGGCACGTGCGAGCGCCGCGGCCGCCGCGGCGGGGTTGGCGATGACCGCGCGCTCGCCGCTCGTCAGCGACTGAAGGAACGCTCGCAGCAGCAGGCCGTCACCGCGGGCCTCCGACACGCGGGCGACGACGACGAGCTGGCTGTAGGTCGGGATCCCGGCCTGTTGGATCGCGACGACGCTCGCCGAACGTCCGCCGGCGGCGAGCGTCGCGGCGATGATCGGCCACGAGAAGCCGATCGTCGCCACAGCGCGGCGCGAGGACAGGAAGCTGGCCGCCGAGCCGCGCAGCGCGACGGTCTTGACCTTCGCGGGCGCCACGTGCGCCGCCTGCAGCGCGGTCGCGAGCTCCGCCTCGCCGAGCGCCCCGGAGCCGACGGCGACCGTGCGACCGCGGAGCGAGGCTGCGACTCCCGACCGGTGGGCGGCGCCGGACGTGACGATGCCGTCGAGCGGCTGGCCGACGAGCGCGCCGATCGCGACGAGGCTCGCTCCGCCGTCGCGCGCGGCAAGCAGCGCGGGCTCGGAGACGACCGCGAACGTCGCCGCGCCGGACTCCAGCGCGCCCAGCGGATTGACCCCCGTCGGCTGCTTGACGGTCACGCGCATCGCGCCGCGCGCGAAGGCGCCGTTGGCCAGCGCCGCATAGAGCGGCGCGTAGGGGGCGCTCGCGGGCGCGCCGACGGCGACCGTCACGGGGCGTGCGGGTCCGAGCGCGGTTCGCGCGTGGTAGGAGCCGCAGCCGGCGCACAGCGCTGCGGCGGTCAGGCAGGCGGCTGAGCGAACGCCGCGCCTGCGTAGCTCCGGGCGCGTCGACATCGGACCGGGCGGATCGTAGAGGTTTCGGCGGCGGGCGGCGGGCGGCGCGCTCAGCGGTGGGCCGGCGCGGTCAGCGCCCTGACGAAGTCCTCGAGCTGGCGCGTCGTCCAGCACTCGAACGCCCTGCAGAACGGCGTGTAGGCGTCGATCACCGAGTCCCCGTAGTTCCAGTACAGGCGCGGCTCGGGGTTCAGCCAGAACGTCCGCCCGGCCTTCGCGGCCACCGTCGCGAAGATGTCCGCGCGCGGGTCGCGGCCGTTGGTGCGCGCGTCGCCGAGGACGATGACGGTCGAGCGCGGATGCAGGTCGTCCTCGACGAGGTCGCGGAACTCGGCCCAGACGCGCCCATAGTCGGTGTAGCCCGACACGTCGGCGACGCCGGCATCGGCGGCGATCGCCTCGCTGACCGCCTGGAAGCTGCGCTGGCCGGCGAAGATCTCGGTGACCTCCGAGATCCGCTCGATGAACACGAACGAGCGCATCCGCCGGAACGAGTCGTGGAGCGCGTGGAGGACCGACAGGAAGAAGACCGACGCCGAGGTGACGCTGGTCGAGACGTCGCAGAGCACGTAGATCTCCGGCCGGCGCGGCCGGCGCGGGCGGTACTTGACGACGACCGGCACGCCACCGGTCTGAAGCGACGCCCGCATCGTGCGGCGGAAGTCGACGTGGTCGTGGCGCCGCGCGCCGCGTCGCTCGACGCCCTGCGTGGCGAGACGACGGCGCAGCTGGGCGACGACCCGGTGGACGGCCGCGAGATCGGCGGCGGGCCCGCTCGGCAGCGCGCGGTCGAGGTCGCCGAGCGGCCGCGACGGGGGCAGCGTCTGCGTGCGTTCGATCTGCGCGCGCTCGAGCTCGCGCCGGATCATCGCCTCGAAACGCCGCAGCGCGTCAGCCGGGAGACCGTCATGGCGTGGGTCCTCGGGCGGGTAAGCGGGCTGGGGGTCGGTGCGCAGGCCGAGCAGGCGGCGGATCCGCTGCACGTCGACGCCGACGACGCCGCTTGAGTCGCTGGGCCGGCCGACCGCCGCAAGCGCGAGCCGCGCGAGGTCGCGCAGCCGCCCTTCGTCGCCGTCGGCGAGCGCCTGGGCGATCTGGTGGCGAAGCTCCTCGAGGTCGATCTGCGACGCGACGCCGTCCTCCTCGCCGCCGGCGCCGGCGCCGCCGACCTCGACGATCCCGGCTTCCATCGCCGCCGCCTCGGCGGCGCGGAAGAAGAAGCGCTCGAAGACGATGTCGAAGAGCCGGCGGTCCTCCGGCGACTTGGCGAGGGTCGCGGCGAGCGCCTGCTGGAAGGTGTCGCGGTCGCGCCAGTCGACCTCGCCGAGCACGGCGAAGGAGTCGAGCAGCTCGGAGGTTCCGATCGCCACGCCCGCGCTGCGAAGCTCGTCGCCGAGCTCGAGCAGGCGGCGGTCGATGCTCACGACGCCGCTAACGCCAGCCCGACGCGCTCGGCGACCAGCTCGAGATCGGTGCGGTGCTTGACGATCACCGACATCGTGTCGATGAACGTCGCCGAGTCGATGTCGGTCGAGCCGAGCAGCAGCAGAGCGCGCGCCCAGTCGATCGACTCGGCGATCGAGGGCGGCTTCTTGAGATCGAGCTCACGAACCATCGCGACGACCTCGACGAGCTTGCGAGCGACGGTCTCGGCGAGCTCGGGGGCATGCAGCCGCACGATCTCGAGCTCGCGCTCAACGGTCGGGTAATCGAGCCACAGGTAGAGGCAGCGCCGCTTGAGCGCCTCGGTCAGCTCGCGCGAGTTGTTCGAGGTCAACACGACGACCGGCTGCGAGGAGGCGGCGATCCGGCCGAGTTCCGGGATCGTGATCTGGAAGTCGGACAGCAGCTCGAGCAGCATCGCCTCGAACTCCTGGTCGGTCTTGTCGATCTCGTCGATCAGGAGCACCACCGGCGTCTCGCTCGAGATCGCCTGCAGCAGCGGGCGCGCGAGCAGGAACTCGTTGCCGAAGATGTCGTCCTGGACCTCCGACCAGCCGGCGCCGTCGGCCTCGGCCTGGATCCGCAGCAGCTGCTTGCGGTAGTTCCACTCAT
>DATBPB010000028.1:0-2559 GCA_036561565.1 Solirubrobacteraceae bacterium | reverse complement strand
GATCCACGGGCCGTTGCGCAGGTGCACGCGGTCGACGGCCGTGATCATCGTCGCCGTCAGCGTCGCGGCGGCAAGCGGCGTCGCGGCGCCGGCCGCGAGCAGGGCGCCGCCGCCGAGCTCGGCGGCGCCGGCCGCGGTCGCATGGACGCGGCCCGGGCGAAGCCCGAGCTTCTCGAACGTCCTGGCCGTCTCGGCGAGCCCGCCGCCACCGAACGCGCCGAACAGCTTCTGGGCGCCGTGACCGGCGAACAGGCCGCCGACCGTGAGCCTCAGAACGAGCTTCCACATGAGTACCTCCCGAAGTCGCGTACCAGCGTCGGCTACCCCGCCGCGCCGCAGCGGAATCGCCCGACGTCGCGCCGACGATTGCCGGCGCCGCGGCGGGGTAGAACCGGGCCGGATGACGGGCGCACGGCGGCAGATCGACTGGAGCACCGCGGCCGTCGAGGACGCGACGCTGACCGTCTCGCTGAGCGGCGAGGCGCCGCGCGGCTGGCGCTCGCGCTTCGAGGCCGTCGCCACGCTGCTCGACCGCGCGGACGGCCGCTTCGGGCGCGTCAGCCTGCGCGGAGCGCGGATCACCGTCGCCGACGTGCTCGAGGGAGCGGAGTCAGACGTCCATCACTTCCTCGAGTCGGCCGTCATGCAGGTGAACGCCGATCTGGGGCTCGAGCGGGACCCGCCCAGCGAACACGAAGCGCAAGAGGCTGACCGCGCGATGGCGGCCGCATTCCGCGCCTTCGCGGACTCCCGCTAGCCGCCCGCCACGCGCGCGCCCTCGGCGCTTCCGCCGAGAAAGGACTCGACGAACTCGCTGCTTGCGGCGAGCTCGGCCGGCGTTCCCTCCATCCGAAGCTGCCCGCCGGTCAGCACGTAGGTCCGGTCTGAGATCTCGAGCACGGCCTTCGCGCGCTGCTCGACGACGAGCACCGAAGCGCCCGTCGCCGCGAGCTGTCGTACGTGCTCGGTGAGCACCGCCCGGGCGATCGTCGGCGCCAGGTTCGCTGTCGGCTCATCGAGCACGACGAGCGCCGGGGCGAGCATCAGCGCGCGCCCCATCGCGAGCATCTTGCGCTCGCCGCCGCTGAGCTTCCCGGCGCGGCGCGTGCGCATCCGGGCGAGCTGCGGGAACACGCCGAGCACGCGCTCGACGTTCGCCGCCACCTCGCGGGCGCGCAGCAGGTAGCCGCCCATCTCGAGGTTCTCGCGCACAGTCAGTGGCGCGAACACGTCGTCGACCTGCGGGACGTAGCCGACCCCGATCCGGGCGACCTCCTCCGGCGGCCAGCCGGTGACGTCGCGCTCGCCGACGCGGATCGTCCCCGACAGCACCTCGACGATCCCGACGACGCTCTTGAGCAGCGTGCTCTTGCCCGACCCGTTCGGGCCGACGATCGAGACGATCTCGCCGGGCTTGACGACGATCGAGACGCCGTGCAGGACAGGGCTGCCGCCGTAGCCCGCGATCAGCTCGCTGACGGCGAGCTCGACGCCGTCAACGCTCCGCAGCCGCCCATCAGCCGACAAGGTAGGCCTCGACGACGTCGGCGTTTGAGCGAAGCGTGGACATCGCGCCCTCGGCGAGCACGCGGCCCTCCGCCATGACGATGACCGGGTCGCAGAACTCATCCATGATCGACAGCTCGTGCTCGACCATGATCACGGTCATGCCCCCTTCGCACAGTCCGACCAGCAGCATGCCGATCTGGTGCGCGAGCCGGGGATGCACGCCCGCCATCGGCTCGTCGAGCAGCAGGACATCCGGCTCGGTCATCAGCGCCCGCATGATCTCGACAAGCCGCCGCTGCCCGCCGCTCAGATCGCCCGCATAGCGGTCGGCGAGCGCCTCCAAGCCGAAGCGCTCGAGCATCGCCTGGGCGCGCTCGACGTTCTCGAGCTCCTGCCCGCCCCAGTAGCGGCGGCCGAGGAACGCGCCGCGGAAGCTGTCGCCGCGCTGGCCGGGGATCGGCGTGAGGAGGTTCTCGATCACTGTCAGGCGCTTGAACTCGCTGGCGAGCTGGAACGTCCGGACGACCCCCCGCCGCGCGCGGCGGTAGGCGGGAAGCGCGGTGATGTCCTCGCCGCGGTGGAGGATCCGCCCGCCGCTCGGGCTGAGCGTCCCGGCAAGCATCGCGAGCAGCGTCGACTTTCCGGCGCCGTTGGGGCCGATGATGCCGGTCAGCCGGCCGGGCGCGAACTCGAGTGAGACTCCGTCGACCGCGTGGACGCCCTCGAAGCTTCGGCGCAGGTCGCTGCAGGCGAGGATCGCGTCGCCCTGATAGGCCGGCCGGGCCGAGACGGGCACCGCCCTGACGCGGTCGAGCAGGCCGGCATCGGAATCCGAAGCGGCGGGCGATGCGGCGATCGCAGCCGCGGCCGGCGCGGCCGGCAGCCCGCCCGCGCCGCGCGCGCCGGCGATGATCCGCCGGCGCTCCGGCAGGATGCCCTGCGGGCGAAACCACAGGAAGACGACGATCAGCAGGCCGATCACGACCCACTGCAGCGCGGGCACGAGGTTCGCGTCGTTCGGTACCGGCGGGATGTAGCGCGTCGCCTCCT
>DATBPB010000027.1:0-24574 GCA_036561565.1 Solirubrobacteraceae bacterium | reverse complement strand
TCGGCGACAAGATCACGATCACCCCGACCGCCTCCTCCGGCAACCGCTTCACCGGCTGGTCCGGCGGGACCTGCACGGGCACGACCAGCCCCTGCGTCATCAACTCGCTCGCGGCCGCCGAAACCGACACCGCCAACTTCGCGCAGACGATCACGATCAGCACCAGCGCGAGCGGGAAGGGGACCGTGACGGTCACGGACGCCAACACCGCCGACGCATCGTGCAAGGACGTGACGAGTTGCCTCGCCGATGTCGGCGACAAGATCACGGTCACGGCCAACCCGGACTCCGGCAATCAGTGGTCGGCGTGGTCCGGCGGCTCCTGCGCGACGAGCAAGCTGAACCCGTGCACGTTCACGGCCGCCAAGTCAGAGACCGACGGCGCATCGTTCGTCCTCACGCCGACGATCAACGTCACGGCGACGAGCGGTCCGGAGGGCGTGGTCACGATCAGCGACTCGAATCCCGCGGCCGGATGCCAGAACGCGACCCACTGCGTGGTTGCGGTCGGCGACAACCTGACGCTGACGATCACGGCGAAAGCGGGCTTCTCGCTGGCGAGCCTGTCGGGAGCCGCCTGCAGCGGCACACCGGTGGTGTGCACGCTGACGAACGTGACGGCCAACACGGCGATCGCGGCGACGTTCGCCCTCAAGGTGGCCGGTAGCCCGGCGCTCGCCGTGTTCGTCTCCCCGAACGGCAACGACGCCAACCCCGGCACCCAGGCGCTCCCCGTCCTGACGCCGCAGCGCGCGATCGATCTCGTCGCGTCCTCGGGCGGAGCGAAGAACCAGATCCGCCTTGCCCAGGGCAGCTACAGCGGCGGTCTGTCGCTGACCTCCGCCGACAGCGGCATCCAAATCTACGGCGGGTTCGATCCTACGAGCTGGGCCGCGACGCTCAGCCCTGGCACAGCCACCACGATCTCCGGCGCCCCGCAGGCGGTGCTCGCCAACGGCGCCGCCGGCGTGCTGCTCCAGGAACTCGATCTGATCGGCAACGCGCCCGGCGGCGGCTCGACGTCGGCCTACGGCGTCCGGGCGATCAGCGGCTCCTCGCTCACGCTCTCAGACGTCAGCGTCGTGGCTGGGAACGGCGGGAACGGTGCCAACGGCGCCGACGGCGCGGCCGGCCCTGCCGGCAACCCCGGCGGCAACGGCGGTCCGGGCGAGACGCCCGCACAGGTCGTCGCCAAGTGCCTGACCTCCGGCGGCTCGACCTGCGCGTCCGTGGACGGCGTGGGCGGAACCGCCGGCACGGGAGCAAACGGCAACGACTACTACTACCGCTACGGCGCGGTCTACAAGCGCAACCCGATCCTCCACGCTCGCGTGCTCGCGCATCCCACCCCGGCGGCTGGCCCATCGGCGGGCGACGGCGGCTTCGGCGGTTACGGCAACACCGGCGGCTCGAGCACCCCCCAGGGCTGCACGGGCAGCGGATCGGCAAAGGCCTGCGGCCCCGAAGCGATCAGCTCCAAGACCAAGAAGGCCGAGCTGATCGGGCTCTACTACGGCGGGCTCGGTTCAACGTCCTTCGGTGTCCCGTCGGTGGCCGCCGCGGGCGACGGCGGGGCGAACGGCTTCTACAACCCCGCTGGCGACGGCAACCCGGGCTCGAACGGCAAGCCCGGCGCGAGCGGCACCGCGGGCGCGGACGGCTCGGCCGGCACGAACCCGCTGAGCCCAGGCGACACCTGGACGACCGGTGACGGCTCGAGCGGCGCCGACGGTACGCCCGGCGCCGGCGGAGGCGGCGGCGGAGGCGGCGGCGGCGGCTTCGGCAACGTCGCCCTGGCCGGGGCGGCTGTCGTCTACGGCTCAGGTAACGGCGGTGGCGGTGGTGGCGGCGGCGGCATGGGTGGCACCAGCGGCGCCGGCGGCGTCGGCGGAGGCGGCTCGTTCGGCCTCTACCTCGACGGCAACTCGACGGTCGCCGTCCAGAACGGCAGCTCGATCGTCGCCGGAAACGGCGGCAACGGCGGCAACGGCGGCGCCGGCGGCAACGGCGGCAAGGGCGGCGCCGGCGGCAACGGCGCGACCAACGGCGTCCCCAACGAGGGCGCGGGTGGCGACGGTGGCGACGGCGGCAACGGCGGCCCGGGCGGCGCCGGCGGCGGCGGCGCCGGGGGCCCAAGCTTCGCGGTCTTCAAGGCCGACGGCGGCTCGACGACCCAGCTTGGCCCCGACACGGCTCTCAGCAGCGGCACGGCGGGCAGCGGCGGCGCGGGCGGCTCGCCCGGAAGCCCAGCCGGCCAGCACGGCGGCGGCGGCGCCAGCGAACAGTGCTTCGGGGGCTGCGGATTCGTCGGCAGCGTGCCCGTCGTCTTCCCGGCCTACGCGCTGCTGAGCGGAAGGTCGCTCGAGATGGAGATCGCCTGCACGACCGCCTGCCGTGGCAAGGGCTCGCTCCTCTACACGCGCTCGGGGAGCGCGAGGGGCGGCAGGCTCGTGGCGAGCTTCAGCTTCCACCTGACGGGCAGGGGCCTGGCCAAGGTCCAGTCCGTGCTCACCGCCGCCGGGCAGCGGCTCGTGCATGGCAAGAAGCATCTTCTCGTCAGGGTGTCGATCAGCGTGGCGACGCTGTCCGCGCGACGCCAGACCTTCACGAGCGCGCTCGCGCTGACGCGCAGCACGCCGCCCGGCACTCCGCGCCACAAGCGCCGCGCCGGCTTCCTGGCCCGCTGGCCACTGGTGATCATCAGCGGCTGATCGACCGCACGCGAAGGATCCGCGGACCGCAACTCGGCCCGCATGACCGGTATTGAGCGATTAGCGTCCAGCCGGTTGCTGCCCGGCTGGACGCCCTCCGACCCGGGCGCTCAGGTCCAGACGCGGACCCATTGAACGAGCATCGTCGCCGAGGGCGGCGGCTCGCAGTTGGGCCCCGGGGACGCTCCGCCGCACGGCCAGCCGCCGACGGCCAGGTCGAAGATCAGGTGGAAGCGGCTGTCGATGTAGGTGTTCCAGTTCGCGCCCGGGATGAGCGCCGCGGCATCAGCGGTCGCATACGGGGTCCCGTCGACGCTCCACGTGATTGCGTCCGACGACCACGTGACCGCGTAGGTGTGCCAGCCCGAAAGGTTCACCGAGCTCGCCGACGACTCCCACTGCTGCGACACGGGTCCGGGGCCGTGCAACGTGAAGTAGGCGGCCAGCGGCGTGTTCTCGCCGAGGAACGTCGGCGCCTCGACGATGTCGATCTCGCCGGGGTTCTGGCGGTTGTCGCTGACCATCCAGAACGCCGGGCACAGGCCCTGTCCGGTCGGCATGTAGATGCGCGCCTCGATCGTCGAGCCGGGCGAGAACGAGACGTTGTCGCCCGCGGAGTCGACCTGCGCGGACGTCCAGCTGCCCGGGCTGGTTTCGATCGCGTTGATGGCTAGCCCGTTCGGGGTCAGGTTGACGTAGCGCGACGCGGACGGGTTCGAGCTGGTCACGTCGTTCGAAAGCGTGTTGTCGCCGCATCCGCCGGCGTAGTCGAGCGCCCACGGCGCGCCCGGCAGGTTGTTCGGCGTGCTGCCGTCGTTGACAAAGTCCTGCGTGAACTCGTCATGCCAGTAGAGACTCTGGTAGGGACCGGATGGCGGCGTCGGAGCCGGCGGCGTCGGGTTCGGCGGCGTCGGCGCCGGCGAGGGGGTGCTCGGCGGGCTCGGCGTCTGCGTCGTGATCGTCGCCGGGCTCGGGGGAACGCTCGCCGAGTTCTGGCCCGCCGGCGGCGGGGCGGCCGGCGGTGCGCCGACGCGAATCAGCGTCGCACGGACCGCCACCGCGGGTGGCGTGCTGACCGCGCGCACCGTCAGGCGCTTCCCGTGCAGGCGGACGCGAAAGTGGGTGCTCGCGCCCCACCACGGGTTCGCCACCAGCGTGTGCGGTCTCCTGCCCGTCAGGAAGACCCTGACCTTGACGGCCGCATGCGAGCGCGAGCGCACCCACACGATCACCTCGAAGGTCCCCCGGTCGGCGGCGCTTCCGCGCAGCACCACCGTCTGCGTCTTCGCCGCCGCGTGCGCCGGCGCGCCCTGCGCGACGCCGCTCGTCATCGCGAAGGCACCGGTGAGCAAGAGGGCCGTTGGCAGCCCTCTCGTCCACGCAAATCGACTGATTCCGCGGCCCGGCATGGCGCGGCATTGTAAGCGTCACCACTCGGCGCTCCACGTGAATAAACGCCCCAGCGGGTGAGGCCGTGCTACGCTCGGTTGGCGATGCTTGTCACGCCTCGATCCTGAACGTGTAGCCCCCGCCGGCGCCGCTAAAGCCCGCCCCGGCACCTCCGCCCCGCCCGTTCCCGTCGAGAGTGACCATGAGCCCGTACCTGCGCGTCCTGCGCAACACCAACTTCCGATATCTGTTCCTCGGCCAGACCGCAAGCGCGGTCGGCGACCGTCTGGTCGTCGTCGCATTGGCGCTGTTCATCACCGAGCGCACGCGCTCGCCCACCGATCTGAGCCTCGTGCTCGGCGCCGCGACGGTGCCCCTCGTGACACTGCTGCTGTTCGGTGGCGTCTGGGCGGACCGTCTGCCCCGCCAGCGGATCATGATCGTGACGGACATCGCGCGTGCGGCATTGCATGCGACGCTCGCGGTGCTGATCTTGACCGGCGAGGTACGGCTGTGGGAGCTGATCGCGATCGAGGCGCTGTTCGGGGCGGCGGAGGCCTTCTTCCAGCCGGCCTACACGGGCCTCCTGCCACAGACGGTGCCTGTCGAGCAGATCCAGGACGCCCGCGCGCTGACGGGAGCGACGTCCAACGTCGCCTTCCTCGTCGGTCCGGCGCTCGCGACGGCGCTCGTGCTGACCGCCGGCGCGGGCGTGGCGTTCGCGGTCGATGCGGCCACGTTCGTCGTCAGCGCCGCGCTGCTGTTGCGCGTCCGCGTGGCGCCCTCCGGCGCGGTGGCGCGCGCTCGCAGCAGCGTCTTCGTCGAGCTGCGCGCCGGCTGGCGCGAGGTCCGTTCGAGGTCCTGGCTGTGGGTGACCGTCGCGGTGTTCGCGGGGACTCTGCTGTGCGTGTTCTCGCAGTGGTATGCCCTCGCTCCGTCGGCCGCGCGGAGCGTCTATGGCCACGCGACCGTGTTCGGGCTCTTCGAAGGGCTCGCCGGGGCCGGCGCCGTCGCCGGCTCGATCGCCGGGATCCGATGGCGCCCGGAACATCCGCTGCGCGTCGGGCTCCTGCTCGTGCTCGCCTGGCCGGCGCAGAACGCGCTGCTCGCCGCCGGCGCCCCGATCCCCGCCGTCGGCGCAGCGGCGCTGATGACGGGCTTCGGTTTCTCGCTGTTCGGAGTCTGGTGGGAGACGGCCCTGGCACGCCACATTCCGCCGCATCTGCTCTCGCGGGTCAGCGCGTGGGACTGGATGGGATCCCTCGCGCTCCTGCCGGTCGGCTACTTCATCGCCGCGCCGCTGGCCGGCGAGTTCGGTTCCCGGGCGGTGCTGGGCGTCGGTGGCGCGATCGGCGTGGTCCTCCTGCTGGTGGCGCTTCTCCCGCGCGCGACGCGGACGCTCTCGATCGCCCCGCGGCCGCGCCGCGGCGACGGCGCGGTGGCCGAGGCTTCGGCCTAGAAGGAGCTGCCGAGGCGAAGGCGCTCACGCGACTCAGCCGGCGGCGCGCGGCGTGCGACGCGTAGGTGGGCCGGCCAGGACTCGAACCTGGGACCGACGGATTATGAGTCCGCTGCTCTGACCAGCTGAGCTACCGGCCCGCGCACGCGAAGACTAGACGGCGGCGAAGCTCCGGGGGTGGGACTCGAACCCACAACCTATCGGTTAACAGCCGAGCGCTCTGCCGATTGAGCTACCCCGGAATGGCCGGCGGCGCCTGCGCCCCGGACGCCCTATTAGACCACACGCCGCGGAGGTGGAGAGGGTGTTCAAATCCCCCTGCACGGCTCAGGCGCGCGGCGCGGCCGTCTGCTCGAGCGCCTCGGTCAGCCAGCCGTCGAGCTCGCGCAGCAGGCCCTCGCGCTCGCGCTGCAGCTCGATCAGGCCTCCCCCGCCCGCGCCGCGCCCGCGCGCGATCGCGCGGCCGAGGCGCGTCAGCTCGAGCTGACAGCGCTCGGCCTCGAGCTCTGCCGCCACGGGAGTCAGCGTCGCCGCGCGCACCTCGAGCTCGGCCAGCAGGACCGCCAGATCCGAGTCGTTGACGCCGACGCTCGGCCGCTCGATGTGCTCGCGCAGGTGTTCGGCGGCGGCGCGGGTCAGCGGGCTCGAGAAGAGGACGTCGAGGTCGAGGGATTCGATCAGTTCCGTTCCGCGCTCGGGCAGCGCGATGCAGAGCTCGAGGAAGGCCCGCTCGGTCCGCTCTCCGGCGCCCAGCGGCTCGCCGCGCGGCGCGGCTTCGGTGCGGGGCGTCGACCGATCGCCTCCGCGGGCGGCGAAGAGCCCCTCGACCAGCTTCTCGGAGACGCCGAGGCGACCGACGACCTCCCGTTCGAGCTCCTCGCGCATCGCCCCCGCCGGGAGTCCACCGACGATCGGCCGCAGCTCGTCGAGAATCCGGTCGCGACCCTCGGGGCTCTCGGCGTCGCCGGCGGCGAGGATCCGCTCGACGCGAAAGCGCACGAACGGCAGCGAGCTCTCGATCATCCCGACGACAGCGCCGGCGCCGCTGCTCTTGAGCACCTCCGCCGGGTCGCTTCCCGTCGGCAGCGCGGCGACGCGGAGCTCGAAGCGCTGCTTGGCCGCAACGCTTGCGGCCTTGATCATCGCGGCCTGGCCGGCGCCGTCTGCGTCAAGGGCGAGCACGACTCGTGGCGCGAGTCTGGCCAGCTCGCCGACCTGCTCGTCGGTCAGCGCGGTCCCCATCAGCCCGACGCAGTTGCGCACACCGGCCTGATGCGCGGCGATCACGTCGGTGTAGCCCTCGCAGAGCACGATCGAACCAGCCTTCGCCGCGTGGGCACGCGCGAGGTGCGTTCCGAACAGGTGCCGGCCCTTGTGGTAGATCTCCCCGTCGGGGCTGTTGACGTACTTGCGCTGGTCCTCGGCGCCGATCGCGCGAGCACCGAAGCCGAGCACGCGGCCGCGCTGGTCGCAGAGCGGGAAGGTGATCCGCCGGCGAAAACGGTCGTAGACGCTGCCCGGGCGGTCGCTCGAGCGCTGGACCAGGCCGCATGCCAGAAGCTCCGCCTCGCTGAAGCCGCTGCGGCGCGAGGCCGTCAGCACGCGGTCCCAGGCCGACGGCGCAAAGCCGACGCGGAACTCGCGAAGCAGGCCCTCCTCGAGGCCGCGCTCGGCGAGATAGAGGCGCGCGGCTTCGCCCTCCGGCTGCTCCCACAGCGTGCGCTCGTAGTAGGAGCAGGTGCGGTCGAGGAGCTCGAGCAGCCGCGTTCGCCGGCGGCGGCGCTCTCCGGCGCCGGCGTCCTCCTCCTCGACCTCGAGCGTGATCCCGCAGCGGTCGGCGAGGAACTCGAGCGCGCCCGCGAAGTCGAGGCTCTCGGTCTCCATCACGAAGTTGAAGGCGTCGCCGGCGGCCTGGCAGCCGAAGCAGTAGTAGACCTTGCTCGAGGGCTTGACGCTGAACGACGGCGTGCGCTCTTCGTGAAACGGGCAGCGGCCGATGTAGCTGTCGGTCCCGGAGCGCCGCAGCCCGTCGGTCCGCGCGCCGACCAGCTCGATCATGTCGACGGCCTCGCGGACGCGTTCCTTGGACTCGGCGGTGTAGCGCGGCATCAGCGCGCGAACGCCCGCGGGACGGCGAGCTTCTCGTAGGCGCGGATGCAGTAGCGGTCGGTCATGCCGGCGATGTAGTCGGTCACGCGGCGCGCGAGATCGTCGCCCGACGGCGGCAGCTCGTCGGGGTTTGAGCAGTAGTGGTCGAACAGGCTGGCGATCACGTTCTCGATCTTGGAGTGCTCGCGACGCGCCACCTCGCCCATGTAGACGTGCTCGAACATGAAGTTACGAAGCGTGAGCAGCGCCGCCGCGGCCAGCTCGCCCTGGACGATCGCCCCCTCGCGTTCGGACTCCCCCACCAGGTCGTGGACGAGCGTGTCGATTCGCTCCGAGCCCGTGTCGCCGAGGATCTCGATCGCGTCGACGGGGAGCGCCTGCGGCCGAAGCAGCCCCGCGCGCAGGGCGTCGTCGATGTCGTGGTTGATGTAGGCGAAGCGATCGGTGAGGCGGACGATGGCACCCTCGAGCGTCGCCGGCAACGGCGCGCGCCCGGAGTGACAGAGGATGCCGTCGCGCACCTGCTCGGTCAGGTTGAGGCCGCGCCCGTCGCGCTCGAGCGCGTCGACGACCCGCAGCGACTGCTCCCAGTGATGGAACTCGGCCCCGAAGCGCTCCTTCAGGCAGCGGTCGAGGACGTCCTCGCCGATGTGGCCGAACGGCGGGTGGCCGAGATCGTGGCCGAGACCGATCGCCTCGGCGAGGTCCTCGTTGAGCGAGAGCGCCCGCGCGACCGTCCGCGAGACACCGGTGACCTCGAGGGTGTGCGTCAGGCGGGTGCGGTAGTGGTCGCCTTCCGGAGCCACGAACACCTGTGTCTTGTGCTTGAGGCGGCGAAACGCCTTCGAGTGGACGATGCGGTCGCGGTCACGCTGAAACGGCGTGCGCAGGCTGCAGTCGTCCTCGGCGTGCGCCCGCCGCGCCGGATAGGACCGTGCTGCGAGCGGCGACAGGCGGCGCTCCTCGTATTCGCGGATGCGCTGGTCGAAGGAGGTGGCGAGCGTCATCGCAGCGCCGCCGGGCGCAACCGTAGATGGGCGTGGTGCTCGAGCGTCTCGGAGATCGCGCGCTCCGCCTCGCGCAGCGCGCGCGAAGACGCCGCCGGAATGCCGGCAAGCGGCCCGGCGAGCGAGGCCGCCATGAACTCGTGCGTCTCCTCGGCGATCGGGAACGCCGCCGCCTCGCAGGCGTTGCAGACGACGCCGCCGGCCTGTGGGGAGTAGGCGACGAGATGGTCGGGAGAGCCGCACGACGCGCATGCTCCGAGCGCCGGAGCGAGGCCCGCGGCGACGAGCAGCTTGAGGCGGAACGCGAGCGCGTTCGCGTGCGACGCGTGGGTGGGGTCGGACGCCAACAGCACCAGCTCGTTGGACAGCAGGTTGTACACGGCGGGATGAGGCTCCTCGGTCTCGAAGACGCGCGCGACCGCGTCACACGCGCGAGCCGCGCAGTCGAGCGTAGCGGCCGCCTCGCGCAGCCGCGCGTGGGCGTCGAGCGTCTCGACGCCGGTGATCGTCAGAAGCTCGCCGCGACCCTCGTGGCAGACGAGCCGCACGCGCGAGAACGGCTCGAGCCGTCCGCCGAAGCGGCTTCGCGTGCGGCGTATGCCCTTTGCGATCGCGCCGATCCGACCGCGCGACGGCGTGTAGAGGTGGAGGATGCGGTCGGCCTCGCCGTAGCGCAGCGAACGCAGCACGATGGCGTCCGTTTTCAGCGGACCGCTCATGCTATACTTTGTGAAGTAATGAACAAGATCACCGTCTACACAACCGAGCCCTGCGGCTATTGCCGCCAGGCGAAGGCGCTTCTGGACAAGCGCGGCCTCGAATTCGACGAGATCAACCTGGCGATGGACGCCGAGGGTCGGGCCGAGCTCGCCTCGCGTACAGGAATGATGACGTTCCCGCAGGTCATCATCGGCGAGGAGCTCGTCGGAGGCTTCGACCAGCTGCTCAGCGCCGACCGCTCCGGGCGGCTGGCTGAGCTCCTCGCGGCTTAGCGGGCCGCGCGATCCGCGGCACCGGCTGGCAGTGCGCGCAGAAGTAGGTGCCGCGCCCGCCGACGACGATCTTCGCGATCGCCGTCCCGCAGATCGTGCAGGGCTCGCCCTCGCGGCGGTGCACGAGGAAGCGGTCCTGGAAGCTGCCGCGCGCCCCGTCGAGGTGACGGAAGTCGTCGATCGAGGCTCCGCGAGCGTCGATGCCAGAGCTGAGCACTTCGCGGACGGCGTCGCGCAGCAGCGCGTACTGCTTCGGGCGGAGCGCGCCCGCGGCGCGCAGCGGATGGACGCCGGCGCGAAACAGCGCCTCGTCGGCGTAGATGTTGCCGACCCCGGCGATCATCCGCTGGTCGAGCAGGAACGTCTTGATCGCGACGCGCTTGCCGCGCGCGAGCGAGCGCAGCAGCTGCGGCGTGAACGCCTCGTCGAAGGGCTCGATGCCGAGGCGCCCCGCGAAGAACTCCTCGAGGGCCGGATCGCCTGAGACGATCTGACCCGTGCCGAATCGGCGCGGGTCTGAGAACTCGAGCCGCCGTCCGGAGTCGAACGCCATCCGCACACGCACGTAAGCCTGACCGGGCTCGGCGTCCAGCAGCAGCGCTCCGGTCATCCGCAGATGCATCAGCAGATGGAGCTCGCCGTCGAAGACCCAGTCGAGGTACTTGCCGCGCCGGCGCAGCGCCAGCACGCGCCGCCCGGTCAGGATGTCCGAGACACCGGCGGCGTCGTGCGGCTCACACCAGCGCGGGTCGAGAACCTCCACCGCGTCGAGCGTTGCGCCGATCACCGCCGGCTCGAGCTGGCGGCGAATCGTTTCGACCTCGGGCAGCTCAGGCATCGTCGGAGATGAACGAGCGCCCCGGCAGCGCGGGCGCGAGATCGCCGGTCATCCAGTCCAGCACGGATGCGCCGACGTCAGCCATCGGCCCGTCGTGGCGCCGCCCGCCGTGGCCTTCGAAGCGCGCCAGCAGCGGTACGTGCTCGCGGGTGTGGTCGGTGTGGGAAGCCGCGGGATCGCAGCCGTGATCGGCGGTGATGATCAGCAGGTCACCCTCCCCGAGCGCCTCCAGCCATCCCGCTACCGCGTTGTCGATCAGCTTGAGCGCCTCGTGGAAGCCGTCGACGTCATGGCGGTGACCATAGCGCTGGTCGGTTTCGATCAGGTTCGCGAAGACGAAGCCGCTGTCGAGCTCGGCGACGAGGCGCGAGACGCTTTCGATCGCCTGCTCGTTCGTCGCCCCGGGATGCTCGGCGCTGAAGCCATTGCCGTCGAACAGCGCCGTCACCTTCCCGACGCCGTGGACCTCGACGCCCGCGCCGGCGAGCAGCGCGAGGTGACTTGGCGACGGCGGCGGCAGGCTGTAGTCGCGCCGTCCCTGGGTTCGCTCGAACGCACCGGGCTGACCCTCGAAGGGGCGTGCGATCACCCGCCGAACCGCACCCGGCCCGTTGAGCGCTGAGCGCAGCCAGGCGCAGGCGTCGTGGAGGGCCTGCTCGCTCATCACGCGGGTGTGCACGGCGAGCTGAAGGACCGAGTCCTGTGAGGTGTAGAGGATCGGACGGCGGCTGGCGAGGTGCTCGGCGCCGAAGTCCTCGAGCGCGGCGACGCCGTCGTAGGCGCGGTTGCAGATCGGCCGCGACCCGAACGCGCGCTCCACCACAGCCAGGATCTGCTCGGGGATCTCGCCGGCGAAGGTCGGCGGCGCTTCGGCGACGCTCAGGCCCATCAGCTCCCAGTGTCCGCTGCTCGAGTCCTTGCCGGGCCCGAGCGGATGAAGGCGGCCGTGCAGCGATGGCCGTCCCGTGGCGGGGACCCCGTCGAGGGCCAGGATGTTGCCGAGACCGAGCGAGCCGAGCGCCGGCAGCTCGAGCCCGCCGACGGCCTGCGCGAGGTGCTCGAGCGTGTTTGCGCCGGCATCGCCGTAGGCGGCGGCGTCGGGCAGCTCGCCCGCACCGCAGGCGTCGATCACGACCACGAAAGCGCGGCGCTCCATGCTCTCGGCCAGCTTATTTGCCGCTCAGACGTGCGCGCGCGGATGCGCGCCGAAGTAGACGTCGCGAAGCCGTTCGGTCGAGAGGTGCGTGTAGAGCTGGGTTGTCGCGATGTCCGCGTGACCGAGCATCTCCTGAAGCGTTCGCAGGTCGCAGCCGCCGGCAAGCAGGTGCGTGGCGAAGGTGTGGCGCAGCGTGTGCGGGCTCATCCGCTCCTCGAGTCCGACGGCCGAGGCATAGCCCTGCACGATCTTGTATAGCCCCTGGCGGCTGAGCGAACCGCCGCGGCGGTTCACGAAGACGTGGCGCTCGACGCGCAGGCCCACCAGCGTCGGCCGCGAACGCGTGAGATAGGCGCGGAGGGCGCCGATCGCCTGACGCCCGATCGGGACGAGCCGCTCCTTCGACCCCTTCCCCCGCGCGCGCAGGAACTCCTCTTCGAGGTCGACGTCGTCAAGCAGCAGGCCGACCGCCTCGGACGCGCGCAGGCCGCAGGCATAGAGGAGCTCGAGCAGGGCGCGGTCGCGAAGCGCGGTCGGCGTCGTCGCGCCTGGCGCCGCGAGCAGGCGATTCACCTCATCTCGGCTCAGCACCTCCGGAAGCTTCTGCGCGCGTCGTGGTCCGCGCAGCTCGGCGGTCGGATCGTGGTCGATCACGCCCTCACGGCGAAGATGGCGGTAGAAGGAGCGAAGGCAGGCCGCCTTGCGCTGGAGGGTGGCGGCGGCGACCGCAGCCCGGTCGGGGGTACCGCGCGCGAGCTCGGTCAGGAACCCCGACAGCTCGGGGTGGCCGACCTCCATGACGTCGTAGGAATGCTCGCGCAGGTAGGCGCTGAACTGGACGAGATCCGCGCGATAGGCCTCGAGCGTGTTCCGCGAGAGGCCGCGTTCGAACTCCAGATAGACGAGGAAATCGAGGAGCAGCTGCTCGAACGGCCGGGGCGGCGCCACGGTCGATGTCATGGCGGCGTTTTTCGCGTCGCGGCGGTCGTCCCCTCTAGGCCGAGTCTGCGCGCAACCGCTCGACCAGCTCGCGTAGCTCAGTGAGATCGCGCTCCAGCGCGGCGACGCGCGCTGCCAGCTCGTCGTCGCCGGCCTCGATCGTCACCGCGACCGCGGCCTCCTCGGTGTCGGGCCCGGCGTCCGCGGCGAACTCCCCGCCAAGGTTCCAGCGGGCCTCCTTCTGACCAGGGCGGCGGTCGAAGCGGACGATCAAGCGGCGCTCGTCGAGCTGCTCGAGCAGCGCGTCGAGCTCCTCGAGCGTCGCGAAGCGATGAAGCCGCTCGGAGCGAAGGCGAAGCTCTCCGGGCGTCTGGGCGCCGCGCAGCATCAGCACCGCGAGCACGGACAGCTGCGGCCCGCTCAGCAACAGCGCCTCGTCGAGCAGGTGGCGATACTTCGTCGCCCGGCTTCCCGGGCCGCTCGCGAGGCGCGCCCACCCTCGCCGCACGAGACGGGCGACCGCGTCGCGGATCACCGACTCGTCGTAGTCGACGACGGGGTCGCGGCCGGTCGACTGGTTGGTGGCGAGGCGCAGGGAGTGCAGCGACAGCGGGTATGCGTCCGGCGTCGTCCGCTGCTTTTCGATCAGCGCCCCGAGAACACGGATCTCCGCTGCGTCCGGGCCGGTCACGACCGCGCAGCCTACGCCACCGCGGAGGCGGCACCGACCGCAGCGCCCGCGCGTTCGACCAGAGCGAAGGCGACGTCGAGGACCGACTCGAGCGCGCCGGCCGCGACGCGTTCGGTCGGCTCGTGGTTTCGCTCGGTTCCGTTGGCGAGGTTCAGCACGGCAAGGCCGCGCGCGCGCAGCGCGTTCGCGTCGCTGCCACCACCGCTTGCGATCGGCTTTGGGTCGAAGCCGCAGTCGCGCAGCGCGTCGAAGGCCAGCCCGAGCTCCGGGCTCGAAGCGCGCACGCGGTAACCGTCGAACTCGCGCTGCATGGACACGTCGAGATCGCACTCGCACTCCGGGTCGTTCGCCGCATCGGCGAGGCATTCGACGATCTCGCTGGCGAGGCGCTCCGCGCGCTCGGCGTCGAGGCTGCGCGCCTCGCCGACGACGCGGCAGCGTTCCGGCACGACGTTGGCGGCGCTGCCCCCGTCGATCACGCCGATGTTCGCCGTGCTGTCGGAGTCGATGCGGCCGAGCCGCATGCCGGCGATGGCGCGCGCCGCGGCAAGGATGGCGCTGCGGCCGTTCTCCGGACGCAGGCCGGCGTGAGCGGCGACCCCGTGCAGCTCGGCGTCGACCCGGTAGTGGGTCGGCGAGGAGACAACCACACCTCCGACCGGGGCGGCGCTATCGAAGGCGAAGCCCACCCGGCTGCGAAGCACGCCCGCCTCAAACTCCTTGGCGCCCGCGAGCGCGAGCTCCTCGCCGACCGTGAAGAGGAGCTCCACCCCGAGGCGCGCGGGCGTCGCGGCGAGACGCTCGGCGAGTACCAGCAGCACCGCGACAGCCGCCTTGTTGTCGGCCCCGAGGATCGCCGCATTGGCGTTCTCCCAGTAGCCGTCGCTCAGCACGGGTTCGATCGCCGCGGCGACGGGCACCGTGTCGAGGTGGGCGCACAACAGGATCGAGTCCTCGCCGCTTCCCGGTACTCGAGCGAGCAGATTGCCGCAGTCCCCGCCGAGGACTGCGCCCGCGCCGTCCTCGCTGACGTCGAGGCCGGCGGCGCCCAGGCGCTGCGCGACGAGATCGGCGCACGCGCGCTCGCTCCCGGACGGGCTGGCGACGCGGCACAGCGCGGCAAAGGTGTCGTGGAGCCGGCGGCGTTCCGCCTCGGTGGCCGCCGTCACGAGCTGACGGCGGGCTGCTGCCCGCGCGAGCGGACGAGCGCGGCGCCGACGAACTCCCGAAACAGCGGCGCCGGGCGCTCGGGGCGGGACTTGAACTCCGGGTGAAACTGCGAGGCGACGTAGAACGGGTGGTCGGTGAGCTCGACGATCTCGACGAGCCGCTCGTCCGGCGTCGTCCCGGACATCCGAAGCCCGGCCGCCTCGAGGCGCTTGCGCAGCATGTTGTTGACCTCGTAGCGGTGGCGGTGGCGCTCGTAGATGACCGACTCCTCGTAGATCTCCCGCGCGCGGGTGCCGTCATGCAGCTTGATCGGCGTCGCGCCGAGGCGCATCGTGCCGCCCAGGTCGGCGATCTCCTTCTGCTCGGGCAGCAGATCGATGACCGGGAACGGCGTCTCCGGATCGCACTCGCTCGAGTTCGCGCCCTCCATGTCGGCGCAGTTGCGTGCGAACTCGCAGACCGCGACGTGCATCCCGAAGCAGATCCCCAGATACGGCACTCCGTTCTCGCGGGCGAAGCGTGCGGCCTCGATCTTGCCCTCGAAGCCGCGGCTGCCGAAGCCGCCCGGGATCAGGATCCCGTCGGCTGCCGCGAGGCGGCGCGCGGCGGCTCCGCCGGTCAGTGCCTCCGAGTCGACCCAGTCGATCTCAATCCGGCAGCCGTCGGAGAATCCAGCGTGGCGCAGCGCCTCGGCAACGGACAGGTAGGCGTCCTCGAGCTCGACGTACTTACCGACGATCGCGATCCGCACGACCTCCGTGGCGTCGCGGGCGGACTCGACGAGCGCCTGCCAGCCGCCGAGCTCCGGCGGCACCGCGCTCACCCCGAAGTGGTCAAGGATGAAGTCGTCGACGCCCTCGGCATGGAAGGTGAGCGGGCACTCGTAGATGTTGGCGACGTCGAAGGCCGAGACGATCGCCTCCACGGGCAGGCTCGCGAACAACGCGATCTTCTTGCGGATGTCGCCCGACAGCGGCGACTCCGAGCGGCATACCACCATGTCCGGCTGGATGCCGATTCGTCGCAGCTCGTTCACCGAGTGCTGCGTGGGCTTGGTCTTCAGCTCGCCCGCGTGGTTGATGTAGGGCACGAGCGTGAGGTGGATGAACATGCACCGCCGGCGCCCGACGTCGACGGGGAACTGGCGGATCGCCTCTAGGAACGGCAGCGACTCGATGTCGCCAACGGTGCCGCCGATCTCGGTCACGACGAAATCGACGTCGGTGGATTCGGCGATCAGCGCGATCCGCTGCTTGATCTCGTCGGTGATGTGCGGGACGACCTGCACGGTCGCGCCGAGGTAGTCGCCGCGGCGCTCGCGGCGAATCACGGCGTTGTAGATACCCCCGGCGGTGACGTTCGAGGCGCGCGTCGTGTTCGCGTCGGTGAAGCGCTCGTAATGCCCGAGATCGAGATCGGTCTCGGCGCCGTCCTCGGTGACGAAGACCTCGCCGTGCTGGTAGGGCGACATCGTCCCGGGGTCGACGTTGATGTAGGGGTCGAACTTCTGCAGTGCGACCGTCAAGCCGCGCGCGACGAGCAGCTTGCCGATCGACGCCGCCGCGATGCCCTTGCCGAGTGAGGAGACGACGCCGCCGGTGACGAAGATGAAGCGTGGTCGGTGGCGGCGATCTTCTGTCTGTGTCATCGGCTTCGCGACTCAGTCTAGATAGCCGGCTCGGCCGGCATCGGAGGCGAGCGCGGACTTTGAGTGAAACCCGGGCAAGGGCGCACCGTAGCGCCCGCCGCGGTCAGAACCTCGCGGCCGGGCGGGGCGTGTCGCGCAGCCGGAGGTAGTACAGGGTCGCGCCGATCGCCACGAACGGCAGGGCGATCACGCGCGCCAGCGCGACGACCACCACGACTACCGCGTAGGAGTTTGCGGAGCGTGCGACCGGCGTGAAGGCGTAGGCGAGGACGAGCTGGGGGATCACGGCAGCCGTGAGCTGGAAGGCGATTCCCGTCCCGAGGCTCTGCCACCAGCGTCCGCGCACGGCCGCGGCGCTGCGCGCGATCGGCGCGAAGCCGCGGTCGCCGTCGATCACGACCGCCTGGACGACGAAGTACCAGCTGACCGCGACATAGATCCCGGGAACGACGAGCGTCACGACGCCGACGACGGAGACCGTCAGCCAGGCGGCGATGACCAAGAGCACGGCCGGGAACACCTCGAGCGCGCCGGCGACGAGATCGGCGATCGGCGCCTCCTCCCCGCGCCGGCGCAGATACACCCAGCGCGCGAGGATCGAGCTGATCAGCGGTACCGTGACGAGCTCGCTCGCGAGCAGGTCGATCCACAGGTCGCGCGAAGGCGGCGCCGGATTGAGCTTGGCGCTCAGCTCGCCGAGGCCGAGCGCTGTGAGGCCGGTCACGATCAGGATGATCGGGACCGTCGCGACGAGCACGATCCGGATGTTTCGGCGATAGAGATCGAGCGTCTCCCGCAGCAGGTCGCCGACGTTCACGGGCCGCGTTCGGAGGTCGGAGCGGGGGCCGTCATGACGCGCGAGCGTAGCGTGCCGGCCACGATCTAGACTGGCTTCGATGACCCAGACAGCGGGACGCGACCCGGGGACCGCGGCGCTCGGCACATGGAGCGGCGGGCGCTTCATGCACTTCGGCGAGCCGATCGAGGAGGAGCGCCTCGAGGCGCTGCTTCGCCCGGACGCGGCGATCGACACGGTGATCACCGCAGACGTCTACGGCGCGGGCGCCGCCGATACGCTGCTCGGCCGCGCGCTCGCGGGCTGTGAGCGCGCGGAGGTCTGCGTGATCGGCGCGATCGGGCACGACTTCTACGCGGGCGAGCGCGACGGTCCGAAGGGCTTTCCGCGCTTCACCGACGCGCGACTGCGCGATGCCGGCGGCTACGCCGGCTACCTGCGCATGGCGGCCGAGCGAAGCCTCGAGCGCTGCGGCATCGACTGCTTCGACGTGCTGCTGCTGCACAACCCCGATCGCCTCGGTTACACGAGCGAAGACGTTTGGGACGGCATGGCGGCCCTGCGCGAGGCGGGGCTGACGCGCCGGCTCGGCGTCGCCCCCGGCCCCGCCAACGGCTTCACGCTCGATGTGATCGACTGCCTGGAGCGCTTCGGCGAGCGCATCGACTGGGTGATGCTGATCCTCAACCCACTCGAGCCCTGGCCGGGCGAGCTCGCGCTCGGAGCAGCCGCCCAGGCGGGCGCCCGCGTCATCGCTCGCGTCGTCGACTATGGCGGCGTCTTCCACGACGACGTGATCTCCGAGGAGGGCTTCAGGGCCGGCGATCATCGTTCCTTTCGCCCTGCCGGGTGGGTCTCGCAAGCACGCTCGAAGCTCGAGCAGATGCGGCCGATCGCGGCGGCCTCGGGACTGACGATGCTCCAGCTCGCCTGCCTGTGGGATCTCGCGCAGGAGCCCGTCGCGTGCGTCGCCCCGACGCTGATTCAGGAGCTGGGGGCCGATGCTCGGCCGATCGAGGACAAGCGCGCGGAGCTCGCCGCGCTGGCCGCGAAGCCGCCGCTTGCGGCCGCCGACGTCGCGCGGATCCGTGCGATCGGCGACAACACCGGCTGCATGGCGCTCAAGGGCGCGGCCGCCGACCACGCCGGCGACGATCTGCCGGACCGCTGGGCGATTCGCGACGAGCACCTCGCCGCGGCGCTGCGCTGGAACATCGATCCGCGTCGCGACCTCGTTCCCGCCACCTACACGCGATCGACCTCGTAGCCCTCGGCGGCCATCGCGGCCACGATCGCGTCGGCGTGCTCGGCGCCGCGCGTCTCGAGCGCGAGCTCCACCCCGGTCTGGCGAACCTGCAGGTCGGCGGCCTCGCGGACGTGCGTGACGCCGATCAGGTTCCCCCCTGCCCGGGCGATGCACAGAAGCAGCGCGGCCAGCCCGCCGGGGCGGTCGGGAACGCGCGTGAAGACGCGCAGCCGGCGCCCGATCGCCGTCTCGTGGCGGCGCGCCACGAGCGCCAGCAGACCGGCGTCGACGTTGCCTCCGGAGAGCACGACCGCCGTCGTCCCCTCCGCCGGCGGTCTCACCAGCTCCGCCAGCAGCGCCGCCACGCCGACGGCGCCCGCGCCCTCGACGACGAGCTTAGCGCGCTCCATCAGGATCACCATCGCCTCGGCTGTGTCCTCCTCGCTGACGAGGACCACGTCGTCGACCCAGCGCTCGATCAGCGGAAGCGTCAGGTCCCCGGGGCGCTTGACGGCGATGCCATCGGCGATCGTCGGCGCGGCGTTGACGGCCAGCGGGGCTCCGGCCGCGAGCGCCGCCGGAAACGGCGCGCATGCCGCGGCCTGCACGCCGACCACGCGCACCTGCGGGCGGGCGGACTTGAGCACGCCCGCCACCCCGCTCAGCAGCCCGCCGCCGCCGAGCGGGACGATCACCGTCGCGAGGTCGGGGACCTGCTCGAGCAACTCCAGGGCAACCGTGGACTGACCGAGGATGACGAGCGGATCGTCGAAGGGGTGCACGAATATGGCCCCCGTCTCATCGGCGCGAGCGCGCGCCGCGGCCACGCACTCATCGACGCTCTCGCCGCCGAGCGTCACGCGGCCGCCGTAGGCCTGAACGGCGGCGACCTTCGCGACGGCGGCCTCGACGGGCATGAACACCTCGCACGCGACCCCGCGCGCGCCTGCCGCGTAGGCGAGCGCCTGGGCGTGGTTTCCGGCGCTGCCGGCCACGACGCCGGCGGCTGACCCCTGCGGCGGCAGCGCGGCGACGCGATTGAACGCTCCGCGGAGCTTGAAGGAACCGGTTCGCTGGAGGTTCTCGGCCTTGAGAACGACGCGGCCGCCGCAGCGCTCGGACAGCGTGCCCGACAGCAGCACCGGAGTCTCGCGCGCGAGCTCGGAGACGACCCGTCGGGCGTCCTGCGGCGCGTCAGCCGCCAGCAGGGCGGCGAGCGCGTCGGCGGGGGAATCGCTCACGCCGCTCTGAGCAGCTCCTTCGCGTGGCGCCTGGCCCCGGCGTCGTCGTCGTCGGCGCCGAGCATCCGCACCAGCTCGCCAAGCACTTCGCCGCCGGCGAGCTGCACGACCGTCGCCCGGGCCGGCTCGCGGGAGGTGTCCTTGGCGATCGTGAAGTGGCGCGCGGCGAACGACGCAACCTGCGGGAGGTGCGTGATCGCGAGGATCTGCCGCCCGGCCGCGAGTGAGCGAAGCTGCTCGCCCACGGCGCGAGCCGTGTGACCGCCAATGCCGGCGTCGATCTCGTCGAAGACGAGCGTCGAGGAGCCGCCGCCGTGGGCGGCCGACAGCAGCGCCAGCATGACGCGCGAGAGCTCGCCCCCGGAGGCGATTTCGCGCAGCGGCGCGGCCGGAACCCCGGGGTTCGGGGCGATCTCGAACTGGACCTGCTCGGCGCCGCTTCGACCCGGCTCGCACGGCGCGAGGACGATCTCGAAGCTCGCTTCGGCCATGCCCACCTCGGCGAGTCGCGCGCGCACGGCGGCCGCGAGCAGCGGCGCGCCCTTCAGACGTGCCGCGCTGAGCGACTCGCACGCAGCCAGATGGTCGGACCGGGCCCGCTCGACGCTCGCCTGCGCGGCCTCCATCGCGACCTCGGCGCCGGCGATCTCGTCGCGCTGGGCGCGACAATCCGCCGCGTGAGCGAGGACCGCGGCGATGCTCCCGCCGTGCTTTCGCTCGAGGCGCGCGAGCGCTCCGAGGCGCTCCTCGAGCGCCTCGAGCCGTCCGGGCTCATCGCCCAGCGCCTCGCCGAAGCGGTGGATCTCGCCGAGCAGGTCCGCCGCATCGATCTCGAGCGACCGCGCGCGCTCGGCGAGCGCCGCGGCCTCGCCATCGAGGCTCGATCCGCCGTCCAGGAAGGACGTTGCGGTGCGAAGCCCGGTCAGGGCTCCCCCGTCCTCATCCGCGAGCGCCTGCTCCGCGCCCCAGGCCGCCGCTCGCAGGCCATCCAGGTTTCGCAGCCGGTTGCGTTCGGCAACGAGCGTGTCGCGCTCGCCGTCCTTGGGGTCCACGCCCTCGATCTCCGACAACTCGAACTCGAGCAGGTCCAGGCGGCGCTCGCGTTCACCCGCAACCGACGCGAGGCGCTCGAGCTCCGCCGTCGCCTGTCGCAGCGCCGTCCACGCCTCGGCGCAGGCCGCCCGCCGCAGCGCCTGCTCCTCGCCGAGTGAGTCATCGAGGACCTGCAGCTGCACGGCGCCGAGCGTCAGCCGCCGGTGCTCGTGCTGGCCATAGAAGGACAGAAGCTCAGCGGTCAGCTCGCGCAGCTCGGTCAGCTGGATTGAGCGCCCGCCGAGGTAGGCGCGAGTACGCCCGTCGGCGCCGACGCGCCGCGCGACGACGAGCTCGCCGGCGTCGTCGGGGAGGCCTTCGCAGCGCAGTCCGGCGGGGATCTCGAACACCCCCTCGACGTAGGCCTCGCCGGCCCCGGGGCGGACGATCCCGGGTCGCGCGCGCCCGCCCAGCAGCAGGTCCAGGGCGTGGGCGAGGACGGTCTTGCCGGCCCCGGTCTCCCCCGTGATCACGTTCAGGCCGCCCGACAGCTCAAGGCGGGCCTGCTCGATCAACAGGAGGTTCTGAACCGACAGCTCGAGGAGCACCGCACAGGGTCTACCAGCGCGCGGGGACGGAACACGCCTAACGGGAGAGGCGCCCGAACTTCTCGCGCAGGCGCAGGTAGAAGCTCGATCCGTCCATCTGCGCGAGCGTTGCGACGTCCTTAGCGAAGCGCGCGCCGAGGCTCTCGCCGGGGCGCAGCTCGCCGACCGGGCGGCCGTCGACGGACACCGCGAGCGTCTCGAGCGACGTGTTGTGCAGCGACAGCTCATCGTCGGGCGCGATGACGAGCGCGCGCGCGCTGAGCGAGTGCGGCGCGATGAACGACACGACCATCCCCTCCACGCCCCAGGCCATCACCGGGCCGCCGTTGGCGAGGTTGTAGCCGGTCGAGCCGGCGGGGGTCGCGACGACGAGGCCATCGCAGCGCACGCTGCCGACCTCCTCGCCGCCGACCACGTAGGAGAGCTGCGCGACGCGCCCGCCGACGCCGCGGTGGACGGAAACGTCGTTGATCGCGACATGCTCGCCGCCCGAGCCGTCGAGCTCGATCGCGGGCAGCCGCAGCGCCTCGAGGGTGCCGGCGAGCGCGCGCTCGAAGCCGGCGCTCATCGCTTCCGGCTCGACGGTCGCGAGGAAGCCGACCTCGCCGAAGTTGACGGCGAACACGGGTACGCCGGTCCGCGCGTAGGCCCGCAGCGCTCGAAGGATCGTGCCGTCGCCTCCGAGCGCCACGCACAAATCGACGCTCGCCTCGAGCGGCTGCTCGAAGGCGATGCCGGCCGTGCCGGCAAGGGCCGAGTGTTTCGCCGACTCCTCGGCGTCGAGACGCAGCAGCGCGCCGCTCGCCGCACAGACCGCGGCGAGCTCGCGCAGGGCGCCCGACGTCTGCGCCGGGCGGCCGTGGCTCATCAGCGTTATGGCTCGCGCGCTCATCCCGGATCGGCCGCGAGCGCGAGCGCCTCGAGGTCCGTCGCGCCGCCGCGCGAGCCCTCGGCCAGGCAGAGAAAGGTCTCGATGTTCCCCTTCGGCCCGGGGAGCCCCGAGGCGAAGAAGCCGCGCACCGACGCCCCGAGCGCTGAGGCTGCGTGCGCCACGTCGACCATCGCCTGGCGCCGCAGGGCGCCGTCGCGGACGACGCCGCCGCGCCCGACCGCGTCCCGTCCCGCTTCGAACTGCGGCTTCACGAGCAGCAGCGCATCGAAGCGCGGAGCGGCGCAGGCGAGCATCGGCCCGAGCAGCAGCCGCAGCGATATGAACGAGACGTCGGCCACGATCAAGTCGGGAGCGTAGGGAAGCGCACCGCCGTGCAGCTCGCGCGCGTTGAAACGCTCGATGACCGTGACGCGTGGATCGCCGCGCAGCCGCCAGCTCAGCTCGCCGTAGGCGACATCGAGGGCCGTCACGCCAGCCGCCCCGGCCTGGAGCAGGCAGTCGGTGAAGCCACCGGTGGAGGCACCGACGTCGAGGCACAGCCGGCCCGAGGGGTCTAGATCGCTTTCGGCAAGCGCGTTGGCCAGTTTGATCCCGCCGCGCGAGACGAAGCGCGGCGTCTCATCGACGCTCAGCTCGACGTCCTGGGCAACGAGCGTCCCCGGCTTGGTAGCCCGCTCGCCGGCCGTGCCGATCCGCACCTCGCCGGCCAGCACCGACGCCGCGGCGCGGGTGCGAGTCTCGAACAGGCCGCGCTGCGCGAGCAGAGCGTCGAGCCGCATCTTCGGGGCCATCGAACGTGGGTGCTCGCGCCGGCGGCTACCGTCCGGCGAACGTCGCGCTCGGGCGGTCGATCGCCGAACGGATCCGTTCAGCGATCCGCTCGGCGGTGTAGCCGATCTCCTCGTGAAGCAGCTTGGGCGCGCCATGAGCGACATAGCGGTCCGGGACGCCGACGCGAAGGATCCGGGTCGGCGCACCGCCAGCCTCGTTGAGCGTCTCCCATACGGCGCTCCCGAAGCCGCCGCCGAGGACCCCCTCCTCGATCGTCACAAGCAGCTCGTGCTCGGCGGCGAGCTGGGCAATCAGGCCGCTGTCGATCGGCTTCGCGAATCGGGCATCGGCGACGGTCGCCTCGATCCCGTCGACCTCCAACAGCGCGGCGGCGCCGAGCGCCTTCCCGACGCCCGTGCCGTAGCCGATCAGCGCGACCCGCCCGGAACGCTCGCCCTCGGGATCGGGGGCCTCGCGAAGGATCTCGCCGGTACCGATCGCGAGCAACTCGGGGGAGTCCGGTAGCGGAACGCCGACCGCCTCGCCGCGCGGATAGCGCAGCGCGATCGGGCCGTCGTGGGCGATCGCGGTGTGCAGCATGTGGACCAGCATCGCCTCGTCGCGCGGCGCCATCAGCACCATGTTCGGAAGGCAGCGCAGATAGGCGATGTCGAAAACACCGTGGTGCGTCGGGCCGTCGTCGCCGACGAGCCCCGCGCGATCCATCGCGAACACGACCGGCAGCCGCTGCAGGCAGACGTCGTGGACGATCTGGTCGTAGGCGCGCTGCAGGAAGGTCGAGTAGATCGCGGCCACCGGTCGCGCGCCCTCGAGCGCGAGGCCCGCGGCGAACAGGACGGCCTGCTGCTCGGCGATGCCGACGTCGAAGTAGCGCTCGGGCATCGCCGCCTGGAGGATGTTCAGGCCGGTCCCCGAGTTCATCGCGGCGGTGATGCCGATCACGCGCGCGTCGCGGCGGCATTCCGCCACGAGCGCCTCGCCGAACACCGTCGTGTACTGGGGGGGCGGCGGCGGGGCGCCATCACTTGAGGCCTTGACGACCTCGCCGCCCAAGATCGAGCGGGGCTTTGCGGCATGCCACTTCTCCATCCCTTCGAGGCCGCCGTTCTCGGCCGGGCCGAAGCCCTTCCCCTTGACGGTGGCGATGTGGACGACCACGGGACGCTGCGCGGCGAGCGCGTCGCGAATCGCCGCCCGCAGCGCGCGGACGTCGTGCCCGTCGATCACGCCGACGTAGGCCCAGTCGAGCTCCTCCCAGAACAGCCCCGGAGCCGCGAAGGCCTTGATCGACTCCTTGATGTGCGGCCCGAAGCGCTCGAAGGCGGCGCCGATTCCGGCCGGGAGCTTCGTGAGCCCGCCCTCGATGTCCTCGCGCGCGTGCCACAGACGGGGGTTCAACCGGACGCGGTTGAACGACCGCGACAGCGCCCCCACGTTCGGCGCGATGGACATGCCGTTGTCGTTGAGGATCACGACTACCGGCGTGCCCAGACCGCCGGCCTGGTGGATCGCCTCGAAGGCCACGCCGCCAGTCATCGCGCCGTCGCCGACGACCGCGACTACGCGGCCGGCGTCGATGTCGCCGCGGGCGCGCATCGCCTCCTTGATGCCGACCGCATATCCGATCGAGGTGGAGGCGTGACCGGCGCCCATGATGTCGTGCTCGGACTCGGCGATCGAGCAGAACGGCGCGAGCCCTTCGTACTGGCGGATCGTCGAGAGAGCGTCGCGGCGCCCGGTGAGCACCTTGTGGGGGTAGGCCTGGTGGCCGACGTCCCAGAGAATCTTGTCGCGCGGGGAGTCGAGCAGTGAGTGCAGCGCGACCGCCAGCTCGCACGTCCCGAGGTTCGCGCCGAAG
>DATBPB010000026.1:0-9913 GCA_036561565.1 Solirubrobacteraceae bacterium | reverse complement strand
GTCCGCGCCTCGTCGATGAGGATGTTGTCGACCTCGTCGACGATCGCGTAGGCGTGGTAGTGGGACGTCCCGTCCTCGGGCTTCGGGCGCTGGCCGTGCTGGACCTTCTCCTCGAGCGAGGTGGCCATGTTGTCGCGCAGGTAGTCGAAGCCGAACTCGGAGTTGGTGCCGTACGTGACGTCGGCGGCGTACGCGGCGCGCTTCTCCTCGTAGGGCTGCATGTTCTGGAGCACGCCGACGGTGACGCCGAGCATGTCGTAGAGCGGTTTCATCCACATCGCGTCGCGGCGGGCGAGGTAGTCGTTGACCGTCACCACGTGCACGCCCTTGCGCTGCGGCGGCTCGCCCTCGCCGGCCCCCTCGCGCACCGCCAGTGAGTTGAGCACGACGGCGAGCGTCGCCGTCAGCGTCTTGCCCTCGCCGGTGCGCATCTCGGCGATCGAGCCGCCGTGGAGGACCATCGCGCCGATCAGCTGGACGTCGAAGTGGCGCATCGCCATGCGCCGCCGCCCGACCTCGCGGACGAGCGCGAAGCATTCGGGCAAAAGGTCGTCGAGCGACTCGCCGTCGCGAGCGCGCTCGCGAAGCTGGTCGGCGCGCTCGCGCAGCTCGGCGTCGGAGTCGAGCTCGAGCTCGGCCTCCCAGGCGCCCACCTGCTCGACGCGCTGCTCGTAGCGGCGGAACTGCTTGCCCTCGCCGATGTTGAGGGCGCGGTCGAGAATCCCCATAGACCCTCAGCCTAGCAATGCCCGCCGAGGGCACAGCCGGTCCGAGCGCAGTCTAGGAGCCGCGCGGGCGGAGGCTTGCAGCGACGTCGGAATTGCCGGCGATCGCGCCGATCAGGATCGTCCCCGCGGCCACCTCGCCGCCCGGGAAGACGATCGCGTCGCGCAGCGCCGCGCCCTCGCCGATCCGCGCCCCGTCGCCGATCACGACGGGACCCATCAGCCGGACGCCGGCCCCGATCGTGACGTCGCGGCCGATCCAGGCCGGCCCCTCGACCGCCTCGGCCGCCTCGATTCCAGACCCCGTGCCGACGATCACCCCGTCCCCGACACGCTCACCCTCGACGGTGATCGCAAGCTCGCCCGACAGCGCGTCGAAGGTCCCCTGGCGAAGCTCGGCGAGCGAGCCGATGTCGTTCCAGTACTGATCGACGCGGTGGACGTAGAACGCCACCGAGCGCTCGAGCAGGACCGGGAAGACGTCGTGGGCCCAGTCGACGAACGGCTCGGGCGGGAAGTGCTCGAAGATCTCCGGCTCAAGGCAGTAGATCCCGCAGTTGCCGAGGTCCGAGCGCGCATCCTCGGGCTCGGGCTTCTCCTGGAAGCCGCTGATCCGCCCGTCCTCGTCGTGCAGCACGACCCCGTACTCGCGCGTGTCGGCGACGGGCTTCGCCGCGAGCGTCATCAGCGCGCGGCGCGAGCGGTGCGTCGCGACGAGCGCGTCGAGGTCGATGTCGGTCAGCGCGTCGCCTGAGATCACCAGGAACGTCTCCGAGCCGAGCAGGTCGGCGCAGTTGCGCACCCCGCCGGCGGTCCCGAGCAGCTCCTCCTCGTAGCGGAACGAGATCCGATCGCCGAAGTACTCGCGGATCGAGTCCGGGAAGTGGTGGAGGTTGGCGACGATCCGCTCGATCCCGTGACGCTCGAGCAGATCGACGATGTGCGCCATCACGGGCCGGTCGAGGACCGGCACCATCGGCTTGGCCACCTCGTAGGTGATCGGCCGCAGGCGCGTCCCGAGGCCGGCGGCGAGAACCATCGCGCGCATCGCTGCGGCACGCTAACGAAACGGGCGCAGGTAGCGCTCCTGCTCCGGCGAAAGGGCGTCGATCTCGATCCCGAGCGTCGCGAGCTTGAGCCGCGCGACCTCCTGGTCGATCGACTGCGGCACGGCGTGCAGGCCCGGCTGCGCCCGCTCGGGCGCGCCGGCGATCGCCGCGACGCTCAGCGCCTGCGCGGCGAACGACAGATCCATCACCGCCGCCGGGTGTCCCGCCGCGGCCGCCAGGTTGACGACGCGGCCCTTGGCGACGAGATGCAGGCGCCGCCCCTCGACGACGTACTCGTCGACCAGCGGCAGCACCTCGTGCGGCGGGCCCTCGGCGATCGCCGCCAGCTCGGCCAGCGAGATCTCGACGTCGAAGTGGCCGGCGTTGGCGAGCACGGCGCCGTCGCGCATCAGCTCGAAGTGCTCGCGCCGCAGCACGTCAGGGGCGCCCGTGACGGTCACGAACACCTCCCCCGCGCGCGCCGCCTGCAGCGCGCTCATCACCTCGTAGCCCTCCATGCGGGCCTCGAGCGCGGCGACCGCGTCGACCTCGCAGACGATCACCACGGCGCCCATCCCCTTGGCTCGCGCGGCGACGCCGCGGCCGGCCGAGCCGAAGCCGAGCACGACGACGGTCCGCCCGGCCAGCAGCAGGTCGGTCGCCCGCAGCAGCCCGTCGAGCGTCGACTGCCCGGTCCCGTAGCGGTCGTTGAAGACGCGCTCGGTTAGCGACTCGTTGATCGCCAGGACGCCGCAGCGAAGCTCGCCCGCCGCGGCCATCGCGCGCAGCCGCACGAGGCCGGTCGCGGTCTCCTCCGTCGCGCCGCGCAGGCCCTCGGCGGCGCCCGCGCCGTGGGCGGCGACGATCAGCTCGGCGCCGTCGTCGACGAGGATCTCCGGGGCGCGCTCGAGCAGCGTCCGCAGGTGTCGCTCATACGCCGAACGATCCTCGCCGCGGCGGCCGAGCACGGCCGCGCCGTGCTCCCCGACGAGCGCGGCGGCGACGTCGTCCTGCGTCGACAGCGGGTTGGCGGCGCACAGCGACACCGCGGCGCCGCCCGCGAGCCAGGCGCGAACGAGGTTCGCGGTCTCGGCCGTGACGTGCAGGCAGGCCGCGATCCGGCACCCCTCGAGCGGCCGCTGGGCCTCGAAGCGCTCGCGGACCGCCGCGAGCACGGGCATCTGCCCGTCGGCCCAAGCGATCCGCGCGGCGCCGGCGGCGGCCAGCGCCGAGCCGCGGGCGCCCCGCCCGCTGCGCGCGCGCCCGCTGAGCGGCTGCGGCGTCATGGCATCGATTCGAGGAGGAGGCGGCGGCACGCGCCGTGCCGCCGCCGTGGCTCCTAGTAGCGGTAGTGGTCCGGCTTGTAGGGACCCTCGACCGGCACACCGATGTAGGCGGCCTGATCGTCGGTCAGCTTCGTCAGCTTCACGCCGAGGTGGTCGAGGTGCAGCCGCGCGACCTTCTCGTCGAGGTGCTTGGGCAGCACGTAGACGCGCTTGTCGTAGGAGTCGTTCTTGGTGAACAGCTCGATCTGGGCGATCGTCTGGTTGGAGAACGAGTTGGACATCACGAACGAGGGGTGCCCCGTCGCGTTGCCGAGGTTCAGCAGGCGCCCCTCCGAGAGGACGATGATCGAGTGGCCGTCGGGGAAGCGCCACTCGTCGACCTGCGGCTTGATGTTGATCCGCTCGATCTCCGGGAAGCGCTCGAGACCGACCATGTCGATCTCGTTGTCGAAGTGGCCGATGTTGCCGACGATCGCCTGGTGCTTCATGCGCGCCATGTCGGCGACCTTGATGATGTCCTTGTTGCCGGTCGTCGTGATGAACACATCGGCGGTCTCGATGACGTCCTCGAGCGTCAGCACCGGGTAGCCCTGCATCGACGCCTGGAGCGCGCAGATCGGGTCGATCTCGGTGATGATCACCTTCGCGCCCTGCACGCGCAACGACTCGGCCGAGCCCTTGCCCACGTCGCCGAAGCCGCAGACGACGGCGGTCTTTCCGGCCAGCATCACGTCGACCGCGCGGTTGATCCCGTCGACCAGCGAATGGCGGCAGCCGTAGAGGTTGTCGAACTTGGACTTCGTGACGGAGTCGTTGACGTTGATCGCCGGGAACAGCAGCTCGCCGCGCTCGGCGAGCTGGTAGAGGCGGTGAACGCCGGTCGTCGTCTCCTCGCTGACGCCCTTGATCCCGGCGGCGATGTTCGTCCAGCGCGTGGAGTCCTCGGCGAGCGAGTCGCGCAGGCGGCCGAGGATGATCGCGAACTCCTCGTTGTCGGCCGAGGCGGGGTCCGGCACCGCGCCGGCGCGCTCGAACTCGACTCCCTTGTGGACCAGCAGCGTGGCGTCGCCGCCATCGTCGAGGATCATGTTCGGGCCGCCGCCGTCGCCGAACAGCAGCGCGCGCTCGACGCACCACCAGTACTCCTCGAGCGTCTCGCCCTTCCAGGCGAACACCGGCACGCCGGTCTCGGCGATCGCCGCGGCGGCGTGATCCTGGGTCGAGAAGATGTTGCACGAGCACCAGCGCACCTCGGCGCCGAGCGCGACCAGCGTCTCGATCAGCACGGCGGTCTGGATCGTCATGTGCAGCGAGCCGGTGATGCGCGCGCCGGTGAGCGGCTTTGCGTCCTGGTACTCGCGGCGGATCGACATCAGGCCGGGCATCTCGTGCTCGGCCAGCCGGATCTCCTTGCGTCCGAACTCGGCAAGCGAGAGGTCGGCGACCTTGAAGTCCTCGGCGGTAACTGTCATGCGGCCTCCAGTCGGGGGGTCTCGGCTGCTGCGAGCAGCGCCTGGTGCTTCTCCTGCTCCCAGCGCAGCCAGTCGTCGGCGGCGACGGATTCGGGGCGCGCCGGCTCGGTCTCGAACCACTCGTCGATCGCCCGGGCGAGCGCCGGCTCGTTGCGCAGACGGCGCGCGAAGCCGAGCTCGGCGATGCCCACCTCAAACCGCGCGAGCAGCTCGCGCAGCGTCCGCAGCCGCTGGAGCTGCGCCGGCCCGTAGAGGCGATAGCCCCCCGCGGAGCGGCGCAGCTCGAGCAGCCCGGCACGCTCGACGTAGCGAAGCATCCGCGGCGACCACCCGGTCGTCCGCGCCGCCTCGTTGATCGTGAGGGCGTCCGTCACCTCGCGCGCCACCTTACCATGGAAATGTCAAGGTTTGCCTTTCGGGTCGGCGCATGCGCCGACCCGCCGGACGGTGCATGCACCGTCCGGGGGCCGGGTGCATGCACCCGGCCCTAACCCGGGGCGACGATCTCGAGCCAGTCGAGCGAGCGCCCGCAGAGCGTCGCCGCCGCGTGCGCCGGCGTCGCCTGCAGGTAGCGGCCGTCGCCGGGCGGCGGGGCCAGCGCGATCGCCGACAGCGCGGTGTAGTAGGCGTCTGAGTCGGCGCTGCCCGGGCCGAGGCCGTCGCTGGGGTAGGTGACGGTGATCGTGTGGCGCCCGGCCGCGAGGTCGAGCGGCGGACCGACCTGCTCGTAGGCGCCGATCGGGTTCAGGGCGTCGGAGATCGAGCCGATCGCCCGCCCGTCGACTGACACGTCGAAACCGCGCTGGAAGGACCCGCCGAGCCACACCTGGTAGCCGTGCACCGCCCGCGAGAGGGTGATCGTCGCCGTGGCGGTGGCGCCCGTCACGAACGGCGAGAGGCTGGGGGTCGGTATGTACCACTGCGCCTGCGAGTAGGCGGTCGAGGCCGCGCGGACGACGAACGGGTTGGGCCGCTCGTAGGCGAGCAGCTCGGCGTGCTCGCCAGCCGCGCTCGCCGCGAGCGAGCGGACCTCGGCGCAGGCCGGCACCGCCGCCGGCTGGATCGGGCAGTCGCCCTGCGAGGCGGCGTTGGTCGCGTTGCCGCAGTAGGCGTCGGTGACGACGTCGCCGAGCGGCACGTGCTCGAGCACGCGCTCGGTGGGGTGGCGCGGCTGCTGCCAGAGCTGGTAGTAGCGCCCCGACCAGACCGGCGCGCGGCCGTAGATCGACGGCGGGCGGCTGAGCGTCGGCGAGACGCGGATCACAAGCGAGCGGAAGGGGGCGAGCGTCTGAAGGCCGAAGGCGTCGATGTCGGCCCACGCCGCGTCGGACAGGTCGGCGTTGCCGAGCGTCGGCAGGTTTTGGGGCCGGCGCTCGGCGGGCTCGATCGGCACGGCGGCGCGCAGGAAGTGGCGGTCGGCGTAGATCTCGTATTCGTTGATGAACGTCGGTGGCTCGCGCGCGGCCAGCGGCGCGATCGACTGCAGCTCGGCGAGTCGCGCGCGCGGCGCGAGCGTGACGTTGTGGTACTGCAGGTAGTTGGACCAGATCACCCCGCCGGTGATCGCACCGAGGGCGATGATCCCGGCGGCCAGAGCGATCACGTTCTCGCGCGAGAAGAGCGTCGCCGCGCCGGCCATCGCCGCAAGCAGCACCGCCGGCGAGGAGAACGCCAGCGACTTGCCCATGATCCAGGGGATCGTTCCCTTCAGCGACAGGAACGCGAGCACGGCGAGCGCGACGCCGACGTAGAGGATCGGCCCGATCCGCCTTTGCCACGCCATCCAGCCGATGCCGAACGCGGCCGAGGCGAACACCATGTAGACGAGGAGGTGGTTGATGAAGCTCGGCGGGAGGGGCGGGAAGGTGCGGAAGTCGGCATCGAGCCAGATCCCCGCGACCTGGATGCCGCGCAGCGGCCCGGTCAGGTTGCCGTAGAGCGTCGCGCGGCTCGGGTTGGCCGCCGTGAAGCCGTTCGTCGAGGCGACCGAGGCGTTGTAGAGCAGCCACGTCGGCAGCATCAGAGCGGCCGTCAGCGGCAGTGCCGCCAGGTAGCCGCCGAGCTGGCGAAGGCCGCTGCGACCGCGCGAGAGCAGCGCCACGAGCAGCACGACCGTCAGCGGGACGAGGTAGACGCTTGCGCCGACGCCGATCGTGACGATCAGCGCCGCGGCCGACACCGCGATCGGGATCGCCGCCCGCGCGGACTCGAGCACCGGCTCGTCGTCGCGAACCTCGCGCGCGAGCAGGCGCGCGCCGGCGGCCATCACAAGCGCCAGCAGGAACGCGATCGTCAGCTCCTTGATCCCGCCCCAGGCGGCGTAGCCGAACAGCAGCGCCGACTGGGGGGCGATGAAGCAGGCGAACGCGCGCAGCCAGCGCGAGGCGATGACCGGCGTGGTCAACTCGTAGCAGCACAGCGACAGCGCGCCGGCGCAGACCGCCATGTCGGGCTGGAAGATCCAGGCCGCGTCGATCCCGGTGATCGCGTGGCCGATCCCGGGCAGCATGAAGCCCCCCGCCGGGTAGCCGGCGTCGGTCAGGTTGTCCTTGAGGACCTGGTAGTAGGCCGATGTCGCCGGCATGTGCGCGAGTGAGCGTCCGTGGGCGAAGAACTGGTCGATGAAGCCGAGCCACTGCGCGGTGTCGTCGAGGCGGATGTAGCCGAGGAAGGTGGCCTGGCCGCTGAGGATCACCGGCGCGCCGTAGATCGCGACGACGCCGATCGCGGCGACGATCGCCGGCACGGGCAGCGTCGCGCGGCGCCAGGCGCGGGCGAGGCCGAGCAGCGCGCCGGCGGCGACGACGGGCGCGGCCGCCGGGGCGCTCGCATCGAACGCCGTCAGCAGCGCCGCGACGACGATCGCCGCGGCCAGCCCGAGCGGGATCGCGAACGCCCCGAGGTCGCGCTCTCCGGCGGCCCAACCGACCAGCGAGCCCCAGCCGAGCCCCACCGCGGCGAGCACGAGCGGGAACAGGACCCACGCGAGGATCATCGACATGCGACGGCCATCCGGGGCGCGATCCTAGCGGCCGCTGTGGCTAGTCTCGGTCGGCGAGGAGCTGCTTGAACTCCTCAAGCGGCGGGGCCGGCGTCGGGTCAGTGCCCTCGAGCGCCGCCAGGTAGCACGACAGCAGGTCGCCGAAGAGGACCAGCGAGCAGACGCGCTCGAGCGGGCTCTGCCCGACGGTCGCGACGACGTGGCTTGTGTGCGCGTGCTCGTCGATGAAGCGCCGCGTCAGCTCGATTCGCGCCCGCACGCGGGGGTGCGAGTCGCTGTCGTCGAGGAAGACGGCGCTGAACGGGCCGTAGCGACCGGCGCCGAGCCAGCCCGCGATCTCGTTGTGGTCGAGCTCGGGAAGCTCGGCGGCGAACGCCGGCAGGCCCGCGTTCTCGTTGACCTGCGTCTTCCAGCGGTAGGCAATCGGCGCGGTCAGGTCCGCGCCGGCGATCACCGCGACGCTGCCGTGGAGCTCACGCGCGAGCCGCTTCGGCGCGGCGTCCTCGCCGGCGTCGGGACCCCACTGCGCGACCAGCGCCTCGAGGTGCGAGGCGGTCACGTCGATCTCCGCCGAAAGGCGCGGCGCGGCGCCGCACAGCGCCGCGACCTCGAGCGCGGCGACCAGCAGGTAGGCGACGGCGGCGCGCGGCTCGAAGCCCGCCGGCATCGGGATCACCGGCACGCCCTCCTCGCGCGCCGCGGCGGCAAGGCGGCCGCCGGTCGTCACGACGATCCGCCGCGCGCCGAGCGCGCCGGCTGACTCAAAGCAGGCGAGCGTCTCCTCGGTGTTCCCCGAGTAGCTCGCGCATAGCACCGTCGTGTCGGGCGTCGTCCACGGCGGGAGGCCGTAGCCGCGCGCGCAGAGGATCGGCCGCGAGGCGTGGTCGCCGAGCGCCGCGCGGGCCAGCGCCCCGCCGATCGCCGACCCGCCCATGCCGGCGACGATCAGCCCGCCGGGTGTGTCCTGCGGCTCGATCGTCGCCGACTCGACGCGCCACAGCGCATCGCCGAGGTGGCCGGGAATGCCGAGGATGCTCTCGAGCATGCGCCCTGAGTCAAGCGACTCGAGCGCCGCACGATCGAGCGCCGCCGTCAAAGGCGCTCACCCGGACCAAGGCGCGTGCCCGCCGGAACGCGGCTGCCGGCGGCGATCTGCGCGTCCTCCCCCACCACGACGTCCTCCTCCATCTCGGTGTTGTCCCCGATCTTCGCACGCTCGGCGACGATGCTGCCGCGAAGCCGGCAGCCCGCGCCGATCTGCGCGCCGGCGAGGATCACCGAGCGCTCGATCCTCGCGCCCGCGCCGACGCGGACGTCCTCGCCGAGCACGACGAGCTCGCCGACGCGCGCGTCGGGCGCGATCTCGCAGCTGGGCGGCGCGGCCGAGGGAGCCGGGCCGCCGACGTCGACGGCGCCCGTGAGGATGTCGAAGCTGCCCTGCAGGTAGCGCGCCGGGGTGCCGATGTCGAGCCAGTAGCCGCGCGCGCGGTGGCCGTGGAGGCCGTTGCCGACGAGCAGCGGCCAGATCTCGCGCTCGATCGACACGGCCCGGCCCGGTTCGATCAGCTCGAGCACCGAGCGCTCGAGGACGTAGGCGCCGGCGCTGATCCAGTTGCCCTCGGCGGTCGCTTCGCTGCCGCCCGCGGGCTTTTCGACGAACTCCAGGACGGCGCCGTCGCCGGCGGTGCGGACGAGGCCGTAGGCGCTCGGGTCCTCGACCTCGACGAGCGCCAGGGTCGCGGTCGCGCCGCTTCGCTGATGCGCGGCGAGCTGCGCCCCGAGGTCGATGTCTGTCAGGACGTCGCCGTTGCAGACGACGAAGCGCGGCTCGTCCTCGAGTCGCTCGCGGGCCAGCGCCAGCGGCCCGGCCGTGCCGAGCGGCTCCTGCTCCTCGACGTATTCGAGCGCCACGCCGTAGCGGGTGCCGTCGCCGAGCACGGCGCGGACGCCGTCGGCGCCGAAGCCGCAGCAGAGCAGGATGTCCTCGACGCCGTGCCGGCGTAGCCAGTCGAGCATGTAGACGATGAACGGCCGGTCGACGAGCGTCACGACGGGCTTTGCGACGCGGCTTGTCAGCGGGCGCAGGCGGGTCCCCTCCCCGCCCGCGAGGATCACCGCGCGCATCGCCTCACGCCACGCCGATCCCCTCGTAGACGAGCCCGGCCGCGCGGACGGCGTCGGCGTCGAGCGCGTTGCGCCCGTCGATCACGACGTTGCCGCTCATGGCCGCGGCGACGGAGTGCCAGTCGAGCGCCAGGAACTGCGGCCATTCGGTCACCAGGACCACGGCGTCGGCGCCCTCGAGCACCTCCTCGACGGCCTGCGCGTAGTCGAGCTCGGGCATGATCTTGCGCGCCTCCTCCGTCGCGATCGGGTCGTA
>DATBPB010000025.1:0-23455 GCA_036561565.1 Solirubrobacteraceae bacterium | reverse complement strand
GGCTCTCCTGCCTGTACAAGTCGAAGAAGGTGCCGCTGCAGACGATCTCCTCGCGCAACTGGCTCGGGCGCATCGCGGCCCGCAAGGCGATTGCCGCGGCGGAGGGGCTGCCGAACGCTGAGCCGAACATCATCAACCTGCCGGCATTCGAAGACACGCTGGCGAAGGGCAAGACCTACCAGTGCAACCCGAAGGCTTCGGCCGACTTCTATCCCTCCAACAAGCTCACGGTTGCGCAGATCGCGCAGTTCGGAAAGAGCAGCTAGGAAGCAGTTGTGGATGGCCCCTCCATCGTTCTCAGCCTGCGGGACGTCGTCAAGACGTTCCCGGGCGTCGTCGCGCTCAAGGGCGTGTCGTTTGAGGTACGGGCGGGCGAGGTTCATGCGCTCGTCGGCGAGAACGGTGCCGGGAAGTCCACATTGATGGCGGTGGCAGCCGGCTCGACCGTCCCCGACTCGGGGACGGTCGAGATCGGCGGCCAGCCGTTGGAAACCGCGTCACCCTCGGTTGCCCAGGCCCTCGGCCTCGGCATCGTCTACCAGCACCTGTCGATCCTGGAAGACCTGACGGTGACCGAGAACATGGTCTTCGCGATGCCCGCCGCGCAGCGGCCGCCGATGTCGCGCGCCGGCGCCTGGACGCGCGAGCGCCTCGCCGCCGTCGGCGCCGCGATCGATCCGGCCGAGCGCGTCAGCGACCTCAGCACCGCCAACCGCCAGCTCGTCGAGATCGCCAAGGCACTCGCGCTGGACGCCAAGGTGCTGATCCTCGACGAGCCGACCGAGTCCCTGACGCGCGTCGAGAGCGAGCGGCTGTTCGAGCGCATCCGCGCGATCCGCGACGAGGGCACGGCGGTCGTGTACATCTCGCACCGCCTTCCGGAGGTCAAACGCGTCGCCGACCGGATCACGGTCCTGCGCGACGGCGAGACCCGCGGCACCTTCGACGCCACCGACATCTCCGAGGGCGACATCCTGCGTCTGATCATCGGCCGCGCCGTCGAACAGGTCTTCCCCGACAAGCGCGGACAGGCCGCCCAGGCGCAGCCGCTCCTTTCGGTCAGGGCGCTCAACGGCACGGGCTTCCACGACATCTCCGTCGACGTCGAGCCGGGGGAGGTCGTCGGACTCGCCGGCGTCGAGGGCAACGGCCAGCGCTCATTCCTTCGGGCCCTCGCCGGGATGGCCTCGGCCCACGGCGCGGTCGAGGTCGCGGGGCGCACGTTGCGCCTCGGGCGCCCGACGCGGATGCGCTCGGCGGGCATGATCCATCTGCCCGGGGACCGCCACCGCGAGGGCGTGATGCTCAGCCTGGGCGTGCGCGAGAACGTGATGCTGCTCGCGCTCCGCGACGCCGCGAAGGCGGGTTTCGTGCGCCGCGCGCTCGAGCGCCCGCTCGTCTCGCGCCAGGTCGCGCGGCTCGGCGTCAAGACACCAACCCAGGAGACCGCGGTCTCCTCGCTGTCCGGCGGCAACCAGCAGAAGGTCCTCTTCGCGCGCGCGCTGCTCGGCGAGCCGCGCGTGCTCCTGGCCGATGAGCCCACGCGCGGCGTCGATGCCGGGGCTCGCATCGACCTCTACCAGGTGATGCGCGAAGCCGCGAGCGGCGGCCGCGCCGTGGTCGTGCTGTCCTCCGATGCGGTCGAGCTTCAGGGCCTCTGCGATCGCGTGCTCGTGTTCTCGCGCGGGCGCATCGTGCGCGAGCTCGAGGGCGAGGCGATCAACGAGGAGAACATCACCGGCGCCGCGGTCACCTCCGACGGCGAGCGCCATCACGGCGATCTCGCCCCGAGCCAGCTGCGAGCAAGGCGCTTGCGCCGCTTCGTCTCCGGCGACTACCTGCCGACCGTCGTCCTCGCCCTGCTGATCGTCGTCATGGCGATCGCCACGCAGATCGACAACGGGCGTTTTCTGACTCCGTACAACCTCCAGGCGACGCTCTTGTTGGCCAGCGCCCTGGCGTTCGTGAGCATGGGCCAGCTGGTGATGATGCTGACGGCGAACTTCGACCTCTCGGTCGGGCCGCTGATGGGGCTGGTCACGGTGGTCGTGTCGTTCTTCTGGAGCACCGGGCAGGGCGGCGGCGAGTTGATTCTCGGCATCCTCGCCGTGATCGGCACGGCGCTCGCGGTCGGCCTCGTCAACGGCGGCCTCGTCCGCGGTGGGCGGCTCAGCTCGGTGCTCGCCTCGCTGGCGGCCTACATCGTGATCCAGGGCGTCGCGCTGCAGTTGCGCCCGCAGGAGGCGGGCCAGCTTCGGCCGAGCATCACCGCCGGGATCAACACCGACGTCGGCTGGATGCCGGTCGCGGCGATCGCCGCGGTCGTCATCGCCGTCGTCGCGGAGATCATCCTGCGGCGCACGCGCGCCGGCCTGCAGCTGCGCGCCGTCGGTTCGGATGAGACGCGCGCCCACCGCCTCGGCGCACGGATCGACGTCACGGTCATCGCGGCGTTCGTGATCTGCTCGCTGTTCGCAGTCGCCGCCGGGATCATGCTCGCTGGACAGGTCGGGATCGGCGACGGCGACCCGACGCTCAGCGCCAACTACACGCTGACGAGCATCGCCGCCTGCGCGCTCGGCGGAGCGAGCATCTACGGCGGGCGCGGATCGTTCATCGGCGCCCTGCTGGGCTCGCTGCTGTTGACCGAGGTGGTCGCCGCCGTGCCGTTCCTGCAGATCCCGCTGTCGTGGAACGAGTGGACGCCGGGGATCATGATCCTCGTCGCCGCCGGTATCTTCTCGCGGGTCCGCGGTGGTCGCGGAGCGCTGCTCGGCACAGGAGACACAGGATGAGTGAGACGGTTGAGTTCAGAGCAGCGCTGCGCGAGGCCCTCGACGAGGAGCTCGCGGCCGACCCGACGGTGATCCTGTTCGGCGAGGACGTGGCGGCGGCCGGCGGCGTGTTCGCGGTGACGACGGGGCTGTTCGAGAAATACGGCCCGCAGCGCGTCTTCGACACGCCGATCTCCGAGCTCGCGATGACCGGCGCCGCGTTCGGCGCCGCCGTGAACGGGATGCGACCGGTGCTCGAGATCATGTTCGGCGACTTCCTGGCGCTGTCGATGGACAGCCTTATCAACCAGGCCAGCAAGTACTGGTTCTTGACCGGCGGACGCCAGAGCGTGCCGCTCGTGATCCGCTCGGTCGTCGGAGCCGGTGGACGCTTCGGCGCGATCCACTCGCAGATGCCCGTCTCGTGGCTGATGGGCGTGCCCGGCCTGAAGATCGTCACTCCCTCGACGCCGGCATCCGCGAAGGGGCTGCTGAAGGCGGCGATCCGCGACCCCAACCCGGTGCTGTTCTTCGAGCACAAGCGCCTGTACTCGAAGAAGGGCCCGGTCAACGACGGCGCCGTGATCGCGCTCGGCGTCGCCGAGGTCGTCCGCGACGGCGCCGACATCACGCTCGTCAGCGCGATGAAGGGCGTCGACGACTGCCTCGAGGCCGCCGAGAAGCTCGACGCCGACGGCATCTCGGCCGAGGTCATCGACCTTCAGACGCTTCGCCCGCTCGACTCTCAGACGGTCCTTCGCTCGCTCGCAAAGACGAACCGCCTGGCGGTCGTCGAGGAGGGACCGCGGACCGGCGGCTGGGCCGGCGAGGTCCTGTCGCTCGCGGTCGAGCAGGGACTCGGCGACATCGACGATGCGTGGCGGATAACGACACCCGACGCCCCGGTTCCCTACAGCCCGCCGCTCGAGGACGATTTCCTCCCGGGCGCCGAGCGCATCGCCTCAGAGGTCCGCGGGCGCCTCTAGGCGCTCTGGCTGCCGTCCACAACAGAGGAGAGCAACGATATGGCTGACAAGAAAGTGATCGCGGTTGTCGGGGCAACCGGCGCCCAGGGCGGCGGTCTCGTCCGCGCGATCCTCGCCGACCCCGACGGCGGGTTCACGGCGCGCGCGATCACGCGCGACCCGAGCTCCGAGAAGGCGCAGGAACTGGCCGCCCTCGGCGCCGAGGTGGTCGCCGCGGACGTCGACGACGAGGCTAGCCTCGAACGCGCCTTCGAGGGCGCCCACGGCGCCTACTGCGTGACGTTCTTCTGGGCGCACTTCTCGCCCGAGACGGAGCTCGCCGAGGCCGCCAACATGGCGCGCGCCGCGAAGGCCGCGGGCGTCGAGCACGTGATCTGGTCGACGCTCGAGGACACGCGCGAGTTCATCCCGCTCTCCGACGAGCGCATGCCGACGCTCGGCGAGCGCTACAAGGTGCCTCACTACGACGCCAAGGGCGAGGCCAACCACATCTTCAGCGACGCGGGCGTCCCGGTCACCTTCCTCCAGACGTCGTTCTACTGGGACAACTTCATCCACTTCGGAATGGGTCCGCAGCGCGGTGAGGACGGCAAGCTCTACCTGACCTTCCCGATCGCCGACGGACGAGTCGCGGGGATCGCCTCGGAGGACATCGGGGCCGCCGCCTACGGGATCTTCAAGGCCGGCTCGCAAATGATCGGGCAGACCGTCTCGATCGCCGGGGAGCACCTCACCGGCGAGCAGATGGCGCAGGCCTTCAGCCGCGCGATCGGCGAGGAGGTCACGTTCAATGCCGTGACCCCGGAGACCTATCGCGGCTTCGGCTTCCCCGGCTCCGACGACCTGGGCAACATGTTCCAGTTCACGACCGAGTTCGAGGACTCCTACTGCGGCGTGCGCGACGTCGACGCCACGCGGGCGCTGCACCCGGCGCTGAAGTCCTTCGATCAGTGGCTGGGGGCGAACGCCTCGCAGGTTCCCGTCCCCTGATCTGACGCGTACGCGCGCAGCGGCTAGGCTCGATTGCGTGCGCGTGCTGGTCATCGACAACTACGACTCGTTCACCTACAACCTCGTGCAGTACCTGGGCGAGCTGGGGGCGGAGCTCGACGTCGTGCGAAACGACCGCGCGAACCTCGACGAGCTGCTTGCGCGCGAGCCCGACCGGGTCGTCGTGTCACCCGGGCCGTGCACGCCGGAGGAGGCCGGCGTGTCGCTCGAGGTCGTCCGCCGCTTCCCGCAGGAGGGCGTCCCGACGCTCGGCGTCTGTCTGGGCCATCAGGCGCTCGCGCAGGCGTTCGGCGGCCGCGTCGTGCGCCATCAGCCGGTCCATGGCAAGACCGGCGTCATCGAGCACGACGGCCGGACCGTCTACCGCGGGCTACCCTCGCCGCTCGTCGTCGGGCGCTACCACTCGCTGATCGTCGCCGAGGACGTGCCGGACTGTCTTGAGGTGAGCGCCCGCGGCGACGGCGTCGTGATGGGGATCCGCCACCGCGAGCTGCCGGCGGAGGGCGTGCAGTTTCACCCCGAGTCGATCCTGACCGAGGCGGGGATGGGGCTGCTCGAGAATTTCCTCAAGCGATGACCGAGACGCCCAACGACGTCGTGACGGCGGCGATCGACGCCGTCGCCGCCGGACGCGACCTGACGGTCGACGAGGCAGCCGGGGTACTGAGCGAGATCATGTCCGGCGGCGTCTCGCAGGTTCAGACCGCCGCGTTCCTGATCGCGCTTCGCACGAAGGGCGAGACGGTCGATGAGCTCGCAGGGCTCGCGCGGACGATGCGCGCGCTGGCGGTCAAGGTCGACGTCGGCGATCGCGAACTGCTCGACACCGCGGGGACCGGCGGCGGCACGCGCACGTTCAACGTCTCGACGACGGCGGCGCTGATCGCCGCAGGAGCAGGCTGTGCGGTGGCAAAGCACGGGAACCGCTCGGCGACCGGGCCGTCGGGCTCGGCCGACCTGCTCGAGGCGCTCGGCGCGCGGATCGACCTCGACGCGGCGGGCATCGCGCGCTGCATCGAGCAGACGGGCTTCGGCTTCATGTTCGCGCCCGCTCACCATCACGCGACGCGCTCGGTCGCGCCCGTTCGCAAGGCGCTCGCCGTCCGCACGATCTTCAACTTCCTGGGGCCCCTGACAAACCCGGCCGGGGCGCGGCGCCAGCTGATCGGCGTATCCGACCCGCGCTACCTGGAGACGATCGCCGGCGCGCTCGCGCGCCTCGGCGTCGATCGCGCGCTGGTCGTCGCCGGCGAGGACTCACTGGATGAGGTATCGGCCAGCGCCCCGACGCGGATCGTCGAGGTCAACGGCGAGGCCATAACGAGTTACACGATCGAGCCCGGCGATCTCGGGATCGAGCGCCGCGCGGGCGTCGCCGCCGCGCCGGCCGGGGGGACCCCCGAGCAGAACGCGGCCCTGACGAGGGCGGTGCTCGCGGGCGAGCACGGCCCGGCGCGCGACCTGGCGCTCGCGAACGCCGGCGCGGCGATCTATGCCGCCAAGGCCGCCGCGAGCCTCCGCGAGGCGGTCGCGCTCGCCGCACAGGCCATCGACGACGGCCGCGCGGCGCGGGCGCTCGAGCGTTTCGTCGCCGCGACGAAGGAGGGGCCGTGAACGTCCTCGAGGGGATCGTCGCGACGACCCGCGCGGACCTCGAGCGGCGACGCGGCCGGACGGCGCCCGAGGACCTCCGCGCAGCGCTGCGGCCGGCCGGAGCGTCGCGGGCGCCGCACGTCTTCCGCGACGCGCTCGCCGCGCCCGGGCTCGCGATCATCGCCGAGCACAAACGCCGCTCGCCATCGGCCGGCCCGATCCGCCCCGGCTCGAGCGTCGCCGAGGTCGCTCGCGCCTACGCGGCGGGCGGCGCGGCGGCGATCTCGGTCCTGACCGAGGAGCGCAACTTCGACGGCTCACTCGAGGATCTCCGCGACGCCCACGCCGCGTGCGAGCTGCCGCTCCTTCGCAAGGACTTCATTGTCGACCCCTACCAGCTCGAGGAGGCGGCGGCGGCCGGCGCCTCCGCCGTGCTGCTGATCGTCGCGGCACTGCCCGCGACAGCGCTCGAGGAGCTCCACGAGCACGCCGGACGGCTCGGCCTCGACGCCCTCGTCGAGGTTCACGACCGCGCCGAGCTCGAGGCCGCACTGGCGATCGAGGCGGCCATCATCGGCGTCAACAACCGCGACCTGCGTGACTTCAGCGTCGACCTCGAGCGGACGTTTGAGCTGCTCGAGGCGATCCCGCCGGGGGTGATCGTCGTCGCCGAATCGGGAATCGCGACCGGCGAGCAGCTCGTCCGGCTGCGCGAGGCGGGCGTCGCCGCGGCCCTGATCGGCGAGCGCCTGATGCGCGCCGAGGACCCGAGCGCCGCCCTCGCGGACATGCTCGCGCAGGCGCTTTAGTCGAGGTTCATGCCTCAGGGCCAGACTGGGAGGTCATGAGACGCCTGCTCGCCTCGCCGTTTGCCGCCGCCCTGATCGGCGGGGGAATCGTCGCCGGCGCGATGCTGATCGCGGGGGTCGGCGATGTGACGAACCGCACGATTGTCGAGGAGACCTCGACGCCCGCGGCGACGCCTTCGAGCGGCGGGGCCGGGCAGCTGACGCCGGCGGAGATCTACCGGCGCGACGCCCCCGGCGTGGTCTACATAACAGCGATCGTCGTCGAGCAGACGCAGTCGCCGTTCGATCTGTTCCCGAGTACGACGCGCGGCACGAGCACCGGAACCGGCTTCGTCATCAACCGTTCGGGAACGATCCTCACGAACGCCCACGTGATCAGCGGCGCGGTCAAGATCACAGTCGCCTTCGCCGGCAACCAGACCGTGACGGCGCGCGTCATCGGTCGCGACCCCGACGACGACCTGGCGCTTCTGAAGGTCAACCCGGACGGCATCCCGCTCGTGCCGCTCCAGCTCGGCGACTCCAACACCGTCCAGGTCGGCGACCCGACGTATGCGATCGGCAACCCGTTCGGCCTCTCGCGGAGCTTCACCAGCGGCGTCGTGTCGGCCGTCCAGCGCTTGATCCGCGCGCCCAACAACTTCTCGATCGACAACGTGATCCAGACCGACGCGCCGCTCAACCCGGGCAACTCGGGTGGCCCGCTGATCAACGCCCAGGGCGAGGTGATCGGCATCAACTCGCAGATCGCAACCGGCGGGAGCTCGAGCAACGGCAGCGTCGGGATCGGCTTCGCGATCCCGATCGACACCGCGCGGACGGTGATCCCGCAGATCGAGCGCACCGGCCGCGTCAGCCAGGGATACCTCGGCATCACGACGACCGACGTCGACCCCGCGCTCGCCTCGCTCCACCTCGGTTCGAGCTATGGCGCGCTGGTGCAGACCGTCGAGAGCGGCTCGCCGGCGGCGCGGGCGGGGATCCGCGCCGGAACGCTGCTGGCGACGCTTCCCGACGGCGTCACAGAGGTCTACACGGGCGGCGACATCGTCGTCTCGGTCGACGGCCAGAGGGTCACGAGCGCGGCGGGGCTCGGGAGCGCGATCCTCTCGCACGCGCCGGGCCAGCTGGTCAGGCTCGGAATCGTCCGCAAGCGCACACACCTGACACTCGTCGTGCGCCTCGGCACGCGCCCGAGCTCGCTGTCGGCGCCCTAGTCCGAGCGGCGCGCGGCGCGCACCCGCTACGTTGTCAAGCGTGAGCGCTACGCGCGTCAAGATCTGCGGTGTGACGCGACTCGAGGACGCCGAGCTGGCGGTCGCGCTCGGCGCCTGGGCGGTCGGCATGGTCTTCTATGAGCCCTCCGCGCGTTGCTGCGCCGTCGAGGATGCGGAGACGATCGGCGCGGCTCTCCACCGGCGGGTCGAGCTCGCCGGCGTGTTCGTCAACGCCCCGCTTGAGGAGATCGTCGAGGTCGGCGAGCGGGCGCGCCTGACGTTGATCCAGCTCCACGGCGAGGAGGGGCCGGCGTACTGCTCGGAGGTAGCGCGCCGGACCGGCGCGCGGACGATCAAGGCCGCCTCGGTGAAGGGCCTCTTCACGGTCCGCGACCTCGAGCGCTTCCACACCGACTTCCACCTGCTCGACGGCCATTCGCCGGGGTTGCGCGGCGGGACGGGCCGCACTTTCGACTGGTCGCTGGTCGCCGCCCGCCACCACGGCGCGCCGCCGCTGATCATCGGCGGCGGCCTCGACGCCGACTGCGTCGCGGAGGCGCTCGAGGCGACCGCGCCGTATGCCGTCGACGTGTCAAGCGGCGTCGAGGCGGCGCCGGGCGTCAAGGACCCCGAGCGGATGCGGGCGTTCTTCGAAGCCGCGACACAGGCCGGAGTCTCGTGATGTCGCTGACCCATCGCTACGGGCCCTACGGCGGCCAGTACGTGCCGGAGACGCTGATGCCGGCGCTGGTCGAGCTCGAGGCGGCCTGGCTCGAGGCCTGGGCGGCGCAGGACTTCCGCGCCGAGCTGGGCGTGCTGCTGCGCGACTTTGCCGGGCGCCCGACGCCGCTGTATGAGGCGCGCGGCCTCGGCGAGCGGGCCGGGCGTCCCGTCTACCTCAAGCGCGAGGACCTCAACCACACCGGCTCGCACAAGCTCAACAACGCACTCGGCCAGGCGCTGCTGGCAAAGCGCATGGCCAAGCCGCGGGCGATCGCCGAGACCGGCGCGGGCCAGCACGGCGTCGCCGCCGCCACGGCGTGCGCGCTGCTCGGCCTGGAGTGCGTCGTCTACATGGGCGAGGAGGACATGCGCCGCCAGGAGCCCAACGTCCAGCGGATGCGGCTGCTCGGGGCGCGCGTGGAGCCCGTCGTCGCCGGGAAGCGCACGCTCAAGGAGGCGACCTCGGCCGCGATCCGCGACTGGGTCTCAAACGTCGAGACGACCCACTACATCATCGGCAGCGTCGTCGGACCGGCGCCCTATCCGGCGATCGTCCGCGAGCTGCAGCGCCCGCTCGGCGACGAGGCTCGCGCGCAGCTGCTCGAGCGCACCGGCCGCCTTCCCTCGCGCGTGATCGCCTGCGTCGGCGGCGGCTCGAACTCGATCGGCATCTTCGCCGCCTTCATCGACGACCCGGGCGTCGAGCTGATCGGCGTCGAGGCCGCGGGAGAGGGCATCGAGACGGGTCGCCACGGCGCGCCGCTGACGGTCGGTGGCCGCGCCGGCGTCCTGCATGGATCGATGTCGGCGGTGCTCGCCGACGAGGATGGCCAGATCCTCGAGGCTCATTCGATCTCGGCCGGGCTCGACTATCCGGGGTCGGGCCCCGAGCACGCGTTTCTGCGCGACAGCGGCCGCGCGCGATACGTCGCCGTAACCGACAAGCAGGCGCTTGACGCGTTCGTCGAGGTCGCGGCGCTCGAGGGGATCATCCCGGCGCTCGAGTCCTCTCACGCCCTCGCCTGGGCGCTGGCCAACGCGGGCGGCGATCTTGACCTCGTCTGTCTCTCGGGCCGCGGCGACAAGGACCTCGCCGAGGTGCTCGCGCTGCGGGCGATCAGTTGAGCGTCGCCGGTGAGGAGCGGATCGCCGCGGCGTTTGCGCAAAGCGGCAAGCGCGCCGCGCTGATGCCCTACCTGATGGGCGGCTTCCCCGACCTCGAGCGATCGCGGCTGATCGGCGCCGCCGCGGCGGCGTCGGGCGCCGACATGCTCGAGCTCGGGATTCCGTTCTCCGACCCGCTCGCCGACGGCCCCGTGATCCACGACGCAGCGACGCGCGCGCTCGCCGCCGGCGCGACCGTCGAAGCCGTGCTCGACGTGGCCGAGGCGCTGGCGCAGGCGTTGCCGGTGATCGTCATGACCTACGCGAACATCGTCATCGCGCGCGGCGTCGAGACGTTCCTCCAGCACCTCGCGCAGGCCGGTGTGAGCGGGCTGATCGTTCCCGACCTGCCCTACGAGGAGGGTGCACAGACCGCTGAGGCGGCCGCTTCGGCGGGGATCGCGCTGGTGCCGCTGATCGCGCCGACGACGACCGCCGAGCGCCTCGAGCGGATCGGGGCGCGGGCGCGCGGCTTCCTCTATGTCGTGTCGGTGACCGGCACGACCGGGGAACGCTCGCAGGACGGCGGTGACGCCGTCCGGCTGCTGCTCGAGCGCGCGCACGCGGCGACCGAGGTCCCGGTCGCGCTCGGCTTCGGGATCTCGACGCCCGAGCAGGCGGCGGCCGCGGCGGCGGCCGGCGCCGACGGGGTCATCGTCGGCTCGCGCCTCGTGCGCGCCGCCGGTGAGGAGGCGGACGGCGCGGCGGCGGTCGGGAAGCTCGTCGCGGGCCTCGCGGCGGCGCTTTCATGAGCGCGCCGCCGCTCGCCCCGCTCTGAGCCGGCTGCTATTTGATCTCGTCGCGGACGATCGCCGCGCCCTCGGCGAGCGCCTTCAGCTTCATCTTCGCGACCAGCCGCGGCAGCGGCTTCATGCCGCAGTCGGTCGTCAGCACCACGCGCTCGGGCGGGACGACCTCGATCACCTTGCGGATGCGCTCGGCGACCTTCTCGGGGCTCTCGACCATCATCGTGCGGATGTCGAGCACGCCGACCGCGACGTGCTTGTCCTCCGGCAGCGAGGAGAGCAGGTCGATGTCCTCCATGTCGCGGTTGGCGAAGTCGAGCACGAACTCGTCGATCGGCGTGTCGTAGAAGTAGGGGAGGACGGTGCGGTAGCCGGTCGGGAAGATGCCCGACAGCGCGTTGCCCCAGGCGTTGCCGAAGCAGAAGTGCCAGCCGATCCGCGCGTCGACGCCGTCAACGCATTGCGCGATCACGTCGCTGATCCACTTGTAGTCGCCCTCGTCGCCGGTGAACAGCGGCAGCCACGCGCCGAGGTCCTCGATCTGGAGATAGTCGGCGCCGGCGGCGACGAGCTCCTTCATCTCGGCGTTGAAGATCGGCGCCAGCGCGTAGCTGATCTCCTTGGCGTCCTTGTAGTGCTGGAAATGGACGTGCCAGGCGAGGTTGATCGGGCCGGCGCCGACCGACACCTTGAGCGGCTTGCCGGCGTGCTTGGCGGCGACCTTGTAGAGGTCGGTCAGGCGGATCGGCCCGTGCGAGACCGGCCCGCTGTTGATGACCCCGCCCCAGTCGGCGAGCAGCTCGATCTCCTTCGTGCGCACGGCCGCGCCGACCTCCGAGGGGTGCGGCTCCTTGGCCGGCTCGAAGCCGCCGATCCGCTCGTACATGTACCAGCAGAACGAGCCGATCACGCCGACGTAGTCGTCGTATGACATCTGCCCGTCGGTGATGATGTCGAGGCCGGCTTCCTCCTGGTCGCGGATCGCGACGATCGTCGCGTCCTCATAGGCCTCGGCGTGATCAGTGTTCTTGAAGGCGATGCGGACGTCCTGGCCGTGGAGCTGGTCGTGGTACCAGTGGGGCCGGGGATAGGACCCGACCATGGTGGTCGGAAGGACGGTGTCGACGATCTTCTTCAGGGCCATCTCGCTCCTCGTCTTCAGGCGTGGTTTCCGGCGCGCGTAGTGCTTACGGCGTGGGAGTCGCGCATCGTGTCGAGCAGCCGCGACCCGAAATCGGATTATCTACTAACCGAGCGTCAGGGCGCTGTCAAGACGGGCGCGCCGCCCGGCCGTCGCATACAATCGCCGCAGCCGATGGGACTCGTCTTCGCCACGACGGCCGGCCTCGTGATCTGGATCGTTCTGTGGTCGATCGGCTACAGCGGTCTCGATTCGGGGCTGCTCGCGCTGGTCGTGATCCTGCTCGGGGCCAGTGGCCGGATCGCCGCGCGCTACCTCCCTGGTGGCGGCGAGCGAAGCTCCGGCCGTTAGAATCGCGGCGGTTTCGCGGGCAGGGGTGCATGCCCGCTCGCACGGCGCCTCGCCACGACGTCTGGAGCACTCGTTTGCGGCACCATCGATCGGCAGCCCTGCTGGCGTGCGCGCTGACCGTCGCGCTGGCCGGCTGCGGCTCGTCACGGTCGCCGAGCGCCGTGAAGGGCGGTCACGACGCTCCTCCGCCGCCCGCCGCCAAGGCGCTGACGATCTTCACCGACCTGTCGGTCGCCGGCCCGACGGGGGCCGCTGGGAGCGTCGCGCAGCAGCAGGCGATCGAGAACGGCGCACGGCTGGCGCTCGAGCAGTGGGGTCACCGCGTCCGCTACGGCCGAAAGGGCCACCGCGGGAGCTTCTACATCCACCTCGCGCCGATGGACGACGCCGATCCGGCAAGCGGCGGCTGGAGCCAGGGCGCGACGGCGTCAAACGCCGGCCAGGCCGCCGCCACGAAGGACGCCGTCGCCTACATCGGCGATTTCGAGTCGGCGGCGACGGCGCTGGCGCTGCCGGAGCTGAGCGCCAGCGGGATCCTCCAGGTCAGCCCCTGGAGCCCGTACGTGGGCTTCACCGACGCATATCCAGCCGACGGCAAGGGCGACCCGCAGCGCTACTACCCGCCAAATGGCGCGAGCAGCTTCGCGCGGGTCATTCCCTCCGACCTCACCGAGGCCAACGCGATCCTCGACTACATGAGCTCGCTCGGTCTGTCGCGCCTCTACGTGCTCGGCGACGTGTCGGTGTTCGATGCGGCGATCGCGGAGGCGGTCGCCAACGACGCGCCCTACCACGGGATCACCGTCGTCGACTTCACGGCCGGCATCGACACGCAGACGAACACCCAGCCGCGGGGCTATGCGCAGATCGCCGCCGGCGTCGCTGCGCAGCGCCCCGACGCGATCCTGCTCGGCGGCACGCCCGGGGTCGGAGCCGTCGCGCTGTGGCGCGAGCTCCACGCGATGGTGCCGCACGCGAAGCTGTTCGCGCCGAGCACGCTCGCCACGCCCGAGTTCCTGACCGCGATCGCGCCGCCGGGCGGGCGCTGCACGATGCCGTCCGGCGTCGCCGGCGAGTGCGCCTCCCCGGCCGGCTCGACGTACGTGACGAGCCCGATCCTGCTGGCGCGCCAGTATCCGCCCGCGGCCCGCCGCGTCCTCGCGGCCTACTCGCGACGGTTCGGCGCCCGCCCGAGCGTCTACGCTCTCTACGGCTACGCGGCGATGGAGGTCGTGCTCGACGCGATCCAGAGGACGGGCCGCTACAGCACGGTCCACAACGACCTCCTCGGAGTGTTCTTCCACCACCTCGGCGTGATCCACGGCGTGCTCGGCAACTACACGATCAACGGCCACGGCGACAGCTCGCTGGCGAGCTTCGACGGCTATCGCGTGACGGCGTCGGGGTCGCTGAGCTTCGACCGCGAGATCTTCGCCGGATGAGCGTCGAGCCCCCGATGGCGAAGCGGCGCAGCCGACGGGCGCTCCTGATCGCCGCGGCGGCGCTCGCCGCGGCCGGCTGCGGCACCGGCGCCACGGTCGTGGGCGGCAACAACGCCTACACCGCGACAACGCTCACGGTCTACACCGCCCTGCCGCTGCTCGGCCCCGACGGCGCCGACATGACGAGCATGGTCGATGGCGAGGAGCTCGCGCTGTACCTCGCGGGCGGCCACGTCGGAAAGCTCCATGTCTCGATCGAGGAGCTCGACGACGCGGCCGACCCGGCCGTCGCCTCCTCGCTTCGCTCGAACACGGTGCTGACCGGCCATTCGGCCCAAACGGCCTCCTCGGACCTCAGCACGACGGCCTACATCGGCGACCTCGACTCCGCCTCGACGGCGCTGTCGCTGCCGCTCAACAACCAGAACGGCATCCTTCAGCTCAGCCCCGGCGCCCCCTACCCGGGCTTCACCGATCGCGGACCCGCGAATGTCGGCGGCGACCCGCTGAACTTCTACGGCAACACCCCGCGCACCTTCGCGCGGCTCGTCCCTTCAGACACCGTCCAGGCGCAGGCGATCGTGCGGTTCATGCGCTCGCAGGGCGTGCGCCGCCTCGCGGTGCTGCGCCAATCCGCTTCGCCTTTTGAGACCGCGATCGCGCCGCTCGTCGCGAGCGCCGCTCGCGCCGCCGGGATCGACGTGGTCGCCGAGCGCGACGGGATCGACACGAGCACCGCGTCGTCGGCCGCCGCCTTCGCCCCGCTCGCCGCCGCGCTCGCGCGAACCCACCCCGACGCGGTGTTCGCCGGCGCCGCGCCGCAGCGCGGCACGCAGCTCCTCTGGAAGGCGCTCCACGCGGGGCTGCCGGCGGCCAAGCTGTTCGCGCCAAGCGAGCTCGCACGGCCGACGTTCCTCTCCGGCCTTGACCCCGGAGCGGCGGCGGCGACCTACCTGACGAGCCCCTACCTCGAGCCGGGGCAGTACCCGCCCGCGGCGCGCACGGTCCTCGCGCAGATCCGCCGCCTCTTCCCGGGCCAGACGCCGACGGTCTACGCCCTCTACGGCTACGAGGCGATGCACGACGTGCTGAGCGCGATCGCGCGCGCCAAGAATCCCGGCCAGCGCGGCGGCGGTCCCGGCGGCCTCGTCGCGACGTTCTTCCATCTCGGCGTGATCCACGGCGTGATCGGGACCTACACGATCGACCGAAACGGCGACACCTCGCTGCGCACCTTCGACGGCTACCGCGTCGGCGCCGGCGCAACGCTGCGCTTCGTTCAGGCGTTCAGCTGAGCGCCGCTGCGAGCGCCTCGTCGAGCGCCGCAAGGCGGAACTCGAAGCCGAGCTCCAGCGCGCGCGCCGGAAGCGCCCGCTGGCTGTCGGTGACGATCTGCGCCATCTGCCCGTAGCGCAGGCGCAGCGCGATCGCGGGCAGCGGGGCGAACGCGGGCCGGTGCAGGGCGCGCCCGAGGGCGCGCGCGAAGTCGCCGTTTCGGACGGCGGCCGGCGCGGTCGCGTTGATGGCGCCCGACCAGCGCTCGTCCTCGAGCGCCGCGAGGTACATCGCGACGAGGTCGGCCAGGGCGATCCAGGACATGTACTGCCGTCCGCCGGCGACGGGGCCGCCCGCACCGAGGCGAAACGGCGGCAGCATCTTCGCGAGCGCGCCGCCGCGGCGGTCGAGCACGACGCCGGTGCGAAGCACGCACGCGCGCAGGCCGGCGCGCGCGCCGCCGTCGAGCGTCGCGCGCTCCCAGCTCACGCACAGCTCGGCGAGGAAGTCCGACCCCGGCGCCGAGCTCTCGTCGAGCACCTCGTCGCCGCGGTCGCCGTAGTAGCCGACGGCGCTCGCGCCGACCAGCAGCCGCGGGCGCTCCGGGCAGGCCTCGATGCCCGCGACGAGGTTCGCCGTCCCCTCGAGGCGGCTGCGGCGGATCGCCTCGCGCGCGGGCGGCGTCCAGCGCTGTGCGATCGGCTCGCCGGCGAGGCTGACGACGGCGTCGCGCCCGTCGAGCGCGTGCGCCGGCGGCGGACCGCTGAGCGGATCCCAGGCGATCGCGCCGCCGCGTTCGGAGCGGCTCAGCAGCGTCACCTCGTCGCCGCGCGAACGAAGCGCCTGCGCCAGCGCGGCGCCGATGAGCCCGCTGCCGCCGCTGATCGTGACCCGCATCCTGACCCAGCCTACCGCCGCGCGCGCCGTCGCCGGGCACGCGCCACCCCAACCGGCGGCATCGCGGCATCGCGCCGGCCTGCGCCCCGACACGGGCTGGCGGACACGGCGGCCGCGCAATCAATCATCTAGGGTCAGCAGCGACGTGCCGGACACCGCGCCAGCGCTGTTTCTGATCGACGGCAACAGCCTCGTCTACCGCGCGTTCTTCGCGCTGCCGGAGGCGATCGCGACGTCAACCGGCGAGCCGACGAACGCGATCTTCGGCTTCGCCTCGATGCTCGTGAAGCTGATCACCGAGTACGGAATGACCCCGACGATCGTCGCCTGGGACGCCGGCACATCGGGCCGCACCGAGACCTACCCCGACTACAAGGCGCAGCGCCGCTCGCGACCCGATCTGCTGCGCGAGCAGTGGCCGGCGTTCGAGCCGCTCGTCGAGGCGTTCGGATACCGCAACGCGCGGCTCGAGGGGTTCGAGGCGGACGACGTGATCGCGACGATCGCCCAGCTGGCGATCGATCAGCGGATCCCCGTCTCGATCGTCACCGGCGACCGCGACGCCTTCCAGCTGATCGACGCCGAGGGCTTCGTCAGCGTGATGGCGACGGCGCGCGGCATCACCGAGACGAAGGTCTATGACCGCGCGGCGGTGATCGAGCGCTACGGGATCGCGCCCGAGCTGATCCCCGACTTCTACGGCCTCAAGGGCGACACGTCCGACAACATCCCGGGCGTCCCGGGGATCGGCGAGAAGACCGCCGCCGAGCTGCTGCAGGCGTTCGGCTCACTCGAGGACCTGCTCGAGCGCACCGAGGAGGTCAGCGGCGCCAAGCGTCGCGAGAATCTCGTCATTCACCGCGAGGACGCCGTGATCTCAAAGCAGCTGGCGACGATGCGCCGCGACCTGCCGCTCGAGATCTCACTCGGGGACGTCCTGTCCGCGGAGCCCGACCTCGCGCAGCTGCGCACGACGTTTCGCCGCTACGAGCTGCGCGATCCGCTGCGCCGCCTCGAGGAGGCGCTCGTCGAGGTACCCGCGGCCGTCGCGGCCAACGGCGCCGCGCCCGCCGCGAAGGCCGCGGCCACGGCACGCGTCCGCGAGGCGGACCTCGCCAAGCTCGACGCCCAGCTGGGCGCGGGCGGCGAGCCCGTCGCGATCTGCGTGCGCCCGCCCGAGATCCCCGAGGGCGCGCTGTTCGGGGCGGGCGGCCCGTGGCGCTTCGCGCTCGCGAGCGCGGCCGGCGACGTCCTCGCGGGCGACTGCGCGGGCCCCGGCGAGGTGCTCGCGGCGCTCGGCGAGCGCCCGATCGTCGCCCACGACGCCAAGGCGCTCGGCACCGTGCCCGGGACGCTCGTCCACGACACGATGGTCGCCGCCTACCTGCTCGACCCCGCCCGCCGCGGCTACCCGCTCGGCGAGCTGTGCGAGGACCGCGGCATCGATCCGGGCCACGCTGAGCGCGCGCCGTGGGAGGCCGCGGCGATCGCCGCGCTTGCCGCCGCCCAGCGCCCGGAGCTCGAGCAGCGCGGGCTAGCGAAGCTGATGGACGAAGTCGAGCTCCCGCTCGTGGCCGTGCTGCGCGCGATGGAGGAGGCCGGGATCACGCTCGACCTCGAGCGCCTCGCGGCGATCACCGAGCGCGTCCGCGAGGAGGTCGCCTCGCTCGAGAGCTCGATCTACGCGGCCGCCGGCGAGGAGTTCGTGATCGCCTCGCCGCAGCAGCTCGCGTCGATCCTGTTCGAGAAGCTCGCGCTGTCGCGCAAGCGGCGCGGCAAGACCGGCTTCTCGACCGATGCGCGCGTGCTCGCGGCGATCCGTGGCGAGCACGAGATCATCCCGATGATCGAGCGCTGGCGTGAGCTCTCGACGCTCGTCAAGACCTACCTCGAGCCGCTCCCGAGCCTCGTCGACGAGCGCTCGCGCCTGCACACGACGTTCGTGCAGACGACCGCCGCGACGGGGCGGCTGTCCTCGACCAACCCGAACCTCCAGAACGTCCCGATCCGTACGCCGCTCGGGCGCGAGATCCGCGGCTGCTTCACCGCCGCCGAGGGCTGCGTGCTGATCGCCGCCGACTACTCGCAGGTCGAGCTGCGGATCCTCGCCCAGCTCGCCGACGAGCCGGTTCTCAAGGCGATCTTCCGCGCCGGCGAGGACGTGCACACGGCGACCGCCTGCCAGGTCTTCGCCGTCGAGCCCGAGGAGCTCGACGCGGGCATGCGCTCGAAGGCCAAGATGGTCAACTACGGGATCGTCTACGGCCTGACCGACTACGGCCTCGCCGACCGCCTGCAGATCCCGCGCGAGGAGGCCGCGGTCTTCATCGCCACCTACTTCGAGCGCTTCCCGGCGGTGCGCCGCTTCATCGACGAGACGATCGCCGCGGCCGTCGAGCAGGGCTACGTGACGACGCTGCTCGGCCGCCGCCGCCAGATCCCCGAGCTGCGCGCGCGAAACCGCCAGCAGCACGCGCTCGGCGAGCGCCTCGCCGTGAACACGGTGATCCAGGGGACGGCCGCGGACATCATCAAGGTGGCGATGGTCCGCTGCCACGCGGCGACCGCCGAGCTGCGCAGCCGCCTGATCCTCCAGATCCACGACGAGCTGCTCTTCGAGGGTCCGCCCGAGGAGGTCGAGAAGCTGCGGCCCCTGATCGAGCGCGAGATGTGCGGCGCCTGGGAGCTCGACCCTCCGCTGGCCGTCGACGTCGGCGTCGGGCCGAACTGGCTCGAGGCCAAGTAGGGCGGCTGAGTCGGGGAGCGGGGGCGCCGCGATCAAGGCGGAGCCGGCCGCATCAAGCACATTGGCCTCTCGGGGAGGGGCATCGGGGATCCGTTGCGAGCGCTGTTCGATCGGCTTGCAGATGCCGATGTGATGGCGATGAGATTGGCGGTCGCGCTGCCACGCCGTGCAGTTCGCCGCGTCAGGTCGGCGGCCGGCGTCGTTGCGCTGGTCGCGGTCGTGGCCCTGGCAGTCCATCTCGTGCTCGGCTCGACCCCGCCGCCGCCGGGCCTGTCCGAAGCCCTCAGCGGCAGCCAGGCTCCGCCGGTGAGCCAGACCGCCGCGACGAGGTGCTTCAGGGCGTCCCCGGCCGTGAAGGCGGTGCGCTCGGCGGGCACGACGGTGCTCGTCCGGTTCGTCGGCCGCCCGCGCTTCATGAAGCTTGAGTTCTTCCCGAGCGCCGACGACGCGGTTCGCTACTCCTACGCGCACGGGTCGCCGAACAGCTTCTACGACAACACGATCTGGTCGCAGGTGCCCGCCAAGCTGACCCACGCCGAGATCGATGCGCTGAGCACCTGCCTGCCGATGCCGATGCCCAGGCCCTAGCGGGCCTTGAGCGAACGTTCCACCGGTTATGGCGGCGTCTGGTCGACGCCCGGCGTCCTCGGTCGCGGCAGGGCAACAAGCCCTACCCGCTCCCTGCGTCCTGGCCGGTCGGCCCCGGCCACTCGCCAGTTCCCGTTCAACGTTCCCTCAAGACCCACTGGCGACGCCGCCGACGCGGCCGAACCGTCGCCCGGTCCCGACCGCCGCCGCTCTCGTTGTCGCGTCGCGACAGCGACGCGACAAACGTCCTCAATCACCTCGCCGCAGCGAGCAGCTCTCCGCCGGCGCCGCGCCGCATCCGCAGCGCCGCCGCGCACGAGGCGAGCGTGAACAGGGCCAGGATCAGGAACGCCGTGCGGTAGGCCGGCGTCGCCGATCCGCCGCCGAGCGCCGGCGCCGCCCACGCGCCGATCCGCACGCCGACCGCCGCGAGCGCGACGCCGATCGCGATCGTCACCTGAAATGCGGTCCAGGCGATCGTGTTGGCGTCGCGCATCGACGGCGCCTCGACGTCGGCGAAGGTGATCGTGTTGTAGGCCGTGAAGCCGACCGACCGGGCGGCGCCGCTGACGGCGAGCAGGGCGAGGATCGCGACGAGCGGGGTCGTCGCGCTGATCAGCCCGCAGCCGACGATCGTCGCCGTCGCCACGACGTTGGCGCCGATGATCACCGTGCGAAACCCGAACCGCCGCAGCAGCGGGGTCGTCGCCGGCTTGATCGTCAGGTTGCCGACGAACAGCGCGAGCACCACCTCGCCCGACTTGACCGCCGTCCAGCCGAAGCCGACCTGGAACAGCAGCGGCAACAGGAACGGCACGGCGTTGATCGCCAGGCGGTTCAGCGACCCGGCGGTGTGGGAGGTGCGAAACGTGGGAATCGCAAACAGCCGCAGGTCAAGCAGCGGCGCGGGGGTGTCGAGCAGGTGCCGCACCGCCGCGACCCCCGCGACCAGGGCGACCGATGTCGACACGCCGACCTCGGCCCAGCGAACGCGGGGCGCGCCGAGCGCGGCCGCGCAGACGACGATCGCGACCAGACAGGCCGTCGTCAGCGCGAAGCCGACCCAGTCGAGCCCCTCGCGCCGCTCGCCGTGAAGCTGCGGCACGATCCGCGCCGCCACGACGGTGGCGGCCAGCCCGAGCGGCACGTTGACCAGGAAGATCCAGCGCCACGAGAGGTAGGTCGTCAGCGCCCCGCCGACGAGCGGCGCCGCGATCGGCGCCATCAGCGCCGGCCAGGTCAGAAACGCGACGGCGCGGACGATCCCCGCGCGCCCGGTGCCGCGCAGCACGACCATCCGCCCGACCGGCACCATCGTCGCGCCGCCCGCGCCCTGCAGCGCGCGCAGGGCGGTCAGCTGCGCGAGCGAGTCGGTCAGCGCGCACAGCCCCGAGGCGAGCGTGAAGGTGGCGATGCCGAGCACGAAGACGGTGCGCGACCCGTGGCGGTCGGCGAGCCAGCCGCTCAGCGGGATCAGCGCCGCGAGCGTGACGAGGTAGGTCGTGATCGCGACCGCCAGCTGGGGCGCCTGCACGCCGAACGAGTGCGCCATCCGCGGCGCCGCCGTCGCGACGATCGTGCCGTCGAGGAGCTCCATGAACAGCGCCCCGGCGATCAGCAGCATCACGGCGCGTCCGGCGCCCGGCGCTTCGGTCCGCTCTCCCCGCGCCGCCATTGCGCCGCAACATAGCGGCGCCCGCCGCGTCCCGCGCGCCGTCCGCTAAGCCGAGGCCATGCCGACGCGCGGCGCGCCGCCGGCGCCCGCCGCCGCCACGCTCGGCGCCTCGCCGCGCCAGCTCGCGAACTGCGGCGGAGCGATCGCCAGGTAGTGGCGGAACGCCCAGCGCCCGACGCGCGGCACGCCGACGAAGCGCACCGCCGCGCGCAGCGCCGCGCTCGCCGTGACGCGGCCGACGAGGTGCTGCGCGGCGAGCATCCCCGCGTACTGCCAGGAGTGCTGCGCGCTGAAGGAGCCGTAGCGCTCGAGCGCCTGGTCGCGCGTCGCGCGCCCGTCGAGGACGTGGCGCAGCTCGCGCCCGAGCGCCAGCGCGAAGTAGAAGGCCGGGCGGATCCCCTCGGCGGTCAGCGGCAGGCAGTGTCCGGCCGAGTCGCCGACGAAGAAGACGCCGTCCTCGGTCGCCGCGCGGAGCTTGTGCGGGATCCAGTTCCCCTGGAAGCGCACGGCCTCGCTGCCGAGGTCGCCGGCGAGCTCGATGGTCGCCTCCTTGACGTGGTCGCGCGGCTCGAACGACCCGACGCCGATCCGAAGCTCGTCGTCGGCCGGAAAGCGCCAGCTGTAGCCCGCGCGCACGTAGCGGGGGTCGATCCACACCTCCATGTCGTCGCCGCGCCCGGCGGGGTGGACCTCGAGCCCGCGCGAGAGCCGCGCGTCGGGCGGCTGGATCGCCGGCCGGTTGGACAGCACGCGCCGCCAGCCGAGCGCGTCGACGACGAGCGGCGCGCGCAGCTCGCCGCGATCGGTGCAGATGCGGTGCACGGCGCTCGTCTGCACGCTCTCGACGGTCGCGGTGTCGAACACGACCGACGGCGCGCCGGCGCGCAGGAGCTCGCACAGATGGCGGTAATCGAACGTCGAGAAGGTGAACGGGAGCTCCCAGCGGACCGTTCCGCGCGTCGTGTGCATGACGAGCTCCGGAAAGGTCTGGCGGATCGAGTCGCCAAGTCCCAGGCGCTCGAGCCATTCGGTCGGCGCCGCGCAGGCCGACGTGGACCGCTCACCGACGTCGTAGCGGTCCAACATCATCACCCGCGCCCCCGTCCCCTCGAGCTCGCGGGCGAGTGTCAGCCCGGCGAAGCTCGCGCCGCAGATGAGCACGTCGCAATCCCCGCGCAGCGGCGTTCGCTGCGCGCCGCGTTTCGTGGCGCGGACAGGCATCAGCGCCGATCATACGCACGTGGTGGGTGGTCTGGGAACGGTGCTGCGCTACGCTTTCGCGCGGTGAGCACGCTGATGGAGAACCCGACAGCCAAGATCGTAGACGGCTCTGACGGTCTGTTGCTCGAGGTCGATGGGGAGATAGTCCCCAACTACGACGCGACGATGCGCCCCTTCGAGGAGGGGGAGGTCGTGACGGGCCACGTCGTCCGCATCGACCATGACGAGGTCCTCGTCGACATCGGCTACAAGTCGGAGGGGGTCATCCCCGCCAACGAGCTCTCGATCCGCAAGGCGGTCGACCCCCACGACGAGGTCTCACTCGGCGAGGAGGTCGACGCGCTGGTCCTGACCAAGGAGGACCAGGACGGCCGCCTGATCATGTCCAAGAAGCGCGCCCGCTTCGAGAAGGCGTGGCGGCGCATCGAGGCTGCGGCGGAGTCCGGCGAGCCCGTCGAGGGGACCGTCATCGAGGTCGTCAAGGGCGGCCTGATCATCGACCTCGGCGTGCGCGGCTTCCTGCCCGCCTCGCTCGTCGACATCCGCCGCGTGCCCAACCTCGACGAGTACATGGGCACGCAGATCGAGTGCAAGGTCATCGAGCTGAACCGCTCGCGCAACAACGTCGTGCTGTCGCGCCGCGCGGTGCTCGAGGAGGAGCGCAAGGAGGTCCGCCAGCAGATCCTCGACCGCCTCGAGCCGGGGCTCGTCGTCGAGGGCCAGATCTCGAACATCGTCGACTTCGGCGCGTTCGTCGACCTCGACGGGATCGACGGCCTGATCCACATCTCCGAGCTGTCCTGGTCGCACGTGAACCACCCGAGCGAGGTGCTCGAGATCGGCGACACGGTGCGGGTCAAGGTGCTCGACATCGACCGCGAGCGCCAGCGCATCTCGCTCGGCCTCAAGCAGACCCAGGAGGATCCGTGGCAGCGGATCGTCAACACCTACAACGTCGGCGACGAGCTCGAGGGGACCGTGACGAAGGTCGTCACCTTCGGCGCGTTCGTCGAGATCCTCGACGGCGTCGAGGGCCTGGTCCACATCTCCGAGCTGGCCGCCCACCACGTCGAGAACCCGCGCGAGATCGTCCAGC
>DATBPB010000024.1:0-14848 GCA_036561565.1 Solirubrobacteraceae bacterium | reverse complement strand
CCGTCGTGGTCCAGCAGAGCGTCGACCCGCTCGTCGTCGAGCGCGGCCCACTCGAGCTCGAAGAAGAGCAGCGTCGTCGAGAGCTCGGTGAGGCGTTCCTGGACGCGGGCGACGAGCGCGCCGCGAGCGGGATCCGCGGTGTCGGTCGAGAAGTCGAGCGATGCGTAGGAGTCGGCCCGCCCGACGAGGTCGTAGATGTCGCCGAGTTCGCGCATCGCCTCCGCGAGGGTCGCGCCGTCGATCGTCGCAAGCGTGCCGCGGCGCCGCGCCGCGAAGCTTGCGGCCTGCTCGAGCGCGCGGTCGATGAGGCTGTCGACGGCCTCCGGGCCGGCACCGTCGACGAGGTCGGCGAGATCCCAGCGGACGGCTTCGAGCGACTCCGTTACGGCCATCGACGCTGAAGCCTATCCGTCCGGCGCCGCTGCTCTGATCCCCGCCACCTGTTGTGTCACGGAAGGAGGCGGAGGCGATGTCGGGAGCTCAGACGGCGACTGCCAACGAACAGGCGAGGGCGCAGGCCTTCGTCGACCTCGGCTTCGACGCCACCCAGGCGCTGATGCTTGCGGCGACGCGCGTCGAGGGCGAGTGCGTCGATCTGGACATGGTCCGCCGCCTGCTCGAGTGCGGCTGCTCGCACGATCTGGCGCTTCGGATCGTGGTCTGAGTCAGTCGCGGCGCGCCTCCCACGAGAAGCCCCGCACGGCGACGATCACCCCGCCGGCCGTCCACAGGCCGAGTACGAGCAGCGCCGTGAGGTGCTGCGAGAGGCCGCCATGATGGGCGACCAGCCCCCCCGACAGCCCGTTCACGAGATGCACCAGCGGCAGCGCCTGCGCGATGTCGCGCAGGAAGCTCGGCACGTTCTTCGCGTCGAAGAAGACGCCCGAGATCAGGATCACCGGCACGAACACCGCGTTGACGATCGCCGGCGCTGCCTCGAAGTTCGGAATCAGGTGCGAAAGCGCGACGCCGAGCGAGGAGAAGCAGACGACGCCGAGGACGCCGAAGGCGACCAGCTCGGCCCCGTCGGCCGGCCAGCCGAGGCCGAACACGAGCCGGCCGGCGAGGATCACGATCACGAGCTGGATCGCGGCGTTGGTGACGGCGTGGAGAGCGAGTCCGCCGAGGTAGACGCCGCTCGGCAGCGGCGTCCCCCGCATCCGCTTCAGCACTCCCTGCTCGCGCAGGAACGTCAGGTTGTAGGCCATCGCCGTGAACGTCGTGGACATGACGCTCATCCCGGCGATGCCCGGCACGATGATCGTGAGCTCGTGGCGGTGGCCGCTGACGATCGCGCCGAACAGCGCGAGGAAGATCAGCGGCAGCAGGAAGTTGAAGAAGGCCGCGGTCGGGTTGCGCCAGAACAGGCGCCGCTCGAAGCGGTACTGGCGCCACAGCAGGACGAGCGAGTCAGCCATCGGCGGTCAGCTCCAGATAGACCTCCTCGAGGCTCGGCCGCGTGACCGAGAGCCCCTCGAGGCGCTCGCCGCGGGCCAGCGCGGCGGAGGTCAGCTCGTGCAGCAGCGCGGTCGGATCCTCGGTCTGCTCGACGACCGGCTCGCCGCCGTCGAGATAGGCGACCCGGTAGCGCGAGGACCCGCCGACGCCGAGCTGGGCCGGTGAGCCCTCGGCGAGGATCTTGCCGCCCTTGATGATCGCCACGCGATCGGCGAGCTCCTGGGCCTCGTCGAGATAGTGGGTGGTCAGCAGCACGGTCTTGCCCAGGTCGCGAAGCGTCCGGATCGTGTCCCAGGCGGTGCGCCGCGCCGCCGGATCGAAGCCCGTCGTCGGCTCGTCGAGGAAGATCAGCTCGGGGTCGCCGATCAGAGCGAGCGCGAGGTCGAGGCGGCGCCGCTGTCCGCCCGAAAGGCGTCGCGCGCGCTCGTCGCGCTTGTCGCCCAGCCCGACCAGCTCGACGACCTCATCGACGGCACGCGGGTGGGGATAGAAGCGGGCGAAGTGGCGGAGCACCTCGGCGACGCGGACCTGGCTGTAGATGCCGCTTGACTGGAGCACGATGCCGACGCGGCGGCGCAGCTCGATCGGACGCTCGCCGGGGTCGTGCCCGAGCACGCTGACGGTCCCCGAGCTGCGCTCGCGGTAGCCCTCGAGGATCTCCACGATGCTCGTCTTGCCCGCTCCGTTGGGCCCGAGCAGGCCATAGATCTCCCCGCGCGCGACCGTGAACTCGACGCCGCGCACGGCCTCGACCTCGCCGTAGGCCTTGCGCAGATCGTGGACTTCGATCGCCGGCGTACTGGCCATCGGCGAAACGGCGCGGCGGCGACGCCTAGCGGGTCGCCGCGGCTACCAGCCGCGCTGCCACTCGGAGCTCTTGGCGCGCGCCTTCGCGGCAGCCTTGCGGGCGTCCTTGCGCTTCTCCAGGTGTCCCTGGAGCATGCTCATCGAGAAGACGAACAGCGGGACCGCGACGATCAGGATCCCGCCGATCGCGGCCGTCACCTTGTCGTCGGTCTGTCCGTAGAGCCCCTCGCCGCCGTCGTGGGCGAGGGCCGTCGCGGGCACCAGCAGGAGAAGCCCGATCAGGGTCGTCGTGGTGAGGGCGATCAGGCGGCGCACCGGGCGCCCACTCTACCGGAGGGCGCAGCGCCATACGATCAGGCGATGGCCGTCGCGATCGCCGCCAATCTCGCCAAGGACATCGCCGGAGCGCCGCTGCTGCGCGGTGTGTCGTTCAAGCTCGAGCGCCGCGAGCGGATGACGATCGCCGGGCGAAACGGGGCCGGCAAGACGACCCTGCTGCGAATGCTCGCCGGCGAGGCGGAGATCGACGGCGGCGAACTATCGCTCGCCAGGGGCGTCCGCGTCGCGCTGCACGACCAGCGCCCGCCGCGCGAGCGCGGGCTGAGCCTGCGCGACTACCTGCTGTCGGGCTGCGCCACGGAGCTCGCGATCGAGGAGCGGCTGCGCGGGCTCGAGGCGGAGATGGCCGCCGGAGCCTCCGATGGCGCCACGCTCGACCGCTACGCGCGCGCGCAGGCCGACCTCGAGCACCTCGGCGGCTACCTCTGGCGCGACCGCGCGACCGAGATGGCGCACGGTCTCGGCTTCTCCGATCGGGACCTCGAACGCGGGCTTCGCACGTTCTCCGGCGGCGAGCTGACGCGCGCTTCGCTGGCCCGCGCACTCGCCACGCGGCCCGATCTGCTGCTGCTGGACGAGCCGACCAACCATCTCGACATCGAGTCGCTGGAGTGGCTCGAGCAGACGCTCGTCTCACTCGACGCCGCGATCGCGCTGGTCGCCCACGACCGCTGGTTCCTGGAGACGGTCGGCACGGCGGTGCTCGAGCTGGAGGCCGGGCGCAGCCGGTTCTTTCCCGGCACCTGGCACGCCTGGCGCGCCGAGCAGGCGAGTCGCGAGATCGCGCTGGGTCGCGCGATCGAGCGCCAGCAGGCCGAGGTCGCGCGGCTCGAGCGGTTCGTCGCCCGCTGGGGCGCCGGCACCCGCGCGCGCCAGGCCCAGTCGCGCGTCAAGGCGCTCGCCAAGATCGAGCGGATCGAGCGACCGCCCGAGGACGGCGCCTCGCTCGCCTTCCGCTTCGAGGCGCCGGAGCGCACCGGCCGAGTCATCTTCGAGCTCGAGGACGGGCGCGTCGACGTCGGCGATCCGCCGATCGTGCTGCTCGAGCACGTCGCGCTCTGGCTCGAGCGCGGCGAGCACGTGTCGCTCGTCGGCCCAAACGGCGCCGGCAAGACGACGCTGATCCAGATCCTCGCCGGCGCGCGGCCGCTGCACGAGGGGCGCCTGCGCACCGGACACAACGTCAAGGTCGGTTTTCTCTCCCAGCACGCCGAGGAGATCGGCAGCCAGGGCAACGTGCTGGAGGCGACGCAGCGCGCGACGGGCCTCACGCCCAATCGCGCTCGGGCGCTGCTGGGACGCTTCCTGTTCGGCGGCGAGCTCGCCGAGAAGCCGCTCGCCGGCCTCTCCGGCGGCGAACGCCGCCGCCTCTCGCTCGCGATCCTCGTCAACAGCGGCGCGAACGTGCTGATCCTCGACGAGCCCACCAACCATCTCGACCTCGAGTCGCGCGAGGCGCTCGAGGACGCGCTCACCGCGTTCAAGGGCTCGCTGATCCTCGTCTCCCACGATCGCGCGCTGCTCGACGCCGTCGGAACGCGCACGATCGCCGTCGAGGGCGGCGAGCTGCGCAGCTACGTCGGCGGCTGGGCGGAGTACCTGCGCGTGCGCGAGGAGCGCCGCGCGGCGGGTGAGCCGCCCGCGCCGCGGCCGGACCGGATGCCGCGAGCGCCGGCCGCGGCGGCGGTCGCCGCGCCCAGGCCGAGCAAGCCGCCGAAGGCCGACGGGCCCAGCAAGAACCGCGTCCGCGCGCAGGAGGCCGCGGAGCGCGCCGTCGAAGCGGCCGAGGAGGCGCTTGTGGCCCTCGAAGCGGAGCTCGCGGACCCCGCCGCCTGGGCGACGAGGTATGAGGCGGCCAAGAACGAGGCCCGCCACACGGCGGCAAAACGGGCTGTCGAGGCAGCCTACGCCGAGCTCGAAGCGCTCCTTTCCTGACGATCTACACTCAAGGCAGATGAAGGATCTGCGCAACGTCGCGATCATCGTCGCCCTGGCGGTGGCGGTCGTCGCGGTGCCCGGCGGCAGCGACACGGCGGGCCTGATCGGAGCGGTCCTGTCGCTCTCGATCGTCGCCCTGATCGCCTACGTCGTCGGCCGCCTGTATCGCGACCGCCAGACCGACCTCTACAGCCTCGGCGACGTCGACCGCGGAGTCCTCTATGTCGCCGTCGCCACCGCGATCGTCGTCTTCGCGGCGAGCGGCCGCCTGACCTCGACCGCCGCCGGGACGCTCGCCGAGATCGCCCTGCTGGCGCTGTGCGCCGCCGGGTTGATGCGCGTGTTCCGCAATTGGCAGCGCCACGAATAGTGCCGCCGTCGGAGCTCGCCGCGCAGCGGCGCAAGCTGCCCGACCAGCCGGGCGTGTACCTGTTTCGAAACCGCGCCGGCCGGGTCATCTACGTTGGCAAGGCGGTCTCGATCCGAAAGCGCGTCGCCTCGCACTTCGGCGCCGGCGGGAACGGCGCGATGATCGCCGAGGTCGCCTCGATCGAGAGCGTCGTCGTCGCCACCGAGGCGGAGGCGCTGCTCGCTGAGCAGGGCTTCATCAAGCAGTACCGGCCGCGCTTCAACATCCGCCTGCGCGACGACAAGTCGTATCCGTTCATCGCCATCTCACTCGACGAGGACTTCCCGCGCGTCTACTTCACGCGCGAGCGCCACCGCCGCGACCGCGCCTACTTCGGCCCCTACTCCAACGCCAAGCGCGTCCGTGAGACGCTCGAGCTGCTGAGCCGGATCTTCCTGATCCGCTCCTGCACCGGCAGCGAGCCGGGCCGCCGCTCGGGATCGCCGTGCCTCGACTACCACATCAACCGCTGCGGAGCGCCGTGTGTCGGCTACGTCACGCGCGCCGAGTACCGCCGCGGGATCGAACGGGCGATCGACTTCCTCGGCGGCCGCTACGGCGAGATCCAGCGCGAGCTCGAGCAGCGAATGAACGCCGCGGCGGCGGCTCAGGAGTTCGAGCAGGCGGCGGTCGAGCGCAACCGCCTGCAGGCCGTGCGCTCGCTGCTCCAGCGCCAGCGCGTCGCCGGCCAGGCGGTCGGGACGCTCGACGCGATCGCGGTCGCGCTGTCGGGGCGCGACGCCAACGCCCAGGTCTTCCAGGTCCGCGACGGCGCGCTCTCGGACCGCCAGTCCTTCTATCTCGCCAACGAGGCCGAGCGGCCGGCGCGCGAGGTGGTCGAGGAGTTCGTCCTCCAGTACTACGAGAACGCGGCCTCGGTACCGGCGCTCGTCGTCGTCGAGGAGCCCCTCTCGGACGTCGTCGTCGAGGCGCTCGCGGCACGCCGCGGCGGCCGCGTGGAGATCCGCGCCGCCGAGCGGGGCGACAAGCGCCGGATCCTCGAGCTGGCGGCGCGCAACGCTGCGCTGGCGATCGAGGAGGAGCAGCTCAAGGCGGCGCGGCGGCGCGAGCGGCGCGCCGAGGCGCTCGACGGGCTGCGCGAGGCGCTGGCGCTCACCGCGGTCCCGATGCGGATCGAGTGCTACGACATCTCGAACATCCACGGAACCCACAGCGTCGCCGCGATGGTCGTCTTCGAGGCCGGCGCGCCGAAGCGCTCGGACTACCGGCGCTTCCGCATCCGCACGGTGAGCGGCTCCGACGACTTCGCCTCGCTGGCGGAGGTGCTGCGCCGCCGGATGACCAACTGGGAGCGCCAGGCCGACACCTCGCCGCACGAGTCGCGCTACGACGCCAGCTTTGCGGCGCTTCCGAACCTGATCGTGATCGACGGCGGCAAGGGGCAGCTGAGCGCGACGCTCGAGCCGCTCGCGGAGGCGCGCGCCCAGGGTGTCGCCGTGATCTCACTCGCCAAGCGCCTCGAGGAGGTCTTCGTGCCGGGCCGGCGCGAGCCGATCGTTCTCTCGCACGAGAGCCCCGAGCTGCAGTTGCTCGCCCGGATCCGCGACGAGGCCCACCGTGTCGCCATCACCCACCACCGCTCGCGCCGCGACCGCGCGATGACGGCGTCGCTGCTCGACGACCTGCCGGGCGTCGGCCCGGCGCGAAAGCGCGCCCTGATTGCCCACTTCGGGTCCCCGGACGCGGTTCTGCAGGCGAGCGCCGAGCACCTCCAGGCGGTGCCGGGGCTGCCGGCGAAGGTCGGGCGCGAGCTCCACGCCCACCTGCACCGCGTCGGCGGCTAGCGCCGCGCGTCCGGGCGGTGCGCGACGATTCGCCCTGATGGCGGACGCCGCGGGCGCGCTTGCGGAACTGATGATCATCACGGGCTTCTCGGGCGCGGGCAAGTCCACGGCGATGAACGTCTTCGAGGACGCCGGCTACTTCTGCGTCGACAACCTGCCGCCGGAGATGATCGGCAGCCTGATCGAGCTTTTCGTGCACGAGGGCTCGAAGGTCGAGCGCGCGGCGGTCGTCTGCGACGTGCGCGGCGGCGAGTACTTCGAGGCGCTTACGGCGGTCCTCGACGCCCTGCCGCGCAAGGGGATCCGCCAGCGCCTGCTGTTCCTGGACGCCGAGGACGAGACGCTGCTCAACCGCTACAAGGAGACCCGCCGCCGCCATCCGCTGGCCGAGGGCGGCTCGATCACCGCCGGCATCGCCGCCGAGCGCACGCAGCTGGCCGCGCTGCGCGCCCGCGCCGACGCTGTCATCGACACGACCGCTCTGACCGCCGCGATGCTGCGGGCCAAGATCGTCGACGCCTTCCTGGCGCAGCAGCCCGCCACGCGCCTCGCGCTGACCTTCTACAGCTTCGGCTTCAAGCACGGCCCGCCGCGCGACGCCGACCTGCTCTTCGACGTCCGCTTCCTGCCCAACCCGCACTATGAGCCGGAGCTGCGCCGGCTCACCGGACTCGACCAGCGCGTCGTCGACTTCATCGACCGCGACGGCAAGCTCGCCGAGTTCTACGCTCTGCTCGAGCCGCTGCTCGACTACCTCTTCGGCCAGTACGTCGCCGAGGGCAAGTCGCATCTGCTGGTGGCCATCGGCTGCACCGGCGGCCGACACCGCTCGGTCGCGATCGCCGAGCATCTCGCCGCGCGCTACGGCGCCCGCGACGACGTGCTCGTCGCGGTCAACCACCGCGACGCCGGCAGGGTGCCGGAGGATCAGTGATCGACCACGTCGGGTTCGAGGTCTCGCAGCTCGAGCGCTCAGCAGCCTTCTACGACGCCGTCTTCCTCGCCCTCGGTGGCCGGCGCATGCATACCGGCGAGCACGCGATCGCCTACGGGATGTCGGCGCCGTGCTTCTGGATCGCGGTGCGCGGACGCGCCCCGGCGCCGGGCTACGGGCACGTCGCGCTGCACGCCCGCGGCCGAGCCGCGGTGGCCGGCGCCCACCGCGCCGCGCTGAGCCACGGCGGCCTCGACGACTCGCCGCCCGCGGCGCACCCCCGCTACGGGGCGCGCTACTACGCGGCCTACGTCCGCGACCCGGACGGGCTGCGCGTCGAGTTTGTCAGCGGCTCGCGCTGAGATTCGCGCGGTCGCGCCCCCGGGGCGCGCTGATAGCGTTGGCATCCGCCGCCGTGGGCGCGGCGGGAGTCCCTGAAACGACGCGCTTCGGAGGGTGCTTGGATGGCGGTACGGGTGGGGATCAACGGCTTCGGCCGGATCGGTCGCAACATCTTCCGCGCCGCGGCAGCCGCCGGCGCGGACATCGAGTGGGTCGCGGCGAACGACATCAGCGACCCGCAGACGAACGCGCACCTGCTGCGCTACGACTCGGTGCTCGGACGCTACCCCGGCAGCGTCGAGGTCGACGGCGACCACCTCGTCGTCGACGGCGCGCGGATGCGGATCCTCGCCGAGCGCGACCCCGCGAGCCTTCCGTGGGGCGATCTCGGCGTGGAGGTCGTGATCGAGTCGACGGGCATCTTCACCGGCCGCGAGGGGGCCTCAAAGCATCTCGACGCCGGCGCGAAGAAGGTCGTCATCTCGGCTCCCGCGACGGGCGAGGACATCACGGTCGTGATCGGCGTCAACTTCGACCGCTACGACGCCGCGCAGCACCACATCATCTCCAACGCCTCGTGCACCACGAACTGCCTCGCGCCGATGGCGAAGGTCGTCAACGAGGTGATCGGCATCCGCCATGGGCTGATGACGACGATCCACGCCTACACCGCCGACCAGAACCTGCTCGACGGCCCGCACCGCGACCTGCGCCGCGCGCGCGCCGCCGCGCTGAACCTCGTCCCGACCTCGACCGGCGCCGCGAAGGCCGTCGGCCTCGTGCTTCCCGAGCTGCAGGGGAGGCTGCACGGCTTCGCGGTCCGCGCGCCGGTGCCGACCGGCTCGCTCGTCGACCTGACCTTCGAAGCCGCGCGCGAGACGAGCGTCGAGGAGGTCAACGAGGCGCTGCGCAGCCGCGCCGACAGCGGCGAGCTCGCCGGGATCATGCAGTTCACCGAGGATCCGATCGTCTCGACCGACATCGTCGGCAACCCGTTCTCCTCGATCGTCGACGGTGGCCTGACGGCGGTCATCGACGGCACGCTCGTCAAGACGGTCGCCTGGTACGACAACGAATGGGGCTACTCGAACCGCGTCATGGAGCTCGTCCAGCGACTGTCGTGAAGCGCCTCGACGACATCGACGTCGAAGGCCGTCGCGTCCTGGTCCGCGTCGACTTCAACGTCCCGCTCAAGGATGGGGCGATCACCGACGACACGCGGATCCGCGCGGCGCTGCCGACGATCCAGAACCTCCGCCGCCGCGGCGCGCGCGTGATCCTCGCCTCGCACCTCGGCCGGCCGAAGGGCGCGCCCGACGCGGCGCTCAGCCTCGCGCCGGTGGCTGAGCGCCTCGGCGATCTGCTCGGCTGCGAGGTCGCGTTCGCGACCGACGTCGTCGGGCCTAGCGCGCAGGCCGCCGCCGCGGCACTCGAGCCGGGGCAGGTCGCGCTGCTCGAGAACGTCCGCTTCGAGCCTGGCGAGACGCGCAACGACGACACGCTCGCGGCCGCGTTCGGCGCGCTCGCGGACGTCTACGTCGACGACGCGTTCGCCTCGGCGCATCGCGCGCACGCCTCGACCGAGGGCGTCACGCACCACGTCGAGCAGTCGGCGGCGGGGCTGCTCCTGGAGCGCGAGGTCACGCAGATCCGCGCGATCCTCGCGAACCCGCAGCGACCGCTGGTCGCGGTCCTCGGCGGCGCGAAGGTGACCGACAAGATCGCCGTGATCCGGCGCTTCCTCGAGCTCGCCGACACGATCCTGATCGGCGGCGCGATGTGCTTCCCGTTCTTTGCCGCGCAGGGCCATTCGACCGGCGCCTCGCTGTGCGAGGAGGAGGGGCTCGCCCCGGCGCGCGACGCGCTCGAGCTGGCGAAGACCTCGCACGCGAAGCTGCTGCTGCCGGTCGACCTCGGCATCGCCGAGAGCATGGAGGAGGGGGAGCCGCGCCGCGACAGCGACGGCGTCGACGTGCCGGACGGCTGGATCGGCCTCGACATCGGCCCGCGCACGGCGGCCGCCTACGCGCAGGAGATCGCGAAGGCGGGGACGATCTTCTGGAACGGGCCGATGGGCGTCTTCGAGCTACCCGCGTTCGCCGCCGGCACGAAGGCCGTCGCGGAGGCCGTCGCGGCCTCACCGGGGACCTCGGTCGCAGGCGGCGGCGACAGCGTCGCCGCGCTGACGATGCTCGGGCTCGAGGGCTCGGTCTCGCACCTCTCCACCGGCGGCGGAGCGACGCTCGAGCTGATCGAGGGGCGCGAGCTCCCGGGCGTCGCGGCGCTCGAGGCGGCGGCATGAGCCGCCCGGCGCTGATCGCCGGGAACTGGAAGATGAACAAGACGGTCGCCGAGGCCGAGGTGTTCATCCAGGCGCTGCTGCCGCGGGTGTCGAGCCTGCCGCAGGACGTCGAGATCGCGATCTGCCCGCCGTTCACGGCGCTCGAGGCGATGGTCTCCAGTGCGCGCGGCTCGCGCGTCGGCGTCTTCGCCCAGAACATGCACGAGGCCGCCAGCGGCGCGTTCACCGGCGAGGTCTCGGCCGCGATGCTCGCCGAGCTCGACGTGGCGGGCGTCGTGATCGGCCACAGCGAGCGCCGCCGGCTGTTCGGCGAGACCGACCGCGCCGTCGCGCTCAAACTGGCGAGTGCGATCGCGGCCGGCCTGCGCCCGATCCTCTGCGTCGGCGAGAGCGAGGAGGAGCGGCTCGCGGGCGAGACCGAGCGGAAGCTGCGAAATCAGGTTCAGGAGGGGCTCGAGCACGTGCCGAGCGAGCGCCTCGGCGAGGTGGCGATCGCCTACGAGCCGATCTGGGCGATCGGCAGCGGCCGCGTCGCGACGTCCGAGCAGGCCCAGGAGGCCGCGAGCTTCATCCGCGCCCTCGTGCGCTCGCGCGACAGCGGCGCCGCCGAGCACGTCCAGGTCCTCTACGGCGGCTCGGTGACGCCCGACAACGGACGCGAGCTGCTGGCCCTCCCCGACGTCGACGGCGCGCTCGTCGGCGGCGCGTCGCTCGACGCGGCGTCGTTCGCGGCGATCGCCGGGGCCGCCCGGTGACGCCGGCGGCCGGCCCGGCGCGCCTACCGGTCCCGTCGGTCTGCCTGATCGTCCTCGACGGCTGGGGGCTCGCCCCGCCGGGCCCCGGCAACGCCATCGAGCTGGCGCGCACGCCCTGTTTCGACGAGCTCTGGGCGCGCTACCCGCACACGCGCCTTGAGGCCTGCGGCCGCGCGGTCGGCCTCCCCGACGGCCAGATGGGCAACTCCGAGGTCGGGCACCTCAACCTCGGAGCGGGCGCCGTGCTGCGCCAGGACCTGGCGCGGATCGACGACGCGATGCGCGACGGCGAGATGGCCGCCAACCCGGTGATCCGCGCGGCGCTCGAGGGTCCGGGGACGGTGCATCTGGTCGGCCTCGTCTCGGACGGCGGCGTTCACTCCTCGCAAGCTCACCTGCTCGAGCTGATCCGCGCCTCGCGGGCGCTTGAGACCGGCGAGCTGATCGTCCACGCCTTCACCGACGGGCGCGACACCGGCCCGAACGACGGTCTGGAGTCGATCCGCCGCCTGCAGGAGTCCGGCGCGGCGCGGATCTCCTCGGTCGTCGGCCGCTACTTCGCGATGGACCGCGACCGCCGCTGGGAGCGCACCCAGCGCGCCTACGATCTGCTCGTCCACGCCCGCGCGCCGCACCACGCCGACAGCGCGGCGCAGGCTGTCCAGGCGGCCTACGATCGCGGCGAGACGGACGAGTTCATCGAGCCGACGGTGATCGGCGAGCCCGCGCCGATCGCGGCCGGCGACCGCGTCTTCTGCTTCAACTTCCGCCCCGACCGGATGCGCGAGATCGTCCGCGCGCTCGCCGAGCCGGGTTTCGAGGAGGTCGACCGCGGCGGCGCGCAGCCGGTTGCGGCGCTGGCGACGATGACGGAATACGAGGAGGGCTGGCCCTACCCCGTGGCGTTCGCCCCCGAGCGCCCGCGGACGACGCTGCCGAAGCTGATCGCCGCCACGGGCGGGCGCCAGCTGCACGTCGCCGAGACCGAGAAGTACCCCCACGTGACGTACTTCTTCGGCGGCGGCGAGGAGCAGCCCCAGCCGGGCGAGCGCCGCGAGCTCGTACCCTCGCGCCGCGACGTCCCGACATACGACCACGCGCCGGCGATGAGCGCCCGCCCGGCCGCCGAGGCCTTCGTCGCCGCCTGGCGTGAGGACTCGCCGAGCTTCGCGATCATCAACTTCGCAAACGCCGACATGGTCGGCCACACGGGCGTGATCGAGGCCGCCGTCGCCGCCGTCGAGACCGTCGACGGCTGCCTGGCCGAAGTCGTCGGCGCCGTCCACGAGGCGGGCGGCGCCTGCATCGTCACCGCCGACCACGGCAACAGCGACGAGATGCTGACCGCCGACGGGCGGCCGCAGACGGCGCATTCGCTCAATCCCGTGCCGCTGATCGTCACGACCAACGCCGCCGAGCTACCGCGCGAGGGCGTCCTCGCCGACGTCGCACCGACCGCGCTCGAGCTGCTCGGAATCGAGCAGCCACGCGAGATGACCGGCCGCTCGCTGCTTCAGGTGGAAGGCTGATCGTCGCGGCGGCGCCGGCGCCGGCGCCACCACCAGCCGCCGACCGCGACGACGAGCACGCCGGCGACGATCACGCCGTAGAGGCCGATCTTGCTGAACACCTTCTCGACCCCCGTCCCGCCGTAGTAGGCGGCCAGCGCGACGCTCGTCGACCAGCAGATCCCGCCGAGCGCGTTCCAGACCACGAACGTCGGCCAGGTCATCTCGCTCGCGCCCGCGAGCCAGGACGTCCAGACGCGCAGGCCGGTGATCCAGCGGCCGAGGAAGACGGCCTTGCCGCCGTGGCGCTCGAAGAACGGGTCGCCGATCTCGAGCACGCGGCGCCGCTCGGCCTCGAAGCGGCCCGGGCGCTCGAGCAGCTTGCGCCCCCCGCGGCGGCCGATGGCAAAGCCGATGTTGTCGCCGATGATCGCTCCGGCCGAGGCGACGACGATGACGAGCACGATCGAGAGCCGTCCGCTGGCTGCGGCGAGGCCCGCGAAGATCACCGCGGTCTCCCCGGGCACCGGGATCCCGAGCGCCTCGATGCCGACGAACACTCCGAGCACCGGGTAGCCCAGATTCTTGGCGACGCTGAAGATGCTCGCCAGCACGCCGCAGACCGTATCTAGGATGCCGTGATGCCAGCGCTGCGAATCACCGCGCGCGACGCGACGACCCGCGCGCGGACGGGCGTGCTCGAGACAGCCCACGGCGAAGTCTCGACGCCGGCCTTCGTCCCGCTGGCGACGAAGGGCAGTGTGCGCGGCGTCGCCGCCTCCGAGGTCGCCGGGCTCGGCTACGAGCTGGTGCTCGGCAACACCTTCCACCTGATGCTGCGCCCCGGCGGCGAGGTCGTCGAGCGCTTCGGAGGCCTGCATCGCTTCATGGGCTGGGAGGGTGCGGTGATCTCAGACTCCGGCGGCTTCCAGGTCTTCTCGCTCGGCCACGGCGGCGTGGCCGATGAGATCAAGGGGCGCCGCGGCGCGGCCGGCGAGGGGGCGATCGTCACGATCGAGGAGGAGGGCGTGCGCTTCCGCTCGCCGATCGACGGCTCCGAGCGCTTCATCAGCCCCGAGATCTCGATGGCCGTGCAGGCCCAGCTTCACTCCGACATCGTGCTGGCCTTCGACGAGTGCACGCCGTTCCACGCCACGCGCGAGTACACGGCGAGCTCGACCGAGCGCACGCACCGTTGGCTCGAGCGCGGGATCCGCTGGCGCGAGGAGCACCCGGGGCCGCCGTCGCTTCACTACGGGATCGTCCAGGGCGGGGTCCACGAGGACCTGCGGATCGAGTCGGCCGAGGCGGTCGTGGCGAGCGGCTGCGACGGGGTCGCGATCGGCGGCTCGCTCGGCGCCGACAAGGCGCAGATGTATGAGGTCGTCGGCTGGGCGACGCGCGAGCTCGAACGGCTCGCGCCGGAGCGCCCGCGCCACCTGCTGGGGATCGGCGACGTCGACGATTTGATTCGCGGCGTCGAGCTCGGCATCGACACCTTCGACTGCGCGATGCCGACCCGTCTCGCCCGCCACGGGACCGCGCTCGTCGCCGATCCTGCGAACCGCTGGCGCCTGCAGGTCGACCGCCCGGCGTTCAGGCTCGACGAGCGCCCGCTCGCCGAGGACTGCCCCTGCCCGGCCTGCGCGGCGGGGCTCTCGCGCGGCTACCTGCACCACCTCGCGCGCACCGGCGAGCAGAGCGGCGGGCGGCTGCTGACGCTTCACAACCTGACCTTCATCGCGCGCCTCATGACGCGCCTTCGCGACGCGGTCAGGCTGGGCCGGCTGGCGGATGAGGCAGCGGCGTTGCGAGATTCCTAGGGGATGGGTGCATACCCCCCGTGCGGGGCACATGTGCACCCATCCCGAGGTCGGTGCATACCCCGTGCGGGGCACATGTGCACCGACCTCACCCCCCTGTGTTGGTGTTGATCAGCGTCTGGAGCTGGTTGTAGACGGCGCCGAAATGGGTCGAGAAGGGCTGCGTCTGCAGGCGCACCGTGTTGGAGGGCTGGCTCGAGAGGACGACGATCACGACGACGATCGCGATCAGCGCGATGCCGCCGAGCAGCGCCGCGATCCGGCCGGTGTTGAGCTTTGGCGCCGGGCGCTGCTCGACCGGCGGGCGGCGGATCTGGCCCTGCCTCGGCCGCCGCGGGGTGACGGTCGTCGAGTGCGCGCGGTCGGTGGTCGCGACGCGCGTGCGCTGGTCTGAGACGGCGATCGTCGTCGAGGACGAAAGGGCGGGG
>DATBPB010000023.1:0-49818 GCA_036561565.1 Solirubrobacteraceae bacterium | reverse complement strand
ACAAACGCGAGCTCACCCTGACCCGCGAACGCGGCGAGGTTCGCAAACGGCGTCGAGGCGGATTCGCTCACGACGCCGGAACCGCCGGCGCGGACCATGAGGCCGACAACCGCGCCGATGGCGATGAGCAGCGCGAGCGCGAGGCCGCCACGCCGCCGCCGCCGGCGCGTGCGCGCGCGTGCCTCCTCGATCAACGCCTGCGGGCTGTCCTCCAAGAGCAGCATGAAGCCAAGAGTGATATCACCATTTGGCTCTCCTTCGAAGGGCGGGACCGCCGCTTCCGTTGGCGGTCCCCGCAACCTCGGCCAGGCGCTGGAGCGTCTCGCGCTCCTTGCCCGTCCCGGGCGTCAGCGAGACGCTGGCCGGCACCTCACCGCTCGTTGCCGCGCCGCCCGTCGAGAACGACTCGGAGGTCGGGAGGGTCATCGACGGGAGCGAATCGGTGGTCTCCATAATCCTTTCGGATCAGCGCCTCGGTTGTCGGTGCTGCGGCAGCGACGCCGCCGGACGCTAGATGCGCCGGTCGCCCGTGCTGGCGACGATCCGGTTACCGTGGCGCGGATCTTCGCGCTCCTACAATCACGCCGAGCCGGTCCCGTCCCCGCGCCCCCCAGGAGGCCCACGTGAAGGCAGTCAGGTTTGACCACTATGGCGGCCCGGAGGTCCTCGAGGTTCGCGACGTCGAGGACCCGCTGCCGGGTGGCGGCGAGGCGCTCGTCCGCGTGCGCGCCGCCTCGATCAACCCCGGCGAGATCGCGATCCGCGAAGGGTTCCTGCACGAGCGCTGGCCGGCGACGTTCCCAAGCGGCGAGGGCACGGACTTCGCGGGCGTCGTCGAGTCGCTCGGCGCGGGGGCCGACGGCGCCGCCGCCGGCGACGAGGTGATCGGCTGGACCGAGCGGCGAGCGAGCCACGCCGAGCTGGTCGTCGCGCCGCTCACGCAGATCACCGCCAAGCCCGCGGAAATCCCGTGGGAGGTCGCAGGCTCGATCTTCGTCGCCTCGATGGCCGCCTACGCGTGCGTCGACGCCGTGGCCCCCAAGCCCGGGGAGGTCGTCGCCGTCTCAGCGGCTGCGGGCGGCGTCGGCTCAGCCGCCGTGCAGCTCGCGCGACGCACCGGCGCCACCGTGATCGGGCTCGCGAGCGAGCCAAACCACGACTGGCTGCGCTCCCGCGACGTGATCCCGGTCACCTACGGCGAGGGCCAGGGCGAGCGACTGCTCGCCGCGGCGGGCGGCCGGCTCGACGCCTTCATCGACACCTTCGGCGGGGGCTACGCCGACCTGGCGATCGAGCTCGGCGTGGCACCCGATCGGATCAACACGATCGCCGACTTCGCGGCGATCGAACGGCTCGGGATCGGCGGCCAGGGGACGCATGCCGTAGCGACGCGGGAGATCCTCGCCGAGCTCGCGGCGCTCGTCGCCGACGGCACGCTTGAGATCCCGATCGCCGCGACCTATCCGCTGAGCGAAGTGCGCGCCGCCTACGAGGACCTGGCCAAGCGAAAGACGCGCGGCAAGATCGTCCTGCTCCCCTGACGCCCCGTGCCGGCGGCGACCCTCGAGTTCACACGCCGCCGCGGCGGCGGCGGCGATGCCCTGCCACTCGCGTGGGGCCTCGTCGTCGCGGCGACCGCCGCGGCGCTGATCATCCGCGTCGCGTTCGTCGGCGGGCAGAGCCTCGGCTACGAGGAGCTCTTCACCCGCGCGATCGCGACGCGGCCGTCGATCGGCGGCGTCTGGAACACGATCCGCGCAACCGAGTCGACGCCCCCGCTCTACTACGTCCTGACCTGGCTGTGGCTGAAGCTCGCCGGAAGCCACGGCGCCGGCGCACTGCGGATGGTCTCGCTGCTCGCGGGCGTGGCCACCGTCCCCGTGTCGTTCGCCGCCGCACGGCGCCTGCTCGGCGAGCGCGTCGGCGTCGCGACCGCCTGCCTGGCGGCGATCAGCCCGATCCTCGTCGGCTTCTCGCTCTACGCGCGGGCCTATGCGCTGCTCGTCCTCGCCGGCGCGCTGTCGGTGTGGGCGCTCGCCGAGCTGCGCGAGCGGCCGGACTCCTCCGTGCGCTGGATCGCCTGGGCCGCTTCGGCCGTGCTGTGCCTGTGGACGCACTACTTCGCGGTCTTCCTGATCGCGGCTGAGGCCGCCCTCCTGGCGCTCACCCTCCCGCGCCAGCGGGTTCGCCTCGGCGCGAGCCTGGTCGCGCTCGCGGCGGCGACGATTCCGCTGTGGTCGCTGTTCTCGGCGCAGAGCGGGGACTCCGAGCGCACGGCCTACATCGCCGCCCAGCCGCTGCACGGTCGCCTCGAGGCGATCGTGCGCCAGTTCGCGATGGGCACCAACGTGCCGACGGCGTGGCTCGAGGGCGCGGGCATCGCCGTCTTCGCGCTGGCGATCCTCTACGCCCTCGCGCGCCCCCGGCGGCCGCGCGAGACGGTGCTGCTCATCGCGCTGGCGCTGATCGCGGCCGGGATCCCGATCGCGGGCGCCGTCACGCGCATCGACGACCACCTGCTGGCGCGCAACCTGCTCGCCGTCTGGGTCTGCGTCGCGCCGCTTGCCGCGGTCGGTCTGATCCGCCTGCGCGCCGCGCCGCTCGCGCTCTACAGCGTCATCGCGCTCGCGACGGTGATCATCACCCAGACCGACTGGCGCTACGAGGCGGCGACCGACTGGAACGGATCGAGCGCGCTGGTTCGCGCGCAGGCGCGCGGTCAACCCGTGGCCGTGATGCCGGGGCTCGAGCTCGACGTCGCCGGCCTCTACATGCGCCGCCATCCGCTGCGCGCGCCGATCTCCACGCGCGACCTCTGGGTGATGATCGAGCCGCAGCGCGGCGCGGGCCAGCGCGCGCTGAACCCCGTCGCGAGTCCGCCGCTCGGCGCGCTCTTCGGCGGCGGCCTGATCGCCGTCGGCGAGGTCGACCACGACGGCTTTCGCCTGATCCACCTGCACTCGGCGACGCCGGTCAGCGTCCCGCCCGCCCCGACCGCCAACGGCCCGCCGAGCGCGCCCGACGCGCTCGTGCTGGCGCCCTGAGTCAGTCCTCCTCGGCGCCGTCGTCGTCGCCGTCGCGGGCGGCGTTGCCGCGCAGCCACTCGCTCAGCTGCTGGCCGACGTCGTTGATCGACTCGCCGGCGTCGCGGAAGACGTTCTTGAAGCGCTCGGCATAATGGGACACCGCGTCGCCGGCCTCGGCGCGCGGGCGAAGCGGCTCGTCGCGGCGCACGTAGGAGCCGCCGACGATGCGGTCGTACTCGCCGCTCCCCACCCACTCCATCAGCTCGTGCACGCGCCGCACCGGCATCGGATGGCGACCGACCCTGAGGTCGAGCAGCATCCGCGACAGCCGCTCGAGGCCCTTGCCGCCCTCGCGGTACTCCCGCGCCTGCTTCATGAAGACGTCGAGATCGAGCCGCTCGGCCTCGGCGCCCGCAGCGATGATCATCAGCACCCGGCAGACCGTCAGCGGGTCGCGCGTGACGAGCGCCGCGGCGCGGTCGCAGCTGAGCTCGGCCGAGCGGTACCACTCCGTCAGCGCCGCGCGCAGCGGCATCAGCGGCAGCGGCAGGCCGGGCAGGCGGCTCATGTTCGAGATGATCGTCAGCGCCGTCGCATACAGCACGTGGTCTGAGAGCACGTGGCCCGCCTCGTGGGCGAGGACGGCGAAGAGCTGCTCGTCGTCGAGCAGCCGCACGAGGCCCGACTGGAGGACGACGATCGGCTTGCCGGCGCCCACCGTCGCGGCGTTGGCGAACGGGAACTGGGTCAGGTAGAGGTCGGGAACCGCCTCGATGTCGAGCGTCGCGTAGGCGCGCTCCTGGAGCGCCCAGACCTTCGGCAGCTGGTCCGCCCCCAGCCGCACCGACATGCCGAGCGCGGCCTGCCGAAGCGCGCTCTCGTAGTTCAGCTCGATCAGCTTGCGGATGACGCGGTCGAGATAGGGAATCGACTGCAGCGCGGCCGTCGCGGCGCGGTCAGCCGGGTGCTCGAAGGCCTTCGATGAGATCCCCTTGAGCTGGTAGCCCTCAACCGGCAGAGTCATCCTCCGCCACACGGTACTCCCGCGGGAGGGCTAGCGCCGCGCGCCGATCGCGCGCCCGAACAGCGCGAAGCAGGCGGTCAACGCCACGACCTCGAAACCGCCGCGCTCGAGCCCCTCGATCAGCGAGTGCTCGGCGTGCCAGACGACCGCCGTCACCGCGACGCCGACCGTCAGCCCGACGAGCATGACGAGGCGCAGCGGATGCGCACGCAGCCCGCGCAGCGGCGGCAGGTCGTCGAACACGTCGCCGGCCGGTCCCTGCGCGACCGAGACGGTCGCCGTGCTGCGGGCGTCGGCGCGCCAAGCCGCCACCAAACCCCCCGAAGCGAGCGCCGTCAGCGAACCGCTCAGGGCAAGCCACCACGCGGGTAGCACGTCGATGAAGTTGAAGACGTAGAGCAGCGTGCCGGCTCCCGTCATGAGGCCGGCCGCGATGCCGATCCTCGTTCGGCGGTGGATGAGCGCGATCTCGGCCGCGGGGAGCGAGGGCTCGCGGCGGCGGCGAAGCGCACGCCACGCGGCGAGCGTTCCGCAGACCAGCGCCACCTGGGCGCCGACGACCGTCAGCGCGAGCGCGATCAGCACCAGCAGCGGGCTGGCCCCGCGGTCGTAGCCGGGATAGCCGATCCTGCTGAGCTCCGCCTGACCGGCGATCAGGGCGATCGCCGCGAGCGCGAGCGCCGCAAAGGTGGCGAGCGCCGAACGGCGCGTCTCGTCGGAGGCGAGCTCCTCGGCGTACTGCCCGGCGATCTCGCGAGCCGCGCCGAGGCGCGTGAGCTCGAGGCGCATCTCCTGCTCGCAGGCGAGGTGGTCTGAGAACTCGGCGATCAGGCGCTCGCGAGCGCCCGCGCGCACGCCGCGGCGGCGCAGCTCGTCCTCGAACTCGCCGATCCAGCTCATGCGAGCACCGACTCGATCGCGTTCGAGAGAAGGCGCCACTCGCTGCGGCGCTCCTCGAGCATGCGCCCACCGGAGCGCGTCAGGGAGTAGGTGCGCCTGCGCCGCCCGGCCTCGGTCGACCACTCGCTCGAGACCACGCCGGCCCGCTCGAGGCGGTGCAGCGCTGGGTAGAGCGTCCCCTCGGGGAGGTCGAAGGCGCCGTCGCTACGCGCGCGAAGCGCCTGCGCGATCGCGTAGCCGTGCGCCGGACCGACCTTGAGCGTCGCGAGGATCAGTCCGTCGAGATGGCCCTTCAGGGCTTCGGCTCTCATGCATCACAACTCTATACATCGCGTTCCTATGTGTCAAGGCCGGCCGCTCGGCGGATGTCGGCGGCGGTGCTCTCGGGGCTCTCGACGGTCGCGACGAGCCGCGAGTAGGGCGCGCCGTCGGCGAAGTCGACGCGCAGCCCCGGGCGGCGTCCGCCGCTCACGAGCGCGAGGTCCTTGCCGCCGCCGAAGCGGCGCGTGCCGTAGGCGATCACGCCCGGCAGCCCGGTTCCCGGCGCGCGGATTCCGCGCAGCTCCTTCCAGGCATCGGGCGCCGCCATGGCCCCCGTCACAGACGACAGCGGCACGCGCAGCGTCCCGAATCGGAACGCCGCGAGCTGCTCGAGCGGCTTCAGGCGGACGACGAGGTCGCCGCCTTCGATCGTGACCGCCGGCATCAGCCGGGCACACTAGCGCGCGAGCTCAACCGAAGAAGACCGCGGCGATCTCGAGCAGCTTCGGGTCGAGCAGCTTCGGCTCCTGAAGCGCCGCACCGAGCGGCAGCAGGACGATCTCGCCGGCCTGCAGCGCGACCATCTCACCGAACCGCCCGGCGCGGACGGCGTCCATCGCGGCGACGCCGAAGCGCGTGCCCAGGACGCGGTCGAAGGCGGTCGGCGTGCCGCCGCGCTGGATGTGGCCGAGGATCGTGTAGCGCGTCTCAAAGCCCGTGCGCTGCTCGATCTCGGCGCTTAGCGAGACGGCTACGCCACCCAGGCGCGGGTGGCCGAAGGCGTCGGTCTGGCCGCCGGCGGTGCTCGCCGAGCCGCCCTTCGGCATCGCGCCCTCGGCCACGACGACGATCGAGTAGGTGGTGCCGTGCGAATGGCGCTCGAAGACGAACTCGCAGACCTGCTCGATGTCGTAGGGCCACTCGGGGACGAGGATCACGTCCGCGCCGGCGGCGATTCCGGCGTAGGTCGCGATCCAGCCGGCCTCGCGCCCCATCACCTCGCAGACGATCACGCGGTCGTGGGACTCGGCCGTCGTTCGCAGGCGGTCGATCGCGTCGGTGGCGATCTGAACGGCGGTGTGAAAGCCGAACGTCAGCTCCGTGCCGCCGAGGTCGTTGTCGATCGTCTTCGGAACGCCGACGACCGCGACGCCCGCCTCGGTCAGCTTCGACGCGACGGTGAGCGTGTCGTCGCCGCCGATCGCGACCAGCGCGTCGACGCCGAGCTCGGCGAGCTTGGCCGCCACGAGCGCACCGCCGTCGGCCCCGTCGGCGTAGGGGTTAGTGCGCGAGGTGCCGAGGATCGTCCCGCCACGGCTCAGCAGCCCGACGGTGTTGCCGCGCGTCAGCGGGAAGCTGTCGCCGCGCAGAACGCCGCCCCAGCCGTGGCGAAAGCCGATGCACTCCACCGGCGGGTCCTCGAGGCCGCGGCGCACGACGGCGCGGATCACCGCGTTCAGGCCAGGGCAGTCCCCGCCGCCGGTGAGGATCCCGACGCGTGTCATCGGCTCGCCAGCATACGGAACGGCGCCGGCGCTTCGCGCGTGCGCGTGTTACCGGGTCGTTGCGAGGATCGCGGCGGCTCGGCCGGCGCAGTCGTAGAGCGTGCTCGAGGCGGATGTGACCGGCGCGCAGGCGCGGACCGCGGCGTTCATGACGGCGCTCGCCCCGGGCCTGCCGGGGCCCCCGCCGACCGCTCCGTCGGTGTCGACCCAGCGGATGTCTCCGTCGGCGACCTCCCTGGCGAGCCAGGCCACCGAGGGATCTGACTCGACGCCCCCGAAGCCGCCGATCCCGGCGACGTCGGCGTCGTTGGCGAGAATCGCGGCGGCCGCGGCGGACTGGCTTGCGACGGCGATCGCGCCGCCGCCGTGAGCGCGGGCGTAGCGCTCGTCGCCCGCGAGCGCCGCCGAGCTTTGGACGCCGCCGGGCCCGCCGAGGCTGAAGAACGCGCGTCCTGAGAACACGCGTCGTGCGGACCCGCGGCGAAACAGCGGGATCAGGGCGCCGCGCGCGAGCGGTGGCCGCCCCGTTCTGGTGCCGCCGCCGAACAGCGTCGGCGGCGGTCCGCCGGGCGCGAAGGTCCGGCCGCCGCCGAAGAACCGCAGCCCGCCGCGGCCGAGGCGCGTGCCGCCGAAGGAGAACGCGCCCGGGCCGCCGCTCGCGTAACCGACCGTCTGCGGGCCCCCCGCGGGAAAGGTGCCCGCCGTCTTGTAGCCGAGCGTGTCGACGGCCCAGACCGCCGGGGCGGCGATCAGCGCGCCGACCCCCAGCGAGAGCGCGGCCACCCGCACGCGCCGGCTGCGCGACAGAAGCAGCGCCAACGCCGCGACGCCGCAGGCCAGCGGCAGCACGATCGGCATCCAGTCGAGCTGGCTGAGGTAGTTGGCGCGGACGACCAGCTCGCAGGCGACGCCGAGTCCGAGCACGGCGGGCGCCGCGAGCCGGGCGGCGCGGCGGCCGTCGACAATCGTGGCCACGCCGGCCCCGACGAGCGCCGCCGTGAACGGCGCGAGCAGCACCACGTAGTAGGGGTGAAAGATGCCGCGCGCAAAGCTGAACAGCGCCGCGGTGACGATGAACGCCCCGGCGACGCAGGCAAGCCATGCGGTGCGCGGGTCGCGGCCGCGGGCGCGGCTGGCGACGAGGGTTACCGCGGCACCGGCGACTGCGATGCCGAGCAGCCACCCGTCCTGGCCGCCGAGCGCGGCGCCGATCAGCCGGAACGGCCCCGTGCCGCCGCCGAAGGTGGGCCCCGCGCCGGCGAAGCCAGACGGCGGACCGCCGACCTGCCCACCGACGCGACCGAAGCCGTTGTAGCCGAAGATCAGCGAGAGGATCGAGTTGTCGGAGGTCCCCGACACGAACGGTCGATCGGCGGACGGCGTCAGCGCCACCAGCAGCGGCCATGCGCCGCCGACGAGGAGCATCGCGGCGCCGCCGGCAAGCAGCTGGCGGATCGCCCGCAGGCGTCCACGGCCGGCCGGCGCGATCCACAGCCATGCCAGCGCGATCGCCGGCACCACGACCAGCGCGACCAGCATCTTCGTCTCGAAGCCCAGGCCGACGGCGACGCCGCCGAGCACGAGCCAGCGAGTGCGGCCGTCCTCGAAGCCGCGCACGGCGAACCAGACCGCGGCCAGGCAGAGGAGCGTGAGGAGGGCGTCGGGGTTGTTGTCGCGCGACATCGCGACGGCGATCGGCGTGGTCGCTAGCGCGACGCCGGCGACGAAGCCGCCGAGGCGGCCGAAGCGGCGCCGGACGAGGTCGTATACGAGCAGCACGGTCGCGACCCCCATCAGCGCCTGGGGCGCGAGGATCGACAGCGGGTGGAAGCCGAACAGGCGAACCGACAGCGACTGGACCCACAGCGACAGCGGCGGCTTGTCGACCGTCATCACCCCGCTTCGGTCAAGTGAGGCGTAGAGGAAGTCGTGCCAGCTCGTCGACATCGAGCGGACGGCCGCCGAGTAGTAGACGTTGGCCCAGGAGTTTCGCCCGAGCGCCCAGAGGTTCAGCAGCGCGCTGATCGCGATCAGCGGCCCGAGCTCGGGCGCGCGCCGCAGGCGCGTGAGCACGGCGGCGGCGGCGGACGTCGGCGCGATCCGCCCACGCGCGAGACCGCCGGCCGGAGCGCCCGCCGGCTGGGGCTCGAGGACGTGGCGCAGGAGCCGGGCCATTCTGGCTCCACTGTGCCGCAGACGGTTTTCGCCCAGCTATGGAAATCGTGAGAAGTCCGGAGCCCAGCCGCGGTCACAGCGAGCTCTCAGACCGGCGTCAGTGCCGGTTTAGGGCACCGGGATTCACTTGCGTCGTCCATGAAACGCAAAGGAGGCATCCCGATGCGACGCAAAGTAGCGGTCTTCTCGGCGCTCGCCACACTCGGAGCGTTCGGCGGGGCGGCGGTCGCGCAGGCGGCCTCGAGCAGCTCCCCATCCACGACGACCACCTCGACGAGCACGACGAACAGCTCGCCCCCGGGCACGCCGTCGAACTCGGCCAACAGCTCAAGCAGCACCGGGTCGAGCGGGTCCACCGGATCCGGCGGATCGAGCTCCTCGATGGCCCACCAGTGCCCGGGCATGTCCGGCAACGGTCCGCGCGACGGACCGCCGCCGGCGACGGGCGCCTAGACAACCGATGACGCGGTTCCCTGACGGCGCGGCGCGGCTCCCGGATTCGCTTCCGGGGGGCGCGCCGTCGGCGTTTGGCGCCCTCGCGAAGCCGCGACGGCCGCCCTATACTCAGCTGTCCCGCGGATGTAGCTCAGTTGGCTAGAGCGTCTGCTTGCCATGCAGAAGGTCGAGGGTTCGAGTCCCTTCATCCGCTTTCGAGCCCCGCGTGCAGATAGGCGGGTTCGCGCCCTGCAGCGAGCGCGCCGCAGCACGCTCACCGGCGCACTTCACGGCGACCCCGATGACCGAGCCCGCGGTTGTCGGCGCCCTGCTTTCGCCTCTGGTGGGTCTTGGGCCATGTCGCGACTGTCGATCGATTTCGAAGCCGCAGCCGACGCCACGTGGCGCGTGAGTGCCCGTCCGCCCCGGAGTGTCGCTCGTCGCGCGCGCTGAGCGACACTCGACGCTATGCGCGCGAGGTTGTGGGCCTGGCGATCGCGTATAGCCGCGTGAGAAGGTCGCGTAGTTGGGCGAGCTGTTCGTGTCCGAGTTGCTGCTCCCATTCGGCTTCGACCTCGCGCACGATTTCGCGGATCGCTGCTCCTGCGGCGCGTCCTCGGCGCGTGAGGTGGATGCGTTTGGAGCGCTGATCGGCCTCGTCGTCCTCGCGGGTGAGGTATCCGAGTTGCTCCAGTTGCCCGACCAGGTAGTTGAGCGCCTGTTTGCTCATGTGCGTGCGGGTCGCCAGCTCCGAAGGGCGCAGGTTCTCGGGGCCGGGGTATTGCAGCACGTTGAGGTGCGCGGCCACGAGGTCGTCGTAGCCGCGCTGGTGCAGGCCGGCGAGCATCCGGTCGCGAACCGTCTCGAACCCCGTGCGTAGCAGCGCGCCGATCAGTGGCGGGCCGGGGGCGTTCGGGTCGAACCCCGTGGTGGTCAAGTCGCTTGACAACATCTTCCGGGAGACCATACACTAACGTCAAGCCGCTTTACTCAACCGTTTGCGTTGCGCCAAGGAGAACGTCATGAGCCAAGAACCCAAGGAAACCATCACCGTCGGCCAGTTGAGCGTCCGCTTCCTCGTCGAGGCCGCCGACAGCAACGGGAGCGCGACCGTGTTCGAGTGCCACGTGCCGGCGAACTCGAGGATGCCGGCACCGCACAGTCACGACGGTTTCGAGGAAACGATCTACGGACTGGCGGGCGTCACAACCTTCACGGTCGACGGCGAGACGATCGAAATCGCGCCCGGCGACGCGGTCTGCGTGCAGCGCGGAGCGATCCACGGGTTCGCCAACCACGCGAGCGCCGACGCGACGTTTCTGGCGATCGCGACCCCCGGCGTCTTCGGACCCGCCTACTTCCACGAGATCGCCGAGACCATCGCGGCCACCGCCGGCGGCCCGCCCGACCTCGCGGCGGTCGCGCAAGTGATGCGCCGCCACGGCCTCACGCCGGCCCAGCCCGTCGCCGCCTAACCACAACCGCCCAGCAGCGCCCGCCCGCTCCCACCGGGCGACGCGCGCTCTCGGCTCGCCCAACGAAAGCAGCAGCGCGGCGCACCTCGCGCCGCCCTGTCGCTCGCGCGCGACTGGAGTCGCACCCGACTGGAGCCGCGTCTGAGCGTAGCCATCCGCGAACGCGGGTAGACCGCGGGGATGAAGAAGATCCTCGAGGTCATCTGCTGCATCCTCCACCCCGTCGCGGTGGTGCTGATCTGGTGCACCGTGTGGTTCCAAGAGGATCTCCGGTTCCCCGAGAAGCTGCTCTGGGCAGTCGTCTCGATCGTGCCGTTCGTGCCGTTCGTCTACGTCTTCACCGGCCACGACTTCCTCTAGTGCGGTGCGCCCCGGACCGCCGCCAAAGCGCTCGGCGCGAACAGGCCCGCAATCAGCAGCAACGCCGAGGTTCCCGGCCCCGCGCACCGTGGCCAAGAGGGGCATTGGCCTGCAGAGCGTCGTCCGGGGTGTCGCCGCCGGGCTGCATGTGACCGTGGAGTTGCCCGGTGGCGACAGCGAACGGGCGATCCGCCGGCAGGCCCATCAGCGGCGCATCGAGCTCCCGCGCCGGCGTCCACGAGTTCGCCAAGGCCGTACGAGCAGCAAGGACCAACGCCCGAGACGCCGGTGGCCAGGCTGCGCCCGAACGTCGGGCAAGCTCAGCAGCCGGTCCTGAGCCTGCCGGCACAGTCCCCAGCTTGCCCCGCACTGTACGTTGACGGCATGACGAACGCCGAGCCCGACGTCCAGGACGTCTTGCAAGCGCTCGCCGCACTCTCGCTGCGCGGCCACCGATCGGCATCCCTTGATGACCTCGCCCGCGAGCTTGGGATGTCGCCGCCCGACAACGAGCCGCTCCAGCGGCTCCTGGAAGCGGCCGAGCGCGACGAGCTCGTCCGTGCCGTCACGCACGACGGCACCGGCGAGCGCCACTACACGCTGATCGAGGACGACGAGCGCCACAGCGTCGGGTAATCCGCGCATGGCGAGGCCGCTCGGCGCTCGCATGGCGCGATCCTCACGACGGCCCGGGCGCGTAGCTGCTCCACGCGCTGTCCCCTCCATCGCCCTCCGCCGGGAAGATCTCCTGCGAACGCGCGGCCGCGTCGAGGATGAGCTGCGCGTCGATCTCGTGGCGCGTCAGCGGAATCGACGCCGCCGGCCACTCGCAGACGAGCGCGAGCGGGCCAGGCGGCGGCAGCGGCCAGACCCAGTACTGCTGGCGCCAGCTGTGCCGGCCCCCGCCGCCGCCGTGAACCTGCAGGACCGGCCCCGGGGGCGGCTCCTCGAGGCGCGGTGGGCGCCGGCGACCGACGGCCTGCGCAACATCACCGGCCGCCTCAACCGCAACGGCACCGCGACGATCTGGGCGGAGACCTCGACGGTCAGCGGCAGCGGCGACCAGGGCGCCGACCCCAACAAGGTCGTCGCCGTCACGGATTCGCTGTCGGCGACGACCCAGCCCGCTCACGAGACGTTCACCACGGTCGAGGCCGCCAAGAACGGCGAGATCCTGCGCGGAGTGTCCTTCACCCCCGGCACGAACGCCAACGACCAGCACTGAGTGGTGGAGCCGGGGCCGCCCCGGCGGCCCCGGCTCCACTCGGCGCTCGGACAAGCGTGCGGCGCACACGTTCGGTCCGCCGCGCCGTAGATTCTGTGGTTGCGATGCGAGAGTCGGACGCGACGCGACGCGAACGCCCGCCGCTTCCCCGCGGCTCCTTCGCGCCAGACGATCCACTGCGCGCGGACGTCACCGGGCTGCTCGCGCGCCATCTCGAGTACGCCCATGCCAACACGGCACCGGAGGACGTCTTCGCCCTCGACGTCGAGGGTCTCAAGGACGCCGCGATCACCTTCTTCAGCTATCGCGACGAAGCTGGCGCGCTGCTCGCCGTCGGCGCTCTCAAGCACCTTGACGCGGGCCATGCCGAGATCAAGTCGATGCACACCGCCGCGGAGGCGCGGCGGCGCGGGATCGGCCGCGCGATGCTCACCCATCTGCTCGACGCCGCACGCGAGCGGGGCTATGCGAGGGTCAGCCTCGAGACCGGCTCGCAGCCTGCCTTCGCGCCCGCGCGGGCGCTGTATGAGCAGGCCGGGTTCGAGCCCTGCGAGGCCTTCGCCGGCTATCGGGCCAGCCCGGCGAGCGCTTTCATGACGATCGCCGTGCGCTGAGCGCGCGCGTCGCCCGGCTTCACGCCGCGCACGCGCGTGCCGATACACGCAGCGTGAGCTACGCGAAGTCGTCGATCAAGGTCTCCCGGCTGGTCTTCCGCATGTCATGGGCGGCGGTGCGTTCGCCGCTGCAGCGCTCCGGGCGCTCAGCCGTGGTTGCGCTGCTTCGACTGCTCCACTCGGCGCTCGCCGCGGGCGAGCGCACCGACCAGCGACTTCCTCAGACCGGGAACGGCTCGGGCTCGCGCACGCCTGGGATGTAGCTGCCCTCCTCCTCGAGCAGCGTCTGAATCGTGCTGCGCAGCTCCGGCGTGTCCTCGTGGCCGTGAACGGCCTCGGCGTGGGCGGCGGCGGTCGCGACGACCTCGTCCTCCTCGCCGATGAACGTCATCGTGCAGTTGCTCTCGCTCTCGAAACGCCGGCAGTCGACGATCTTGCGTGCCATTCGGTCACCTCGCAATCAAGAGTGTGCCCGCGGCCCCCGCCGCGTTGGCACGATCGTCCCACCGCGGACCCCGCGCCGCAAGTGTCCTCAACGCGCCGTTCACGAGCCGCTCGAGACCGTCATCCGCGCAGCGGCCCGGCGCGCCCTGGCCTGGCGGCGTCCGACGACCGTCAAGTCGCCCCGCAAGCCCGCCGATAACACTCTGATGAGGCCTGCCTGGCGTGGGCGCTAGCAAGACACGGTCGCCAGGGCCCCTCGGCGGTCAAATGACGGACACCCATAGAACTGCGATCTTAGAGGCGTCGGAGCACGACGAGGGGGCGTCGCTGCTCGAGAGCGAGTTTCACCACCGCCTGCTCTTCGAGCACAACCCGCTGCCGATGATGGTCTACGACCGGGCCACGCGCCGGATTCTCGCCGTGTCGAACTCGGCCGTCGAGAAGTTCGGGTACAGCCGCGAGGAGTTCACCTCGATGACGCTGACCGACCTCACGCCGCCCGAGGACCTCGAGGCCTTCGAGCAGTTCTTCGAGCGCAACGACGGCGTCGCGCGCCTCGGAACGCTCAGCGGCACGCGCCGCCAGCGTTGCAAGGACGGGCGCGTGATGGACATCGAGATGATCGGAGACGATCTCGATATCGGCAGCCGAGCCTGTCGGATCCTGCTCTGCCAGGACGTGACCGAGCGAAACCGCGCCACCGCCGAGCTGATCCAGGCTCGCGAGCAGTTGCGCCGAACGGCCGCCGAGCACCAGCTCCTGTTCGAGCGCAACCCGCAGCCGCTGCTGGTCTACGACTCCGAGACCATGCGCATCGTCGCGGTCTCCGATGCTTCCACCGCCAGCATGGGCTACACGCGCGAGGAGTTCATGAGCCTCACGCTGTTCGACATCGCGCCGCCCGAGGACCACGAAGGCATGCGCACGTTCATCGAGAGCCACCCTCCAGGAGCCGAACGGCTCGGCCTCCAGCTTGCACGGCCCCGCCGCCACCTCGCCAAGGACGGCACGATCATCGACGTCGAGGTGACCAGCGACGATCTCGTCCTTGGCGGCCGGCAGTGCCGCGTCTGCCTGTGCCTCGACGTCACCGAGCGCAACCGCGCCAGCCGCGAGCTGGCGGTCGCGCGCGACCAGGCGGTCGAGGCCTCGAACATGAAGTCGGCGTTCCTGGCCAACATGAGCCATGAGATCCGCACGCCGATGAACGGCGTGATCGGCATGACCGAGCTCTTGCTCGACATGGAGCTCGGCGAGGAGCAGCGCGAGGCGGCCGAGCAGATCGCCCGCTCGGGCGAGCAGATGCTCGCGATCATCAACGACATCCTCGACATCTCGAAGATCGAGACCGGCAACCTCGAGCTCGACATCACCGACTTCGACGTCCATGAGAGCCTGCGCAACACGTGCGCGATCGCGAGCGCTCAGGCCAAGGCGAAGGGCCTGTTCCTCGACGTTCAGATCTCAGACAGCGTCCCGCGACGCGTTCGCGGCGACGGCCGCCGGACCCACCAGATCGTCCTCAACCTCGTCTCGAACGCGATCAAGTTCACAAGCGACGGCTCGGTCACGGTCCGCCTGCTCGCCAATGGCGAGCCGACCGAGGCGGGAACGCCGGTGCGCATCGAGGTACAGGACACCGGAATCGGGATCGATCCCGCGAAGCTCGACCGCATGTTCGAGCCGTTCACGCAGGCGGACGTCTCGACGACGCGCCTCTACGGCGGCACCGGCCTCGGTCTCGCGATCGCTCGCGAGCTGGTCGAGCTGATGGGCGGCACGATCGGCGCCGACAGCGAGCCGGGCGGCGGAAGCACGTTCCAGGTCGAGCTGGTTCTCGCCGCAGCGCTCGCCGAGGACACGCCGGCGTCGGCCCGTCGCGAGGGCTCGAGCGCGGCGTCGTGGGCGGCACCGCCGCAGGTCCTCGTCGCCGAGGACTCACAGATCAATCAGATCGTCGCCGCGCGATCGCTCGAGCGCTGCGGCTGTCGCGTCGACGTCGTCGGCAACGGCCACGACGCGCTCGAGGCGATCGCTTCCAAGCGCTACGACGCGATCCTGATGGATTGCCAGATGCCCGGCATGGACGGCTATGAGGCGACCCGCGAGCTACGCGCTCGCGAGGTCGGTCAGGATCGCCACGTCCCCGTGATTGCGATGACCGCGCAGGCGATGGAGGGCGACCGCGAACGCTGCCTGGCCGCCGGAATGGACGATTTCGTCACCAAGCCGATGCGCTACGCCGAGCTCGCCGAGGTCCTGCGGCGCTGGATCCCGGCGCGCGTCGAAGGCATCAACGCCTGATCACGCCGCGCCGACCGGCTCGGCCACGTTGTCGACGCTGGCGCCGACAAGCGCCCCGCCGGCGCATTGCGCGGCACGGACCGGCCGCCGGCGGTTGGAGATCCCGAGCAGGCTGAGCAGCCCGCTGAAGGCGGCCAGCGCCGCCGCGATCCCGATCGCGAGGCGAAACGCGTCAAGCGACGCGCCCACGAGAGCGCGCCGCACCGCCGGCCGCTCGACGGCGGCGAACGCCGAGGCGTCGATCAGGAACGGCCGCTCGGCGACGCGCGCGGCGGGCGCGCTCGCGCGCACGGCCGTCGGCAGCCTGGTGGCGACGGCGCTTGAGAAGCTCCCGGCGACGGCCGCGCCGACGGCCGCCACGGCGATCATGCCCGCGACGCGCGCGACGGCGTTGTTGACCCCCGAGGCGACGCCCGAGTGCCCGCTCCCGACAGACCCGAGCACGGCCGCCGTCAGCGGCGCGACGGTCAGCGCCAGGCCGAGCGCGAACAGCACGACGCCGGGAAGGATCTGCGACGCGTAGCTTGCGTGCTCGTCGACGCGCGCCAGCAGCCACAGCAGCCCGGCGGCCGTGACGAGCGGCCCGACGCCCATGAACAGGCGCGGTCCGAAACGGTCCGCAAGCGCGCCGAAGCGCCGCGCAAAGAGGAACATCAGGACCGACAGCGGCATCAGCGACAGCCCCGACGCAAGCGGCGAGTAGCCGGCGACCTGCTGGAGAAAGACGACGAGGAAGAAGGTCACGGTGCCGAGCGACGCGTAGTAGGCGAACGTCGACAGGTTCCCGACGCCGAAGTTGCGGATCGCAAACAGCTGGAGCGGCAGCATCGGCGCGCGGGAGCGTCGCTCCCACACCACGAACGCGACCAGCAGCGCGCACCCCGCGACCAGCGCCGGCCAGACGCGCCCGCTCGACCAGCCATAGCGGGGCTGCTCGATCAGCGCGAAGACCGGCCCGCCGAGGCCGAGCGCGGCGAGCAGGCCGCCCGTCCAGTCGACGCGCGCGGGGGCGCTCGCGCGCCCGCGCGGGGCGTGCTCGAGCAGCCACAGCGTGGCCGCGACGAGCGGCAGGTTGACGACGAAGATCCAGCGCCAGGAGCCGAGCTCGACGAGCAGCCCGCCGGCCAGCGGACCGATCGCGGTCGCGATCCCCGTCCACGCGGTCCAGGCGCCGATCGCCGCGGCGCGCTGGTGCTCCTGGAAGCTGTCCATGATCAGCGCGAGCGTGCTCGGCACAAGCAGCGCCCCGGCCACTCCCTGTAGTGCCCGCGCGGCGACGAGCAGCGGCGCGTCGGGCGCGAGCGCGCACAGCAGCGATGCCGCTCCGAATCCCGCTACGCCTGCGGCGAACACGCGTCGGCGGCCGAAGATGTCGCCGAGCGAGCCGCCCACGAGCAGCAGCGAGCCGAGCGTCAGCAGGTAGCCGTCGACGATCCACTGCTGCGTCGCGAGCCCGCCGCCGAGGTCGGCGCGGATCGCCGGCAGCGCGACGTTGACGAGCGTCCCGTCAAGGAACGCCGTCGTCGAGCCGAGGATGCACGCGAGCAGCGTGAGCTGCTGTGCTTTGGTCAAAGGCCGGACGGCGCCCTCTGCTGCCATCCGTTGCAAGCTACACCCCGCGGCGCCGCCCGCCCTCGGGGCGGCGCCGAGGAGCGGCCGCCTCAGACGGGCGTCGCGTAGCGCAGCGAGCCCGGCGTCGTCAGCGTCTCGCCGGTCTCGAGGTAGGTCTTCAGGCCGGAGAGGATCATCGGCCAACCGCCGTAGATCTCGCCGTGCGCGCCCTCGGGCAGCTCGCCGTGCGTGACGAGCAGGCGGCATGAGTCGCCGACGGGCTCGATCTCGTAGGTGACACGCGAGGTTCCGGCGGCGCGAACGTCGTCGCTCCACAGCGCGCGGAAGCTCTGCACGAGCCGGTGTGGCGCGTCCACCTCGAGGTTCTCCCCCTCCATGATCGGCGTCACCGAGCCGCGCGGCACGCCCCGGTAGCCCGACCCCGGCGTCCAGTCCGATTCGACGCCCAGGCCGAAGGTGTAGATGCGCCGAAGCTCCCCGTCGGTCAATGCTTCCCACAGCCGCTCGGGGGTCGTCTTGATGTAGATCTCGAAAACCTTCTCCATTGCTTCGCCCTCGATTCTCGTTTTGAGAGCGCTGAGCGAGGCGGCCCAGGGCTCGGCGTACTTGCTCACCCAACGGTCGTGGACGAGCCGGATCGGGACCGGGTTCAGGAAGTGGAGCTTTTCGCGGCCACGCCGCTTGGTGACCACGAGCCCCGCCTCCTCGAGGATGCGCAGATGCTTCATCACTCCGAAGCGAGTCATCGGCAATCGCTCCTCGAGCGCCCGCAGGCTCTGCCCGTCCGAGCGATTCAGCTCGTCGAGGAGGCTGCGCCTGGTCGGATCGGCGAGGGCCCTGAACACGTCGTCCATGGACGCGATAATAGGTGACTAAATAGTCACCTGTCAACTTTCGCCGTCGAAATAGCATCCGGCCATGTCCGACTTCATCGTGGCCGAGCTCGCCCCCGCGGCGACGCGGCCGATGCGCCAGGCCATCCTCCGCCCCCACCAGACGCTCGAGGAGCTCGCCGAGCACGAGCCGCCGGGCGCGTTCGCGGTAGGCGCGTTCGAGGACGGCGAGCTCGTCGCGGTCGGCCTGATCGGCCGGGACGGCGCACCCGGCGAGTGGCGGATTCGCGGGATGGCGACGATCCCCGAGGTTCGCGGACGCGGCGCCGGCAGCGCGGTGCTCGCCGCCTTGATCGAGCACGCCGCGGCGGCCGGGGCCCGCCGCGTCTGGTGCAACGCGCGCACGCCGGCCCGTTCGCTCTACGAGCGCGCCGGCCTGCGGGTCGTCTCCGAGGAGTTCGAGCTCCCCACGATCGGCCCCCACTACGTGATGGAGCTCCTCCGCTGAGAGCTAGTAGGTCTTCTCGAAGACGATCCGGTGGTGGTCGAGCAGCTCGCGCTCAAACGACACCTTGTTCGCGCTGACGCCACTCGTGAACGCGTGGCGGAACGTGGCGCTGCGAAGCCAGAGCGGCAGCAGGCTCAGCTTGACGAGGTTCTTGCGCATGCTGGGCGCGCCGATTCGCTTGTTCCACTGCGCGATCGTCTCGATGTAGTCGAGCCGTCCGCTCGAGCTCTCGACGAGGCGGAACTGCGGCTCGGCGCAGCGCACCAGCTGCTCGAGTCCCCACGGCAGAAACGACCCGGGAAACTGGCAGCCGAGCAGGAACAGGATGTGGGCGTCGGAGTCTCGCGGCGCGTCGGGCCCGACCTCGTCGAGCGCGATCATCCGCCGCCCGAAGACCATCGTCTGCAGGTAGAAGCGCCCGTGCGACGGCAGCAGCCCCGCCGTGTTGGCGAAGATCGAACGGTAGATCTCCTCCTGGCGGCCCGCGGCGTGCTCCTCCGGCGAGCAGAAGTGCTCCCAGGCGCCGAGGCTCGCGACGGCGTCGAACTGGCCGTAGCTATCGAGGTCGACCGTCCGCGCGTCCTTGAGGTGGACATCGAGCCCGTTGCGACGGCACGAGGCGACCTGCGCCGAGGACAGGGCGACTCCGACGCCCTGCGCGCCGCGCCCGCGCGCGTAGTTGAGCAGCGCGCCCCAGCCGCAGCCGAGGTCGAGCAGGCGACGGCCGGGGCCGATCCCGATCTGCTCGGCGATGTATTCGTGCTTACGCCGCTGCGCCTCCTCGAGCGTGAGCGTGAAGTCGCCGTCGTAGCGGGCGCCGCTGAAGTCGGCGAGCTCGCCGAGGCTCATCCGGAAGATCCGGTCGATCGACGTGTAGGTGAACTCGATGTCGCGTCGGCTGGCCACGGCCGCAATACCCTAAGCGCGCTCGCCGAATGCCGCGAGCACCCCGGCCCCGCCGAAGACCATCGCCAGCACGACGATCGCCAGCGGGACCGCCGTGTGCTGCCCGGCGATGCCCACGAGCGGCGCGACCGCGGCGCCCAGCGTGAACTGACTGAGCCCCATCAGCGCCGACGCGCTGCCCGCGACGTGCGGGAACGGCGCCAGGGCGAGCGCGGTCGCGTTCGGCCCGACGAGCCCGTAGCTTGAGATCAACAGGAAGAAGCAGGTCTCGACAGCCACCAGGCCGGCATGCGTGACGACGCTGACCGCCAGAGCCACGCCGACGACGCAGGCCATCGCGACGCCGATGTTGAGCAGGCGCCGCGGCCCGGTTCTGGTCACGATCCGACCGCCGATCTGGCTCGTCGTGACCAGCCCGACGGCGTTCATCCCGAACAGCACGCCGAACAGCTGCGGAGACAGGCCGAAGATCTTCTCGAGCACGAACGGCGAGCCCGAGATGTAGGCGAAGACGGCGCCGAAACCGGCGCTGTAGCAGGCCGTCAGCGCCACGAGCCGCCGGTCGCGCACGAGCACGCCCAGGACGGCCCGCGTGTTCGCGAATCCGCTGCGCTGGCGAGCCCCCGGCGGCAGCGTCTCGCTCAGCCCGCGCCACGCGGCAGCCATCAGGACGGCGCCGATCGCGGCGAGAACCACGAACACCCCGCGCCAGTTGGTCACATGTAGGAGCTCCCCGCCGATCACCGGAGCAAGGATCGGCGCGAGCCCCATCACGATCATCAGCCGTGCGAAGTAGCGCGCCGCCTCGGACCCCGAGAAGAGGTCGCTGACGACGGCGCGCGAAATCACGATCCCCGCGGCGCCGGCGGCCCCCTGCAGCAACCGCAGCGCGCTCAGCGTCCACACGTCGGGCGCCACGGCGCACAGCAGCGACGACAGCGTGTACAGCGCGATCCCGATCAGACACGGCCGGCGGCGGCCGAACGTGTCGCTGAGCGGACCGGCGACGAGCTGGCCGAAACCCAGGCCGAGCATGCTCGCGGTCAGCGTGAGCGCGACCGCGGCGGAGGACGCCGCCAGATCGTGGGCGACCGACGGAAGCGCGGGCAGGTACATGTCCGTCGACAGCGGCGCGAACATCGAGAGGGCGCCCAGGAGCGCGAACTGCTGCCACGGCTTCAGCCGAAGCGAGGCCGTCTGCGGCCGGACGGCCGTGCGCTCCGCAGCGCTCATCTCCGCCGCGCACCCTACCCGACGCGCTGTCGCGGGCCGGGCGCTAGTCTGCGAGCGCGCCGATGGCGTCCGCCACGATCAGCCGACCTGCGGCCGAGCAGCTCGACCGCGACGATCCGCTCGCGCCGTTGCGTGACGAGTTCCTGCTCGGCGACCCCGCGATCGTCTACATGGACGGCAGTTCGCTCGGCCGCCCGCCGCGCGCCGTCCTCGGAGCGCTCGAGCGGCTCGTGCGCGACGCCTGGAGCGAGCGGCTGATCCGCTCCTGGACCGAGGGCTGGATGGAGGTGCCACTCGCGCTCGGCGATCGCATCGGCGCGCTGCTCGGCGCCGCCGGCGGCCAGGTCGCCGTCGCCGACTCGACGACCGTCTGCTTCTTCAAGGCCGCCTCGGCGGCGCTCGATGCCCGCTCCGATCGCACCGAGATCGTCACCGACCCCGGCAACTTCCCAACCGACCGCTACGTGCTCGAGAGCGTCGCCGCCCAGCGCGGGCTGACGATCCGCTGGCTCGAGCCGGCCGACCCGCTGCACGGCCCGAGCGCCGCGGAGGTCGCCGCGCTCGTGAGCGAGCGCACGGCGCTCGTCACCTTCACCCACGTCGACTATCGCACCGCGGCGATCCTCGACATGGCCGCGATCACGGCGGCGGCCCACGCGGCGGGCGCGCTGACGGTCTGGGATCTCTCGCACAGCGTCGGCCTCGTCGAGGTCTCACTCGACGGCGACGGCGCGGACCTCGCCGTCGGCTGCACCTACAAGTACCTCTGCGGCGGCCCGGGCTCGCCGGCCTTCATCTACGTCCGCCGCGAGCTCCAGGACGAGTTGCGCCAGCCGGTCTGGGGCTGGCTCGGGCGTCGCGACCCGTTCCGCATGGAGCCCGGCTACGAGCCGGTCGCGGGGATCCGCGGCTTTCTCTCGGGCACGCCGCCGATCATCGCTCTGCACGCGCTGCAGGCCGGAATCGAGCTCGTTGAGCGCGCCGGCATCCCGGCGATCCGCGCCAAGGCCGCGGCGCTCACCGAGTTCGCGATCCAGATAGCCGACGACGAGCTGGCGCGCCACGGCATCGCCGTCGCCTCGCCGCGCGAGGCCTCGCGGCGCGGTTCGCACGTCGCCCTCGCCCGTGCCGACGCGGCCGAGCTGTGCGCGCGTCTCGCGCAGCGCGGCGTGCTCGCCGACTATCGCGCGCCCGACGTCGTCCGCGCCGGTCTTTCGCCGCTGACGACGAGCTTCGCCGAGGTCTGGGACGGACTCGACGCCCTGCGCGACGTCGCCTCAGCCGCTGCTGCGTGAGCTTCCGGCGCCGTTCGCCTCGGCCTGCGCCCAGCTGTAGCTGAGGTGGAAGAAGGGGGTGGCGGTGGCAACGACAGTGAGCGCCCAGCTTCGCGTCGCGCGCACGGACCCCGCACCCATGACGACGTCGCGCATTCCGCGGAAGGCGAGGATGTCCTCGCGGTGACCCCAGCAGCCCTGATCATGCTGGGAGCGGCAGTCGACGTTCGGGCCGCCGTAGCCGTCGTCGTACATCCAGCCGTAGTAGGCGATCAGGGCGTTCGGCTGCCCGCCCGCCCAGTTTGAGGCGAAGCCGACCGCCGGCGCGCTGACGCTCTGCAGATAGGGCCTCGGATCGGGATCCATGTTGGCCTGCGCGCCCTGGCGGGCGACGGCGTCCAGTCCCGCGGCGAGGCCGAGGATCGGCGCAAGCCCGTAGGAGCGGCGGTCGAGGTCGGCGAGCACCAGCCACTGGCGGGCCGGCAACAGACCGAGGAAGTCGCGCGGCAACAGGTAGCGCCCCAGTCCGATCCGCGCCCGAGCCGCGTCGAGCGCTTCAACGACCGCCTGCTCGCAGCCGCCGCCGCGCGGCGCGGTGGCGCAGGCCTGCGGAAGCCCGCCGAGGGGAATGTTCGCCGGCGGGTTGAGCGGAGCCGCGCCGGCGGGAGCGGCAAGCGTGAACGCCGCGAGCGTCGCGGCGAGGAGGCCGGTGATGCTTCGACGGCGCAGGCGCCTCAGTCTAGGAGGTCAGCCGCGCGTTCCCTGCAGCAGACGTGCCAGAAAGCGCTGCGTGGCCGGATGTCGCGGTTCGCTGAAGATCTGCGCCGGCGCGCCACGTTCGACGATCCGCCCGCCGTCGAGATGGCAGACCTCGTCGGCGAACTCGCGCGCGAAGCTCATCTCGTGCGTGGCGATCAGCATCGTCATCCCATCGCCCTTCAGCTCGGCGATGATCCCCAGAACCTCTCCGACGAGCTCCGGGTCGAGCGCGCTCGTCACCTCGTCGAGCAGCAGCGCGCGGGGCTTGGTCATCAGTGCACGGACGATCGCGACCCGCTGCTGCTGGCCACCCGAGAGGCGGTCCGGGTAGTCGCGCTCGCGGCCGGCGAGGCCGAAGCGCTCGAGCAGGGCGTGGCCGGCGGCGATCGCGTCGCCGTGCGCCATCCCCTGCGCGCGCACCGCACCGAGGACGACGTTCTCGATCACCGATTTGTGCGGGAACAGGTTGTAGGCCTGGAAGACTAGGCCGAGGCGGCGGCGGATCGGAACGGGATCGGCGCCGGGGTCGGTGATCGCCGCGCCATCCAGGTAGATGTCGCCGTCGTCGATCTCCTCGAGCAGATCCACGCAGCGCAGCAGCGTCGACTTGCCGGAGCCCGAGGAGCCGATCAGCGCGACCGCGCAGCCCTCCTCGACGGTCAGGTCGATCCCGCCCAGCACCTCGCGCTCGCCGTAGAACTTGGTGACGCCGCGCAACTCGAGAACCGGCGGCGCGCTCACATCAGCACCAGCGCGTTCTGTCGCCGCAGCGCCCGCGAGCGCATGTGGTCGACGATCCGGATCAGCGGCAGCGTGATCACCAGGTAGAACGCCGCCGCGGCAATGTACGGCGTGTAGTTGAAGTACTGATCGGCGTTTATCTGCGCGATCCTCACGATCTCCAGCGGGCCGAAGATCGAGACCAGGGAGACGTCCTTGGTCAGCGAGATGAAGTCGTTGAGCAGCGGTGGCAGAACCGCCCGGATCGCCTGCGGCATGACGACGTGGCGAAGCGCCTGGGGTCGCGTCAGTCCGAGCGCGAGCGCCGCGGCGGGCTGGCTCGGATGGACCGACTCGATCCCGGCCCGGAAAACCTCGCTGACGTAGGCCGCGTAGCAGCACACGAGCGCCGCGCCCGCGAGGATTGTCTCGTCGCTCGGGATGAACGAGAAGCCAAGCGCGAGAAGCCCGAAGACGAACAGGTAGAGCAGGATCAGCAGCGGCACGCCGCGCATCACGTCGACGAAGACGACGGAGACGACCCGCAGCGGAAAGAGCACGGGGGCACGCACGGTGCGAATCAGCGCGATCATGAGCCCGAGCGCGAGGACGATCGCCTCGACGACCAGGAAGATCTGCACATCGAGCCAGAAGCCACCCGGCAACGACGGCAGGACCTGCTTGAAGTAGTGCCACGAGAAGAACGTCTCGCGCACGGTGCGCCAGCCCGGACTGAGGACGATCGCGACCGCGAGCCCGGCGATCACCACCCCCGTCGAGGTCGCGGAGATCGCGATCGAGTGTCGCGCCCGCTGACGGCGCGCCTGCTGGCGCGCGGCGCGCGTCGTCGGCGTCGCGTGCATGGCGGGCTACTTCAGCACTGGAACGCCGGCGCCCGACTGCATCCAGCGCTTTGTGATCGCGGCGAGCTTGCCGCTCGAGCGGAGCTTCGCCAGCGCCTCGTCGAGACACGGCGTGAGCTTCGAGTGCTTGGCGAGCAGGAGGCCCCAGTTGTCGCCGCCCGGAGCGTTGAACTGGCCGACGACGACGCCATGGGGGATCTCGCCAGAGGTCAGATAGAAGCCGGTCGCGAGGTCGACGACGATCGCGTCGACGAGATGGTCCCGCAGCGCCGTGACAACGTCATTTGAGCTGTTGTAGACCTTCGGCTGACTGGCCGGGTGGATCTCGGCGGTGACGGCGCTCAGGCTGGTCGTGCCGACCTGTACGCCGAATCGCGCGCCGCGCAACGCGGCGAGCGACGTGACGTGCTGGAACTTCGAGCCCTTGACGACGACGATCGCCTGCGGGTTGTCGAAGTAGGAGGTCGAGAAGTCGACGGCCTTGGCGCGCGCCGATGTGATCGAGATCTCGTTGATGTCGAAGTCGAACGGCTTCGGGCCTGGGGCGTAGGAGTCGTTGAACGGCTCGATCGTCCACTTGACCTGCGAGTTCTTGAACCCGAGCGCACCGGCTACGCCGTAGGCGACGGCACTCTCGAAGCCCTGGCCGTTCGCCGGCTTGTTGTTCTCGTAGTAGGGCGGATAGGCGGGCGCGTCCGTCGCGACCGTCAGCTGACCCTTGTGGACGAGCGTCAGCGAGCCGTTGGAGCACGCTGCCGCCGCGACGGCGGCTGCGCCGGGCATGGCGACGAGCGCCAGCGACGCGGCGGCGATGAGGGCGGCGGCGGTGGCGGCCAGCGACGTTCTGCGCGTCATCAGGGTCCTCGTCTCGGTGGGCGACGGCGTCGGATCGACCGAATCCGATCGGGCGGAAATCTAGCGGCTACGCCTCCGCGCCGTGTAGGCCCTCGGCCGGCTTCTCGCGCTTGTCCCACCACTCGTTGAGCACCGCGAGCCCGCCACCGAGGATCCCCTCGTTGAACGCGGCGGTGTCGTTGACATGGGGCACGGGGCCTTCGGGCACGTCGACCTCGAGGAACTCGCACAGCGGCTCCCACCCGTCGGCGGGATTCCATACGAGCAGCTGCCCGGCCGGGACGTCGTCCTTCACCTGCGCGTTCCAGCCCTCCATGATCGCCGCGAGGCCCTCGTCCGTATGGTGGTCACCGGCGATCCCGCCGGTCTTCTCGTCCCAGGTCATGCGCATCATCAGGGCGATGAAGCGATCCCAGTTGCGATCGACCTGGCGGCGCGCCTGGCAGACGTGGTACATGACCGAGTCGCCCCAGTACATCGGCCAGATCGTCTCGCGCATGCTGCGCACCCAGCCGCCGGCGGAGCGCACGCTCATGACGACCTTGGCGTCGGGGTAGTGGTCGAGGATCTCGCGGTAGTAGCGCGCGGAGGGGTAGTCGCACGTCGACTGCGCCTCGCCGAAGATGGCCTCCCAGTCGGGTTTGCCATCGGCGACCGCCTCCCAGAGCGTGAGGGCCCGGTCCATGTCGGCGAACAGGTCGCGCATGTGGTAGCAGGGGGCGAATCCGAGCTGCTCGAAGGCGATCAACGTCGTCGTGGTGGCGGTTCGCGGCAGGCCCGCGCCGATCACTTTCATTAAGACCTCGTTTGTGCGGCGTTTGAGGAGCGTTGTCCGGCCCTGCGTTCTAGCAGGTTCAGTCGGCGGGTCGCTCGGCCCGATCCTCGAGCCGCCGGGCGGCGTGTGGCGAGGCTGAGGAGTGGCCCTCGACCGAGAAGACGGTGAATCTCGCCGCGCGTCGGCGCGCGGCTTCAGATACCTCGCGGCGCCGGCTAACCGGAGCCGCTCGGCACGAGCACGGCGCTGTCGGGCGTCAGCAGGAAGCCCGGGCCGTTGCCCCCCTGGCCGCGGTGGCCGTACTGCCAGATGATCTTCTTCGTCGCGGCGTCGATCACGACGACGCGGTCGTTGCGGGTGTCGCTGACGAGGATGTTGCCGTCCGGGAGCACCTGTGCGAGCGTCGGGTAGTCGAGCACGCCCGCTCCCTTCGTCGGGTTGTAGGTCCAGGTGACCTTGCCGGAGCTGTCGAACTCGACGACCGCGCCGGGGTGAGCGTAGTTGGTCGCGATCAGCTTGCCGGGCGCGTACTCGTTGGCGTCGTAGGGCACCGACAGCCCCGCCGGCTGCATCCCCTGCACCAGCGTGCCGTCCCTGCCGAGGATGTCGACCCACGGCGGCGTGTGCTCGGTCACCACGAGGCCGCCGCCCGGCGTCGGAAACGCGGCGGAGGGATTGGCGAAGTCGTGCGGCGGGTTGTGGACGCAGGTCCCGACCTTGCCGAGCACTTTGACGTGGTGATGCGACGGCCGCGTCACGATGAGGATCCGGCAGTTCGCCTTGTCGGCGATCACCAGGCGCCCGTCGGGGAGGAATTGGGCGGTGGCCGGGTCGTGCAGGCGGTTGAGCCCCGAGCCGGCGACGTGGGCGTGCCCGTAGTGGTAGTCGACCTTGCCGCTCGCGACGCCGAACACATAGACCTGCATGTTGCTGTGCTCGGTCACGGTGATCGAGCGGCCCGTGCTAGTGACGTAGGCATCGCTTGGAGCGCTCAGGGGTGGGGACGACCAGACCTGCTGACCGCTCGAGGAGATGGCGACGAGGCGGTTGTTGCCGCGATCGGCGATGAGGATGTTCGCCGGCAGCGCAGAGGATGATCCGAAGGCGAGGTAGCCGAGGCCCGTACCGGCCCGCGCGATCGGCGAGGTCGTCAGCACCTTCGCCGGCGGCGACTTTCCACCTCCGCCGGTGGTCAGCAGGACGATCACGACGATCACCGCGACTGCCACGACCAGCACGCCGAGGCGCTGGCGGCCGGCGCGCCGGCGAGCCGCCTTGTCGGCGAGGCGGCGCTGGCGAATCTCCTCGGGGGTGTGGACGGCCTCCTCGAGCGAGTGGTAGTCGGTCTCCTCGATGTCGTGGTAGCGGAGCGCCGCCTCCTCGCCGTCCTCGTCGATCAGGTGCAGCTCGGTGGCCGGGCCGGCGTCCTCGGCCGCGGCGAGCTCCCCTTCCTCAGCTTCGCCCTCGCCAGAGGCGGCCTCGCTCTCGTCGGCGCGGCCCCCCTCGCCAGAGCCGGCCTCGCTCTCGTCGGCGCTGTCCCCCTCGCCAGAGCCGCTCTCGCTCTCGTCGGCGCGGTCCGCCTCGGCGTCGCGCGGCACGACCGCCGTCTCCTCGGTGTGCGGCTCTCCCGACGGCTCGGCGATCTGCGGCTCCTCGAACAGATGACGCTCGCGATCGCCCTCGGACGGCTCCTCGTCACGGCGCGGCTCATCGAACAGCCCGTCGACGTCTTCCCCCGGTTCGTGCCCCGACGGTTCCTCGTCGAAGTCCGGCTGCTCGGGCGGCTCCCGCGGATCGTCCGCCGGGCCTTCCGGCGGCTCAGCCATCAGCCACCCTCCCACTCGACGCGTTCGTGGCACATGGCACCAGACAGTGTTACGGATCCTGCGCTGTTGAGCGGAAAGAATCCTTGCACCCCCGGCGATAAGCTCGTTCTGCGGTTCGACAAAGGAGCCAGGATGGACGACAGCGAGGTTCAGGGCCACATCGAGGAGCTCGTCGGCGAGGAGCACCGGCTCTACGGAGCGGCGCAGCGCGAGGGCGGCCTCTCGCCGGAAGAGCGTGCGCGTCTGGAGGAGATCCGCGTCTCCCTCGACCGTTACTGGGATCTGCTGCGCCAGCGGCGCGCCGAGGAGGAGTACGGCCTCGACCCCGATCAGACGCAGTTGCGCTCGGCTTCGACGGTCGAGCACTACGAGCAGTGAGGTTCCCCGGCTCGAGCTGAGCCGGTCTTGATAGCGGCCGCCATCTATGCGAACATACGTTCGTATGATGGTTGCCTGCGTGCTGATCCCCCGCTTTGAGCTCGTCGTCGCCGCGGGCGGCCATGAAGCGCTCGCCGGACGAGCCGTCGCGCTGGCGCCCGACCGCGGCGGCGGCCAGGGCGCGATCGGCGAGGCATCCGGCGCAGCCCAGGCGTTCGGCGTGCGAAGCGGCATGTCGCTCGGCGAGGCGCTCGCCCGCTGCCCGGACCTCGAGCTGCTCCCAGCCGACCCGATGGAAGTCGCCGCCGCCTGGGAGCGGACGCTCCGCACGCTTGAGGGGATCGGCGCCGGCGTCGAGTCGCAGCGTCCCGGCCTCGCCTGCTTCTCACTCGACGGCCTGCGTCGCCTGCACGGCGGGGGCGATGAGCTGGTCCTCGCCGCCGCCCGCCGGGCTCTCGACCGCCCCGCGCGCCTGGCGGGCGCCCCCACGCGCTTCTGCGCTCTCGCCGCGGCGAGCACCTCGCGGCTGCGGCGGACGCCGATCGTCCGTGGCGAAGCGCGCGCCCACCTGGCGCCGCTGCCCGTGGCGCTGCTGCGCTCGCGCGAACGCACCGCAGCGCTTGTCGCGACGCTCGAGCGCCTCGGGATCGAGACCCTCGGCGAGCTCGCGGCGACGTCGCGCGGCTCGCTGTCAGACCGTTTCGGGCCGGCGGGCGCCGAAGCCCACCGGCTGGCCTGCGGCGAAGACGACCCGCCCCGACCGCGGCGGGTCGAGGAGCCGTTGCGGGAGTCGCTCGAGTTGCCGGAGGCCGCGGGAGGCCCGGCACTCGAGCGTGCTCTCGACGTGCTGATCGACCGCCTGCTGGCCCGCCCCGAGCGACGCGGGCGGACGCTTCGGGCGGCGACGCTCGCCGCCCGGCTGGTCGACAACGGCAGCTGGAGCTGCCACGTCACCTTCCGCGAGGCCCTCGCCGGCCGCGAGCGGATGCGCCTCGCGCTGGCCCCGCGGTTGGGAGGACTGCCCTCCCCCGCGCGAGTGCTGGCGCTCGTCGCCGAGCGCTTCGGGCCGCCGATCGGAGAGCAGCAAGCGCTGCCTGTCCCCCGACATGGGGGGCTCGATCGGACCGTCGAGCACCGCCGCGCCAGGCTCCGCGAGGCGGTCGCGCAGATGCGAAGCGCGGCGGGCCCCGACGCGGCCCTGCGCGTGCACTGCCTCCAGCTCGACTCGCGCGTCCCCGAACGACGCGTGATGCTCACACCGTTCGAGTCGTGAGCGGACCGCGCAGCCTCTCCCTGCCGCGCGGGGCGCGGGTCCGAGCCGGTCCCGGTGGACGCCCGCTCGCCGTCGACGGGCAGCCGGTCGCCCACGTCCGCGAGTCGTGGCTGATCGAGGACCGCTGGTGGACCGCCCAGCCGCTTCGCCGCCGCTACTGGGAGCTGGTCAGCGAGCGCGGCCGCAACCTCGTCGTCTTTCACGATCTCATCGGCGGTCGCTGGTTTCGCCAGCGATGAGGCGCTCCCCGACCTTGCAGCGAGCCCCACCCACCGATCGTGATGACCCCTCCATACACCGAGCTCCACTGCCACTCCGCCTACTCCTTCCTGGACGGCACGTCGCTGCCCGAGGAGCTCGCGGCGGCGGCGCTCGAGCTGGGCCACACCTCGCTTGCGCTGACCGACCACGACGGCGTCTACGGCTCGATGGAGTTCGCCCATTCCGCGCGGGCGCTCGGCCTGCGCCCGATCCACGGGGCCGAGCTGACCCTCACCGACGGTCGCCACCTGACGTTGCTTGTCGAGAGCGAGCGCGGCTGGCGCAACCTCTGCCACCTGCTGACGGCCGCTCACGCCGGCACCCGCGAGCGCCCGCGTGAGCCGATCCCGCCGTCGGTCTCACTCGACGACGTCCAAGCCCACGCCGAGGGTCTCGTCTGCCTGACCGGCTGCGCCGAGCGCGGCGTCCACGACGAGGCGGGGGTTCGCGTGCTGCGCGAGGCGTTCGGCCCGCAGCGCCTGCGCGTCGAGCTACAGCGCCCGTTCCTCGCCGGCGACCAGGCCCGCAACGGCGCCCTCGCCGCGCTCGCCGCTCGCCTGGGACTGCGCTGCGTGGCGACCGGCGACGTCCACGCCCACACTCCCGCGCGAGTCCCGCTCCAGGACGCCTTTGTCGCCGCCCGCCACCACCTGACGCTTGAGTCAAGCGAGCCGCAGCGGCGACCGAACGGCTCCCATGTCCTCGCCTCCCCCGTCGCGATGGCCGCCCGCTTCGAGGATCACCCCGGCGCCGTCGCCGAAAGCTTCGCCCTCGCCGAGCGACTCGACTTCGACCTGACCGGAGACCTCGGCTACCGCTACCCCGGCGTCGAGGACGAGACCGCCCAGCGGCGCCTCGCCGAGCTGTGCGGCGAGCTGCTCCACGGCCGCTACAGCGGCGCCGCGCTCAGCGAGGCCCGCTCCCGCCTGGAGTCCGAGCTCGCGGTGATCGAGACGCTGTCGCTGGCCGGCTTCTTCCTGCTCCACCACGAGATCCTCGAGCTCTCGCGCGAGGTGGCGCGCGAGGTCCGCGGCGCGGGCTCCCCCCGCGCACTGCTGCCCCCCGGTCGCGGTCGCGGCTCCTCGGTCTCCTCGATCGTCTGCTACCTGACCGGCCTCTCGCACATCGACCCGCTCTCGGGCGGCCTCTCGATGGGGCGCTTCCTCAATCCCGAGCTGACAACGCTTCCGGACATCGACATCGACTTCCCCCGCGACATCCGCGAGGTCCTGATCCGCCGCGTCCACGAGCGCTACGGTCGCGACCGCGCCGCGCTCGTCGCGACCTTCCCGAGCTTTCGCACCCGCGGCGCGATCCGCGAGCTCGGCAAGGCACTCGGCCTCCCGGCCGGCGAGATCGAGCGCGTCGCCCGCGGCGCCGACTCGTTCTCGCCAGCGATCGACCGCGAGGTCTCGAGCGCCCTCGGCCGCCGCGCCCAGGGCAGCCGCTGGGAGTGGCTCGAACGGCTCGCCGGCGAGGCGATCGGGCTGCCACGCCACATCTCCCAGCACCCCGGCGGGATGATCGTCTCGACCAGGCCCCTGATCGACTGCTGCCCGGTCCTTCCGGCGGCGATGGAGGGTCGCCAGCTCGTCCAGTGGGACAAGGACTCCTGCGCGGACGCCGGCTTTCTCAAGATCGACCTGCTGGGGCTCGGGATGCTCTCCGCCGTCGAGCGGACGGTCGAGCTGATCGCGAGCAAGCGGGGCGAGCGGATCGACCTCTCGCGGATCCCTTTCGATGACCCCGAGACCTTCTCGGCGATCCAGCGCGCCGAGACGACCGGCGTCTTCCAGGTCGAGAGTCGCGCGCAGATGCAGTCGCTGCGGCGGACCCGCCCTGAGAACCTCGCCGAGCTGGCGATCCAGGTCGCGATCATCCGCCCCGGCCCGATCCAGGGCGGCGCCGTGAACCCCTACATCGAACGCCGCCAGCGTCTGCGCGAGGACCCCGCCTACGAGGTGCCCTGCCTGCACCCCTCGCTGGCCGGCGTGCTGCGCGAGACGCTCGGCACGATCATCTTCCAGGACCAGGTGCTGGAGGTCGCACAGGCCTTCGCCGGCTTCGGCCCCGGCGAGGCCGACGGGCTGCGCCGCGCGATGAGCCGCAAGCGCGCGAGCGTCGCGATCGAGCGCTACCGCCGCCGCTTCGTCGAGGGCGCCGCGGCGCACGTCGGCGCCTCCGAGCAGCTTGCCCAGCGGGTCTGGGAGATGGTTGCCGGCTTCGCCGGCTTCGGATTCCCCAAGGCGCACAGCGCCGCATTCGGCCTGCTCGCCTACCAGTCGACCTGGCTGCGCGTCCACTACGGCCCGGAGTTTCTCTGCGCGCTGCTGAACGAGCAGCCGATGGGCTTCTACCCCCCGGACAGCCTCGCCCACGAGGCGCAGCGGCGCGGCATCGAGCTTCGCGGCGTCGACATCAACGCCTCGCTCGCCGAATGCTCGGTCGAGGAGAACGGGGCGATCCGGATCGGACTCGGCTACGTCCGCGGCGTGCACGCCGAGGAGGTCGACGCGCTGGTCAGCGCGCGCGAGGAGGGCGGCGACTTCTCGAGCGTCGCCGAGCTCGCCGCCCGCGTACCCGCCGCGCGGCCCTCGCTCGAGCAACTCGCCTGGTCGGGCGCCTGCGACTCGCTCGCCGGCGCCCGCCGCCGGGCGCTTTGGGAGCTGGGCGTCTCGATCCCCAGCCGCCGCGTCAAGGGCGGCGCGCAGCTCGCGCTGGCGCTCGACTCGGGCGAGGCGCCGGCGCTGCGCGAGCTGAACCGCTGGGAGACGCTGCTCGCCGACTATGCGACGACCTCGGTGACGCTGAACGACCACGCGCTCGCGATCCTGCGCCCGCGCCTTGACGGCGTCGCGACCAGCGTCGAGCTCGCCGCCCTTCGCCACGGCGCGCCGGTGTCTGTTGCCGGCCTCGTCGTGGCCCGCCAGCGGCCGGAGACCGCAAGCGGTGTCGTCTTCATGCTGATCGAGGACGAGCTGGGCTGCGTCAACCTGATCGTCCCGCCGGCGATCTATGAGCGCCGCCGCCACATCGTCCGCGCCGAGCCGCTGATCCTCGCCCAGGGACGACTCGAGCGCCCGCCGGCAGGCGGCGGCACGATCAACGTGCTCGTGCGCGAGATCCGCACGCTCGACGAGGAGCTCGCCAACACCGCCGCGGCGCCGCTCGCCCACCTACCGCAGCCAATCGAGGAGCCGGCGGCCGGCTCGGGCTTTCGCGCCGTCGCCCCACCCGTGCAGAGCTTCGCAAGCGGACGCCGGCGCTGACCGGCTGCTCGCTAGCCCGCCCGGCGCTGCGCCGCTGCCTCTCCCCCCGCGGGGCGTCTCGCGCGATCGGAGATCACCAGCAGCAACGCGAGCAGCACGAAGTTCATCACCACCGAGGAGCCGCCATAGGCGACGAACGGAAGCGTCACACCAGTCAGCGGGATCACCGCGGTCACGCCACCGACGATCACGAAGACCTGCAGCGCGACGATGAACGACAGCCCGACCGCGAGCAGCTTGGAGAAGGAGTCGCGGGCGAGCGTCGCGATCTTGAAGCCCCGCGCGATGAACAGCAGGTAGGCGAGCAGCATCCCGATCGCGCCGACCAGGCCGACCTCGTCGGTGATCACGGCGTAGATCGAGTCGCTGTCGGCGACCGGGATCAGGCTGACCAGCGACTGTCCGAAGCCGACGCCCAACAGCCCCCCGTCGGCCTGCGCAAACAGGCCGTTTGCGAGCTGGTATGAGCCGAGCTGCTGCTTGTAGAGGTTGGCGTCGAACGGGTGCTCCCAGGCGAGCACTCGGCCGTGAATGTGCGAGACGTGCGTTGCCAGGTAGTACCCGCCGAGCGCGAATAGGACGAGCCCCACGATCGGGAACGACGCGCGGCCCGTCGCGACGTAGAGCAGCGCGAGGAAGGCGCCGAAGAACATCAGCGAAGTACCGATCTCACGCGTCACGAGCAGCATCGCCATCGCCGAGCCCCAGACGAGCAGCAGCGGCCCGAACTGCTTCATCGGCGGGATCGTCACGCCGAGCACGCGCCGCCCCGCCATCACCAGGACCTGGCGGTTGTCGCGCAGGTAGGAGGCGAGGAAGACGACAATCGCGATCTTCCCGAACTCCGACGGCTGGAAGCTGATCGAGCCGATGTGAACGGCGAGGTAGGCGCCGTGCGAGCTGCCGCCGATCACGGGCAGCCGCGGCAGCACCAGGCTCACGACGCCGGCGATTGCGATCAGGTAGCGGTAGTTCTCGAGCTGTAGGTAGCGCCCCTCGCGGTAGACGACGATCGTCGCCGAGAACAGCGCCAGGCCGACGACCAGCCACGTCGCCTGGTTTCGGGCCAGCGTCGGGTTGATCCGGTAGATCTCGACGATGCCGATGCTCGCAAGCACCGCCGCGAGCGGGAACAGGTAGGGATCGGCGTGCGGGAGCGCGCGGCGGATCACGATGTGGCCGCCAAGGCACAGGGCGAGGAACGCTCCACCGTAGGTGAGCGACACCGTCGAGAGCCGGTTGTCGGCCTGGATGAAGATCGCCGCGAACCCGCCGGTGACGAGCAGCGCGGCGGGGACCAGGCCGAGCAGCTCCCGGTTTCGAGCGCTCAGCACGAGCTGAAGGGTAGTTCAGCTCGCGGCGTCGAGCGTCTCGTTGACAAGCGCGTCGGCGGCGGCGTTCTGGACCCGCGGGACCGAGCGAATCGACCAGCGCTCGAACTGGCGAAGCGCCTGGAGCGCCTCGGCGTGAAGCGGGCGCATGTCCGGGTGCTTGACCTTGTAGACGCCGGTCAGCTGCCGTGCGACGAGCTCCGAGTCGTTGACGACCTCGACCTCGCTGGCGCCAAGCTCGCGCGCCCGCTCGAGTCCGAGCAGCAGGCCGCGGTACTCGGCGACGTTGTTGGTCGCGACGCCGAGCAGGCGGCTCGCGGACGCCAGCACCTCGCCGTCGGGGGTGGAGATCACGGCCGCCCCCGCAGCCGGGCCGGGGTTACCGCGCGCGCCGCCGTCGACGTGGACGACGACCTTCACGCGGTGGCGAGCTGCTCCCCTTCGCCGTGCAGCGCCGCGAACTCCCCCGTGACGCGCCGGCGGCGACGGTCGCGCAGCACGCGCTGCTGGGCTGCGGGCGCATCGCCGTCGTGCCGGCGCCGCTCACCCTGGCGGCGGTCGACGATGACCGTCACCTCGGGGTTGTCGGCGTAGCGGGCGGCGAGCGGCTCGAACAGCTCCGCCTCCAGCTCACGTGGGACGACTGAGTAGATCATCGCCTCAGATTACACCGCCAGGGCCAATCTTCCATCAGGGTCGGCCGAGGCGTTGGCATCTGCAAGCTCGCCACCGAGGTCGGCGAGCTCATATCCCTGCGAGCGCTTGTGGACGATGTCGCCCTCGAGGTCGGCGTCGAAGCGGTACCAGCACAGCTCCCAGGCGACGAGCACCTCGACGACAACGTCGTCGTGCAGCGAGCCGACGTGCACGTAGGGCGCGCCGAGCGAGCGGATCACCCCGGCGAGCATGCGCGGATGCTCGCTCGCGTTGAAGAGCGAGACGGCGCGGGCGAGCTGGCCCCGCTCCTCGGCCGGCACGGCGTGGACGTGGCGCTCGGGCGCCGCCGCGGCGGCCTCGGACGCGGCCGGCTGGCTGTCCTCGAGGCGAGCGCGCAGGCGACCGACGAGCGAGCGCGCCCGAACGGTCCGCCGCTGCACGGCGTCGGCAACCGTCGAGCCCTCGCGGATCCATCCCTCACCGAGCGCGCGCGGGGTGCACAGCTCGCACACCTGGTGAACCGCGGTTCCGTTGCGAAACGGCGTCGCGAACTCGCCGCGCAACAGCGAGCGGTGGCAGATCTCGCACGTGACGGGCTCCTGCCGAGTCCGTAGCTGCCGGGTGGCCATCGCCGCACCTTAGCGCAGCGTGGCCACCCCGGCCGGCGGTGATCAGACCTTCGCGGGCTCCTGCGACGCGGCGCTCAGAACCTTTGAGACGAGGTGTCCGGGGACCTCCTCGTAACGCAGGAACTCCATCGTGTAGTCGCCCTGACCGCCTGTGATCGAGCGCAGATCGGGCGCGTAGCCGAGCAGCTCGGCCATCGGGATCTCGGCTTTGATCTCGGTCATCGCGCCGTTGGGCTCCATGCCCTGCGGGCGACCGCGGCGCGAGTTGAGGTCGCCGATCACGTCGCCGACGGTGTCCTCGGGGACGGTGATCGTGGCCAGCATGATCGGCTCAAGCAGCACGGGGCTCGCCTGCTCGAGCGCCTGCTTCATCGCCTGCAGACCGGCCAGCTTGAACGCGAGCTCCGAGGAGTCCACGGTGTGGAAGGAACCGTCGAACAGCGTCACGCGCACGTCCTTCACGGGGTAGCCGGCCAGCACGCCGTGCTCCATCGCCTCGCGGACGCCCTTCTCGACGGCGGGGATGAACGAGCCCGGGATCGCGCCGCCCTTGATGTGGTCGATGAACTCGAACCCGCCGCCCGGCTCGAGCGGCTCGATCGTGATGTGGCAGTCGCCGAACTGGCCGCGCCCGCCCGATTGCTTCTTGTGGCGGCCGTGGGCCTTCGCTCCGGCGCGAATCGTCTCCTGGTAGGGGACGCGCGGCGGCTTGAGCGTCACCTCGGCGCCGAACCGCGCGCGCAGACGGTCGACGATCACCTCGACGTGGATCTGCGAGAGCCCGGCGACGATCTGCTCGCCGGTCTGGGGGTCGCGGTGCAGGTCGATCGTCGGGTCCTCCTCCTGAAGGCGGCGCAGCGAGGAGAAGACCTTGTCCTCATCGCCCTTGGTCTTGGGCTCGATCGCGAACGCCATGACCGGCGCCGGCATCCTCTCTGCCGGCATGCGGATCGGTTCGTCGCGTGCGGCGAGCCAGTCGCCGGCGCGGGTGTCCTTGAGCTTGGCGACGCCGCCGATGTCGCCGGGACCGAACTCGTCGGCGTTGCCAATGCCCTTTCCGGCGAAGACCATCAGCTGCCCGATCCGCTCCTTGGAATGGGCGCGCGTGTTGGTGACCTGCGTGTCGTGCTTGAGCGTGCCTTGGTAGACGCGCATCAGGTTGATGCGGCCCGCGAACGGGTCGGCGCGGGTCTTGAAGACGTAGGCGAACAGCTCGGCGTCGGCGCTGGGCTCAAGCGTCACCTCGTCGGTCTCGAAGCCGCCGTGCTCGACCGGCGACGGTAGGTCCTCGACGATCGCGTCAAGCAGGCGGTTGGTGCCGAGATTGCGCGTCGCGACGCCGCAGACGACGGGGAAGATCGAGCCGTGGTTGGTGCCCCGCTTGAGTGCCTCGACGATCTCCTCGTGAGAGATCTCCTCGCCCTCGAGATAGCGCTCCATCAACTCGTCGGAGACCTCGGCGACCTCGTCGAGCAGCTTCTCGCGGTACTCCTGGGCGCGCGCCGCCTCCTCCTGCGGAATGTCGATCTCGCTCGCGTTCCCGCGTGCGGCGCCGTCGTAGCGGTAGGCGCGCATGTCGACGAGATCGATGACGCCGCTGCATTCGTGCTCGCTGCCGATCGGGATCTCGGTGGCGACGACGTGCGGGCCGAAGGCGGTCTTCAGCGAGTCGAGCGTGCGGTAGAAGTCGGCGCGCTCGCGGTCGAGCATGTTGACGAACAGCATCCGCGCGATGTCGCGCTCGGCGGCCACCTTCCAGAGTCGTCGCGTGGTCACCTCGGCGCCCATCACGGCGTTGATCACGAACACGGCCGACTCGCATACGCGCAGCGCGCCCAGCGAGTCGGCTATGAAGCTCGGCTCACCGGGGGTGTCGAGGAGGTTGATCTTCCGGTCGGACCACTCGAAGGAGCTGAGCGTCAGCGAGATCGACATCTGGCGCGCCTGCTCGTCGGCCTCGGTGTCGGACGCCGTCGTCCCATCGGTCACGCTTCCGAGCCGAGTCAGGACCCCGGCCTCGAACAGAAGCGCCTCATGCAGCGCCGTCTTTCCCGCGCCGCGGTGGCCGACCAGAGCCACATTGCGAATGGCTTCCGCACTGATTGCCATGCGAACTCTCCTCTCCTTCGGGGAGCCCAACATACCGCGAAGGGGCGGTCGTTGGGGGTCGCTCAGCGAACGGCGGTGAGGTGCGAGCGCAGCCCGAGCACTGCCTTGGTGTGCAGCTGCGACACGCGCGACTCGGTCACGCGCAGGACCTCGCCGATCTCTCGAAGGGTCAGGTTCTCGTAGTAGTAGAGGGCGATCACGAGCTTCTCGCGCTCGGGGAGGCGGTCGAGCGCCTCGGCGATCCGGTCGCGCAGCTCGTTCTGCTCGACGACCCGCTCGGGGTTCGGCGCGCTGGCGTCGCTGAGGGTGTCCATCAGCGACATGCTGTCGCCACTTGAGTCCGACGGGCTCCAGAGCTCATCGAGCGCGCTGATCGAGGAGTTGGCGATCTGAAGCAGCGCGGCACGGAACTCCTCGATCGTCATGTCGAGCTCCTCGGCGAGCTCCTCCTCGCTCGGAACGCGCTGGAGCTTGGCCTCGAGCTTGACGTTGGCGCGCTCGATCTGGCGCGCGCGGGCGCGCACCGAGCGCGGGACCCAGTCGAGCGCCCGCAGCTCATCGAGGATCGCACCCTTGATGCGCGTGATCGCGTAGGTCTCGAAGCGGATGTCGCGGCTGAGGTCGAAGCGCTCGATCGCCGCGATCAGGCCGCCGAGGCCGTAGGAGATGAGGTCGGCCTCGTCGACGTGGGCCGGCAGGCCGGCGCCCATCCTGCCGGCGACGTATTTGACCAGCGGCGAGTAGGCGACGACGAGGCGATCGCGCGCCTTCTGGTCGCCGGTGGTCTTGTAGCGCCGCCACAGGTCACGGAGCTCAACCGCTTTTACGTTCGTCTGCACCAAGGGGGCCTCGCGAGTCGCTACGCGCGCGGATGACTGCTCGCGTAGGCGCGTCTCAGGCGCGCAGACTCTACTTGAGTGTAGACCTGCGTCGTGGAGATGCTCGAATGCCCGAGGAGCTCCTGAATCGAACGCAGATCTGCGCCTCCGTTCAGCAGATGTGTCGCGAAAGAGTGGCGCAGGGCGTGGGGGTGAACGGAGCCGCCGAGCCCGGCGCGAAGCGACCACACGCGCAGGCGCCGCCGCACGTCGGAGGTCGACAGGCGCCGACCCGATTTGGACAGCAGCAGGGCGTTCTCGCCGTCGTGGGCTAGCGCCGGCCGCGCGCGGTCGAGGTAGAGCCGAAGCGCCTTGATCGCCGGCTCCCCGACCGGCACCAGGCGGGTCTTTGAGCCCTTGCCCTCGACGCGGACGTGCTCTGAGTCGAAGTCGATCGAGGCGGTCGTGAGCGTGACGAGCTCCTCGGCGCGCAGGCCCGAGGAGTAGGCCAGCTCGAACATCGCGCGGTCGCGCAGGTCGAGCGGCGTCGTGGCGGCGATCCGATCGAGCAGGATCGCAAGCTCTTCGGGCCGTAGCACGTGCGGCAGCGAGCGGGGGCGTTTGGGGAGCGTCAGCAGATCCGCCGGGTTGGCCGAGACCACGCCGTGCTCGCGCAGCATGCGGTAGAAGGAGCGCAGCGAGGCGACGTTTCGCGCGAGCGACGCGGGACGCAGGCCACCCTGGGACAGCGACGCCGCGTAGCGGCGCAGCGCCCGCACGTCCGGCTGCGCCGGCTCGAGGTCGTTTCGCATGCACCAGCGCGCGAAGCGCGTGATGTCGCTGCCGTAGGCGCGCCGCGTCTTCTCGGCCGCCGAGCGCACGCGCAGATCGGCGTCGAAGTCCTCGAGCACCTGGACCCAGGGCTCGCTCAACCTCTGGACGGCATCGGTCGGCGCGACGGTCACCAGCAGCAATTTCGCCGGACATCGCCCGCGACCTGCTCGGCGGGCGGCGGCGCTCAGATCGTGATCGCGCCGTGCGCGGCGCTCGACACCGAGCGCGCGTACTTGCTCAGGACGCCGCTCGTGTCGTCCCCCGGCGGCGGTTCGTATGCCCCGACGCGAGCGGCGATCTCATCGTCGCCGAGCGCGACGTCAAGGCGGCGGCGATCGACGTCGAAGGTGATCTCGTCCCCGTCGCGCACGGCTGCGATCGGGCCGCCGCGGACCGCCTCGGGAGCGATGTGACCCGCCATCAGGCCGTGCGTGGCGCCCGAGAAGCGGCCGTCGGTGATGAGCGCGACGTGCTCGCCGAGGCCCGAGCCGTTGAGCGCGGCGGTGACGGCCAGCATCTCGCGCATTCCGGGGCCGCCCGCGGGGCCCTCATTTCGAATGACGATCACGTCGCCCTTCTGGATCTCGCCATGGGTAACGGCGGCCATTGCCGCCTCCTCCCCCTCGAAGACGCGCGCCGGACCGCGGTGGTGGCGGCGCTCATGGCCCGCCAGCTTCACGACCGCACCCTCGGGGGCCAGGTTCCCGCGGAGGATCGCGAGACCCCCGGTCGTCTTGATCGGGTTGGCGAGGGGACGGATGACCTCCTGGCCCGGCGTCTCGCGGGCGGCGGCCGCGATCTCGCCGATCGTCCGCCCGGTCACCGTCGGAGCGTCGCCGTGCAGCAGGCCGGCCTCGGCGAGGCGCTGCGCCAGCAGGCCAACGCCGCCGGCGCGGTAGAGGTCGACGGCGACGAAGCGCCCGCCGGGCTTCAGGTCGCACAGCAGCGGCGTTCGCTCGCTGATCGCGTCGAAGTCGTCGATCTCGAGCTCGACGCCGGCTTCGCGAGCGAGCGCGAGGAGGTGCAGCACACCGTTGGTCGAGCCGCCGCTTGCGGCGATCGCTGTGATCGCGTTTTCGAGGCTCTCGCGCGTGATCAGCGAGCTCGGGCGCTGTCCGCGACGGAGCACATCGACGACGAGCCGGCCGGCCTCGCGCGCCGCCGCGGGCTTTGTCGGCTCCTGCGCGGGCATCAGCGAGTCGCCCATCGGGGAGATGCCGAGCATCTCGTACGCCATCGCCATCGTGTTGGCGGTGAACTGCCCGCCGCAGGCTCCCGCTCCAGGCGAGGCCACGCCTTCGAGCTCCGCCAGCTCCTCGTCAGACATGCGGCCGGCGGCATGGGCGCCAACCGCCTCGAAGACGTCCTGGATCGTGACGTCGCGCCCCTTGTAGCGACCGGCCGGGATCGAGCCGCCGTAGAGCATCACGGCCGGCACGTCGAGGCGTGCGAGCGCCATGACCGTCCCAGGGATCGTCTTGTCGCATCCCGACAGGGCGATCATCGCGTCGAAGTAGTGGCCGCGGCCGACGAGCTCGATCGAGTCGGCGATCACCTCGCGCGAGACGAGCGAGGTCTTCATGCCCGCGGTTCCCATCGTGATCCCGTCGGAGATCGCGATCGTGTTCAGCTCCATCGGCGTCCCGCCCGCCTCGCGGATTCCCTCCTTGACGGCGCTCGCGAGCGCGCGCAGATGGAAGGTGCACGGCATCGTCTCGATCCACGTCGAGGCGACGCCGATGATCGGCCGCGACAGCGCCTCGTCGTCGTAGCCGATCCCCTTCAGCTGGGCCCGCGCGGCGGCACGCTCGGGGCCGTCGATCAGCTGGCGGCTGCGGTGCTTGAGATCGAACGTGCTCTCGGCGCTCACGGCGCCGGAACACTACTCACGGCGGGGTCGCGCTCGCGTTCGCGATCCCAGCGGGCAAGCCGGGCGATGTCCGCGCGCACGGCGTTCGGGTCGACCTGGCGCCCGGCGAGATGGAGGTTCGCGTTCTCGATCAGCCGGCGCTCGTCGGCCGTCAGCGCCATCCACTTCGCGAGCACGTCGTCTGAGGCGGGCAGGCGCGAGCTGCCGTACGGGCGCTCCCTGTCCGGGAACTCGACGCAGTACTCGCTGAGCAGGCGCGAGCTCTGCGGCACGTACGCGACGATCGGCTTGTGTGGGTAGATCAGGTAGGCGTAGGGCGGCGCCGCGTGTCCGTCTGAGCCACCGCGGCCGCCCTTGCCCCAGACCCGCAGGAACCCGAGGTCTCGGTACATCTCCCAATCGCCTTCGTTGACGCACGAGCGCAGCAGCTCGCGGGCGCGCTGCTCCGCGCGCCGCTCCCGCCCCGGGTCATAGCCGGCGATGTCCTCGACGGGTGCGGCGTTCAGCCGCTCGCGCAAGCGAGCCAGCGCCGAACGCGCGCGCGGAACCGCGACGTCGAGTCCGAGCGCGACGCCGACCAGCCCGCACACCCCGAGCGCGGCTAGCACCGTGTCGGCCTCAGCAGCCCCCGGCCGCCCGCGGGAAGAAGATCACGCGGTCGGCGTCACGCGGTACATCGGACCAGTCGCGAACCATCGCCGCCTGGCGACGCCCGTCAGGCGCCGTCAACGGCACGGCGGCCCACATCCCCTGGTCGAGCTGCGCACGGAACGCTTCGATCAGTTCGCGCTCCTCCTCGGCGACCTCCACATCGCCCTCTGCGAGGAGCACCTCGCCATGACCGGGCTTCATGCGCAGCAGCCGCATCGATCGATTATCGCAAAGACAGCAAGGCCGAAACAGCCGCTCGTCAAGAAGCTCGGTTACGGCGGTCGCCCGATTGTGCGACCGCCGTGGGAACCGCGTGAGCGCCCGCTCGCCAGGGGCACGACCGGCGGGGCATCGCCGTTCCTCGACGGCTGCTCGAGACGCGCCGCGGGAGCAGTCCGGCCGCCGTTCTGCTGGTCCCCCGAGCGTTGCCGCGACGACGCGTCGGTGCCGGCAGTCGCGGCGCGGCGCGCCCGGCCCACCCCGGAGGGCGCCGCTCGCGCGCGCCGCGGCGCCCCGCTCTCCCGCGCCAGGAGCACCGCGACGTCGCGAAGGCTCGCAAGCCCCGCCACCGGCACCGAGGACGCGGCGCGAGCCTCCTTCAGATCGCGGCGGGCAACGATCAGGCCCGCGAGGCCGACGACCTCCGCGACCTCGGCGGCCGCGCTCACGCTGTCGCAGCCGCGCAGCCCGCCGCCGAGGCCAAGCTGTGCGAAGAGCCCCACTCGCGCGAGGCGCGACCCATCGATCTCCCCCTCCGCCGCCAGCACGCAGCAGGCGAGCGCCAGGTCAAACGACGGCCCGCTGACACTGGTCGCGGCGGGAGCGAGGTTGACGGTGACACGCCGCCGCGGGAAGCCAAAGCCGCTGTTCAACACGGCGGCCTGCACGCGCTCACGCGCGTCGCGCGCCGCTCCGGCGCCCAGGCCGATCACCGAGAAGGTCGGCAGTCCGGGACGGACGTCGAGCTCCACATCGACGTGCTCGGCGAGGCCGCGGTTGACCGCGAAGCCGTGGGCGTGGACGAGCATGCCCCGATCTCAGCAGGCGACGGGGTAGGAACTCGTCGATCGGAGCGGGCCTAACAGTCCCGTCTCGATTTCGTCTCATTTCTTGATCAAATGGGAAGTCGGCCCCGGCTAGCGTCGACGCGTGTCCCCACAGAGCCAACGGCAGCAGCTCGGCGCGTTGGGAGAGCGACTGGCCCTCGAGCACTACGAGCGACTCGGCTACCAGCTCGTCGAGCGAAACCACCGCACCACGAGCGGCGAGATCGACCTGATCGTCCACGGACACGACGCGATCGTCTTCTCGGAGGTCAAGACGCGCCGCGCCGGGGGGCTCGACCCGCTGCACAACCTCACCGCCGCCAAGCGACGACGCATGCGCGCTCTCGCAGCGCGCTGGCTCGCCGAGCGCGCACAGCGGCCCCGCGCGAGCCTCCTGCGGATCGACGCCGTCGCGATCGTCGTCGACGATCGCGACCAGCTCGTGTCACTTGAACAGTTCGAGGACGTCGCCTGACGGGTGAGGGATCCACCCCGTCTCGGTGGTCAAAGCACCCCCCGCGCCGGACGCCTCACGCCCTAGGCTGAGGACCTCCTCGTCTCTTCCCCTCCTGAGATGCGGTACGAGCGGCCGGCGTGACCACCCCGGCCGCTCGTCGCTTCTAGAGGGCGAGTCGCTCGTAGGCGCTCGACTGAAACGACATGCGGTGCAGCGGTGAGACGCCCTGGCGCTCGATCGCCGCCCGGTGCTCGGGCGTCGAATAGCCGACGTGCGTCGCGAACTGCCAGCCGGGGTGGAGCACCTCCGCGCGATGCATGAACCGGTCGCGCGTGACCTTCGCGACGATCGAGGCGGCGGCGATCGCCGCGCTCGTCGCGTCGCCGTTGATGATCGCGCGCTGCTCGAAGCCAGTCTCCCCCACGGCGAAGCCGTCGCTGAGGCACAGCGCGCCCGGAACCGCCACCGCGCTGAGCGCGTCGCGAAGCGCGGCGAGGTTCGTCACGTGCAGCCCGCACGCATCGATGCTGCGCACCGAGCGCGAGATCACGACGACGCGACGCGCGCACGCGAGGATTCGCGGGTAGAGCTGCTCGCGGGCCTCCAGGTCGTGCTGCTTTGAGTCGTTGAGGGCGCTCAGCGAGCGCAGCTCGCGCGTCGTCAGGGCGGCATAGTCGAACAGCACGCCCGCGGCGACGAGGGGACCGGCGAGGCAACCGCGCCCCGCCTCGTCGGCGCCGGCGACGAATCGAACACCGAGGGCGCGGTCGAAGGTGAACAGCCGGTGCCCGCTCGTTCGCCGCCTCGCCGTGCGCCGCCTCCTCGCGTTAGAGGAAGCCGATCCGGTCGGGCGGCCAGTAGGTGAAGAAGGCCTCTCCGATGATCCAGCCTCGCGGGACGGGTCCCCAGAACCGGCTGTCGTCGGATTGGTCACGATTGTCGCCCATCATGAAGTAGTAACCGGCCGGAACCCGGATCGGCGTCGCGTAGTTGCAGTCGGGCGTCGACTGCGAGCATCCGGCGAAGCTCGCGTAGCCCTGCTTCTCAAGCATTCCGTTGCGCCACACGCGCCCGTTGATGATCTTGATCAGATCGCCCGGGACGCCGACGACGCGCTTGATGTAGTTGTCGGTCGACTCCTGCTTCGTCGGGCGGTCGCACGCCTGCCCGAGCTTCTCGTGGAGGTTCCCGCAAACCTCATCGGCAGCGCCGGCCGGCGGATGAAAGACGACGATGTCGCCGATGGAGGGCCCGAAGAAGTCGTTGCCGATCCGGTCGACCAGCACGCGCTGACCGATCTTGAGGGTCGGTTCCATCGACCCGCTTGGAATGCGGTAGGGCTTCACGACCCAGGCCTGAATCGCAAACGCAAGCCCAAGGGCCAGCGCGACGATCAGGATGAATTCGACAACCTGGTTGCCCCGGGCGATGCGCCGCAGGCTCACGCCGGATCGTCGGGCGAGTCGGACACCGGCTCCCCCGAAGCAGCTTCCTCGCTGGCCTCCGGTTGCACGTCGGCGTCCTCCTCGGCGGCGCGCTGCTCGCTCTCCGCCCCATCCTCGCGCTCGGCCGGTGCCTCCTCCTCGGTGGCGGTCTCGGCATCGGCCTGCGGCTCCTGCGCCGCCTCGGTCGCCGCGGCGGGCTCCGCCGGCTCGGCAGCCACCTCCGTGCCATCCGCCTCACCGTCGCTCGCTTCCGCGCCGGCCGGCGCCTCGGCGTCCTGGGCGCCGTCCAAGTCCACCAGGGCCTCGTCGCCGAGCGCCTCGGCCGCCTCGGCATCCTCGAGCCCCGCATCGGTCGCGTGCAACAGACCCGGCTCGATCGCCACCTCGGGCCCGACGTAGCCGCGCTCGCGAACACGCGCACGCTTGCCCACGCGGTCGCGCAGGTAGTAGAGCTTCGCCCGGCGCACGTCGCCTCTTGCCGCCACCTCGATCCGCTCGATCTTCGGCGAATGCAGCGGGAACGTCCGTTCCACACCGACGCCGAAGGACTGCTTGCGGACGGTGAACGTCTCGCGCACGCCCTGACCCTGGCGCTTGATCGCGACGCCCTCGAAGACCTGGGTGCGCCGCCGCGATCCCTCGATCACGACAAAGTGAACTCTCAGGCGGTCGCCCGCGCGAAACTCGGGAACGCGTCGCAGCTGGGCGCGCTCGATGGTGTCGATGACGGTGCTCATGGCAAAAAGAAGCGCGCAGCAACGAGCACGCCGGCGCGCGCAGCAATCCTAGCGCGCGGCTGATCTCCGCGCGCGTCAGCCGCCGCGCCGCCGGGCCTGCTCGAGGCGCCAGCGGCGGATCTCCTCATGATGACCGGAGAGCAGGACCGCCGGCACGCCCCAGCCGCGGAACTCGGCGGGTCGCGTGTACTGCGGGTACTCGGGAAGCCCCTCGAGCGCCTCGCTGAAGGACTCCTCGACCACCGACGCCGGGTGGCCGAGGGCGCCTGGCAGCTTGCGCAGCACCGCGTCGGCGCAGACCATCGCGGCGAGCTCACCCCCCGCCAGGACGTAGCGGCCGATCGAGATCACGTCGCTCGCGTAGTGCTCGACGATCCGCTCGTCGAAGCCCTCGTAGCGCCCGCACAACAACGTCAGGGCGGACTCGCCGGCGAGCTCTCGCACGAGCGCGTCGTCGAGCAGCCGCCCGCCGGGAGCGAGCGCGATCACGCGCCTGCTGTTGCGAACAGTCGTCGGGTCGACCCCGTAGTGCGCGCGCAGCGTGGCGTCGATGACGTCGACGCGCAGCACCATCCCCGCCCCGCCGCCGAACGGCGCGTCGTCGACCTGGCCTCCACCGAGCGGCGTGTGATCGCGCGGGTTGATCACGGTCAGCTCCGTCCCCGAGCGCAGCGCGTTGGCAACGTGACGCTGTGAGCGAAACCACTCAAACCAGTCCGGGAAGAGCGTCACGACGTCGAGCCTCACGGTCGCTCTCCCAGGAACGCGAGGTCGATGTCGATCCGTGCCGCGGCCACGTCGACGGCCCGGATCGCGTCGCGGACGAGGGGCACGAGCAGGTCGGCCCCACCGCCCGTGCGCGCGACCTCGAGGCATTCGCATGACGGCAGCGCAAGGAGGCGCCGCACGACCCCCAGCTCGAGCTGGCCGTCGAACACGCGCGCGCCCTCCAGCTCCTCCGCCCCCCATTCATCCGGACCGAGTTCGGGCCGCGCCTGCGCCGCTGCCTCCAGGCGACCCCCCCGCAGCGCCCCCGCGCCGTGACGGTCGCTGCACCCCTCGATGCGGATGATTGGCCGCTCGTCGGTTCCGGCGCGACGAACGATCTCGCGCTCCACACCTGACACCGTCACGCGCATTCCGACCGCGAGCAGCGCGACGTTCGCCTGCGCGACATAGAAGCTCCCGTCTAGCCCGTGCGGTCTGCCGACAAGGCCCGCGAGGACCACCGCGACCGAGCCTCAGTCGACGATGTCGACGACGACCCGCTGGCCGGGCTCGGCTGCGGCGCCGACAACGGTCCGCAGCGCCTGCGCCGTGCGGCCGCCGCGCCCGATCACCTTGCCGTAGTCGTCCGGTCCGACCGCCAGCTCCAGCGTGATGCTTCCGTCGGACTCCTCGAAGCGCTCGACCTCGACCGCCTCGGGGTCGTCGACGAGGCCCTCCGCGAGGTACTGGAGTAGCTCGGTCGGGTCCATCTCAGCCGGCGATGCCGTTGATGCGAAGCAGTTTGCGAACCGTCGCGGTCGGTTGCGCGCCGCGCGCGAGCCAGTCGCGCACACGCGTCTCGTCGAGCGTGATCGTCGACGGATTCGTCTGCGGGTTGTAATGCCCGACCGTCTCGATGACGCGTCCGTCGCGCTTCGAGCGCTGGTCGGCGACGACGACCCGCCAGACCGGATCCTTGCGTCCGCCCACGCGGGTCAGCCTCAGTCTTACAGCCACGATTTCCCTTCGATCGACTTCAGAGCAGCATCCACCTTAGCTGAGCGCCCACCCCTCAGCGCTGCTGGCGCATCAGCGCGCCGAGGTCGGGCATGCGTCCGCGCCCGACCTGTCGCATCAGCTTGCGAACCTGCGCGAACTGCTTGACGAGCTGGTTGACGGCCTGCACGTTGGTACCCGAGCCGCGGGCGATGCGAAGCCGGCGCGAGCCCTTGATCAGATCCGGGCGCCGGCGCTCCTCCGGCGTCATCGAGAGGATGATCGCCTCGACGCGATCGAGCTCCGAGTCGTCGACCTTCACACCGCGCATCTGGGCGCCGAAGCCGGGGATCATCCCCAGCAGCCCCTGCAGCGGACCCATCCGCCGCATCGCGCGCAGCTGGCCGAGGAAGTCCTCGAGGTCGAAGTCGCCCTTCTTCAGGCGCTCCTCGAGCTCCTTGGCCTCATCGACGTCGATCTCGCGCTCAGCCTTCTCGATCAGCGTCAGCACGTCCCCCATGCCGAGGACCCGCTGCGCCATGCGGTCGGGGTGGAAGCGCTCGAAGGCATCGAGCTTCTCGCCGGTCGAGGCGAACAGAACAGCTCGCCCGGTCACGGCGCGCACCGACAGCGCCGCGCCGCCGCGCGCGTCGCCGTCCAGCTTGGTCAGGACGACGCCGTCGAAGTCGACGGCCGCCGCGAACTCCTCGGCGACGTTGACGGCGTCCTGGCCCGTCATCGCATCGACGACGAGCATCACCTGCTGGGGGTTGGTGGCATCGCGAATCGCGACAAGCTCGTCCATCAGCTCGGAATCGACGTGCAGGCGCCCCGCGGTGTCGACGATCAGGACATCCTTGCCGTCGGTGCGCGCGCGCTCGAGCGCCCAGCGTGCGACATCGACCGCGGAACCCTCCGTTCCGCGCTCATAGACCGTGGCACCCGCCTGCTCGCCGACGCGCACGAGCTGCTCGACGGCCGCGGGCCGCTGGAGGTCGCAGGCGGCCAGCGCGACCGAGCTTCGGTACTCGGTGCGAAGCAGCAGGGCGAGCTTCGCGGCGGCGGTCGTCTTTCCCGACCCCTGCAGGCCGGCCATCAGGATCACCGTCGGCGGACTCGGCGCGAAGGCCACGCCTGGACCGTCGTTCTCCCCGCCCATCATCGCAACGAGCTCCTCGTTGACGATCTTGATGACCTGCTGTCCGGGGTTCAGCCGGCCGATCACCTCGGCGCCGAGGCAACGCTCGCGGACGGCGTCGGTGAACTCCTTGACGACCTTGAAGTTGACGTCGGCTTCGAGCAGCGCGAGGCGGATCTCGCGCATCGAGCGCGTCACGTCCTCCTCGCTCAGCACACCGCGGCCGCGGATACCGCTGAAGACGGACTGGAGCTTCTCGGCGAGCGAGTCGAACATCGAAGTCAGGATCTCCCGGGCGGGGTCAGGACTCGGGTGCGACGGGCGGCGCGCCGTCACCTGTGGCGGCGCCGTCGCCCGGCTCGAGCTGCTTGTCGCGCACGCGCGAGAGCGAGTCGCCGATCCCGGCAAAGGCCTGCGTGAACTCCGACGGGATCACGAACACCTTGTTGGCCTCGCCCTTGGCGAGCTGGGGCAGCATCTGGAGGTACTGGTAGCTCAACAGCTTCTGGTCGGGGTCTCCGGCGTGGATCGCCTCGAACACCGTCTCGATCGCCTTCGCCTCGCCCTCCGCGCGCAGGATCGCCGCCTGGCGGGCGCCCTCGGCGGTCAGGATCGCCGCGCGCTGCTCGCCCTCGGCGGTCAGGATCGCCGCCTGCTTGGTGCCCTCGGCGGTGAGGATCGCCGCGCGGCGGTCGCGCTCGGCCCGCATCTGCTTCTCCATCGCGGCCTTGATGTCCGCGGGCGGGTCAACCGACTTGATCTCGACGCGGTTGATGCGGATCCCCCACTTGCCTGTTGCCTCATCGAGCACCGCGCGAAGCTGGGTGTTGACGCCCTCGCGGCTGGTCAGCGTCTGCTCGAGCGTCAGGCCGCCGATCACGTTGCGCAGCGTCGTGACCGTGAGCTGCTCGATCGCCTGCAGGGGACTCGCGATCTCGTAGCTCGCCGCGCGCGCGTCGGTGATCGTGAAATACAGCACCGTCTCGATGGCCACGACCACGTTGTCCTCGGTGATCACCGGCTGCGGCGCCGGGGGACGCTGCGCACCGGAACCGCCGCCCTGGTCGGACGGACCGGCTATGTGCTGGCGGATGTCGGCCCGCATGGCGGCCGGATCAGGATCGGCGGCGAGGAGTGGTCCGCCCGGCCCTACGACGACACCGCTACCTCCGTTATGCCGGCTGGCTCGACAGTTGACGTCCTGCAGATCAAGGGCGCGACCGCCCTTGTCCCCCCGAGGGAGTAGAGATGTCGTCGCTGGCGATTGATATCATCCTGGCTGCTTTGTTCGCTCTCGTGGCCGTCTTCCTGTGGAAGGCTATCTACCTGGTGCCGCCAT
>DATBPB010000022.1:0-7456 GCA_036561565.1 Solirubrobacteraceae bacterium | reverse complement strand
GCGTCGGGATCACGAACGGCTTGACGACGGCTGCCTGCACGCTCTCCGCGAGTCCCAGGGCGATCGCGATCGTCGCGATGATCTCGATGATCGGGGCGAACCTCCAGGCGCGGAAGCGGGCGATCCGCCCGCGCGGCTTCTGGGGGGTGTCGGGATAAGTCACGGGTGCGGCCTCGCCGTGCGCCGTCATCGGCAGCGCCGTGGCGACGCCGGCCGTCTCGGCGGCGTCCGGGGCGATCCCGTTCACCGCGCCGGGTTCCCGCTGACCGACGGCGTCCTGCGGCGGCGCCGTCCCCTCGACCTCGTCCTCGGTGCTCACCGGCGATGCTCCGACGCGCCCGCATGGCGGGGGTGATGCACCACGATCGCGGCCCGGTGAGCGCTCGAGGGCTGAAGCGCCCAGACCGTCGCCGTTCCGAGCGTCGCCATGCCCGCGCCGGCGAGCATCACGGCAAAGGCCCTCTGGACGAGCAGGCGTGGCCGGCGCGTGACGGCGTTGAACTGCGCGGCGACGCGCGCCGGCGGCCCGAAGCGCTCGATCGCGTGCTCCTGCGAGCCGCGATCCGCCGCCTCGAGCAGGTGCGCGCGGACCTCGGCGAGGATCCGCGCGCGGCCGCGGCGGCGCAGGAGTCCCGCGAGCTCGTCGAGATAGGACGCGATCGGGGTCACAGCTGCCCTTGCGAGGCGACCGGCGCGAGGACCGCGTCGACGGCCGCTCGGAACGCTCGCCAGCCGGCGACCCGTTCGCGCACCGCGTCGAGGCCGCTGTGCGAGAGCGCGTAGACGCGCCGCCGCCGTCCCGAGACGACCTCCCATCGCGACGACAGCAGGCCCGCCGCCTCGAGGCGGTGAAGCGCCGGATAGATCGTTCCCTCCGGGAGGTCGAACTCCCCGTCGCTTCGCCTCGCGATCTCCTCGACGATCGCGTAGCCGTGCAACGGCCCCGCGTCGAGGATCGCCAGCAGCATCGCGTCGAGGTGCCCCTGAAGCTCCGTGCTCGCCATATGTAGACAGTCTATACATAGGTCGTCTGCACGTCAACGGCACCCCTGTACGCTGCGGCCAGACAATGGCCGACTGGGCGACAATCGCCTCGCTATCGACCGCCGGCGGCACCCTCGTGCTGGCGCTCGCCACGTTCTCATCCGTGCGGGCGTCCCAGCGTAGCGCGCACGCATCGCCGAGCAGGCACTGCTCGTCGCGCAGCGACCGGTCCTCGTCACCACGCGCACCGACGACCCGCCCCAGACGGTCACGTTCGTCGACCGGCACTTCGTCACCGTCGAGGGTGGAAGCGCCTCGGTCGAGCGCGTCGAGAACCTCTTCTACTTCGTGTTCCCGCTGCGCAACGTCGGCTCCGGGATCGCGCTGCTCCACGCCTGGCGCGTGATGAGCCGAGAGCAGCTCGGCGAGGAGCCCGATCTCACGAGGCTTCGCCGCCAGAGCCGTGACCTCTACATCCCGGCGGGCCAGATCGGCTTCTGGCAGGCGGCTGTGCGCGAGCCCGACGATGAGATGCGCGAGCACCTCGAGGGGGCCTGGGACACGGGAATCCCGCTGATCGTCGACCTCCTCTACGGCGACCATGAGGGTGAGCAGCGGGCGATCTCACCGATCAGCCTCGCCAAGACCCTCGAGGGATCGTGGCTGCCCGGCGTGGCGCGTCACTACCGCCTCGACGGCGTCAACCCGCGCGACTGAGCGAGTCGAGCTCATCGGCACTGAGCTCGAGCTGCGTGAAGGCCAGCAGTTCCTCGAGCTGGGCGACGGTCCGCGCCGAGGCGATCGGCGCGACCACGGTCGGCTGCGCGAGCAGCCAGGCCAGCGCGACGGCGGAAACGCTCGTGGCGTGCGCCGCGGCGACGGCGTCGAGCGCGTCGAGCACCGCGAAGCCGTGGTCGTCCATGAAGCGGCTGACGCCCTGCGCGCGCGCGCTGGCGACGTCGGCGCCGTCGCGGCGGTACTTGCCGGTCAGGAAACCCGACGCGAGGGCGTAGTAGGGGACCGCCGCGATGCCCTCGCGCTGCGCCACCTCGCGCGGGCCGCTCTCGTAGTCGCGGCGTAGCAGGTTGTGCTCGTTCTGGAGCGCCACGATCGGCGGCAGCCCTTCGCGGCTGACGACCTCGAGCGCCAGCTCGAGCCGTTCGCGGCTGAAGTTCGAGAGCCCGACGTGGCGCACCTGACCCGCCGCGACGAGCTCGCCAAACGCGCCGAGCGTCTCCTCCAGCGGCGTCTCGGGGTCGTCGTGGTGGATGTAGTAGAGGTCGATGTAGTCGCTGCGCAGACGGCGCAGGGACGCCTCGGCGCCGGCGAGCACCGCGTCGCGACCGAGGCGTGGGCTGGGGCCGATCTTCGTCCCCACGACAACGCTCTCGCGGTTGCCGCGCGCGCTCATCCAGTTGCCGATGATCGTCTCCGACTCACCGCCCGAGTTGCCCGGCACCCAGGCCGAGTAGGAGGCGGCGGTGTCGACGAAGTTGCCCCCCGCGGCGGAGTAGGCGTCGAGCACCGCAAACGAGGCGGCCTCGTCGGCGGTCCAGCCGAACACGTTGCCGCCGAGACAGAGCGGAAAGACGTCGACGCCGGAGCCGTCCAGTGCACGCACGCGCTGCACCCTAACGAACACGCTCGCCTGCGACGATTGCAGCCGTGCGCAACCCGTTCCGGAGCCTTCGCTATGCCCTGCTCGATCGCGCACTGGGGCGTGGGCTGCTTCCCGACCCGCTCCTCGTCGCCGGCTCCCGCGCGGGCTCGCGGGCTCGAATCGCGCGCGAGAGCCGCGGCGGCGTCGAGGAGCAGGAGCGGCGCCTGGCGACGACCGTCGCGCGGATGCGCGAGGGCGAGGTCGCCGAGCAGCCGGCAGCCGCGAACCGCCAGCACTACGAGCTGCCGGCCGAGTTCTTCGAGCTCTTCCTCGGGCCGCGCATGAAGTACTCCGGCGGCTACTGGCCTGAGCGCGACACCGACCTGGCGGCCTCCGAGGAGGCGATGCTCGCGCTGAGCTGCGAGCGGGCGGGCCTCGAGGACGGGATGAGCGTCCTCGACCTCGGCTGCGGCTGGGGGTCGCTGTCGCTTTGGATCTGTGAGCGCTACCCGAACGCGACGGTGCGCGCCGTATCGAACTCCGCCTCCCAGCGCGCCTACATCGAGGCCACGCGCGACCGCCGCGGGTTCACCGATCGCCTGGCGGTCACGACCGCCGACGCCAACTCGTTCGAGCCGCGGCGCCGCTTTCACCGCGTGCTGTCGGTCGAGATGTTCGAGCACATGCGCAACTGGCAGGAGCTGCTGCGGCGCATCTCGACGTGGCTCGAGCCGAGCGGCGGGCGTCTGTTCGTACACGTCTTCTCCCATCGAAGCCTCGCCTATGAGTTCGAGGGCACCTGGGCGGCCGAGCGCTTCTTCACCGCCGGGCGGATGCCCTCGCACGACCTGCTGCCGCGCTTCCAGCGCGACCTCGAGCTGCTCGAGACGTGGGCCGTCCCGGGCACCCACTACTCGCGCACGCTCGACGCCTGGCTGAAGCGCCTCGACGCGCACGCCGATCGTGCGCTCGCACTGCTCGGCGAGGCCGGCGGAGCTCGCGACGCCGCGCGCGCGCTGGCCGCCTGGCGGCTGTTCCTGATCTCGACGCGCGAGATGTGGGGCTACCGCGGCGGCCAGGAATGGATCGTCTCCCACTACCTGCTCGGCCCGCGCTAGCCTGCCGCGAACGAACGACCGCGGGAGGCCTCAGGTGGCGCGCTTTGACGGAAAGACGGTCCTTGTCACGGGTTCGTCGAAGGGCGTCGGCCTGGCCGCCGCCGAGCGCTTCGCGAAGCTCGGCGCGAAGGTCGGCCTGGTCGCGCGCGACCGCAGCGCTCTGGAGGCAGCGGCTGCCCGGATCGGCGGCCAGACGCACATCGTCGCCGCCGACCTCGCCGAGCGCGAGGAGTGCCTTCGGACCGTCGATGAGGTCGTCGCCGCGCTGGGCCCGATCGACGTCCTCGTCAGCGCCGCCGGCACCCTCCAGCGCGACTGGGTGGAGGACGTCAAGCCGGCCGACTTCGACCGCAACTGGCGACTTCACGTCGGCGCCGCGCTGTGGCTGACGCAGCGTGTCCTGCCGGGCATGCGCGAGCGCGGATCCGGGTCGCTGGTGTATGTGGCCTCCGAGCTGGGGCTGATCGGCGGCGCCACCTACGCCTCCTACTGCACCAGCAAATGGGGGCTCGTCGGCCTCGGCGAGACGCTCTACAACGAGCTGGGGGGTAGCGGCGTGCATGTGGCGGTGATCTGCCCCGGAGACACGCGCACCGATCAGTTCCGCGAGGACTTCAACTGGGGTCCGACCGCCGGCGGCATCCCGTTCGAGAAGGCGATGGCGCCTGAGAAGGTCGCCAGGGCGATCGCCCGCTGCGCCGAGGGGCGCGGCAAGGCGCTCGTCATCGTCGATCGCTCGCACATGCGGCTTCTGTTCGCGGTCATGGGCGGACCGCGCGGGGTTTGGCGTCGCGGGGTCCGCGACTCCTTCAAGAACATCCGCAACTCGCGCACGGCCGGCTAGCGCAGGACGCGGTGCTCGACCGCCTCGCCCGAGGCGATCAGCACGTCGCTCACCAGCGCCGGCGCGAAGATCCCGTGCCCGATCACGCCGGGGCATGCGTCGAGCCGCGCGCTCGCGGCGTCGCGGTCGGCGAACGGCTCGACCCAGTCCGCGATCAGGCCGCCGTCGGGGCTCTCTGGCGCCTCCTCGCGCAGCCGCACGGCGCCGAGCTCGCGAAGCGTCGATTCGAGCCCGTAGCGGAGCAGCTCGAGTGGAACGGGCGGACCGATCCGCTCGACCACCTTGTCGCTGGAGACGATCACGACGAAGCGCTCGGCGGCCGCCGCGACGACCTTCTCGCGCGTGTGGGCGCCCCCGCCGCCCTTGACGAGCCAGCCGTCGTCGTCGACCTGGTCGGCGCCGTCGATCGCGATGTCAAGGCGCTCGATCCCGGTGAACGCCACGACGTCGAGGCCGAGCCCGCGCGCGACCTCGGCCGTGCGGGGCGAGGTCGCGACGCAGCGGATCGCGAGCTCGCGCGCGGCGAGCGCGGGCAGCAGATGGGCGACCGTCGAGCCCGTGCCGAGACCGACCAGCTGACCCTCGTCGACGAGCTGCGCGGCCGCCCGCGCAGCAGCACGCTTCTCCGCATCGGTCGCGCTCGCCGGCACGGCTGAGAGGCTACGCGTCACAGCCCGTCAGCGCTCAGCCGGTTCTCGCCTCCGGGGGTCGGGCTGCCGATACTCGAAAACGGCCGTAAACCAGCCGAAATACCCACAACCGCGCCAGGGTCGTGCCGCGAGAACCCGCCGCCGGCTGGGCGGGGGTTTGCAGCAGCTAACTCCCGTGGGGCGGGGAGGTTTACCCCCAATCGACCTACCGACGCTACCCATACACTCGCATCGACAGTGAGTACGACGCGCCAACCGCCGGATCACACCGACGATCCGCCACATCGCCGCAGCACCGGGGGTGCCTTCAGCGCGCCCTCACGCGACGCGTTGCAGTCGTACTCGTCGCTGCTGCGCGGGATCTTCGACGCCGTGCCCTACGGGGTCGCGGTGCTCGATCGCTCGGGCACGATGACGCTCTGGAACAAGGAGCTCACCTCGATGCTGCCGACGGCGCCGCGCCGCGGCGGCCAGCAGGACCTCGCGACGCTGATCCGCGACGTCCAGCGGATCGTCGCCGAGCCGGAGCAGTTCGAGGCCCGGCTGCAGGAATCCATCGCCCAGCCCCCCGCCGACCCGGAGCTCCCGCGCGGCGGCGTCGAGTTCGAGGTTTCGCTGCGCGACGGCGGCGCGCTCGCGATCACGACCAGCCCGCTCGCCAACGGCGACGGCGCGGTCGTCATCTGCTTCCGCGACGCGACCGGCGAGCTCAGCGCGCGCCGCGAGCTCGAGCACCGGGCGATGCACGACACGCTCACCGGCCTGCCCAACCGTGAGCTGTTGATGGACCGCCTGAGCGTCGCGCTCGCGCGCCTCGGCCGCCAGGGCACCGCCGTCGGCGTCCTGTTCATCGACCTCGACGGCTTCAAGGAGGTCAACGACATCCACGGCCACCAGGTCGGCGACGAGCTGCTCATGAAGGTTGCCGAACGGCTGCGGCGCGAGGTCCGCGACGGCGACACGGTCGCGCGCTACGGCGGCGATGAGTTCGTCGTCCTCTGCGAGGACCTGCTGCACGTCGAGGCCGCCCAGCCGCTCGCGCAGCGCCTCGCCGACGCGGTCGCCCAGCCCGTCTCCACCGGCGAGCGCCTGCTGGTGGTCCACGCCAGCATCGGCGTCGTCGTCGAGCAGAACCCCGCGACGAGCGCCGAGGCGCTCGTCAAGCAGGCCGACGCGGAGATGTACCGCGTCAAGCACCGCCCCCGCTAGAAGCGGCGGCCCGCGTCAAGCGCCGCTTCGACCCGGGCGCGCTGCTGCTCGAGGTCGCGCGTGCACGCGCGCAGCGCGGCGACCTCCTCCTCGACTCGGTCGGTGGCGGTGGCCAGTTCGGCGAGCGCGCGGGCGTGGCGGTCGATCGCGGCGTCGGCGTCGGCGATCGCGTGTCCGGCACGGACGCGGATCTCGGCCGCGGCACGCTCCGCGCTGGCGCGAATCTCGGCCGCCACGAGCTCGGCCATCGCGATCACGCCCTCGCGCAGCCGATCGCCCTCCGGAGGTGTCGAGCCGTTGCGACCGAGGGCGCGGACCTGCTCGGCGAGCGCTGCGACCTCGAGGCGCAGTGCCTCACCGCTGATCTGACGGGCCTTGGGTGCCATGGCGCTCTCTATCCTTGAGTCTGACACGGAACGCCCCGCCCTTCAGCAATCCTGCCGTCGAGCCGACACTGGTGAGAGAGCGCAAATGGATGAGCACAGCGCGCATGAGCCTCACCGCCTGACGCCCGAGGAGGTCGGTGCCCGCGTCGGCGCGATCCTCAGCGACGCCGAGCGCGAGGCCCGCGAGATAATCGCCGCGGCGCGAGAGGGAACCGGATCGGGCGGCGCGAGAGAGTCGACGCTGGACGATCTCACGCACGCGCTCGAGCGCCTCTGCACCCGCTTTGACGCCTTCGAGCTCGCGACCGCCGCGCAGATCGAGGAGCTCGGCCGACGTCTCAGTGAGACGCTCGCCAACGCCCCCGCCGTGGTGGCCGCCGAGGCTCTGCCGGCTTCGCAGACGCGCCCGCGCCGCGAGGAGTCGGCGGCGATGTCGGCCGCCCGCGTGCGCGCGATCGACCTCGCGGTCGCCGGATATGCCCGCGAGGTGATCGCGAACGAGCTCGCCGCGTCGCTCCCGCGCGCCGAGATCGAGGCGCTGCTCGACGACATCCTCGTCAGCTAGCTGTCACAACCCCCTGTTAGGCTGTCGCCGCAGTGAGCACGGCCGAGACACAGACCTTCGACGCGGAGCGCACGCGCGAGATCCTCGACGAGCTGGACCG
>DATBPB010000021.1:0-12902 GCA_036561565.1 Solirubrobacteraceae bacterium | reverse complement strand
CAGGCTCGCCCCGGCCGCGGTCAGCTCCGACGCCAGCGCGAGGCGCGCCTCGAGCGTCGGGTGCATGCCGGCGTCGGAGAAGCTGTCGGGGGTCGCGTTGACGATCCCCATCAGCCACGCCTCGCCGTCGAATGAATGCGTCAGGCTCCCGGCGCGAAGCAGGACGGTGCTCATCTGATGTGCACCTGCTCCTGCGCGCTCGCGACGACGCCGGCGCGGTCGGTTGCCGTCACCGTGATCGTGTACGCGCCGGCCGCGCCGTAGGCGTGGCTCGCGATCGCGGCGGCGGCGCGCCCGCCGTCGCCGAACGCGATCGAGACGCTGCGGACGCCTGAGATCGCGCTCACCGAGACCCTGAAGCGAAGCGTCGTGCCCGCCGTCCGCCTCCCGGCGAGGAAGATGCGAAGCGCCGGCGTGGCCGCGTCGACCAGGAGCCGGCGCGTCGCCGAGTCGCGGCGGCGTCCGAGTGAGTCGATCGCGGTGACGCTCCAGCTGTGGCGACCGTCGGCGATCGGCGCCGCCGGCTGCCAGCTGGTGGCGGTCGTGGTCGCGACGCGCCGGCCGTCGAGGTAGACAGCGTAGGACAGGCTGCCCCACGCGCCCGACGGGGCCTGCCAGCTCAGTTGCGGCCGCGACGCGCCGATCCAAAGCTCGGTCCCGGTCGCGCGGGGCGCGCCGAGCGCCGCGACGATCGGCTGGACGACGATCGACTGTCCGGCGACGTAGGCGACCGCCACGTCGCCGCGCGCGTCGCTGGACGCGCCGCCGAGCGAGGTGACCGGACCGAGCGCCGCTGTCGAGAGGGCGAGCGGCGCTCCGGCCGCGGCGCCGTCTGAGAACGGCAGCGCATCCAGCGCGCCCGCCTGCGGCGAATAGACCACGGCGCCGGCTGCGCCGGCCGAGGCCGTGGCGAGCGGCGCTGACACGGTCTGCGCGGCGGCGAGCGCCCCCGGCGTCCAGGCGTAGGGCTGGGCGTGCGTCCCGAGCGCCGAGACCGTCAGCGCCCCCGACGGCGCCAGCTCGCCGGCCAGGAGGCCCGCTCCGTTGCCGCCCACGGCAAGACTCGGTAGCGCCGCCGCGCCCGCCGAGGTCCCCAGCGAGTCGGCCGCGACGGGCGGACGCAGCTCGTCCCCCAGCAACTCCTCGACGATCAGCCTCGACGACGCGCCAAAGGTCTCGCGGAACGCGACCCACGCGTCGCTGGCGTCGAACTCGACGCCGACCTGGGGGCTGTCGGCGGCGCCGCCGGCGACGCCGCCGAGGCTCGACACGGTCGCATCGTCGAGGACCGGGCTCGGCCCGGCGGCGGAGGCACGGCGCACCATCACATGCGTCACGCCGGCGGCCGCGGCCTGCGTCCAGGCGACGACGGCGGTCGCGTCGGCGGCGACCGTCAGCGCCGGCGAGCCCGCGACGACGGCCGGCGCCGCCGTTAGCGCCCCGAGCGCGACAAACGACGTCGAGGTGCGGTCGAGGCGCGCGACGTCGACGTCGCTTCCGCCCGTGTCGGGGGCGATGTAGGCGAGGTAGGCGGTTCCGCTGATGCCGATCCCGAGCGCGGGTTGGCCGCTCGCCGCCCCGAGCGGCTGCGGCCCCGTGAACGCGGACCCGCCGGCCGCCTGCGCGGCGGCGTAGAGCGTCCCGCCCGAGATCCAGGCGACCGCGACGCGCCCGCCGTCGGCGGCCGCGACGGACGCGCCGGTCGCGCCGGCAGCGACGCCCTGGTCGACCTGGACGGGCGGCGCCCACACCCCGGCGCGTTCGAGCGACACGAACACGTGCGCCGCGCCCGCGATGAGCTTGCGGTAGACGACCGCGCCGCCGCCGTCCGCGGACAGCGAGACTCCGTCGAGCGCGACGATCGCCGCGCTCGGCCCATCGATCGTCGCCGGTGGACCGAGCGCCGCCGCGGCGAGCATCGCCACCGCGGCGATCACCCCGCCACCACGATCCCCTCGGCGGCGGCCTCCTCGCGGAACGCCGCGATCTCCGCGGTCCGGCGGAGCTCGTCCCAGCCGAGCTCCGCGCCGAGCGCCGCGGCGAGCGGCTCGAGCGTCTCCTGGGAGGTCACCGCGCGGGCCGCGAGGAGCCCGAGTCGCGTGCGGCGCAGCAACACGTCGGCGATGCCGCGCGCCTGTTCGTGGCGCACGCCGTGGACGGCCTCCGCGAGGAGGTCCGGGAAGCCTGCGACGATCGGCGCGGCGAGGTAGGCGTGCTCTGAGGCGATGCGCAGCACGTCGTGCGCCTGGTGGCCGTAGCGCGCCGCGAGCGCCTCGAAGGTCTGATCGGGTAGCTCGGCGCTGCGAGGCAGCTCGTCTGGCTCGATCTGCTGGCCGAGCGGAATCTCGTGCGTTCGGCACGGAGCGTCACGCGCCTCGCGCTCCACGAGGCGGTCGACGGTCAGCTTCGCCATCCGCCGCCACGTCGTCAGCTTGCCGCCGGTGATCGTGATCATCCCGCTCGAGGTCTCATACAGCTCGGCCTTGCGCGAGATGTCGACCGAGCTCTTGGAGTCGGTGCCGGAGATCAGCGGCCGCACGCCGGCGAAAGCACCGGCGATCGAGCCCGGCTGGAGCTCGCTCGCGAAGAACTCGTTGACGGCGCTGAGCAGGTACTCGACGTCGTCGGCGGACGGCAGCACGTGCGTCATGTCGCCCTCGTAGTCGTTGTCGGTCGTGCCGACGAGGGTCTGCCCGAGCCACGGCAGCGCGAAGATCGTCCGCCCGCCCCCGGCCGGGACGATCGCCCCGGCGCGCAACGGCAGGTCGGCGCTCGAGAACACCAGATGGGTGCCGCGGCTCGGCCGTATCTGGGGCACCTCGGCCTCGTTGTGGAGCTCCTCGGGGCGCAGGCGGTCGGCCCACACGCCGGTTGCGTTGACGACGTTCGCGGCCAGCACCTCGACCAGCGCCCCGCTCCGGGCGTCGCGGCAGCGCACACCACAGGCCCTTCCCCCCTCCTCAATCAGTTCCTCAACGGCCAGGTCGTTGGCGCACACCGCGCCGAAGCGCTCGGCCTCGCCGAGAACCGTCAGCACGAGCCGGACGTCATCTGTCTGGCAGTCGTAGAAGAGATAGCCGGCGGTCGGCCGCCGTCCGCCGAGCGCCGGCAGGAGCTCGAGAACCTCATCGCCGTCGATCACGCGGTGGCGGTCGGGGCTCCAGGACTGGCCGCGCCGGCGCTCGACGGACATGACGTCGTAGAGGTTGAGGCCGACGCCGACGAGGCGGTCAAGGCGCGCCCCCTCGAAGGCCGGAACGACGATCTGCAGCGGGCGCACGAGATGCGGCGCGAGCGCGACCATCAGCTGGCGCTCGAGCAGCGCCTCGCGCACGAGGCCGAGGTCGAAGTGCTGGAGGTAGCGCAGGCCGCCGTGGACGAGCTTGCTCGAGCGGCTCGAGGTCCCTGACGCGTAGTCGTTTCGCTCGACCAGCGCGACGCTGTAGCCGCGGCTTGCCGCGTCGAGCGCGACGCCGGCACCGGTTATTCCACCGCCGATCACGACCACGTCGAAGCGCTCCCGCGAAAGCGTCTCGAGAGCGTGTTCGCGGGCGATCACTCGCCCCAGTCTCGCACGCAGCGCGGCGCGCTCAGATGTCGGCGAGCTCGGCCGTCAGAGCGGAGACAGCCGACTTGGCGTCGCCGAACAGCATCGCGGTGTTGGGACGCGTGTACAGCTCGTTGTCGATGCCCGCGAAGCCCGGATTCATCGAGCGCTTGATGACGACGACCGAGTGGGCGTCCTCGACGTCGAGGATCGGCATGCCGTAGATCGGCGATCCGGGGTTCGTCTTGGCGGCCGGGTTGGTCACGTCGTTGGCGCCGATCACCAGCGCCACGTCGGTGCGCGCGAACTCGGGGTTGATGTCGTCCATCTCGCGCAGTTGCTCGTAGGGCACGTCGGCCTCGGCGAGCAGCACGTTCATGTGACCGGGCATCCGTCCCGCGACGGGGTGGATCGCGTAGCTGACCTGCACACCGCGCGCCTCGAGCGCCTTGGCGAGCTCGCGGACGGCGTGCTGGGCCTGCGCGACGGCCATTCCGTAGCCCGGCACGATCACCACCTGCCGGGCGTAGGCCAGCTGCACCGCGACGTCCGCCGCGGTCGTCGAGCGGACCGTGCCGACGTGCTCGCCGGCGCCCGTCGCCCCGACGACGACCCCGCCCCCACCAAAGCCGCCGGCGATGATCGCGGGGATCGAACGATTCATCGCGACCGCCATCAGGTTGGTCAGGATCGAGCCGGACGCGCCGACGATCATGCCCGCGACGATCAGCGCGGGGTTGTTGAGCGCGACGCCGGTCGCCGCCGCCGAGAGCCCTGTGAAGGCGTTGAGCAAAGAGATCACGACCGGCATGTCGGCGCCGCCGATCGGCAGCACGACGAGGTTCCCGAGCACCGCCGCGGCGATCAGCATCAGCACGAAGATCAGCTGCGAGTGCGAGCCGGCGACGATCGCCACGGCGCAGGCGACCGCGGCAGCGGCGATCGCGCCGTTGACCAGCTGCTGGGCGCGCCCGAGGGTGATCGGGCGTCCCGGCAGGATCTCCTGGAGCTTGCCGAAGGCGATGTTCGAGCCCCAGAAGGAGACCGAGCCGGTGATCGCGGCGAACAGCGAGAAGACCGCGACGTAGGTCGGCTCGAGGCGGTAGCCGCCGGTGTTTCGAAACTCGGCCCAGGCGATCAGGAACACGGCGCCGCCGCCGACGCCGTTGAAGAGCGCGACCATCTGCGGCATCGCCGTCATGTGGACGCGGCGCGCGGCGGGCACGCCGACCGCTGTCCCGAGCGCGACGCCGATCACGATCAGCGCCCAGTTGCCCTCGCCGCGGTCAAGCAGCGTGGCGATCACCGCGATTGCCATGCCGACCGCCGCGATGCGGTTGCCGCGGACGGCGGTGCGCGGACCGGTCAGCCCGGAGAGCCCGTAGATGAACAGCGCGAAGGCGACGATGTAGAGGATGCGCAGGAAGTTGGGGTCCTGCAGGAACGTCGTCGCGAGCACCTACTCATCCTCCGCGGGCGGCGGCTCGGGCTTGCGCTTGAACATCTCGAGCATCCGGTCTGTGACCAGGAAGCCACCGACGACGTTGATCGTGCCGAAGGCGATCGCGATCACGAGGATCACCTTGTTGAAGGCGCCGTTGCCGGCCAGGCCGATCACGAGCAGGCCGCCCAGCAGGACGATCCCGTGGATCGCGTTGGTGCCGCTCATCAGCGGCGTGTGGAGGGTGTTCGGCACCTTGGAGATGACGGCGAAGCCGACGAAGCCGGCGAGGACGAGGATCGTCAGGTTGGTGAGCAGCATCAGGCGGCCTCGGGGATCGCCCCGTCGCGGACGACGCACGCGCCGGCGATGATCTCGTCGTCGAAGTCGAGCGCCAGCTCGCCGCCGTCGTCGAGCATCAGCTCGAGCAGCGCGAGGACGTTTCGCGCGTAGAGCTGCGAGGAGTGCTCGGGCATCTGCGCCGGCAGGTTCAGCGGCGAGACGATCGTCACGTCGTGCTCGACCGTCACCTCGCCGGGCTTGGTGAGCTCGCAGTTGCCGCCGCTCTCCCCCGCGAGGTCGATGATCACGCTGCCCGGGCGCATGCCGCGGACGGCCTCGGCGGTGACAAGGCGCGGCGCGGCGCGCCCCGGAACGAGGGCCGTCGTGATCACGACGTCGAAGCCCTTGATCGCGGCGGTCAGCGCCTGTTGCTGGGTCGCCTTCTCCTCGTCGGTCAGCTCGCGCGCGTAGCCGCCCTCGCCGGCCGCCTCGATGCCAAGGTCGAGCCACGCCGCGCCGAGCGAGCGAACCTGCTCGGCGACCTCCGGGCGCACGTCGTAGCCGGTCGTCTGCGCACCGAGGCGCCGCGCCGTGGCGAGCGCCTGAAGGCCCGCGACGCCGGCGCCGAGGACGAGCACGCGGGCCGGCGGGATCGTCCCGGCGGCGGTCGTCAGCATCGGGAAGAAGCGGCCGATGTGCTCGGCGGCCAAGAGCGCCGAGCGATAGCCGGAGACGTTTGCCTGCGAGGACAGCGCGTCCATCGACTGGGCGCGGGAGATCCTCGGGATCGACTCCATCGCGAACGCCGTCACGCCCGCGGCGGCGAGCGCGTCGAGCGTCTCGGCGCCGCCGAGCGGGTTTAGGAAGGCGATGATCGTCGCGCCGGCATGCAGGCGAGCGATCTCCTCCGCGCTGGGCGGGGAGACCTTGACGACGACGGGAGCGTCCCAGGCGCTCGCGGCGTCGACGACGCGCGCCCCCGCCTCCTCGTAGGACGCGTCGGGGATCATCGCGCCGCGGCCGGCCCCGGCCTCCACGAGCACCTCGACGCCGTGCGGCGCGAGGCGTCGCACAACATCCGGAACGAGCGCCACGCGGCGCTCGTTTTGGGCCGATTCTGCGGGGACTCCGATGACCATGGCGCGCGAACCATATGCGGTGCGCGCGCCGGCCGTGGTGTCAATTCAGCGGTCTGCCCGCGAACGCGGAGAGCGCCTCGGCGGTGACCCACACCGGCGTCTGATCATTGCCGGCCGCGTAATCGACGGCGCCCGAGGGGCGCGTGCGGGCGCGCAGGTAGCGAAGCGGCGCGGCCGCGTCGCGGTGCAGGGCGGCGAGAGCCTGAACGACCCAGGCCGTCGACTGCGCGTCCGATGCGCCGCCCGGCTGCAGCGGATACCCGCCGTCGCGGTTCTCGTTGGCCGCGATGAAGCGCGCCGCGCGGGTCTCGGCGGCGCTCGACGCCCGGGCGACGACGAGCGCCTCGACCGCCGCGGCGGTGTCGTCGATGTCGGTCGGGTCACCGCGCGTGCCGAAGCCGAAGCCGCCGTCGGCGTTCTCGTTTCGCTCCAGCCAGGCGGCCGCCGCGGCGATCCCCGAGCGCTGCCGGGCCGCGCCGAGCGCCAGGACCTCGAACGCCGTCAGGTTGGCCTGCTCGGCGACCGAGCCGTCGCGCCGGATCGCCCTGCGCAGCAGCGGCACGAGGTTCCCGAGCGGCGCGCGGGCCGCCGCGAGCGCGATGATCGTGCGCTCGACGTCGCCCGGACCCTGGAGCGCTCCCAGGTGCCCGCGCATCCAGGCCACCGGGTTGTGGCCGGCGCGCGTCACTCGAGCGGCGTCGACTCCGCTCGCCTCGAGCCCGATCACAACCCAGGCCGTGGCGAGCTGACTGGATGCCTGGCCGGGACCGAGCCCGAACCCGCCGTCTTGATTTTGCGTGCGCTCCACGTAGGCGACCGGCGAGCCGCGTGCCGCCGCGCTCGCAGCCGGCACGCGATCGCTAACCGCCACGAGACTCAAGCCGGCGAGGAGGGCCAGCGAAGCTGGGCCGACGAGCCCCCACGCCACCTCGAGCCGCGCGCGCAACCGGGCCAGCACGCGGATCAGCGCCGGGCCGAAGGCGAGGAAGAAGACGAGGTTGCCGATCGCGTGCGCCACGTCGAAGCTGAACGCCGCGCCCTCGATCGCGCCGAACTGCGCGAGCGAGTGCTGGCCGGTGAACGTGACCCAGGTCGAGAGGTTGAGGATCGCGCCGTAGCCGAAGCCGGCGGCGGCGCAGATCAGCGCCATCACGACGCGGGGGATCGGTCGCGGCCAGCGCGCGAGCGCCGCGCCGAGCAGCCCGACGAGCCCCCAGGCGAGCATCTGCCACGGCGTCCACGGCCCCTGACCGAAGACGATGTTCGAGGCGATCGCGGCGACGGCGCCGACGGCGAAGCCGGGCGCCCCGCCGAGTGAGAACCCGGCGATCAGGACGATGTCGGTCGTCGGCTTGATGTTGGGGAGCGGCGCGAACGCGATCCGTCCGAGCGTCGCGAGCGCGGCCAGCGTCGCGACCGCGGCGACCGTTCGCGACGAGGGACGCGAGCGCTCATACCAGGCAAACCCGGCGGCGAGCGCGACCGCGAGGATCGTGAAGGACGCAAGCGGCCAGCTCACGGCCGGGGCTCCAGCACCGCCGGCGCCGGCCGCAGCTGCGCGATCGCCTCGGACGGCGTGAGGATCCCCCCGTGACCGCCGAGGACGCGGGCGGTCTCGGTCGCGAAGTACCAGCCGCCGCTCAGCAGCTCCGCCGCAGTCCCGTCCGCGACGAGGCGCCCGTCGGCCAGGAGCATCGCGCGGGTCGCGAACGCGGCCGCGAACTCCGGGTCGTGCGTGGCGACGATGACCGCGGCGCCATCGTGCGAGAAGCGCTCGAGGCCGGCCGCGAGCGCGGCCTTGGCGGTCCGGTCCATTCCGCGCGTGGGCTCATCGAGGCACAGCAGCGCCGGCGCGGGCTCGCCCTCGGTCACGATCGCCAGCGCGAGCCGCTGGCGCTCTCCGCCCGAGAGGTCGCGCGGGTGTCGATCGGCGGCGTGCGTCAGTCCGGCCCGCTCGAGCGCCTGCGCGCCGGCCTCCTCGGCGACGCGCTCGTGGACGAGATAGTCGCCGGGGTTCTGCAGCAGCAGCGCGACGCGCCCGCTCGCCTCGACACGGCCGCGCGTCGGCTTGAGAAGCCCCGCCGCGTGGCGAAGCAGCGTCGATTTGCCCGCGCCGTTTCGGCCGAGCAGGACGATCCGCTCGCCCGCGAGCACCTGGAGTGAAATCCCCGCGAGGATCGAGCGACCCTCGGGCAGCTCATGCCAAACGCGGTCAAAGCGCAGCGCCGCCGCCGGGTCCGCGCGCCGCCGGCGCGGGGCGCGGAGCTCGCTGGGCGGCGGCTCGCGCTCGGGCAGCAGGCCCGCCGAGCGCAGCGCGGCGCGCGCCTGCTTGACGCCCGAGGGAGGCGGCGCGTTGAGCCGCAGGCCGGCGATCAGCGCCGCAGCGGGCGTCTCGAGCGCCGGCCGCTCGCGGTGCGCCCACTCGAGGAAGCCGGCCGGCGCGGCGTCGCAGGCAACAGCTCCGGCCTCGATTGCGATGACGCGATCGGCGGCGGACAGGCAGCGCTCGAGGCGATGCTCGGCGAGCACGATCGCCGTGCCCCACTCCTCGTTGAGGCGCCGCAGCAGCGAGAGGAGCTCATCGCCCGCGACCGGGTCGAGCTGCGAGGTCGGTTCGTCGAGGACGAGCAACCGCGGCCGGCCCGCCAGCGCGGCGCCGAGCGCGACGCGCTGAAGCTCTCCGCCCGAGAGCTCGGCGGTGGAGCGCTCGAGCAGCGACTCGATCCCGAGCGCCAGCGCGACCTCCTCGACGCCACGGGCGACGGCGACCGCACCGTGACCGCGGTTCTCGAGCGGAAACGCGAGCTCGGCGCGGACCGTCCCCATCACGACCTGGGTTTCCGGATCCTGGAAGAGGGTTCCGACCGCTGCGGCGAGCGCGGCGGGGCCGTTGTCGCGGAGATCCATCCCGCAGACCTCGGCGCGCCCTTCGAAGTGCCCGCCGTGAAAATGCGGGACAAGCCCGCTTGCGACGCCGAGCAGGGTCGACTTTCCGGCCGCCGAGGCGCCGGCGAGGACGACGAACTCGCCCTCGGCGATCTCGAGGCTGACGTCGCGAAGCGCCGCCGGCCGCAGGCCCGGGTAGCGGTAGCTGACGGCGCGCAGCTCGAGGACGTTCATCGCTCGATGCCCCGCCTCTGCGAGAACGGCAGGAGCGCCGCGATCGAAAGAGCGGCGGCGAGCGCGAGGGCGTGGGAGATCGGTCCCGGGCGGATCGTCGGGTAGTAGGAGAAGCGCGCCGGCCAGCCGAGCGCGAGGGCCGCGACGATCGCGGTCGAGCAGGCGAAGGCGATGTCGTGGCGCGAGAGCGGCCGCGGAGCTCGGCGGGGGCGGCGAGCGCTCCCGTAGCCACGCACCTCGAGCGTCGCGGCGACGTCCAGCGAGCGGTCGAGCGCGTTGGCGGTCACGGCGCGCATCACGGCGAGGCGGCCGCCCGGCTTGGGTCGGCAGCGCTGCGCGTCGCCGATCCTGCGCGCGTCGAGTGCGAGCAGCGGCACCATGCGCGTCGCGACGGTCGCCGTCAGCGCCGAGCGAAATGACACGCGGCGCATCGAGCGCAGCACCTCGTCGGGGTCGACGGCGGCGCTGGCGAGCGCCGCGAGCGCCATCACGACGATCAGGACGAGCGCGAACTCGCCGCCGAAGGCGAGCGCTTCGGCGGTGATGTCGAGCTGGCCGAACGGCCCGCCGTCGCCGAGCCGCGCCACGACCGTCAGGCCCTCGCGCGCGACCAGCGCGTTGATCACGACGATCGCAACGGCCATCGGCAGCGACAGCAGCAGCGAGCGCACGACGCGGCGCCCGACCTGCGCCGCGCCGCCGGCGATCAGAACCGAGACGGCGAGCGCGCCGAGGACGAGCGGGTTCGAAGTCGTGAACGCCGCGAGGACGAGCGCGGCGCACCACGCGATCGCGACGCTCGAGCGGGCGGCGTGAAGCGGCGTCGAGCGGCGCAGGTAGCTCATCGTTGCTGGTCAGGAAGCGCGACCGCGGCGCCGGCGAGGACGGCCACGGCGAAGTGGTCATCGAGCGTCTGCGCGTTGAAGGCCCGGACCGCGGCCGACACGCCGGCCGCGTCGGTGCCCGTCACATACCAGACCGGCGGCTGGCCGCGAAAGCGCGTGGCGGCGATCAACCCGGCGCCCGCTCCAGCCGTGGTCACGACGTGACCGCGCACGGAGAGCAGCTCGAGATGCGAGCCGCCGTCGATGAAGGTGGCGTAGGCACCCGAGCGCGCGGGCGGGCCGGTCAACTGGTCCGCGGCGGGGTCCGAGGTGAGCGTCGCGAACGGGCCGACGACGACCCGCAGCGAGGCGTTCTCGGGCGAGCAGAGCAGGCAGCCCAGCGAGGCGACCATCTTGAGGCCCGCGAACACCGCTTCGATTGCCGAGCACGCCTTCGCAGCGGGCTGCGAGCACTCGATGCGAAGCGGCAGGCGCTTGCCGCCGTAGCCGTCGGCGAAGGGCTCGGGGAAGGAGCCGACGACAGCCGGGATGTCGTCGGTCTGGCTCCAGTCGTGGAAGTCCCACCAGACGTGGTCGCCGGCGTGAAGGCGCGTCCCCGCCGCCCCCCGGCCCGCCTCCACGCCGTTTACGTAGTAGAACCAGGCGCTGCCGCCGCCGCCGGAGAGGGGGCCGATGCTCTGGACGAACCCGCCGCCGAAGGCGGTCGTGACGTGGGCGCTGCGCTCGAGCATTCGCATCACGGTGTCGGCACCGTCGATGTTCGGCGCCGGATCGGCGATCAGCGTCTGCGCTCCGAATCCTCGCGTGACGAGCAGCGAGACACCTCCCGGCGCGGTGCCGGCTCCGAGCCCGCAGCCCGCGAGCGCGAGCGCCGCCGCGACCGCGGCGACGCTCGCACGGATCGCGTCAGCGCGGCGCACTCACCCGCAGCTCCCGCCTGCCTTCGCCGCGACGCACACGCTGGTCTCAGTCCGTATCGCGTGCGGCGCGGTCGCCCTGACGGTGACGCGGCCGGTATGCGCGAAGGTCAGCGAGGCGGTCCCGTCGGCGGCTGTCGTCGCGCTCGCTCCCCTGCCGCTGACGCGCGCTCCCGCCTTGCGGCTCGGGGCACCCTTGGCGTCGCTGTATGCCGTGACCGTGACGGTGAACGGCTTACCGACGACGGCGCTCGCCGCCGCCTTGACGCCGAGGACGCCCGCGTTGGGGGGGCACTTCTTGCCGTAGCAGTCGGGGAAGAACAGCAGCTGATCGCCGGGCTTTGGGTCATAGCCGCAGATGCCGAGGCTCGACGGCTTGTCGTTGACCCAGAACGCCCAGAACTCGCCACCGCTGCTCGGAAAGGCGACGGACTCGATGCCCGTGACCAGGTAGGCCTTGAACGAGGCCGACCAGCTGCCGGCCCAGCGGCCGGCGGTCGCATCCTGGAGGGCGCCGGCGGCGCTCGCTCCCGAGCAGCTGTCGGCCTTCACGCCGTTCTTGACGACCGCGGCCGCGCTCAGGCGCACGGCGGTTGCCGCAAGCAGCGTGTGGGTCGGTCCTTCTATCCGCACGGTGACGGGCGCCGTCGCCGAGGCGACCGGCGAGGACGGGACGACGGACAGCGCGACGGCCGTGGCGGCCGACAGCAGAACCAGAGCCGCGCGGGGCGAGACGATGCGATGCATGATTGGCCAACCCCTTTCCACGAGGGTCTATGTGGGCTTGCGGTCGGCGCAGGTCTCCTGGCTTCCGGGCCGATCCTGCCGCGCCTTCCCGGCTCGCGACGGCGAGCCAGTGGCCTGCGCTTGCGCGCATGCGGCGGACGTCCCCGGTCACAGTGGCGGGTCCGCGCCGGAATCACACCGGCTTCCCGTGCCACCGACCTATGACGGCGCCATCGTAGCGCTCTGCGACACTGGAATGCAGGAGCCGTGACCGTCAACCTGACCCGCATCTACACGCGCCGCGGCGACAGCGGCGAAACCGATCTCGGCGACCGAAGCCGCGTCGCGAAGGACGACCCGCGGATCGAGGCCTACGGCGCCGTCGACGAGCTCGGCGCTCACCTCGGCGTGGCGCTGACGCTGGCGGACCTGGCGCCGCGGACGGCGGAGTGGGTCCGCCACATCCAGAACGACCTCTTCGACGTCGGCGCCGATCTCGCCGTGCCCGAGCGAAGCGGCGACCGCGAGCGCCTGCGCGTCCTCGGCGACCAGGTCGAGTGGCTCGAGCAGCGCTGCGACGAGGTCAACGCGACGCTGCCAAAGCTTCGCTCGTTCGTGCTCTCGGGCGGGACCCCGGCCGCCGCGTGGCTGCACGTCTGCCGCACGGTCTGCCGGCGCGCGGAGCGCCGCGTCGTCTCACTCGGCGACGCGGCGAGCCCGCAGACGCTTCGCTACCTCAATCGCCTGAGCGATCTTCTGTTCATCCTCGCGCGCGAGGCAAACAGCGGCGAAGAGCCGCTCTGGGAGCCCGGGCGCCACCGCTAGTTGGCGACCTTGCCGGACGGCGTGTAGGCGCGGATCGACGCTCCGTAGAAGGTCTGGTCG
>DATBPB010000020.1:0-110734 GCA_036561565.1 Solirubrobacteraceae bacterium | reverse complement strand
CGCCGCCCGACCTGCGCTCGCTGCCGCCGGGCTGTCCGTTCGTGCCGCGCTGCCGCCACGCCGCGGAACCGTGTCGCAGCATCGACATGCACGTCCGGCCGGTCGCCGGATCGGACGCCGGCCATCTCAGCGCGTGTCCGTTCGTCGTGCCGGAGCCGGCGAGCGGGGCGCGCCCGCCGCACGCGTCCTCCGCGAGGGCGAGCACCGCCCCGGGCGGGAGCGAGGGATGAGCGCGCCGCCGGTCCGGACCGAGGTCCTGCCCGCCGCGGCGGCGCGCGGGCCGCTGGTGCTCGAGGGGCACTCGCTCTCCAAGGACTTCCGGCTCTCGCGAGGCCCGCGCGGCAGCGTGCTCTCAGCGGTGCGTGGCGTCTCGGTCGGCCTCTACCGCAGCGCGGTCGTCGCGCTCGTCGGCGAGAGCGGCTCGGGCAAGTCGACGGTCGCGCGGATCCTCGCCGGCCAGGAGCGACCGACCGCCGGGCAGATCCTGCTCGATGGTGCGGAGCTTCGCCCGTGGGCCCGCCGCAGCTTCCGCTCCTACAAGGGCGAGGTGCAGATGATCTTCCAGGATCCGTTCGCGTCGCTGAACCCGGTGCACACCGTGCGCTACTCGCTGCGCCGGCCCGTGCGCCTGCACCAGTCCGCGAAGGGCAAGGACGCGATCGCCGCCGAGCTCGAGCGCCTGCTCGAGCGTGTGCGCCTGACACCGGCCGAGCAGTTCCTCGCCAAGTACCCGCACGAGCTGTCCGGCGGCCAGCGGCAGCGCGTCGCAATCGCGCGGGCGCTGGCGGCGCGGCCGCGGGTGCTGCTCGCCGACGAGCCGGTCTCGATGCTCGACGTCTCGATCCGCCTCGGCGTGCTCGACTTGATCGCCGACCTACGCTCGCGCTTCGACCTCGCCGTCCTCTACATCACCCACGACATCGCCTCGGCGCGCTACTTCGCCGACGAGACGCTGGTGATGTACGCCGGGCGAATCGTCGAGCGCGGCCCGTCCGAGGCGCTGACGCAGCAGCCCGCGCACCCCTACACGCAACTGCTGCTCGAGGCCGCGCCGGATCCGGACCGGCTCGGCGCCACGCAACGGAACCGCCGCGCGCATGTCGCGGTCGGCCGCTCCGGCAGCTCGCTTGCCGGCGTACCCGGCTGCCGCTTCGCCGCGCGCTGTCCGTTCGCGGATGACCGCTGTCGCGCGCAGTCGCCACCGCTCGTGCCGATCAGTCGGCGCCGAGCGGCTGCCTGCTGGCGGCTCGATGTCGCCGCTCCGGCGCTCATCGGAGCGCTCGACGAGGAGAGGGGGGAGGCAATCAAGACCTGAACCACGAGGTTTGCGATCCGCCCGGCGCGGCACTTCCAAGGTCACCGCGCCGGACGTCTCGGATCACAAAGTGCACGCGACTGCGTGCGCCCATTGGAATCTGCACATCGCTGTGCGAAACGAAAGGTACATCGGAAATGCCAGTCCTATCGATAGGGAAGCGCGGCCTTGCCGCCGCCGTGGCCGCAGCCGCGCTGGGGATGGCCGTCGCCGCCGCTGCAGGCGTGTTCGCCGCACCCGCGGTCGCGCGCGTGGCCCACACCGCGGCCTCTTCGACACTCGTCATGGAGTCCTCGCCGACGAACTCGATCCCCGACGACTTCAACCCGTTCGATCCGGCGGCGGCGTCATATCTGCTGGGCAGCACCTCGCTGATCTACGAGACGCTGCTTCAGTTCGACGTCGCCAAGCCGACGAAGGTCTACGACATGCTCGCGACCTCCTACAAGTGGGGCGCGGCCGGCAAGTCGATCACGTTCACGATCCGAAGCGGCGTGAACTGGTCGGACGGCCAGGCGCTCACACCGAGCGACGTGGCCTTCACCTACACGCTGCTGATGAACAACTCGGCCGCAAACACCGACGGCCTGCCGATCACCGGCGTGACCGTGTCGGGCAGCCAGGTGACGATCACGTTCTCGTCGTCGCAGTACACGAACCTGCAGTACATCGCCAATCAGTACATCGTGCCGCAGCACATCTGGCAAAGCATCTCGAGCCCCGCAACGGCGACGATCACCAGCCCGATCGGCACAGGGCCCTACCAGCTCGACACGTTCTCGTCCTCGACCGGCTTCACGCTGAAGGCGAACACCGGCTACTGGGGCGGACCGTTCAACCCCGGTGGGGGCGCCCCGGCCGTCAAGGAGGTCGACTTCCCGCTAATCGCGTCGAACACGGACGTGCTCGCAGCGCTGGAGAACAACTCGCTCGACTGGGCGGGGAACTTCCTGAGCGGGCTGAGCGCGTTCACGAGCACCCCTGGCCACGCGACGTACTTCGCGCCGGTCCAGACGAACACGTTCTATCCAAACCTGAGCCGCTGGCCGACCAACCAGCTCGCTGTGCGCCAGGCGATCAGCGACGCCATCGACCGCAACGCGATCAGCAAGCAGGGCGAGGGCGGGCTCGAGCCCGTCGCGACAAACGCGAGCGGCCTCGTGCTGCCGAACTTCGCCAACGTGCTGGCTCCGTCGGTCAAGCAGTACGCCCTCTCGCCGTCGCCGAACATCAAGGCCGCGAAGGCGGTCCTGACGGCGGCCGGCTACACGGTCAAGAACGGTTGCTTCCAGAAGGGCGGCAAGGCCGTCAAGTTCACGATCGTCGACCCGGCGTCCTACACCGACTACGCGGCCGATGACGCGCTGGCCGCCTCGGAGCTGAAGAAGGCCGACATCTGCGCGACCTTCGATGGCCTGTCGGTCCCGGCCTGGTCGAGTGAAATCGCGACCGGGAACTTCCAGATGATGCAGCACTGGTCGCAGACGAGCATCTCGCCGTACGTGCTGTACGACAACTGGCTCAACAGCGCGCTGATCACAAATAACCGTAACGGCAACTTCGAGGGCCTCCGCGATCCCGCGATCAACAAGGACCTTGCACAGCTCGGTACGGCCATTTCCACGCAGGCGCAGCTCAAGTACCTGACCCCGATCGAGACCTACGTCGCCAAGCAGCTGCCGGTCATCCCGACCGTCTACGGCGCCGCGTTCGATGAATACAACTCGAACGCGTTCACCGGTTGGCCGACGAAGTCCAACAACTACGAGTCAGGCAGTCCGAACACCCCGACCAACGAGATCGTGGTGCTTCACCTGAAGCCCGCCGCCTAGCCGACGGTGAGTGGCCAGGCCCGCTCCGCCGCACGCGGAGCGGGCCCTGACCGCGTGGACCTCAAAGAACTTTGAGAAAGGACTGTGATCGTCATGACCAGCGATGGAGGCGCCGAGGTCGGCGCGCGGGCGCATGCGTTCCCGCCGGGATTCCTGTGGGGTGCCGCCACGGCCTCGTATCAGATCGAGGGCGCGGTGGCCGAAGATGGGCGCGCGCCGTCCGTCTGGGACACCTTCAGCCACACTCCCGGCAAGGTCGCCGGCGGCGACACCGGCGATGTCGCGTGCGACTTCTACCACCGATATGAGGAGGATCTCGAGCTGATCGCCGGTCTCGGTCTGGGCGCGTTTCGCTTCTCAATCGCCTGGCCACGGGTCCAGCCCGACGGCCGCGGCGCGGTCAACCAGGCCGGCCTCGATTTCTACCGCGCGCTTGTCGACGGGCTGCTCGCGCGCGGCGTGACGCCGGCGATCACGCTGTTTCACTGGGACCTCCCGCAGGCGCTCGAGGACGGCGGTGGCTGGGCGGTGCGTGACACGGCCGAGCGTTTCGCCGAGTACGCGGGCCTTGTCGCCGGATCGCTCGGCGACGCGGGGGCTCTGTGGATCACGATGAACGAGCCCCAACAGGTCGCCCACCAGGGCTACCGCGTCGGCACGCACGCGCCCGGGCATACCGATGACACGCTCGCGGCCGCCGCCACACACCACCTGCTGCTCGGGCACGCCCTGGCGCTCGCACGGTTGCGCGAGCTCCTGCCGGACGGAGCAAAGGTCGGGATCTCGCTCGACATCCACCCGGTCCGCAGCGTCGGCGACGGCGCGGCGCACACGGCGGCTGCGATCCTCGACGCCGAGATCAACCGCGTCTTCTTCGACCCGGTGGTCCACGGCCATTACCCGCACGCGGCGCGGGCGCACATCCTGCCTCCGCCGGAGCTGGTCGCGCCTGGCGACCTCGAGCTGATCCGCGCTCCCGTCGATTTCCTTGGGATCAATTACTACAACCCCCATTACGTCGCGATCGCCAACCGCACCGAGCCGGGCATCGGCGGCGTCGCCGGCGCGGTCGACGTCAAGCCCGAAGGCCTGCCACGGACCTCGATGGGCTGGCTGGTCGAGCCCGACGGCCTGCTCGACGCGCTCGTCGCCGTCGCCGGCGAGATACCCGACGGCGTAAAGCTGTACGTGACCGAGAACGGCTGCGCGGCGCCGGACGTCGTCAGCAACGGCGGGGCGGTCGAGGATCAGGAGCGGATCGACTACCTCTACCGGCACCTCGACGCGGCGCGGCGAGCGCTCGCTCGCGGCGTGCCGCTGGCCGGCTACTTCGTCTGGTCGCTGCTCGACAACTTCGAATGGGCCTGGGGCTACGACAAGCGCTTCGGACTCATCTACGTCGACTTCGAGACGCAGCGACGGGTGCCGAAGCGCAGCGCCGAGTTCTACCGCCAGGTCGCCGTTTCGAACACGCTGCCGGACACTGCGCCGCGGGCCGACAACGGCCGGCGCTGAAGGCGCGCACGAGCGCGAGGTCGCTCGCGGCGCCTGGAGCCCAGGGCAGCTGCTCGCACCGCGGCACGCGTAGGCGCTCTGCCAAACGCGGCAGCCGCCCGCCTAGTCACGCGGTGCGCGCGGGGCCGCCGTACGGGCGTCACGAGGTGATCGTCGGCGGCGGCGCTCCACCGCCACCCAGACCCCCGCGGCCAGCAGCACCACGATCGCGATGATCGCTGTGAGCGCGACGCCGGCGACGATGATCGCGATCACGGCGATGATCACGCCGATCGCGACGTCGAGCCGGCGTAGCGCCTGACGGCGGCGGCGGCGCACCGTGAGCGGGTCGATCACAGCGGCATCCGCCGAAACACGGCGCGCGGCAACAGCCGCACCAGCGCCATCGCCCAGCGCAGCGACGCCGGAGCCCACACGATCGCCTCGCCGCGCTCGAGGCCTCGCGCGACCGCCCGCGCGACCGCGGCCGGATCGATCGCGAACGGAGCCGGCGCGAGCCCCGCGGTCATCTGCGTGCGCACGAAACCGGGCCGCACGACCATCACGCGCACACCGCCGCCGTGGAGGGCGTCCCCGAGCGCCTGTGCGAGCGCGTCGAGCCCGGCTTTGGCGGCCCCGTATACGGCGTTGCGGGCGCGTGCTCGCTCGCCGGCGACGGACGACAGCACGACCAGCGTGCCGTTCCCCTGCGCTTGCAGCGCCCGCGCCGCGCAGATCAGCAGCGAGCCCGCGCCGACGACGTTCACGCGCAGCACGTCGACGGCGTCGCGAACGTCGCTCGGTACGCCGCCGCGCCGGCCGAGCTTGCCGACCGCCAACAGCACCACGTCGGCGCCGCCGAGCCGCTCGAAGGCGGCCGCGATCGCGGCCTCGTGGCCGTCGGTGTCGTCGGCGTCGAGCGCCAGCGTGGAGACCTCGCCAACGCCGGCGCGGGTGAGCGAGTCGCCGGCGGCCGCAAGGCGCTCGGGGCTGCGGCCGGCGAGGACCACCTGGCAAGGGCCGCCGCGCGCCAGCTCGGAGACGATCGCCAGCGCGATCTCGGACGTGCCGCCCAGCACCAGGATCCGTGGGCCGGCCGCGCTCACCGGCACAGACCCAGCCTTCGACCGAGGTCGGAGCGCATCACGCCGTGCGGGTCCACGAGCGCCTGCTGCTCGCGGAACCCGGAAAGCTGCGGGTACATCGCCGCGAGCGCCTCCCGGCGCAGCCGCGCGTCCTTGGTGAGGTAGACGCGACCGCCCGCGCCGGCGATCAGCTCGTCGAGCGCGTCGAGCGCGGGCCCGATCCCGGCCGCCCAGCTCGGGATGTCGAGCGCGAGCGTCCAGCCCTCCAGAGGAAACGACAGCGGCGCGCCCGTTCCCGGGCCGAGCCGCTTGAGCACCGCGAGGTAGGAGGGGACCCGGCGCTCGCGCAGCACCTCGACGCAGCGCTCCATCGTCTCGGCGTGGCGGTCGTCGAGCGCGAACTGGTACTGGATGAGGCCGCGCGACCCGTAGAGCCGGTTCCAGTCGCCGAAACCGTCGAGCGGGAAGAAGTGCGGGGCGAGCCGGGATGGCCGGCCGCGCTCGCGGCGTGGGAACGCGCGCCAACGCAGGGCGTTGAAGGCGGCGATCAGGGGCGGTGCCAGAAGCGCCCCCGGGAAGCCCGGCGGGATCCGCAACCGCGGAGCTCCCGCCAGGCCGGCGGCACCGTCGCCCTCCGGCGCCTCGCCGGCCCAGTCGTGCGAGCGCGTCACGACCGCGCGGCCCATGCCGCGGCCGCGCGCGAGCAGATCGAGCCACGCGACCGAGAACCGGTGGCCGTCGTCGCGCGACATCAGCGCGAGTGTCTCCTCGAGCGAACCGGTGCGGTCGGTGTCCACCGCCCACCACGGGGTGTGCAGCGGTTCGACCGCGAGCGTCGCCTCGACGATCACGCCGGTCAGGCCCATGCCGCCGCAGGTCGCGGCGAAGAGGGCCGGATCGCTCGCCGGCGTGACCTCGCGGACGCCGTCCGCCGGGGTGCACAGCTTGATCGAGCGCACCTGCCGAGCGATGCTGCCGTCGCTGGGGTGGTTCTTGCCGTGCACGTCGCTCGCGATCGCGCCGCCGATCGTGACGTGGCGAGTCCCAGGGATCACGGGCGCCATCAGCCCGCGCGGAACGATGTCGGCGAGCAGCCGCGCATAGCTGACGCCGGCCTGCACGCGGATCTCGCCGCGCTGCGGCTCAACCGCGAAGATCTGGTCGAGGCCGGTGAGGTCGAGTACCGTGCCGGCGGCGTTCTGCGCCGCGTCGCCGTAGGAGCGGCCCGCGCCGCGCGCGATAGCGCCGCCCGGGGAGCGGCTCGTCAACGCGGCGGCGATCTCATCCGCGCCGCGCGGGGCGAGCACGGTTGCGCGGCTCGGCGCGGTGCGCCCCCAGCCGCTCAGCCGCCGGACGCTGCGGTCAGCGTGCGACATGGATGCCGAGCGTGAACAGCAGCATCCACGCAAGCGTCACGGGGAGCAGCACGCGATCGCGGACGATCGGCTCCGCGGGTGCCTCGCCGGCCCGCCCGCCGGCGGCGGCCACCAGCGGCCGCAGGCTCCGGAGGACCTGGACCGGGCGAGGCGCGGCGGCCGGTCGCAGGTCGAGCGAGGCGGTCTCCATCAGCGGTGCTCCCACGTATAGCGCATTAACGGAAAGGCACGCTCGCCTGTCCGACCAAGTCGGGGGTAAGGGGCAAATGAGAAAGCCCTCAGCCGGGCTCACCGGCCGAGGCGGGCGTCGCGTGCAGCGTATCCTCGCAGCGTCATGGCGACCCACGTAACCCGTCGCGCGCGCCACGAGACAGCGCAGCGATCCGTCGCTCCAGACCCGATCGCGATCCGCGTACGCCGTGTCGCGCTGGTCGCGTCCGCGGTCGCGCTCGCGGCGGCACTCGTCTCCTGGGCGAGCGCGATGAGCGGGCCTTCGAACACGGCGCTTGGCGTGCGCACGGTCGAGTGGCTTCGCGACAACGGAGCCGCCGGCGTCGTCACGCAGGTCGAGGACTGGTACTACAGCCTGACTGCGCCGAGCAAGGGCGGCCCGACGATCCGCTCGCTACCGACGGTCGGTGTCGCAGGCGCCTCGCCGTCATCGACCACGCCGGCCCGACCCGCCCACGGCGGCCATCCATCGACCACGCCCGTTCGGCCCGCAGATGTGCCGCCGCTGATCGAGCCGGCCCTGCCGGGCGAGGGCGTATGGGAGCCCAGCCGAAGCGGTCTCGGCACCACTGCGCCGGTGATGGTGACGACGCTGCGCGACGAGCGCGACTACCCGCGGGTCGTGATCGGACTCGCGTGGATCAACACCCGCCGCACCCGCGTCTCGCTCTACCCAGGGCGGCTCGAGCCGGCGGTGACGCTGCCGACACGGGGACCGATGGAGGTTCCGGCGGATACCCGCAGTCGCCTGCTCGCGACCTTCAACAGCGGGTTCAAGCTCGGCGACTCACGGGGAGGCTTCGCCGTCGCCGGCCGGACCTACGCACCGCTTCGTGCCGGGATCGCGACCTTTGTCGGCTACCGCGACGGCCGCGTCAACATCCTCAGCTGGACGCACGGTCCAACGGCCCCTCACTCGATCCTCTACGCGCGCCAGAACCTGCCGCTGATCGTCGATCACGGTCGCCTGAACCCCGACCTCTCGACCGGGGCGGCGTGGGGGGCAACGGTCGGCAACGCGATCCTCGTGTGGCGCTCGGCGATCGGCATCGACCGTCACGGCAACCTGATCTACGCGGCCGGCAACTATCAGACCGTGATGAGCCTCGCAGCCGCGCTCGCGCGCGCCGGGGCGATCCGCGCGATGGAGCTCGACATCAACTCCTATTGGGTCAGCTTCATCACCTACCGCGGATGGGGAGCGCTCGGCCCGGCCAACCTGCTGCCGGACATGAACCGCGTCTCGACGCGCTACCTGACGCCCGATGACCGCGATTTCTTCGCCGTCTACCTGCGGCACTGACGCGCCTCGCCGGGCGCCCGACAGCCGCCTCAACCCTCCAGGCTCACCATGCGGCGTTGATCTTCGCGACGCTGCCGCTGAGTGCCGGGGCGACCGCGATCTGCCCGCGCTCGACGTAGCGCTCGTGGTTGACCTCGAGCCTGGTCCCGTCGTAGACGTAGTTGACCATCAGGCCGCACGACGCAGCCGCGTACTTGCCGATATCGGCCCCGGGGTTGACCCGTTCTATTCGCGCCCCGTTGGAGAGGTGGAAGTGCGCGACCGGATCGGCCGCCGAGGACCCGGCCTTCATCTTCGTCAGATAGGCCAGCCCGAGCAGGCTGATCGACGCTTCGCGTATGTCGGGAGCGGTCTCGTCGCCGTCCGCCCAACGTCGCACCTGCTCGGCGTCATCCCCGACGAGGCGCTCCACGCGCTCGGGGGTGAACCCGTCGAGGTTCCCGCTCCCTCGCAGTGCGGCGGCGAACTGGCGCATCGGCGAGATCGTCGCGTACGTCTTGATCTGCGGAAAATCGCGCGTCAGCTGGCCCATCACCTGCTTGATCAGGAAGCTGCCGAACGAGATACCGCGCAGACCCGACTGGGCATTGCTGATCGAGTAGAAGATGGCCGTGTCGGCGGATGCCGGATCTAGGACCTGTCGGTCGATGCTGATCAGAGGGTCGACCGACGGCGGCAGGCCCGTCGTCAGCGCGACCTCGACGAAGATGAGCGGCTCGCGCGGCAGGGCGGGATGGAAGAACGCGAAACATCGGCGATCGGCGGCGAGGCGGCCGCGCAGGTCCTTCCAACCGCGCATCTCATGCACGGCCTCATAGCCTGTGAGGCGTTCGAGGATGTCCGCGGGGGTCTGCCAGGTGATCTCCTCAAGTCGCAGGAAGCCCCGGTTGAACCACGACGAGAAGAGGTGCTTGAGATCCGCGTCGACGGGAGCAAGGTCGGTTCGAACCGGAAGCAGTCGCAGCAGATCGGCACGGAGCTCGACGAGCGCGCTCGTGCCGCCCGGAATGGTGTTGAGGCGCCGGAACAGCTCCTGGCGCGGTGGCTCGACGACCGTCGCAAGCGCGGTGAGAGCATGGGGACTCGGCGAGTCGAGCCACGACCGGGCGGCCGTCGCGACTTCGTCCGGGTCCGGGCCGAACTCTGTCGCGAGCATCGTAAGGAAGCGCTCGGTCTGCGCGTCGGACGCCCCGGCGATGTGGGCGAGGATGTCGGCTGCGACAACCAGGCCCGACGCCTCGCCGCGCTCGCGCAGCAGGTTGTGACACGACGCTGCGACATCGCGACGGCGCGCGGGCGACGCTCCTTCGAGAAACTGCCGCCCGCGCTGGGCGATCAAGGTGAACTGACCGAGCCAGTTGCGCGCCGCCACGGCGCTACCGGGCCCGTCCCGTCGGGCGCGCCGACGTTCGCGGGATGTTGCGACGCGCGAGCGTGGAGCTGCCGCACGGGCGGCACCAACCGCGCCTAGTCACGCCGCGGCCCGTTTGCGTCGTCCGCCGCGCCGCCACCCGCGGCGTCGAGCTCACCCGGGGTCCAGCGCATCAGGCGGATGTCGGAAACGATCTTGAGATGCCGGCGCATGGCCGTCTCCGCGGCGCGTGGATCCTGGCGGCGGATCGCCTCGGCGATGCGGCGGTGGTCTGCGAATGAACGCAGCGGCCGGCCCGGCTCGCTCAGCGATTCCAGGCGCGTCTCCTGGATCGGGTCCGCCAGCGCAGCCATGACGTCGCTCAACAGCTTGTTCTTGGAGGCGAGCGCGATTGCCGCGTGAAAGGAACGGTCAGCCGCATCGCCGATGCCGTTCTCGGCGATGTCGGCGCCCATTGCCCGCAATGCGTCGTCGATCGCCGCCAGGTCCGCCTCGGTCCGCCGCTGCGCGGCGAGGCGCGCGAGCATGCACTCGATCGCCTCGCGCGCCTCGAGCACCTCGGGCAGGCGGCGGCGGCGGGTGAGCATCGTCTTCAAGCGCTCGGGGTCGACATCGAGCGAGCGGACGTAGATGCCGCCGCCATGGCGCACCTCGAGCAGGCCCTGAACCTCAAGCGAGACAGTCGCCTGGCGCAGCGACACGCGGCTCACCTTGAGCGCTCCGGCGAGGGCACGCTCCGACGGCAGGCGATCTCCCGGTCGCAGCCCGTGCTCGTGCACGTATACCCGCAGCAGCTCCTCGAGCTGCTCGTAGAGTCGCCGGGCCTCCGGCGCGCGCAGGCTGTCGGTGTCGGGTCGTGGCTTGGCGTCGGCGCGGGTCATGGCCCCTCGTCGCTCCCCGAGCGCGGCAGGACGCGATCCCGCCCGCTGCGCTCAGCCTCATCTTGCGATGGCTCGTCCGAGCCCGCGCCGAAGCGACGCCGCAGCTGATCGGAATGCTCGCCGAGCACCGGCGGCGCCGTGGCCGGGCGCAGTGGCGAACCATCGAAGCGCAGTGGCCGGCCAGGCAGCGAGATGTTGCCCAGGGTGCTGTGGGGCACCTCGATCACCAATCCCTGCTCGCGGACCTGCTCGCCGGCATACACGCGGTCGAGCGTCTTGACCTCGCCGGCCGGCACGCCGTGCTCGGCGAACAGCTTGATCCAGTCCGCGACGCCGCGAGCGGCGAGCCGCTCCTCGATCAGCGCCTGAAGCTCGTCGCGGTGAGTAACCCTGCTCTCGTTGCCGGCGAACGGGGCCCGATCGCCCGGGATCTCGAGCAGGTCGGCGAAGCGCCGCCACGTGATCTCGTTGCCTACCGCCAGGATGATCTGGCCGTCGGCCGCGCGGAAGCTGCCGTACGGCGCGACCGTCGGATGATGGTTGCCGGTCGGACCGGGGACCTCCCCTGCCACGAGGTAGCGGGTCCCCTGGAAGACGTGGATCGCCAGCTGGCCGGCGAGCAGCGAGGTTTCGACGCGCTGGCCGTGCCCGCTTCGCACGCGCTCGTAGAGCGCCGCCAGGACGCCGATGATCCCGAACAGGCCGGCGGTCAGGTCGGCGATCGGGACCCCGACCCGCAGCAGGTCGTCGGGCGGGTTCCCGGTGACACTCATCAGGCCAGCCTCGGCCTGGAGGATCTGGTCGTAGGCGACCCGGTCGCGGTCGGGTCCACTGCTGCCAAAGCCCGTGATGCTGAGAACGATCAGCTCGGGGTTGAGCCGCTTGAGGTCCTCCGGGCCCAGGCCGAGCCGCGCCATCACACCGGGGCGGAAGTTCTCGACCAGCACGTCGGCCCAGACGAGCATTCGATCGAACAGCTCCCGGTCGCGCTCGTCCTTGAGGTCCAGGGTGATGCTTCGTTTGTTGCGGTTCGTCGAAAGGAAGTAGGTGCTCTCCTGCCGACCCTCCGGCCCGACGAACGGCGGCCCCCAGTCGCGCGTGTCGTCTCCCCCACCGGGTCGCTCGACCTTGATCACGTCCGCGCCGAGATCTCCGAGGACCATCGTCGCGTAGGGGCCCGCGAGCACACGCGAGACGTCGAGCACGTGGATGCCGGCGAGCGGGGGCTCGCGCAGTCCCGGAGTGGGCGCCGCCGCCTGTTCTGCGTCAGCGCCCACCGCGGTACCTTCGGTCGTGCGCCGCGCGGGTGCCGGTGCCGGCGGTCGCCGGGGCGGGCGAATACGTTCGCCCGCCCCGCTCGACCACCGATCCGGCAGATGCACCAGACCCGCGCACTTGCTACGGCGTCGCCTTCGCCAGCGCCGGTGCGGACAACAGGGCCACCTGGTGCTCGTTGCCCTTGAGGTCCACCCTGAACGCTCCGTAGGGCCCGAACACGTTGTTGTACTGGTTGTAGTCGAGGCTACCGCTGGCGCCTTCGTAGTTGATCTTCTTGCCGGCGGTGATCAGTGCCTTGCATGTTGCGTAGGTGAAGCAGGCCGTTCCCGGAGGATTGGTCACCTTCTTCATCGCCGCTGCGACCTTCGCGCCATCGGACGTCTTCGCATAGTCCTGCGCCAGCGCGAGGCTGATCACGGCGTCGTATGCGTAGTTGGCGTTCGCGAGCGGCTGCTGACCCTTGAACGTCGCAGCGAACTGCTTGTTGAACTCGTCGGCGGCCTTGCCGCTCACGGAGGTCCCATAGATCGAGACGAGGTGGGCGTTTGCCACCGGGTAGGTGACGGCCTTGAGGTACTCGCTGGCCCCCGTCACATCGGTGCCGACGAACGGGATCGCGAGGTTGTCGGCCTGCTTGAAGTCGCGGTAGAGGACCGCGGCCGTCGGGGCGTCGGTCTGCGTGAAGATCACGTCAGGCTTGTAGCCGATCGCCTTCTGGACCTCCGGAACGTAGGAGGTCTGACCGGGCGCCACGTTGATCGTCGCGAGGACCGTGCCGCCCAGCTTCTTGAACGTCTTGAGGACCGGCGCGATCAGCGTCTGGGCCGCGATGTCGGTGTAGAACAGCAGCACGGCCCGCTTGTAGCCCTTCTGGTGCGCGTACAGCGCCATGGCGACGCCCAGCTGGGAGTCGGACGGGCTGTCGCGGAACAGGAACGGATCGGTCTGGTGGTCGCGAGATGTGTCGCCGCCCTGGAACTCGTCGACGATCTTCGAGTTCTTGAGGATCGGCTCCACCGCCGCGATCTCCTGCGTCTCAGGTCCGATGACCCCGGACACCCCGACGGACAGAAGCTTCTGCGTCGCGGGCACCGCGTCGGCGAGGTCGCACTGGGTGTCCTCCTCCGTCAGCTTGACGTGCTTACCGAGCACACCGCCGGCGGCGTCGATCGCCTTCTGAGCGACCTGTGAGCCCTGGAGCATCGCCTGGCCGAGACTGGCAAGACGCCCGGTGAAGCACGACAGAACGCCGTAGTTCCCGGCCGCACCGGCCGACGCGCTGTGCGCCGGCGAGCCGCTCGCGGACCCGCCGAAGACGCCCAGCGCCACCGCTGCGGCCACGACGATCGCGACTGCGGCGGTATTGATCTTTTTCACCTTAATACCCATCATCACGAAACTCTCCTCGCCTCGTTTATGTTGACTGTGCCGCCGGTCGCCCGGCTGGCACTGAATCGCGGGGTGACGCGGCCGTCACGACAGCCGCCCGACGTACAAATTCACGACAGCCTCGTCGCCGGCAAGCTGCTGGGCGGGGCCGTCGAGCCGGTTGCGGCCCATCACCAGCACATAGGCCCAATCGGCGTGTTTGAGGGTCCGGCGCGTGTTCTGCTCGACGACCAGGATGCTGACCCCGGTGGCGGCGATCTTCGCGACCTGCTCCCAGAGCATCGTCTGGAATATCGGTGACAGTCCAGCGCTCGGCTCGTCGAGCACGAGCACGGCCGGGTCGAGCATCAGCCCGCGGGCCATCGCAAGCATCGTCCGCTGACCGCCGCTGAGCGTGCCGGCCTTGCGTTTGAGCGCGACGGTCAGGTCCGGGAAGAGCTCCAGAAGCTCGCCGACGCGTTCGTGCAGTCCGGTGGTACGGCAATAGCCGCCCATCTCGAGGTTCTCGCGGACGGTCAGGCCCGCGAACACGTTGGCAACCTGCGGGACATAGGAGATGCCGCTTCGCACGAGCTTCTCCGTGGCGACGCCGGTGACGTCGACCCCGTTCAGCCGAACCGATCCGGAGCTCACGCGGATCAGGCCCACGAGGGCCTTCAGCAAGGTCGACTTTCCGGCTCCGTTGGGGCCGACGATCGCCGTGATCCGCCCGGCGCGCGTCCGCAGGCTCACCTCGGAGATGACGGGCTCACCCCCGTAGCCGGCCGTGACCGAGTCGATCTCGAGCACGACGCCAGCGCCGGGAGCTCCCCCCGCGGACTGCGCGAGCTCACGCATCGTCGACCGACCCGAGATAGGCCGAGACGACGCGCTCGTCATCGCGCAGCGAGCTGTAGTGGCCCTGGGCGATCACGTGACCGAGGTCCATCACGATGACCTCGTCACAGGTCTCCTCGATGAACTTCATGTTGTGCTCGACGATCACGACGGTGCTGCCGCGCGTCACGAAGTGCCTGATCGCCTGGCTCATGCGCTCGCCGAGCACGGGGTTCACCCCGCCCATCGGCTCGTCGAGGATCACCAGGCGCGGCTCGGCGGCCGCGACGCGCGCGAACTCGACGAGACGCTTCTGCCCGCCGCTCAACGTCGAGGCCCGCTCGTAGCGCACGCCGGCGAGGTTGAACTGGTCGAGGATCTCATCGGCCCGCAGGCGGTCGGCCTGCTCCGCCCGACGCATTCTGCGCGCGGCGAACAGGTTCCGCAGGATCGACTCCCGCGCGAACGCCCGCATCCCGAGCAGGACGTTGTCGAGCACGGTCAGGCTCCCCCATTCCCGCGGCGCCTGGAAGGTGCGGATCAAGCCCAGGCGCGAGATCCTGTGCGGCGCCTGGTTGACGACCTCTACGCCGTCGAAGCGAACCGACCCGCGATCGGCGCGCCGAAAGCCCGAGACGAGGTCGATCGTGGTGCTCTTGCCGGCCCCGTTGGGACCGATCAGCCCGACGACGGTGCCCTCGAGCACCGTGAACGTGCAGTCGTCGACCGCGGCCACGCCGCCGAAGCTCTTCGTCAGGTCCATAACCTCGAGAATCGCGGGGGCGCTCATCAGCTCAGTCCCGCTCGGGGACGGCGTCGACTCGGCCCGCCGGCAGCGGCAGCAGCCGGCGCCAGTCGCCACCCGCCGCCCCGCCTCGCCGCGAGCGGGGGATGCCGTGGCGATCGGGGAAGATCCCCTGCGGGCGGAACTTGAGCATCAGCACGATCAGCGCGCCGATCAGGATCTCGCGCATCGACGGCCCGAACTCCGTGTTCCCTCCCACGTTTGGGAGGTAGCGCGTCAGCTCGATGAAGCCGATGTAGACGATGAAGGTGCCGACCACCACGCCGCGCACGTTGCCGCGCCCCCCGACCAGCACCGCCGCGTAGAGGGTGAGGATCTCCTGCGGCGCCCAGGCGGAGGGGTTGAAGGCTCCAAGGTAGGCGGCGAACAGGGTTCCGCCGAAAGCGGCGATCCCGGCGCCGAGCACGTAGGCGGTCAGCTTCGCGCGGAAGATGCTGCGCCCGAACGCCGCGGCAGCCTGTTCGTTGTCGCGGATCGAGCGGATCGCGCGACCGTAGGGGCTCGCGGACAACCGCTGCAGCACGGCGACGACGATCAGCAGGATCACCGCACAGAATCCGAGCAGGAAATACTGGTAGTTGCCGTAGGAGAGGTTGAACGTCCCGGCCATCGGCGTGACCAATCCGGCGATCCCGTTGAAGCCGTTGAACAGCGGCGTATAGACCTGAACGATCACGTACAGCACGCTGATCACACCCAGCGTCGTGATTGCGAAGTAGATCTCGCGAAGGTTGCGCAGCGCGATCGCCCCCACCGTCGCGGCGATCGGCAGCACGATCACCACCGCGACCACGACCGCCACCAGGTAGGGAAGGTTCCAGCCGAGGATGTACTGCGTCGGCGCAACCGGCGGGCCGGTCGTCATCGCGATCGTGAGATAGACGCCGAGCGCGACGTAGCCGTAGAGGGCGAGGTCGAAGTCGCCGGCCCAGCCCCAGATGACGTTCACCCCGAGCGCCATGATCGAGAAGATGCACGCCTCGGTGAGGATCGAGATCCAATAGGCCACTAGCGAACCACCTGGCGGCCGGAGACGAGCAGCCCGTTCGGGCGAAACAGCAGCAGCAGCACGAGCACGCCGAGGGCGAAGGCGAGCTGGTAGCTCGAGTTGGAGTAGGCGCCGGCCAGCTCGAGCACGAGGCCTACGAGCAGCGCACCCGCCACGGTTCCGTAGGGCCGGCCCAGACCGCCGGCGACGGCGGCGGCGAGGGTGATCAGCAGGTAGCCGAAGCCGAGCGAGGGCCCGAACGTGCCGATCGTCTCAGCCAGCACGAACCCGGCGAACCCGGCGATCAACCCCGCGATCCCCCACGTGGCTGTCACGACCCGCTGCGCCGGGATGCCGCTCGAGCGCGCGAGCTCGCGGTTATCGGACACGGCGCGAAGCGCCTTTCCGAACTTCGTGAACTGCAGCAGCAGGTACAGCGCCGTCGTGACGACCACCGCGCTGAGGGTCACCAGAAGCTCGGCGTCGGTGAGCAGGAACGGCCCGATGTGGTGCGGCGATCCCTGATTGATCGAGTACACCTCGTTGGCCGCGCCGAAGATGATGATCAGGACGTTCTGGATGATCAGAGACAGGCCGAGCGTCGCGATCAGGGTGATGATCGGCGGGCGTCCGGCGAAGCGCTCGATCAGCCCGAGGTTCATCGCGATGCCCGCCATCCCGCCCACCACCGCCGCCCCCAGCGCGGCCACCACGACGCTGTTTGTCCACTGCAGGAATTCGTAGGCGGCGTAGGCGCCGATCGTCAGCAACTCCCCGTGCGCGAGGTTCGCGACGCGGCTGACCGCGAACTCGAGCGTCAGCGCGAGCGCCGAGAGGGACAGCACCGCCGCGGTGACGATGCCGAACCCCACGTAGAGAAGGAACTGATCCAAGTCGGTACCGAGAGCGGCGGCGGCGGGGTCGCCAGAGTTGCTAGGTCAGCCAGTGACTAGTCCAATCTGGGCGCAGACCCTATGCGAACGCGCCGCCGCCTGTCAAGCCGCCGCGCGGGTGCCCTGACGACGCGCGAAAATCGTCTCGCGCGCGCAGCGGCAGCGATCGCGACGGCGCCGCGGCCCGCTCAGGGCGCCGCGCCAACGACGCCGCCGACGGCCTCGATCTCCAAGCACGCGAGCGCCGCGGCAACGCCTTCGCGCGCGATCGGCACACCGCACAGCACAAGTCCCATCTCGACGCCGCAGAGTGTGCCGGCCAGCATCAGGTCGTTGAAGTCCCCGAGGTGGCCGATCCGAAACACGCGTCCCCGGAGCTTGCCGAGCCCTGCCCCGAGCGACATGTCGAAGCGCTCGAGGATCCGGCCGCGCAGCGCGTCGGCGTCATGACCGTCCGGCATCACGACGGCGGTCAGCGCGCCCGAGTGGTTGCGTTCGTCCTGGCAGAACACCTCGAGCCCCCAGGCCCGAACAGCGCTGCGCGTGGCGTGCGCGTGTCGCTGATGGCGGGCGAACACGGCGTCGAGCGTCTCCTCCTCGAGCATCACGACCGCCTCGCGCAGGCCGTACAGCAGGTTGGTCGCGGGCGTGTAGGGATAGGAGCCTTCGCGGTTGGCGGCGATGATCGGCGCCCAATCGAAGTAGGAGCGCGGGAAGCCGTTGCGGCTCGCCGCGTCGAGGGCCTTCGCGCTCACCGCGTTGAAGCCCAGTCCCGGGGGGAGCATGAGGCCCTTCTGCGAGCCGCCGACGGTCACGTCGACCCCCCACTCATCGTGGCGATAGTCGATCGATGCAAGCGACGAGATCGTGTCGACGAGCAGCAGCGCCGGGTGATCGGCGGCATCGATCGCCGCGCGGATGTCGGCCACGGGACTGGTCACTCCGGTCGAGGTCTCGTTGTGCACGACCATCACCGCCCGGATCGCGCGCTCGCGGTCGTCCGCGAGACGCTGCTCGACGATCGCTGGCTCGATCCCGCGTCGCCAGTCGCCGGGGACGAGGTCGACTTGCAATCCCAGACGCGCCGCCATCTCCTGCCACAGGTGGGCGAACTGGCCGGTCTCAAAGGCCAGTACCCGATCCCCGGGCGCGAGCGTGTTGACGAGCGCGGCCTCCCAGGCGGCGGTCCCGGAGCCGGGGTACACGACGACCGGCCCGGCTGTGCGAAACACGCGGCCGAGCGCCGGCAGCAAGGCCAGGGTCATCTCGGCGAACTCGGGGCCGCGATGGTCGATCGTCGCCGCGGCCATCGCGCGCAGAATCCGCGGTGGGACGTTGGTCGGACCCGGAATCTGGAGAAAGTGTCGCCCGGCGCGGTGGCGTGCGCTCAAGGATCTCCCGGTGTTGGTGCGCTGACGGGTGGGCGTGCGCTACGGTAGGCGCGGTCGTTGCGCTAGGCGCAAATCCCACGGTATCAAGGACCGGCACGCCGATCGCAAGCCCAGCCACCTCACCCGCCGGCGACCTCGCGGTCGACGTTGCGGAGCTTCACAGGGCGCTGGCCGCCGATTTCGAGGGTGAGGTTCGCAGTGACGGCTACACACGTCATCTGTTCGCCAGTGACGCGAGCATGTACGCGATCGAGCCGCTGCTCGTCGCGTTCCCGCGCCACGAGGCGGACGTCGTCGCCGCAGTCGAGCTCTGCCGCGATCGCGGCGTGCCGCTCCTGGCCCGCGGCGCCGGGACCAGCCTGGCGGGGCAGACCGTGGGCCGTGCGCTGGTTCTCGACCTGTCGCGCCACATGAACCGGATCGTCGACGTCGATCCCGGCGCGAGGACGGCCCGCGTGCAGCCGGGCGTCGTCCAGGACGACCTCAATGCCGCGGCGCAGGGCTACGGGCTGATGTTCGGCGCCGACACATCGACGAGCAACCGCGCGACCCTCGGCGGCATGATCGGCAACAACTCGTCGGGAACCCACTCGGTTCGCTTCGGCACGACGCACGACCACGTGCGGGCGCTCGAGGTCGTGCTGGCCGACGGCGGGCGGGCGCGATTCGAGCCGCTGGGCGCCGAGGAGTGGGACCGTCGCAAGCGCCTGGCGACGCTCGAAGGCGCGATCTGCAGGGATCTGCCCGGGATCGTGCAGCGCAACCGGGAAGCGATCGTCCGCGACCATCCCGGCTTCTGGCGGCAGTCCGGGGGCTACCGGCTCGACCGGCTCGCCCGCGCCGGCGAGCCCTACGATCTGGCGAAGTTCCTCGTCGGCTCCGAGGGAACGCTGGCGGTGGTCACCGAGGCCGACGTCGATCTCATCGCGCGCCCCGGGGCGCAGGCGATCGCCGTCGGGCACTTTAGATCGACCGCCGAGGCCATCGCCGCCGCCGGCGACGCGATCGCACGCGATGCGGCGGCGGTCGAGTTGATGGACCATCTGATCCTCGAGCTGTCGCGCCAGCGCCTCGAATACGCCGCTCTGTCGGAGATCCTCGAGGGCGAGCCAAGCGCGCTGCTGTTCGTCACCTTCTTCGGCGAGACGGAGGCCGAGGCCGTCGCGTCAGTCGATCGCCTCGCGGCCGACTGGGCCGCCAACGGACACGGCTACAGCACTTTCCGCGCGATTCGCGCGGCCGATCGCGCGGCTGTGCTGAAGGTGCGCAAGGCAAGCCTCGGCCTGCTGATGGCGGCAAGCCGCGGCGGCCGGCGACCGCTGGCGTTTGTCGAGGACACCGCGGTGCCGCCCGAGCGGCTTCCGGAGTATGTGCAGGAGTTCGCCGCGGTGCTCGAGCGGCACGGTCTACAGGCCGGGTTCTACGGACACTGCTCGGTCGGCTGCCTGCACATCAGACCGTTCCTCGACCTGCGTGAGCCGCCGCAGGTCGACACGATGCGCGCCGTCGCGGAGGAGGTACTCGAGCTGGTGCTGCGATACGGCGGCGTGAACTCGAGCGAGCACGGAGACGGGCTCGCCCGCAGCGAGTTCAACCACCGCGTCTTCGGAGCCGAGCTCTACTCGGCGATGCGCGAGGTCAAGCTGCTGTTCGACCCCGACGGGCGCCTGAACCCGGGCAAGATCGTCGACGCGCCGGCGATGACCGAGAACCTGCGCGACGCCGCCCTTCCGGCGGCCGCGCGGCTGCGCACCCATCTGCGCTTTGGCACGGACGGAATGCGCGACGCCGCGGACCGCTGCATGAACATCGGCGCCTGCCGCAAGACCGACGCCGGCGTCATGTGCCCGTCCTACATGGCGACCCGCGAAGAGCAGCATTCCACGCGCGGTCGAGCCAACGCCCTCGTCAAGGCGCTGTCCACGCCCGACCCGCGCGGCGCGCTGGGCGACGAGCGCCTCCACGAGATCATGGATCTGTGCCTGGAGTGCAAGGCCTGCAAGAGCGAGTGTCCGCTGAGCGTCGACATGGCGTCGCTCAAGAGCGAGTTTCTCGCCCAGTACCAGGAGATTCACGGCACGCCGCTTCGATCGCGCGTGTTCGCGGCGATCCGGCTGCTCAACCGGATCGGCGCCGCCACAGCCCCGCTCTCCAACGTTCCCGGCCGGATCCAGCTGCTGCGCCGGGGGCTCGACAGGGGTCTCGGCATCGCCGCGCAACGTCCGCTGCCGCGGTTCGAGCGCGACACGCTCATCCGCTGGTTCGCGCGCCGGGCGGCGCCGCTCGCGACGGCCCCGCGCGGGGAGGTCGTCTTCCTCGCCGACTCCTTCACGACCTTCACCGAGCCGGCGATCGGACGGGCATGCGTGGAGCTGCTCGAGCGGGCGGGCTGGCGGGTGCACCTCCACAGCCGGGGCTGCTGCGGTCGGGCCAGCCTCTCCAAGGGACTCCTCGAGCAGGCGCGCTCGATGGCGACGGGGCTCGTCGACCAGCTCGCGCCCTACGCCGAGCGGGGCGTCCCGATCGTCGGTTGTGAGCCTTCGTGCGTGCTCACGCTCCGCGACGAGTATCTCGATTTGCTTGCGGACGATCCGCGCGCGCGCACCGTGGCCGATCAGGTTCGGCTGGTCCCGGAGCTGCTGCTGGCGGCAATCGACGATGGGAGCCTGCGCCTGGATCCGGCGTCGGCACTCGCCGGCCGACGGATCGTCGTGCACGCTCACTGCCACGAGAAGGCGGTCACCGGGACGCGCGCCACCGTCGAGCTGCTGCGGCGGATTCCCGGGGCGAGCGTCGAGGAGATCGACGCCGGCTGTTGCGGCATGGCCGGCTCCTTCGGCTTTGAGTCCGAGCACTACGAGCTGTCGATGCGGATCGGGGGGCTGCGCCTCTTCCCGAGGCTCGCGGCAGAGGATCCCGAGGTGATCGTGGCCGCCACGGGGGTGTCCTGCCGCCAGCAGATCGCCCACGGCACGGACCGGCGAGCGCGCCATCCGGTCGAGCTGATTCGAAGCGCCGTTCTCTGAGCGGCCCGCACCCGCGCTCACCAGCCGCCTCGTGGCAGCCGCCGCGCCACCGAGCGCCGGCCGCAGAAGCGCGCGCACTGCGCGACGCTGATGATCCGCGCCCCGCGAGGGCGGCGCGAGGCCGGCGCTCCCCAGGCACCCTGGATCGCGGCGTTCAGGAGGGCGTCTCGAGCGGTCGCTCGTAGGAGAGGTCCGAACGATCCCAGCGGCCGCCCGGATAGGAGCCGAACGCGGCGAATCCCGATCCGTCGGCGGTCACGCTGAGGTCCATGGCCACTCGTCGCCGGGCGATCCGCCATTCCCCGTCGCGACGCTCGAGACGGTCGATGTAGCGGCCGCCGCCGAGGATCACCGTGCGCTCGTCGCCGCGACGGTGGATGAAGAGCACGTACGTCTCGGTGTGCGCGACATCGCCGTCGATCTCGCAGTTGTGGGTGGTGACGTGGTGTTGATGGGCCAGCAGCCCGTCATGGCACTCGTGGTTGGCCCAGCGCACGAATTCGTCGCGCCCTCCGACCCACGACCCGTGGTTGTCGATCGCGTCCGGATGGAACGCGCTCGCCAGCAGCTCGTCGTCGTGGCGATCGAGTCCGCGGCAGTAACGATGGATGCAGTCGAGGATCTCCTGGCGATCGATGAGACGGCGCAGCGCGTCGGAGTGCTCGCTCATGCGTACGTCCTCCTGGTTCGGTGCTCGATTGACGCGCACAGCTTGACCGACGCGCCCCGCGCGCACGCGCTAGCGCCGGATCCACACCGACACGTGCGACGGCTCGACGGCCCGGCGCACCGTGTCGACCAGATCCGAGCGGATCGCGTCGATCTCGACCGCCTCGCGCAATCGCGTCGTGAACGCCGCGACCGTCGCCTCGGCGTTGTAGCGGGCGCGGTTGAAGCGACGATCGACGAGGCGCTGGATGCGCCGCCGCAGCGGGTTGAACAGCGCCGCCGCGGCAAGCGTCGAGGCTGCGACGCCGACGCGGCCCGAGATCGCCAGCGTGTTGGTCGTCAGCGCGACGAGACCGATGAAGATGCCGGCCAGCAGCGCCGTCAGCAGCGCGTAGGCGAGCGTGCGGCTGACGATCCGGTCGATCTCAAAGAGCCGGTAGCGGAGGATGCCGACACCGATGCTCATCGGCACGCCGATCAGCGCGATCGGCAGACCGACGTTGCCGACGATTCCCGGCGCCGACTTCCAGAGCATCACCGTCATCAGCACGGCGAGCGCGATCGCGCCGCCGGCGCCGAGCCACTTCAGCTGCTGGCGACGCTCGCCGGTCGAGTGGCGAAAGCCCAGCAGCTGGTAGGCGACCGACGCCAGGCAGAACGCGAAGAAGATCACGTAGCAGGGCTTCATCGCGACGCCAAACCAGGCGGCCGCACCAAACGGCGTATTCGAACCGACGAGGTTGCCGCCGCTGTCGACCGGGTGGCGCAGTCCGAGCGCGACAACGGCCACGTTGATCGATCCCACGAAGTACACGACGAGGACGAGCAGGTAGCCGCGAAGCGGCCAGCGCCAGCGATGCGGCAGCCGCGCGTCGGGGAACAGCAGGACGATCAGCGGCAGCAGGATGAAGCCATAGATGTAGCTCTGGCTCAGCAGCACCGCTATCGGGCCGAGCGGTAGGCGCCCGTCGTGGAGCGTGTAGTCGAGGTAGGCGTAGGCGGGGGCGACGTTCCCAAGCGATAGGCACGAGGACACGACGAGCAGGAGCCAGCCCATCGGGTTGCGCGGCTCGCGGCGCGCGACGACAAGGCCGACCACGCCGAACGCGAGTCCCATCGCGAGCCAGGGGGCGAGGTTGCTCGCATCCGCGAAGGACGTCTGGTGGATCAGGATCGAAACGGGGATACCGGCGAACGGCAGCGTCAGGGCGAGAGCGCCGAGCAGCGCCGACGCGCCTGGCGCCGTCCTTTGGAGCCGGCTGGTCCCGGGCTCTGGCATCCGTGCTCAACCTAGCCGACGCCCCGTTCCGGGATCGTTACGGGCGCCGCGCCCGGCGGGCGCGCTCTACCCCAGTGTCTCGAGCACGGCGGCCGCGTTCTGGTCGAGCTCCACCAGGCCGCTCAGGCCGGTCCGCGCAGCCTGGTTGACGTGGTGCTCGCAGGCGGCGGCCATCGCGTCCTCGTCGCGGGCCTCGGCGGCGCGGACGATGTCGCGGATCTCGCCGACCGTCCCGCCCACGCGACCCCGCTGCGAGAGCGACGTCGCGCGCATGAAACGGACGCGAGCGCGGAGGCTGTCGAGGGTGTCGCGGATCGCCTGGTTTGCCGCCCCCTCGAGCAGCACGTCGTAGAACTCGTCCTTGGCCGTCAGCATCGCGTGGATGTCCGGCTCGCGCGCCTTCGACAGCCGCTCGATCACGCGGAAGGAGCGCCGCAGCGCCTTGACCTGCTCGTCGGAGGCGTAGCGGACGAAGCGCCGACCGGCGAGCGCCTCGAGTGCGGCTCGGACCTCGTAGAGGTCGGCGGCCTCGCGCGCCGACGGGACGACCACGATCGCGCCCTTTTGGGGAATCGTCGTGACGAGCCCCTCCGCCGCAAGCTGGCGCAGCACCTCGCGGATCGTCGTCCGCGACACTCCGGTCTGCTCGATCAGCTCGCGCTCGATCAGGCGCTGGCCGGGCTTGAGCCGAAAGTCGAGGATCGCCTGGCGCAGGACGTCGACCACCTGTTCGCGAAGCGGCGCCGCCACGCGGCCGACGCGCAGCGACAGGTCGTTGTCGGCGCCGCCCGGCTCGGCGGCGCTCACGTGTCCGACCTCCCCCGGCCGCCGCGAAGTCGTGCCGTCTCCGCGACGTCGATCGCGAGTCCCTCCGGATCGGACTCCGGATCGCCGATGACCGCCACGCCATAGTCGCGGGCGGCGCCCTCGATCGAGACGTAGCCGTCGCGCACGTCGATCATCACGCGCTCCGGCTCGCGCTCGAAAGGATCGCCCCAGCCGCCGCCGCCGCGGTTGACGTAGCGCAGCACGCTGAGCGGATCGGTGTGCCAGCTCGACTGCCGGTAGGGATAGTGGAAGACGCCATCCGGATCGGGGGCGTTGGTCTCGGGATGAAGGACGCCGGCGAGCGGCTGGGCGTCGCGATAGGAGTCCGCGCCGGCCGACGGCCGTCGCGCCTTCGCGTCGAGCGGCTCCCAGATCCACACGCCGCCGTTTCGACCATCGCCCCCGCCGTTGACGCCGAAACCCGACGGCCGCTTGTAGTGCAGCGACATAAGGTTGTGATCCGTCGGCTGGAGCCACAGCGAGTCGCGCATCACCGCGCAGCCGCCGCGGTTGTAACCGGGGCCCCCGGTGTCCGCCACCGGCTCCTCGCGCAGCACGACCGCCGGCACGTCCGACTCGATCGCCTCCACGGCGCCGGCGATCCCGTTTGCCTGGTAGGAGAGCATCCAGGTGTCGGCGTCGGCGTTGGAGGTCGCCCCGAACGGCCCGGGCTCGCCGCCCATCTGCGCCGCGCTGACCCACGGCCTGCCGTCGGGATGCACACCGCTTGCGTTGTGGATGTCCGTCGTGCCGCGGTCACCTCCGATCGCCGCCGGGCCAACGGCCTGCGAAAGCGCGCGCAGCATCGCACCGAGCATCACCTGGCTCTGCTCGTAGTAGAGGAACACCGGGCCGTCGGGCGGGAGCGCGCTGACGACGGTGCCCTCGGGCAGCACGATGTCGATGTTCCGCCAGGTGCCCGAGTTGAACGGGCTGCGCGGATCGAAGAGGTACTTGAACGCCGCGCCGACGGTCGACTTGGCGTCGAGCGCAGTCGCGTTGATCGCGCTGCGCGCCTGGCGCGAGGTGCCGCTGAAGTCGACCTCGGCCCGCCCGCCGCGCTTGACCACGCGCACGTGAACGCGATACTCCTCGGTGTCGTCGACGCCGTCGCAGTCCGAGGCGTCCTCCCCCTCCCACTCCCCGTCGGGGATCGCCTCGAGCGCGAGCGACATGCGCTCCGCGGCCGCGTCGCAGACGTAGCTCATCGCGCCGTGGACGGCAGCGATCCCGTAGCGCTCGACCGTCTCGGCGAGCAGGCGCTCCCCCAGACCGAGCCCGGCGACGACCGTCTGCATGTCGGGGAACAGGATCTCCCCGAAGCGAACGTTGTCGAAGATCAGGCTCCACGTCTCACGGACCGGCTCGCCGCCCTTGTACAGGGCCCGCGGCGACAGGACGAGCCCGGTCTCGTAGACGTTGCGCTTGGTCAGGCTGAAGCCGCCCGGAACGATTCCGCCCATGTCGAGTTGATGGGCCTTGAGGTTGATGAACGCCGCGAGCCGGCCGCCCTCAAAGACCGGCCGGCAGAAGAGCAGGTCGTTGACGTGCGTCCCGGTCCGGTAGGGGTCGTTGGCGACGATCACGTCGCCCGCTTCGAGCCGCCCCACCCCGTACTCCTCGATCGTGTTGCGAACGGAGTCCGTCATCGTGCCCGTGAAGAGCAGGATGCTGTTGTTCATCGCCGGGGTCGGGTAGCCGAGCGCGGGCGGCCCCGTCAGGGTCGCGGCGAAGTCGTAGAAGTCACGCAGGATCGGTGAGAACGCGGCGGTCAGCAGCTGGCCGCAGACGTGCTCGACGATGTAGCGGTAGCGGTTGGCGAGGACGGTCGCCGTGAAGCGGTCGCAGCCGTAGCGAGCCGCGAAGGGCTCGTTGTCGAGGTCTCGGATCAGCGTCACGAGCGGCTCGCCGGCTCGATCGAGATCTCGCCCAGGCGCCCCACCGAGGCGATCTGGCCGGGGCACAGGAACGTGGTCGACAGACCCTCGCGGATGATTGCGGGCCCCTCGACCCGCGCGCCCGCCGGCAGCATCGCGCGGTCGTATTCGGGGGCGTCGAACGGAGCGGCCTCGAAGTAGCGGATCGACCGCGTGCGTACGGCGGCCGGCTCGCGCGTGCCAGGCCCCGTCGACATCGACTCGAAGTCGACCTTCTCGACGGCGACGACCAGCTCCACTCGGTAGGTCACGCCCTGGACGGGCATCGCCTCGAAGCGGTTGCCGTAGCGGCGCTCGTACTCCTCGTGGAAGGAAGCGACCATCGCCGCCACGGTGTCGGCGCTGATCGGCCCGTCGGCGACGGCAACGAGCGGCGTCTCCCAGCTTTGGCCGTAGAGCCGCCCGTCGAAGCTGCGCCGCACGACCACGTCGGCGCCGGCGCCGGCGACGCGCGAGCGAAGCAGCGCCTCCATCTCCTCGAACATCTCGGCGATCCGCGGCGCGGCGTCCGGCGTGAGCAGCATGTAGGCGCTGCGGCTGTCGTAGTAGACGAGGTCCGTCGAGAGCAGCCCGAGCGCAGAGAAGAGACCGGGATGGGGCGGGATCACGATCCGCTTGACCCGCAGCTGCTCGAGCGCCGCGGGCAGCAGCATCGGCCCCGCCGCGCCGTAGGCGACGAGCGCGAAGTCGCGCAGGTCGACGCCGTGGCGAACGGCGACGTTCGTCACCTCCTCGGCGATGTTGTGCACGGCGATGCGGTAGGCGTAGGCGATCCGCTCGTGCACGTCCAGGCGCGACTCGAGCGCTTCGAACGCGGCGAGCGAGAGACCGGCGTCGAGGCGCAGCTCGCCGTCGGCGAAGCCGTCGGGGTCGAGGATCCCCATCAGCAGGCAGGCATCGGTGATCGTCGGCGCGCGCCCGCCGCGGCCGTAGCAAGCCGGACCGGGGTCGGCGCCCGCGCTCTCGGGACCGACGAGGACATCGCCGGTCGGCGAGAGCGAGACGATGCTGCCGCCGCCCGCGCCGACGCTCGAGATCTCCGTCGACAGCGCGTTGATGATCAGGTCGTGCTCGAGCGAGAAGGTGTCGTTGACGAACGGGCGCCCGCCCACAACCAGCGACACGTCGGTCGAGGTGCCGCCGACGTCGCAGCAGATCAGCTCCTTCTCGCCGAGCGCGCCGCCAAGCCTGGCGCTCGCGGTCGTGCCCGCCGCCGGTCCCGCGAAGACGATCCGAAACGGCTGCTCGAGGGCGTCCTTCCACGGCATCAACGTCGCCGCGCAGTCGGCGAAGTTCAGCGCCCCGGTGAAGCCCAGCCCGCGCAGCGCCTCGTCGAGCTCGCCGGCATAGGTCGTGAACATCAGCTTCATCATCACGTCGACCATCGCCGTCGAGGCGCGGGCGTATTCCTTGGCGAGCGGCGAGGTCTCGGCCGAGATCGAGACCGGCAGATCGCCGAGCACCTCGCGCGCCAGCTCGCGCAGCCGCTCCTCGTGGCTTCGGTTGACGTAGGAGTTCAGGAGGCAGATCGCGACCCCCTCGACACTGCAGCGCTCGAGCACCGCGAGCTGGCGCCGCGCCTGGTCCTCATCGAGCGGCGTCATCACCGATCCGTCGGCGAGGATCCGCTCGACGACCCCGCGACGTAGGTAGCGCGGGATCAGCGGCCGAGCGGAGTCGCCGAACGAACGCCGCCAGCTGGCGTCCGTCTGGGCGTCGGGCGGGCGCCACAGCCGGGCCTTCGTGAGGATGTCGCGAAACCCGTCGGTCCCGAGGAAGGCGACCTTCGGCAGCCGCCGGGTGATGACCGCGTTCAGCCCGGCCGTGCTCGCGTGATTGAAGAGCGTGCTGCCCTCGACGCCGAGCCGCCGCGCGCCCTCGACGACCGGCTCGGCCGGGCTCGCCGGCCGGCTCGCGACCTTGGTCACGGTGATCCGCCCGTCGCGCACCGCGACGACGTCGGTGAACGTGCCGCCGATGTCCACGCCGAGCACTAGATCTCCAGGCCGAGCGGCGTGTAGGAGCCGAACGGGGGGGCCGCCTCGCGCGCCAGCGAGTGCAGGCAGCGCTGGCACTTGCGAACGTCCCACCAGCCGCCCTCGCTCAGCACCCGGTAGTCGGCGAGCTCCTCCGATCCGCACTCCGGGCACGCCCCCTCCGCCGGCGTGCGCCGCGCGGCCAGGTGAAGCTCCTGGGGTCGTGGGAAAGAGTGCACCTATCCTCGGCTCGCCGAGATACTCGTGCGCCCGTTTGGCGGCGGGCGGCGATTGTATGACGATCAGGCAGTCGGCTGTTACCCTAGCGGTCACGCCGCCGCGATTTCAAGGAGTGCTCTGATGCCGGACAGCCGCCGACCAGCACGCGCGCCTCTGATGGCCGTCGACGCGCGCGCCGTCGCGACGATCGAGCCGCCCGAGCCCCACCTCACGCCGCGCCAGATGATCGAGCGCGCGAGCGCGCTGCGGCCGCTGCTCAAGGAGCGCTCTGCGGAGACCGAGCGGCGCAGCCACCCGACAGACGACGTCCACCAAGCCTGTATCGACGCGGGGTTCTACCGCTGCTACGTGCCGCGCCGCTACGGCGGCTACGCGTTCGGCGCTCCGACGTTCATGCGCGTCATCCAGGAGCTTGCGCGCGGCGATGTGAGCGCCGCATGGTGCATCGCGCTTGCGGCCGCGCACGCGCTCCAGGTCGCCTCGTGGTGGCCGGAGCCGGCCCAGCAGGAGATCTTCGGCGACGGCGACTTCCGCGCCGCCGCCGTCGCGGCGCCGATCGGGCCGGCATCCCGCGACGATGACGAGTGGGTGCTCAACGGCCGGGTCGCATACTGCTCGGGGATCCCGATCTCGACGCATTACATGGGACAGGCGCTGATCGCCGCAGACGACGGGACGCCGACCGAGCGGATGCTGCTGTTCGTCGCGCCGCGCGGCGCCTTCGAGATCGTCGACGACTGGGGCACGCTGATGGGGCTCAAGGGAACGGGGTCCAACTCGATCACCTTCGAGAACGGGCGGATCCCGGCGCACTGGGCGATCGAGGACGCTCTGATGGTCGACTTCGACGTCGCCGGCCGCGGCGCGCCCGGGGCGGCGCTGCACGGCAACCCGATGTACGGCGGGCGCGCGATGTCGACGTTCACGCTGACGCTCACCGCGCTCGCGATCGGCGCGGCCTACGCGGCGCTCGACGAGTACGAGGAGATGCTGCGCACCAAGATGACCCCGCTCCCGCCGATCCGCCCGCGCATCGAGGACGAGACGTTCCACCGCTGGTACGGCTCGGCGCTGGCCAAGGTCGGAGCCGCGGAAGCCGCGCTCTACAACGCCGTCGATCAGCACATGGAGGCCTGCCGCCGCTCCGTCGAGGACGGCATCCCATACACCTACGGCGAGGACATGCGGATCGGCTGCATCGCGCGCGAGGTGACGATCCAGACGTGGGAGATCGTGCAGAGTGAGATCTACCGTACGGCGGGATCGAGCGCCACGCCCGACGGAAGCCGCTTCGAGCGCATCTACCGCGACCTGTCGATGATCAACAGCCACCGCAACACGGTCCTTCGCGAGTGGGCGTTTGGCGAGCTCGCGCGCGACGCCCTCGGGCTGCCGCGGATCGGGCGTGGCAACGTGCAGAAGCCGAAGCCCGGCGCGTGAGGGCCGCGCTGCTGCTTGAAATCGGTGGACCGCTGGTGGTCGAGGACGTTGAGCTGCGCGCCCCCGGCCCTCATGAGGCGATCGTGCGCACGGCCGCCACGGCCGTCTGCATCACCGACGTCCTCTCGGGCGAGGGGCACGTAATGGCGAGGCCGCCGTCGCTGCTCGGCCACGCCGCCGCGGGGATCGTCGAGGAGGTCGGCGCGAACGTGAGCCGCGTCAAGCCCGGAGACCGCGTCGTCATCTGCGGCACACCCGAATGTGGCGCCTGCTACTGGTGCACTCGCGGACAGCCGGCGTTCTGCGAGGAGCTGCCGGCCGGGCTCGACCGCCAGGTCGCCCGCCGGCGCAACGGCGAGCGGGTGCACGCCGACGGCGGGATCGGCACCTTCGCCGAGCGGCTCAACCTGCGCGAGGCCGGGCTCGTCGCGGTCGACGCGAAGATGCCCGACGAGCAGCTCTGCCTGCTTGGCTGCGGCGCGATGAGCGGGATGAGCGCGGTCTTCAACATCGCCGCCGTCGAGGCCGGGTCGTCGATGGTCGTCGTCGGTTGCGGCCACCTCGGCCTGTGGATGATCCAGGCCGGGCGCGTCGCGGGCGCGGCGACGATCATCGCCGTCGAGCCGCGCGCGCAGCGGCGCGAGCTCGCCGGGCGCCTGGGCGCCACGCACCTCATCGATCCCGCCGGCTGCGACGCCGTCGAATCCGTGCGGGAGCTGACCGGCGGCCGCGGCGCCGACTACGCGTTCGAGGCCGCCGGGCCGCCGGAGGCGATCCAGCAGGCCTTCGCGATGACCCGCCACGCGGGCACGTTCGTCCCTGCCGGTTGGTCGACGATGTCGGCGACCGTGACCTTCAACGCAGTCGAGTTCGCGATCGGGGCCAGGCGGATCCTGAGCTGCCAGTACGGCGGCGCGACGATCCGCCGCGACATCCCTCGCTTCGCCGCGATGATGGACTCTGGGATCGTCGACGCCGCGCCGATCGTCTCGCGCACCTTCGAGCTGGAGCGGATCAACGACGCGTTCGCCGCCGCGACGCGGCGCGAGGTGCTGACGGGCGTCGTCAAATTCGAGGCCCCGGCATGAGCGCGTCGCGGCGCCTCGAGGGCAGGGTCGCGCTGGTCTCCGGCGGCTCGCGCGGCATCGGCGCCGCCCACGTGCGGGCGCTCGCCGCCGAGGGCGCGCGGGTCGTGATCGGCGATCTCCTGGAGGCCGAGGGCGCGGCCCTCGCCGCGGAGCTCGGCCGCGAACAGGCGCGCTTCGTGGCACTCGAGGTCACCGACGAGGACGCCTGGGCGGCGGCGGTCGCGGCCGCCGAGGAGTGGGGCGCGCCGCTGACGATCCTCGTCAACAACGCCGGCATGCTCGACCCCGACCCGATCGTCGAGCTTTCGGCCGAGCGCTTCAGGCGAACGATCGACGTCAACCTGACCGGCCACTTCCTGGGCATCCGGGCGGTCGTCGCCTCGATGCGCCGCGCCGGCGGCGGCGTGATCGTCAACACCTCGTCGATGACATCGGAGATCGCGGTCGGCCGGCTCGCCCACTACACGGCGAGCAAGCACGCGATCGCCGGCTTGACGAAGGCGGCGGCGCTCGAGCTCGGCGAGTACGCCATCCGCGTCAACTCGCTGCATCCGGGGATGATCCGCACGGCGATGACCGAGGGGGCACCCGAGCAGCAGATGGCCGCGAAGTACCCGCTGCGGCGGTTCGGCACGCCAGAGGAGGTCGCCCAGACGATGCTCTTCATCGTCTGCGAGGCGACCTACGCGAGCGGCGCGGCGTTCTCAGTCGACGGCGGGATCCTCGCCGGGATCACGATGGGAGAGTGAACGCAATGGTCTCCGACGACCGCCTGATCAGCCGCCTCGAGGCCCTCCTCGGGGACGACGCCGTCCGCCATACCCCCGAGCAACTCGCCGAGTTCCTCGACCCCTACCCGCTCGGCGACGCGGCGGAGTTCGCTCCCGGAGCGGTCGTGTCGCCGTCGAGCGTCGCGGAGGTCCAGGCGGTCGTGCGCCTCGCCAACGAGCTCGGCATCTCGCTGTGGGCGACCTCGCGCGGCAAGAACAACGCCTACGGCGGCGCCTCGCCGCGCGTGGCCGGGTCGGTCGTCGTCGAGCTGACGCGGATGAACCGCGTCATCGAGGTCAACGAGGAGAGCGCCTACGCGGTGCTCGAGCCGGGCGTGCGCTTCTACGACCTCTACGCCCATCTGCGCGAGAACGGCCACCGCCTGTGGGCGTCGGTGCCCGAGCTCGGCTGGGGCAGCGTGATCGGCAACGGCCTCGACCGCGGCCTTGGCTACACGCCCTACGGCGAGCACGGCACCAAGCACTGCGGCTACGAGGTCGTCCTGCCCGATGGCGAGCTGCTTCGCACGGGCATGGGCGCAATGACCAACAGCCAGTCCTTCCACCTCTACCAGCCCGGCTTCGGCCCCGCCGTCGACGGCCTGTTCCAGCAGTCGAACTTCGGCATCGTCGTCAAGGCCGGCGTGTGGCTGATGCCGACGCCCGAGACCTTCGCGGCGGTCGACGTCAGCGTGCCACAGTTCACGGACCTCGCCGCGCTGATCGATGCGCTCCGCCCGCTGCGCCTGGACGGGACGATCCGCAGCCCGGCGATGATCGGCGAAGCGCTCGGCGCGGCGGCGCACGTCGGGCCGCGACTGCCGTGGTACGACGGCCCCGGCGCGGCGCCCGAGAGCGTCGTCGGCAGCGTGATGGAGGCCTTCGGCATCGGGCGCTGGACGCTGTTCTTCGGCCTCTACGGGTCGGCTGCGCGCGTCGCGGTCGACCTCGACGCCGTCAGGCGCGCGTTCGGCTCGATCCCCGGCGTCGAGATCCGCTCCGCGTCCTACCAAGGCGACGCCTCCGAGGAGGAGATTGATCCGCCGCACCGCTCGCGCGCGGGGATTCCGGGGATGTACGCCGAGCACCTGACGCAGTGGCGCGAGCGCACGCCGGGGACCGGCTCGCACACTGGCTTCTCGCCGGTGCTGCCGCTGCGCGGTCGCGACGCGCTCGCGGCGGCGCAGGCGATCCGCGCCCGCGTCGAGGAGTACGGGTTCGACTACATGGGCGCCTTCCACGCCGGCCAGCGCTACTGCAACCACATCGTCGAGCTGATCTGGGACGGCAGCGACAGCGCGCAGGTGAGGGCCGTGCGAGAGCTGTTCGCGCGGCTGATCACCGAAGCCGCCGCCCAGGGCCACGGCGAGTACCGCACCCATCTGGCGTTCATGGACCTCGTCGCCCGCCAGTTCGACTGGGGCGGCCACGCCCTGCTGCGCCTCCAGAACACGCTCAAGGACGCTGTCGATCCGAACGGGATCCTGGCCCCCGGCAAGTCCGGAGTCTGGCCGGCGCGCCTGCGGTAGTCCGCGCTTAGGCCGCGAGGCTCGGCACGATCACGCCGCTCAGGTCGCGCTTCTCGGCCGACGCGCGCAGCGCGTCGTCGATGCGATCGAGGGGGTAGCGCGTGGTGATGATCGGGTTGGCGTCGAGCAGGCCGTCCTCCATCATCGCGATGAAGCGCGGCAGGTCGCGGCGCATCCGGACCTTGCCGTTCTGCGCGCCGAGGATCGCCCGGCCCTCGATCGAGATCGCGAGCTGCGGCACCGTCACCTCGGCGTCGCCGCGCTCGACGCTCGTCAGAACGACGGTTCCGGCGCGCCGCGCGGAGCGGATCGTCAGCGGCACGACCGATGCCAGCGTCGCGGCCTCCATCGTGTAGTCCGCACCGCGACCGCCGGTCAGCGCCCGCACCTGCTCGACGACGTCGTCGGCGTCAGGGTCGACGAGGTCCGTCGCGCCGAAGCGGCCCGCGAGCTCGCGCCTCCAGGCGATCGGGTCGACGGCGATGATCGTCCGCGCGCCGGCGATCCGCGCGGCCTGAACCATCCATTGCCCGAGGTGCCCGAGGCCGAAGATCGCGACACTCGACCCGGCCGCCACGCGCGCGATGTTGTGGACGCAGCCGACGCCGGTCGTGATCCCGCAGCCGAGCAGGCTTAGCCACTCGTCGGGCAGGTCGCTGTGGACCGGGAAGACCTGGCTCGCGGTGACGTTCATGACCTCGGCATAGCCGCCGACGTTGCCCGCGGCGCTGACCGGCTCGCCATTTCGGCGGTTGGCGACGTGGGGCCAGACGCCGCCGCGGTCGAAGGTCTCAGAGCACTGGTCGGGGCGCCCGATCGAGCAGTAGAAGCAGACGCCGCACTCCGAGGTGCCCGGCACGATCACCCGATCGCCGACGGCGACTCCATCGACGCCCGCGCCGACCTCGACGACCTCGCCCATCGAGGCGTGCCCGAGGATCGTCGGCGGGACCTTGAACAGCTCGCCGCGCCAGTTCACGCAGTCCGTCGAGCAGAACGGCGAGGCGCCGGTGCGGATCAGCACGCGGCCGCGGCTTGGCGCGAGGAAGTCGACGTCCTCGACCACGAACGGCTCGCGCACGGCGGCAAGCAGCGCCGCCCTCATTGCGCCGTGAAGCCGCCGTCCGCCAGCAGCACGGCGCCGGTGATGATGCTCGAGCGTGGCGAGGCGAGAAATGCGATCACCTCGGCGATCTCCTGCGCCGTGGCGAGCCGCCCGAGCGGATGCTGCGCGGCGATCGCCGTGACCCGCTCCTCGCGATCCGGCGTGAACCCAAGCACCGCGTCGACGAACGGCGTGTCGATCGCGCCCGGGGCCACGGCGTTCACGCGCACCCGCGGGGCCTGCTCGATCGCGAGCTGGCGTGTCAGCTGCACGATCGCCCCCTTCGTCGAGCAGTAGGCGGACTGGCCGGACATGCCGATCACGCCCGAGATCGAGGCGACGTTGACGATCCGCCCCTCGCCGTGCTCGGCGAGCGCCGGCAGCGCCTCCCGCGAGTGCAGGAACGCGCCGCGCACGTTGACGCGCAGCAGCTCATCCCACTCCTCCTCGGAGGTCTCGGTTATCGGCTTCATCAGAAAGCGGCCGGCGTTGTTGACGAGGATGTGCAGTGCGCCGAAGCGCTCATGTGCGAGCGCGACGGCCTTGCGTGCCGTCCCGACGTCGGCGACGTCGCCGACGAGCGTGGCGACGTCGTCGGCCTCGAGCTCTGCGACCTCGGCCTTGATGTCCTCGGCGACGACGCGCGCGCCGCGACTGCGCAACAGCTCGACCGTCGCCCGGCCCACGCCCCCCGCCGCCCCGGTGACGATCGCGACGCTGCCGTCCAACTCGTTCACGCCGCACACCCTAATCAGCCCCGGCGTCGCGCACCGCGCAGGATCTCCAAAACGCGGGTAGGACCGCACCATGGTTTCCCAACCGGACCAGGACCGCGCGCTGATCGTCGTCGACATGCTCAACCGCTACGAGCACGCGGACGCCGATGCCCTGCGGCGCTCCGTCGCCGAAACGCTTCCGGCGATGGTCGAGCTTCGCGACCGCGCCCTCGCCGCCGGCGTCCAGATCATCTACGTCAACGACAATTACCACGAGTGGGCCGACGGACGCGCCGAGATCTGCGAGCGCGCGCTGGCGGGTCCCGACCCGGCGCTGGTGGAGCCGATCCTCCCGCCCGCCGACGCCGCCTTCATCGTCAAGGCGCGCCACTCGATTTTCTTCGAGACGCAGCTCGACTACATGCTCCGTCGTGAGGGCCTTGGCCGGCTGATCCTGATCGGACAGGTGACCGAGCAGTGCATCCTCTATTCGGCCCTCGACGCCTACGTCCGGCACTTCGAGGTGACCGTGGCACGCGACGCGGTCGCCCACATCCACCCCGACCTCGCGCAAGCCGCGATCACGATGATGGGGGTCAACATGCGCGCCGACATCACGACGGCGCGAGACTGCCCGCTCTCGTGATGCGCGCGAGCAGCGGCGAGTGGTCGGAGAGCCCCTCGATCCGCCACTCGTGCAGGTAGCGGACATCGTCGACGCCGACCTCGGCTGAGACGATCAGGTGGTCGAGCCGGTAGCCGCCGTCCCAACGCGCCCACTTCCAGCTGATCTCCCGGACGGCGGGCCCGTGGCGCTCGCGGAAGGCATCGCGAAAGCCGTGGCGCTGCAACCCTTTGATCAGGGCCAGCTCGGCGCGATCCCAGCGCTCCCCTCGCTCCTCGCGCAACCGTCCCGTCTTGGTGCGGGCGAAGGTCCACACCTCCCCGTTGGCGTGCTCGCGGCGCGGCGTGTTCAGATCGCCGCACAGAACCCGCGGGCCGCCCCGGCCCGCCAGATGCGCGTGGATGCCTTCGTGTGTGAGGACCTTCACGAGCCCCGGAGAAGCGCTGATGGGCGAGTGAAGATTGACGTATTCGACACCCCGGTGGCATGCCGCAAGCGCCCGCTCGGACCACGGCAGCCCCGCGATCTCGACGGGGCTGAGGGGATCGCGGGCGGCGGTCAGCACGCTGAGGCGACCGGGACGGGCGCCGGCGGCGGCCTCGGCCATCAAGACATGGCTAAAGCCGTGCTCGATCAGGCCGCTGCGCCAAATCGGCGCCGTCGAGCGCGACACCTCCTGCAGGCAAACGAGGTCCGGTGCGAGCTCCACGACACGCTCGAGCTGGCGGGCGAGCACGCGCACGCGGCCGGCGACGTTCCAGCACAGGAGGACGACTTCCGCCGCGCTGATGGGCGAGCGCGTGTCTCGCCCATCAGCCACGGCGTGGGAGCGCCGGGCGCTCAGGCTGTCTTAGCCGCCTCGTTCACGCCGCTTCGGAATAGACCGCCGGTGGCGATCTTCGTCAGCAACTCATCGGCGGCGGACTCCTCGTCGAGCGTTTCACCGAGCAGTCCCTCCGCATCCCCGAAGCCGAGCTCGGACGCGAGCGTTCGGGCGGTGCCGTAGGCCGCGATCTCGTAGTGTTCGACGCGCTGGGCGGCGGCGATGATCGCGGCGTCTTTGGCCGGGCCTCCGCCCGACTCGTTCACCGTCTCGTCACCTTCGGCGAGCAGTCCCGCCATGCCCTTGCACTTCTGCTCGGCGGAGATTCCGAGGTCGTTCTTGATGTGCGTGAGGCGGTCTATGTGCCCGCGGGTCTCCTCGAGGTGGTTCTCGATCGCCTCTCGCAGCTTGTCGTCGCTGGCCGCGCGCGCGATCTTTGGCAAGGCCTCAACGAGCTGGGTCTCGGCGCTGTAGAGATCTTCAATCTGGTCGGCGAACACGTCGCCTAGCGTTGCGAGCGTCATCTACTCTCCTATCGTTTTCGAGACTCAACTGTTCTTGGAAGCGGTCTTACGCCCGCCCTTGCGGCCGGCGGCGACCTTCTGGGCGTGGTTGCCGCCGCTGCCGCTCCCGCTGCCTTGGGAGCTGCGGCTGCTCGAGCCGCCCGAGCCGCTGCTCTTGCCGCCGCGGCTCGAGGCGCCCGGGGAGTTTGCGATCGCCGCCGCTCGGGACTTGTTCATGCCCTTCTTGCGAAGGCCCTCGTACTGCTTGTCGTCCTTCACGCTCGGACCGTGATCTTTGGCCATGACGCCTCCTTTCGGGTCATGTTCAGGGCTACCCGGCATGAGCCGGCGATATCGCCGGATCGCTCAGGCGGCGCGGAGTCCGCCGGCGGCGAGGCGCAGGTCGGCGACGAGCGCCTCGCGCGCTGCGTGGCGCTCGCTCGAGTCGATGGTCCGCAGAATCGACGCCGGATGAGCGGTGGCGATGACAAGCGGTGCCAGCGGTGACTGCAGGGGCTTGCCACGCACTGGCCCGAGCACGAAGTCCGGTCCGATCAAGGCCTTGCCGGCAGTCGCACCGAGGAGCACGAGGGCCTGCGGCGAAAGCAGGTCGAGCTCGGCGGAGAGCCACGGGGCGCAGGCCTTGATCTCCGAGCGCGTCGGCGCCTGGTGGATCCGCCGCTTCCCGCGCTCGCGGAACTTGAAGTGCTTGACGGCGTTGGTCATGTAGACCGCGGCGCGATCGATTCCGGCCGCCTCGAGCGCCGCGTCGAGCACGCGTCCGGCGGGTCCCACGAACACGTGCCCCGAGCGGTCCTCCTGATCGCCGGGAATCTCGCCGACGAGAACCAGTGAGGCGTCGCGCGGGCCCTCGCCGAAGACGGTCTGCGTGGCATGCTCGTGCAGGTGACAGCCGTGGCAGGCGGCCGCGGCGCGGCGGAGGGAGCTCAGGCTGCGCCGAGTCGGCAGGTAGGCGTCGGCGTCGGTCAGTCAGCCACCCCCAGCCCCCAGCCGCCGTCGATGATGATCTCCTGGCCGGTGATGTACTCCGATGCCCGGCAGGAGAGGAACAGCGCGAGGCCCTTGATGTCGTCCGGCCAGCCGACGCGGTGCATCGGTATGTCCTTCGCGACCTTGGCCTGGACCTCGGGGTTGTGGGCGTGCCCGCCGCCGATGTTGGTGATGAAGAACCCCGGCGCGATCGCGTTGACGGTGATGCCGTCGGCGGCGAGCTCGAGCGCGATCGAGTGCATGAGATGCCGGGCGCCGGCCTTGGCGGTCATGTAGGAGGCGCCGATTGCCGGCTCGACGTGGGTCGCAGCCATCGACGTCGTGACGATGATCCGGCCGAACCTCCGCGGGCGCATGTGCCGCACCGCGGCCCGCGCGGTCGCGAACACGCCGCTGAGGTTGATGTCGATGACGCGGTTCCAGCGCTCGTCGGTGTAGCGCTCGAGCGCACCCTCGGCGACGCGCGGCCGCTGGCCCCCGGCCCACGCCCCGACGAAGCCCACGCCGGGGTCGATGCCGGCGTTCGCGAACGCGACGTCGAGGCGCCCGTAGGTCGCCGCCGCCTCGTCGATCACCCTGTCGAGCGTCGCGTGGTCGGTCACGTCCGCGACGGCCCCTCGCACCTCGAGACCCGACTCGGCAAGCCGTCCGGCCTGCGCAGCGACGGCGTCGGCGTCGAGATCGATCAGCGTCACGCGCGCCCCGTGCGCCGCCAGCACCTCGCCGTAGGCGAGCCCCAGCCCGCTCGCGCCGCCGGTGACGATCACGCCGTAACCGCTCACGTCGAAAAGCGAGGAAACGTTCACGTTGAAGCTCCTGTCGGTGTCTCGGTGGTGGCCGAGCCTATCGCGTGAATGCCGGCTGTTGAGCCTCGCTTCAACCCCCACCGCCGCGGCTGCCGATAACAGCCACGACCGATGCGAGGCACGGCAATCGAGCTCAGGCAACCTTCGGCGGCGCGGGCGCGCGGGCGCTCCGGCGCACGGCCGCGCATCGCCACGGCCGCCGCAAGCCTGTCGCGCGAGGCACGTCTGGTGTGGGCCGCCGTCGCCGTGTTCGTCGCCGCCTCGACGGCCTGGCTGACCGCCGATCACCGCCTTCCGGATTGGGACAGCGGGATCCACGAGCTGCTCGCGCTGAGCGCCCACAACGAGCTCGCGGCCGGCCGCCTGGCCGCGCCGTTCACCGACTACAACAGCTACCCGCCGCTCGTGCACCTGGTCGGCGGGCTGACGGTGTTCCTCACCGGCGCACACCCGATGGCGCTGATCCTCGCCTCCAACGTCGTCTTCGTCCCGCTGCTCGCGTTCGGCTGCTACGGCAGCGCGAAGCTGGCCTTCGGCCGCACGGCCGGAGCGCTCGCGGCGCTGCTCGCGCTCGGCAGCCCGATGTTCGTCTCGGTGATGCACCAGTACCAGCTCGACGGCCCGCAGGCAGCGCTCGTCGCCACGGCCGTCTGGGCGCTGCTTGCCTCAAACCGTCTCGAGGACACCCGCGCGGCCGCGCTCGCCGGCGTCGTCGCGGGACTGGCGCTGCTCACCAAGGAGACCTCGGCGGTCTTCCTCGCCGGCCCGGTCCTCGTCACCGCTCTGCGGGGGCGCTCAAACCGCCGCGGCGTCCTCGCCTTCGCCGCGGCGTGCTGCGTGGTCGCGGGTCCCTGGTATGCCTACCACGCGGCCGAGCTGCGCTCGACGCTCGTGACGATCGGCGGCTGGTCGGCCGATCCGCTGCGCGCGCCGCCGCGCTTCTCACTCGACAGCCTCACCTGGTACGGCTGGGATCTGGTGAACCAGCAGGTCCTGCTGCCATTCACCGCGGCGTTCCTTCTCGGCGCCGGGCTCGCGCTGCGCAGGCTGATCCTCCGGCGCACGCCGCGGACGAGCTACGAGCCGGAGCTCCTCGCGGGCGCGCTGGTCTCCTATGCCGGCCTCACGCTGCTCGTCCACAAGGACCCCCGCTACACGCTGCCGATGCTCGTCTACGTAGCGGTGCTCGCGACCGGCTGGATCCAGTCGATCGCCCGCCGCCGCCACAGGCTCACGCTGAGCGTGGCGATCGCGCTGCTGGCGGCCGTCTACGTCGCGGGCCTGTCGACAAAGCTCGGCGGCGGGACGGTCCGGATCGCGCTTCCGGGCGCTCGCCAGACCCCGATCGGACGCAACCAGCTGACGCTGTATGAGACCACCGGCTGGGTGCTCGGCGCGCCGGCGGGCGACGGCGACATTCCGCAGCTGCTCGCAGCGCTTCACCACCAGGGCATCCGCACGCTGATGCTCTACACCGGCCCCGACCCGGTCGACTTCAACCGCGAGGGGCTCACCGCCGCGGCGCAGGCGAGCGGGTTGACGATCGGCCAGTGGTCGGCCGTGCGCCCGGCTGCGGTCGCGACGCTGATCCTCAGCCCGCCGGGGGCGAACCGCCCGCCGGCCTGCCGGCGGCTGGACGACGGGTCGCGGGTGTATGTCGCGCTCGGGGTGACCGACGAGATCGCCGCCGGCGTCAACGGCGCGATCGACCCGGCCACGCTACGCGCGCGCGGCGCGCCGTGGATCCGCAACACGTTCGTCTGCCCCGGCCGCGCGCCGCTCCTGTACCCCTGAACCCGGTGACGCTCAGCGCTCGGCGGCCGCGAGGGCGGGCTCGCGACCCCCGCCGGCGCCGGCGGCGGCGCCCGGCACGCGCTCGAAGTCGCGCGCGCGTACCAGAACCAGCGCGACCAGCGCCCCGACCAACGTGACGACGGCGCCGGCCAGCGCGATCGAGTCGAAGCCGCTGACGAACGCCGCGCGCGCGGCGCCCGCGACGTGCGGGCCTCTGCCGAGCCCGCGCACCCCGGACGAGGCGACCACGTCGGCGAGGTGCGAGGAGGCGTGCGGGAGGCTCACCGCGAGGCCGCTCGAGATCCGCTGCTTGAAGACGGAGCCGAGCGCCGCGACACCCGTAGCGAGCCCCGCGATCCGGAAGGTGTTGGAGATGCCCGAGGCCATCCCCGCCCGCGACGGGGCGACGACGCCGAGGCCCGTCGTCGCGATCGCCGGGTTAGCCAGGCCGATCCCGATGCCGATCGCCACCAGTCCCGGCAACAGCACCGTCCACGACGAGTGCACCCCGGCGTCGTGCATCAACAGCAGCCCCAGCGACACGAACGCCATTCCAGCCGAGAGCATCACGCGCTGCGCTACCCGCGCGAGGAAGCGACGCACGAGCAGCGGCACGAGGAAGACGAGCCCCGTCATCGGCAGCATCCGAACCCCTCCGCCGAGCGGCGAGAAGCCGAGCAGGTCCTGCAGGAACAGGGCGATGAAGACCATCATCGAGAACATCCCGGCGCCGAGCAGGAACGTCGCGACCGAGACGCCGCAGAAGGCCCGCTTGCGAAACAGGCCGAGGTCGAACATCGCGTGCTCCGTCCGCAGCTCGATCGCCACGAACGCGATCAGAAGCGCCGCGGCGGCGCCAAGCGGCGCGAGGATCTGCGCGCTCCCCCAGCCCGCCGCGTTGCCGCGCTGAAGCGCGAAGACGAGACCGAACAGCGCACCCGAGAAGCAGACGAGCCCACCCACGTCGAGCCGGGCGGCATCCGGGTCCGAGATGTTGGCGAGCAGCGGCTGAGCGAGCGCGACCGAGGCCAGTCCGATCGGCACGTTGATGAAGAAGATCCATTGCCAGCCGAGCGCCTCGGTCACCAGGCCGCCCGCGAGCGGCCCGACCGCGATCGCCACGCCGACCGTCGACCCCCAGGCGGCGATCGCCGTCGCGCGCTCGGCCCCGCTGAACTCCTGGCCGATCAGCGCCAGCGACGTCGCGAACATCGCCGCGCCGCCCACGCCCTGGACGGCGCGCGCGGCGATCAGGAAGGCCGCGCTGCCGGCCAGACCGCACAACACCGACCCGGCCGTGAAGACGGCGATCCCGGCGATGAAGACGCGCTTTCGCCCGAACCGGTCGGCGAGCGAGCCGCTCGAGAGGATCAGCGCCGCCAGCGCCAGCGCGTAGGCGTCGATCACCCACTGCAGCGACGTCAGGCTCGCATGCAGCTCGCGCTGGATGCGCGGCAGCGCGACCTGGACGATCGTGATGTCGACCAGCAGCATGAACGTCGCGGCGCACACGGCCACGAGCGTCCATCGGCGACTGCGGGTCATCGAAGCGCCCCGCCTGGTCGCGCCGCTCCCATAAACGACAACCTACCCAACCCCGCGCGCCGCCCTTCACAACGGCCTCGCGTCGCGGGCGACGGCCCGCCGTCCCTATGCTGCGCGGCATGGGGGCGGCGTGGATCGAGCAGCGCGGCTGGGTGGCCCCCGACCACGGCGGCGCCTGCTTCGCCGGGCTGCCCGGGACGATCGCTCAGCTGCTGACCGGCGAGCACCTGCGAGCGCCGCTGCCGCCGCAGCTGCTGACAGCGCTCGACGCGCGCTACGACCGCGTCGCGTTCGTCTATTTCGACGCGCTCAACCGCGAGTCGGCCGACCGTCACGGCGGGCATCCGCTGCTGACGAGCGCCGCGCTGAACACCACGATCACCAGTCAGTTCCCGTCGACGACGACCGCCCACATGACGACGATCCACACGGGATTGCCGGTCGCTGAGCACGGTCTCTACGAGTGGTTCGTCTACGAGCCCGAGCTCGACCGCCTGATCGCGCCACTCCCCTTCATGTTCGCCGGCGACGGCCAGGGTCCGCTGCCCTCGAGCTTCGGCGCCGAGCGCCTCTACCCGTACCCCACCCTGTATGAGTGGCTGGCAGAGCGCGGGGTCGCGAGCGTGCTGGGCGGGCCGCGCGGTCTCGCGACGACCCCCACGACCGCGGCGCTGACGCGCGGAGCAAGCGAACATGTCGCCTTCTCCGATCTGCGCGGCGGCCTGGGGCAGCTGGCCGCCGCGCTGTCCGAGCTCCCCGCGCCGGCCTACGCGTTCGCCTACATCGAGACGCTCGACACGCTGCTCCACAAGGTCGGCCCGCTCGAGCCGGGCCGGACCGGCGCCGACGCCGAAACGGCGCGGATCCTCGACGCGATCGAGGCCGATCTGCTCCCCGGCCTGCCGGAGGGGACGCTGCTGCTGATCAGCTCAGACCACGGCATGACGCCGGTCTCGCCGCCCTCGACGATCTACCTCAACGAGAGCGCCGACGTCGTCGCGCTCGTGCGGCGCGGATCGGAGCCGGGCGACCACCCGCTGGCGCCCGCGGGCTCCTGTCGCGACCTCTTCCTCCACGCCAAGCCCGGCCGCGGCGAGGATCTGATCGAGGCGCTGAGCGCGCTCGTCGGCCCCCGCGCGGAGGTCCGCTCGACGGCCGAGCTGCTCGAGGATGGCGTGTTCGGACCGGGCCCGACCGACCGCCTCAGGCACCGCCTCGCCGAGGTCGTCGTCCTGCCCGAGCTCGGCGAGGCGGTCTACTGGCACACGCCGGGCCGCTTCGTTCAGGCTCTGTGGGGCCAACACGGCGGCCTGACGCCGCAGGAGATGGAGATCCCGCTGATCGCGCACCACGCCGGCTGACGGACCCCACGGCGAAGGAAAGCCTAAGAAGCCGTTTGCCTCCAGGACCCCGGGGTAGGGCTTGAAACGAGCGGAGTGCAGCCGGCCAGAGCGGGCGCTGGCAAGAAGCCGTCGCCCGCCGGCCGGCCCTCTTCTGGACAGGTCGGCCTGGAATGGAAGGGGGAACAGCCGATGGGCCGACGTGCCGTGATCCTCGATGTCGACGGGACGCTCGTCGACACCAACTACCAGCACGCGCTCGCCTGGTACATGGCGTTCCGCGAGCACGACGTCGTTGTCGCGGTGTGGCGCATCCACCGTCACCTCGGCATGGGCGGCGACCAGATCGTCGCTGCGCTGGCGGGCGAGCAGGTCGAAGCCGAGCTCGGCGACGATCTGCGGGCCGCGCATGATGCCCTCTATCTGGCCTCGATCCAGACGGTCAGCGCGTTCGAGTCGGCGCGCGAGCTCCTCCGCGATCTCGCCGCGGCCGGCGCGAGGGTGATCCTCGCGAGCTCCGCCAAACCCCGGGAGATCGAGCACTACGTCGACCTGCTGTCGGCGCGCGAGATCGTCGAGGGCTGGACGACCGCCGAGGACGTGCAGCGGACCAAGCCGAACCCGGACCTGGTCCTGGCCGCGCTCGAGCGCCTCGGCGAGGGGCGCGAGGATGCGGTCATGGTCGGCGACACGCCGTGGGACGTCGAGGCGGCGCGCCGCGCCGGCGTCCCGACGGTCGCGGTGCTGACGGGCGGCTTCTCGGTGGCGGAGCTCGAGGACGCCGGCGCGGTGGCCGTCCACGAATCGGTGGGCGACCTGCGCGGGCACCTCGACGAGCTCGTGGGCGCCGCCGGCTGAGAGCGGGAAGGCGCCGCACTGCAGCGGCCGGTACCGCCATCATCGGCGCGTGCCAGAGAGCGCGACACGAGCCCTGCGCCAAAACCGCGACTTCGGCCGCCTCTGGATCGGGCAGGCGATCTCGGGGATGGGATCGCAGATCACGGGCATCGCGACGCCGCTGCTGGCCCTCGCGCTGACGCATTCCCCCGCAAAGGCCGGCCTGATCGGCGTCGCCCGCTCGATCGCCTATCCGCTCGCGATGCTGCCCGCCGGAGTCCTCGCCGACCGCCTCGACCGCCGCCGGATGATGATCGTCTGCGCGACCGGGCGGATGGCCGCGACGGCGAGCATCCCGATCGCCCTCGCGCTCGGCCGCCCCACGCTCGCCCAGCTGCTGGCGGCGAGCCTGATCGACGCTGTGCTGCTCACCGCGTCGGGCCTGGCCGAGCGCGGCATGATCGCCCAGCTCGTGCCGGCCGAGGCGCTCGGCGAGGCGATCACCGTCAACGAGGGGCGCTACGCCGCGGCGATGGTCGCCGGTCCCCCGGCGGGCGGCGCGCTGTTCGGCATCGCGCGAACGCTGCCCTTCGTCGCCGACGCGGCCTCCTACCTGGCGGCCCTCGCCGCGCTGCTGCGGCTGCATCCCCACGCGCCGCAGGAGCCGCCCGGCCTCGACGCGCCCCGAGCCGCGGTCGGCGCACAGATCGCCGAGGGCCTGCGCTGGCTGGCGGGCCGGCCGTTTCTGCGCGACGGCGCGCTGCTGTATGCCGCGGCGAACATGATCCTCGCGGCGATCAGCCTGCTCGCGCTGCTGATCGCGCGCCGCCACGGAGCCTCCTCGGCCGCCGTCGGCGGCGCCTTCGCGATCATCGGCGCCGGAGCGCTGATCGGCGCGGCCCTGGCCAACCCTCTGCGGCGCCGGATCTCGGGACGCGCCGCCGTGCTGATCGAGCCGTGGTTCTACGTGATCTTCATCCCGCTCCTGCTGATCGCCCATTCGCCGGTGGCGATCGGCCTCGTCGTGGCGGCGACGATGCTGCCGCTGATCCTGTCGAGCTCGGTTCTCGTCGGCCGGCGCCTCGCGCTCGCCCCCGATCACCTGCGCGGGCGGGTGATGGCCTCCGCCGGCTTCGTCGGCAGCGCCCTCACATGGATCGGGCCGCTCGCGATCGGCTTCCTCTACCAGTACGCCGGCGAGGACGCGACGATCCTCGCCCTCAGCGGCGTCTGCCTGCTCGTCGCGCTCGCCGCGACGCTCGCGCGCGGCTTCAGGGAGGTCCCCGCTGCGCCATGATGGCGTCGATGGAGGCAGCGCAGCTCTCGATCTTCAGCCGCATGACGGCGCTCGCGGAACAGACCGGCGCGGTCAACCTCGGACAGGGCTTCCCCGACTTCGACGGTCCCCGCGCCGTCATCGAGGCTGCGCGGGAGGCGCTTCGCGCCGGCCACAACCAGTACGCGCCGATGCCCGGCGTGCCGCCGCTTCGCCACGCGATCGCCGAGCACCAGCTCCGCCACTACGGCCTCGAGCTCGACCCCGACAGCCAGGTCCAGGTGACCTTCGGCGCAACCGAGGCGCTCGCCGCGGCGGTTCTCGCCCTCGCCGGACCCGGCGACGAGGTCGCCTTCCTCGACCCCAGCTACGACTCCTACCCGGCGGTCGTCGCGCTGGCCGGCGCGACCGCGCGCCCGATCGAGCTGCGCCCGCCCGACTGGCGGCTCGACGCGGCGACGCTGGAGGCCGCGATCAGGCCCAACACGCGCCTGCTGCTGCTGAACACGCCGCACAACCCGACCGGCCGGGTGCTCGACCGCGAGGAGCTCGAGCTGATCGCCACCGCCTGCCGCGAGCACGACGTGATCGTCCTGACCGACGAGGTCTACGAGCACCTCGTCTTCGAGGGCGAGCACGTGCCGATCGCGACGCTGCCGGGGATGTTCGAGCGCACGATCACCGTCTCCAGCCTCGGCAAGACGTTCTCCGTGACGGGCTGGAAGATCGGCTGGGCGAGCGGCCCGCAGGATCTGATCGCCCGCGTGCGCGGCGTCAAGCAGTTCCTGAGCTTCGCCGGCGGCACGCCGCTCCAGCACGCCGGCGCGGCGGCGCTGCGGCTGGGGCCCGGGGTCGTCGAGGACCTGGTGCGCGACCTGCGCGGCAAGCGCGACCGCCTCGCCGAGGGACTCCAGGCGGCCGGCTTCGACGTCCTGCCCTCGGCGGCCACCTACTTCCTCAACGTGGACGGCACGCCGCTCGGCGAGCCCGACGCGACGGCGCTGTGCGAGCGGCTGCCGCTCGAGGCGGGCGTCGTCGCGATCCCGATCGCCGCGTTCGCGAGCGACCCCGAGGGTCCGACGCGCTCGCTCGTCCGCTTCGCCTTCCCGAAGGGCGATCAGGTGATCGCCGAGGCGGTCGCGCGGATCGCGCGCTGGTCGCCCGCCAATCATTAGAAAGCACGCCCGCGGCGGGAAGGATCGCCACGCGCCGGTGTCCTTGGTTTCAGCAGCCGCTCGAACCGATCCCACCGAGGAGTCGCAACGATGAAGAAGACCGCCATCGCACTGGCCACCCTGCTGAGCGCCTTCGCGGCCTCGGCCGCTCTCGCGTCCAGCACGAGCGCGATCAGCACCGCCCGGACCTCGCTGGGGACGGTCCTCGTCAACTCCAAGGGGCTGACGCTCTATCTGTTCGAGGGCGACAGCGGCTCGAAGCTCGCCTGCAACGGCGGCTGCCTCAAGGCCTGGCCGCCGATCAGCGGCAGCGCCGTAGCCAAGGGCGCCGTCAAGGCGTCGATGCTCGGCACCGTCAAGCGCGGCTCGGGCACCCAGGTGACCTACGGCCGCCACCCGCTCTACACGTTCTCGGGCGACAGCGGGGCCGGCCAGGTCAACGGCGAGGGCCTCAAGCTAAACGGCAAGTTCTGGTACGCGGTCTCCCCGTCCGGCAAGGCGATGATCGCGTCCAAGGGCGCGGGCGGCGCCGGGACCCCCAAGCCGGCCTGGTGACCGACCGCGCAGGGGTGGGCGGGTCCTCTCCCCCAGGACCCGCCCACGCCTGGGCGGTGCCGCCACCGCCCGCGGCGTGACCGCGAGTCCGCGAGATCCGGCCGGCGCGCGAGCTAGGCCGTCAGGCGGCCGGCGATGCGATCCTCGACCGCCGCTCGCCGCTCGTCGCGGCCGAGGAAGCTCAGGAACACCGCGACCATCGCGATGCCGAAGATCAGGAACTCGAGGAAGCACATCCCGGCGCCCGCGAGCCGCTGGTCGTCGATCGCGCTCAGGCCGAACGCGCGCGGCGCGCCGGCGTAGCGCGGGTACGCGGTCACGCTCATGAACGTCAGCGGCAGGCACACCGCGGCGCTCGCAAGGCGCGTGAAGCCGAGGTAGACGAGTCGCCGCGCGCCCGGCTCGCGGCGAGCCGACGGCAGCGGATCGATGATCAGCCACCACATCGCAAGGCCGGTGTAGAACAGCGTCGCGTGCTCGAACGCGTGGACGAGCGGGTGGCCGGCCGCGTAGTCGAAGACCGCCGGGATCGCCCACAGCCACGTCGCCCCGGCCCACAGCGGCAGCGCGACCCACGGGCTGGTCAGCAGCGCGATCAGCCGCCCGGCGCGCCCGCCCGGCGCGATCAGCCGAAGCCCCGCGCGCGGCAGGGCGAGCGGCAGGATCGGCGCGCGCAGCCCGAGCACCAGCAGCGCCGGCGCGACGTCCGAGAGCAGGATGTGCTGCGACATGTGCGCCGACAACAGCCACGCGTCGCCGATCGCGTCGATCGGCGACATCAGCGCCGCGGCGAGGACCGCCAGCCCGAGCGCGTAGGGCAGCCAGTGGCCCGCTCCGGGCGCCCGGCCCTCGGCGGCGAGGCGGGTCGCGCGCCGGTAGCCGCGCCAGTAGAGCGCCGCCGCGATCGCCAGCACCGCGATCAGCACCGGATCGACGGTCCAGCTCGACCAGCCCGGAACGTGCATTCGCCGCGAATCCTAGCGGCGCGTCGTAGTGTTGGCCGCCTGAGGCCACGCACGCGCATCCTGTCGTTTGGCTCCGCCGCTCTCGCGCTCATCGCCGGGGGCGTCCTCCCGCTCGCCTGGCACGGGGTGACGGCCGACGCGGTCGCGCTGTCGCTGCTCGCCGTCGGCGGGATCGGCTTGGTGTCGCTCGTCTTCCTCGAGGTCGGGCTCAGCGAGGACCACGAGCGCGAGCGGGCCCGTCGCGTCCTGCGCCGCCGCCCCCCGCCGCGCCGGCGGCGTCCCTGATCAGGGATAGGATGGCCCCGCGATGACCAGTGTCCGCGAACGCGCAGTCCAGGCCACCGTCGCCTTCGGCGAGCGGGCCCTTCCGCCGCTCGAGCGCTGGCTCGGGCGCTCCTCGACGGTCGGCGACCGCCCCTTCTTCGACAACGACACCTTCCCCTGGGCGCGCACGCTCGAGACCGACTGGCGCAAGATCCGCGCCGAGCTCGACGCCGTGCTCGAGGACCAGGAGCACCTCCCGAACTTCCAGGACATCTCCGTCGACCAGGCGACGATGACGACCGACGACCGCTGGAAGACCTACTTCCTCTACGGCTACGGCTTCCGCTCCGACGCCAACTGCGCGCGCTGCCCGGAGACGGCCCGGCTGTGCGCCGCGATCCCCGGCATGAAGACGGCGTTCTTCTCGATCCTCGCGCCCGGCAAGCACCTGCCGGCCCACCGCGGGCCCTACAAGGGCGTGATGCGCTACCACCTCGGCCTGCTGATCCCCGAGCCGGCGCAGGCCTGCGGGATCCGCGTCGACTCAGAGACCCGCCACTGGGCCGAGGGCGCCTCGATGATCTTCGACGACACCTACGAGCACGAGGCCTGGAACCACACCGACGCGACGCGCGTCGTCCTGTTCGTCGACTTCGTCCGCCCGCTGCGCGCGCCGGCCCGCTGGCTGAACGCGGCGGTGCTGTGGGCGATCGCCTTCTCCCCGTTCATCGGCGACGCCAAGCGCCGCCACAACGACTGGGAGAAGACCTTCGAGGCGATGAAGGAACGCGCAGCGGCGGCGTGAGCCGCTTTCTGGGGCTGGCGCGGTCCGCGCATCGCTCGCGATGTTGAGAGCAACGCTGCTGCTGCCGACCGCCGCACGGCCCGGAGGTGCCCCTGAGCGCCCTACTTGCTGCGTCCGGTGAGGGCCAGCCAGGCGCCGAGGCCGACCAGCATCACACCGCCGCCGGCGCTGAGGTGCTCGAGGCGCTTGGGCGAGCGGCCGAACCAGTGGCGGGCGGTCCCCGAGAAGATCCCCCACGCGCTGTCTGAGAGGAACGCGATCGCGATGCAGATCGCACCGAGCGTCAGCAGCTGCAGCGTGTCGTGGCCCTGCGCGCGATCGATGAACGGCGGCAGGATCGCGGTGAAGATCACGAGCCCCTTGGGGTTGGTCACGCCGACGATGAACCCTTCCCGGATCGCGGTGCGCGTGCGGCGCGGTGCGACGGCGCCGGCGCTCAGCAGGCCCGCGAGCTCGCGCCTGTGGCGGATCTTCTGGATCCCCAGGAAGGCGATGTAGGCCGCGCCGCACAGCTTCAGCACCTCGAAGACGGTGTCTGAGCCGGCGATCACCGCGCCCAGGCCGATCGATACGAGAACGAGTTGCGTCGCGAAGCCGCAGCAGTTGCCGAGGACCGTCGAGATCGCCGCGCGACGGCCGAGCGCGAGGCCGCGGCTGACGACGAACATCACGCTCGGCCCGGGGATCAGGATCACCAGGTAGACGGTGACCAGGAACTCCCAGAGGTGCGCGTTCGGGAGCATCGCCGGTCGACTCTAGAGGCCCAGGCGCCGGCGCATCACCGCGACGGCCTGGGGGTTCGAGTCGACCAGGACGAAGCGTCGATCGAGCTTCTGGCAGACGGCGCCGAGCGTTCCCGACCCGGCGAAGAAGTCGAGGCACCAACCGCCCGGCCGCGAGGAGGCGGCGACGATCCGCCGCAGCACGCCCTCGGGCTTCTGGGTCGGATAGCCGGTCCGCTCCGAGCCCGAGGTCGCGACGATCGTGTGCCACCAGGTGTCGGTCGGGCGCTTGCCGCGCGCGGCCTTCTCGGGGCCGACCAGGCCGGGCGCCATGTACGGCTCGCGCTCGACCGCCTCGGCGTCGAAGATGTGGCGTCCGCTCTCGCGGACGTAGACGAGGATCGTGTCGTGCTTGGCGGGCCAGCGGCGCGCCGGCTTGGCGCCGTAGTCGTAGGCCCAGACGATCTCGTTGAGGAAGCAGTCGCGTCCGAAGATCTCATCGAGTGCGACCTTCACGTAGTGCGCCTCGCGGTAGTCGAGGTGGACGTAGAGCGTCCCCTCGCCGCTCAGCAGCTCGCGGGCGCGCTCGAGCTTTGGCGCGAGGAACGCGACGTAGTCCTCGAAGCGATCGGCGTAGCGCATCTCGGCGCCGCTGTCGCGCGAGCGGTAGCGGCGACCGCCGAAGCCGGTCCGGTCGCCGCCCTCGTCGCGGACGACCTCGATCGGGCGGTGGCGGCGCGCCGACCCGGTTCCCCACGGTGGGTCGATGTAGATCAGATCGAAGGCGCGATCGGGCAGCCGCGCCAGGACGTCCGCGCAGTCGGCCTCGATGACGAGGTTCTCGCGCAGGGCGATCGGCTCAGGCGAATTCGATGACGCTGCGAATGCCGTCCTGGGCCTCCATCAGCTCGAAGCCGCGGTTGACCTCATCCAGGCTGATGCGATGCGAGATGAACGGCGCGGTGTCGATGTCGCCGCCCAGCATCCGCTCGATCAGCGCCGGAACGTCGTCGCGCCCCTTCAACCCCCCGAACGATGAGCCGCAGACGCGCCGTCCGGTGATCAGGTAGCGCGGGACGATGTCGAGCGTCTCGCCGCGACCGGCGACCCCTGCCACCGTGCAGAGCCCCCACCCCATCCGCGCCGCCTCGACGGCCTGGCGCATGACCCTGACGTTCCCGGTCGCCTCGAAGGTGTAGTCGGCGCCGAAGCCGCCCGTCATCTCGAGGATCGCCTCGACGGCCCCCTCGCCGCCCTCGAGCGTGTCGGTCGCCCCCTGCCCGCGCGCCAGCTCAAGGCGCGCCGGCGAGAGGTCGACGCAGACGATCCGCTCGGCGCCCTGCAGGCGGCAGCCCGCGACCGCGCCGAGCCCGACCATGCCCGCGCCGAACACGACGCAGGTCGAGCCGGGCGCCACGGCGGCCGTGCGCATCGCCGCCCCGAGGCCCGTCGAGAGCCCGCAGGCGAACAGGCAGGCCGCATCGAAGGGCGCCTCCGGCGAGATCTTCGCCAGCGCGATCTGCGGCATCACCGTGTACTGCGCGAACGTCGAGGTGCCCATGAAATGGCGCAGCGGCTCGCCGTCGAGCGACAGCCGCGCCGTGCCGTCCGGCAGGTAGCCGAGGTTCTGCTGCTCGCGGATCGCCAGGCAGATGTTGGTGAGCGGGCTCTGGCAGTGCACGCACTCGCGGCACTGCGGGGAGAACAACGTGACGACGTGGTCGCCGGGCGCAAGCGAGCCGACGTCGGCGCCGACGCGCTCGACGACGCCCGCGCCCTCGTGGCCGAGCACGGTCGGCGCGTAGCCGGACGGATCGACGCCGGAGGCCGTGTAGAGGTCGGTGTGGCAGACGCCGCAGGCCGCGAGCCGCACGAGCACCTCGCCCGCCTCGGGCTCCGCGAGATCGACGTCGCGAACGGCCAGCGGCTTGCCGAACTCCTCGAGCACCGCCGCGCGCATCCTCACGCCGCGGATGGTATTAGCGCGAGCGACGGAGAACGAAGGCGAGCGCCGCCGTGCCGAGGACGACCGACAGGGCGATGCTCGCGCGGTAACTCGCGGGCGCGATCAGGGCGCCGCCGACGGCCGTGCCGATCGAGGCGCCGACGAAGATCATCGTCGTGTTCCAGGCGAACGTCTCGGTCAGCGTGCCGGCCACGGCGTGGCGGTCAAGCAGCGTGTATGAACCGGCGAAGGCCGGCGCGATCGGCAGGCCGCTGAGAAACGTGCACAGCGCCATCACGGGAATCGATGGCGCGGCGAGCATCGGCGCGGCGAGCAGCGCGTAGCCCGCGACGCAGACGGCGAGGCGCCGCGCCGGCTCCATGCGCGCGCCGCGACCGCCGAAGGCCAGGCCCCCGACGGCCGAGCCGAGCGCGAGCGCCGCGAGCAACAGCCCGGCCGCAGGACGCGCGCCGTGGAGCTCGCTGAACGCCGGCAGCGCGACCTCCGTCGCGCCGAAGCCGCCGCCGAGCAGCAGGCTGACCGCGAGCACGCGCCGCACGCCCGCCGAGCGAAGCGCCCCGCCGCCGCGCTCGATGTGGACGTGGTGCGGTCGCGCGCGAACGGCGAAGACGGCCGTCCCGGCAAGCCCCGCCCCGGCCGCCGCGAGCAGTCCGGTGCGGGCCCCCGCCACGGCGACGAGCAGCGCGAGCAGCGGCGGTCCGACGACGAATGAGAGCTCCTGCAGCGTCGCGTCGAGTGCGAACGCGGTCGCCCGCAGATCCTCGCCCGCTACCAGGCGCGGCCAGAGGACCCGCATGCACGCGCCGAGCGGTGGCAGCGTGGCCCCGCTCACCAGCGCCACGGCGACGATCGCCGCCGGCGGCGCGCCGCTCGCCGCGGTCAGGATGAAGGCGACGAGCGTGCCCGGGAAGGCGATCACGAGCGGCCCGAGGACCGCCACCATGCCGAAGCTGTCGATCAGCCGGCCGAGCGGCGGCTGCATGAAGGCGACGCCCCCGGCGTAGGCGCCGCCGGCGAGACCGGCGAGGGCGTAGCCGTCGCCGCGCGCGCGCAGCAGCAGGATGATGCCGAGCGGCACCATCCCGACCGGCAGCGCGCCGACGCTGCGCGCGGCGACCAGCGGGAGCGCGCCGGGCGAAGCGAGGACGGCTCGCAGCCTCGACATGCCACGCGGGTCCTGCGGAGGGTTGTCGGTCGAGTCCATCGGCGCGCCGCGTATGCTGCCGAAGCGATGGCGCCGGCTTCTGTGAGACGCTCGACCCTCGTCCGCGTGATGCTCGTCCTGGCGGTGCTGGGCCTCGGCGACGCCACCTACCTGACGGTCGTCCACTACGCGCGCATAACGGTGGCCTGCGCGGGCACGGGCAACCCGTGCCAGACGGTCCAGACGTCGAAGTACTCGTTCCTGCTCGGCGTCCCGGTCGCGCTGATCGGCGCGATCGGCTACGTTCTGATCATCGCCTCGCTGCTGCTACCCGACAGCGAGAACACGCGCCTCTCGACGCTCGCGCTGACGCTGCTCGGGTTCGGCTTCAGCGCCTACCTGACCTACCAGGAGACGTTCACGATCACCGGCCACCCGATCTACTGCGAGTGGTGCGTGGGCTCGGCGATCGTCCTCACGATCCTGCTGATCTGCTCGCTCGCGCGCTACCTGAAATCGCCGCATCCACCCGCCGGTGGGGGCGCTGCAGGCTTAATCGAGCCGTAAGACGTGCCGATAGACTTGCCACGATGGCCAGTCGAGCCGAACAGAAGGCAGCCGCTCGGGCTGCGCGCGAAGCGCGCCTGAAGGCCGCCTCCCAGGTTCAGGCCCGCAACACCCGCCTGATTCGCCTCGCGACCCTCGTCGGCGCCGTGGCGCTCGTGATCGTCGTGATCATCGTCGCCGTCGGCGGCGGCAGCGGCGTCAAGAGCTACACGCCCAAGCAGGCGCAGGCGATCGTCAGCAGCCTGCTCGCCGGGATCCCCCAGAACGGCAACGTGCTCGGCAACCCCAACGCGCCGATCACGCTGACCGAGTACGGCGACCTTGTCTGCCCGATCTGCCGCGACTTCGCGCTGGCCGGCGAGGACCAGGCGATCCGCCACGAGGTCCGCCAGGGCAAGGTCAAGCTCGTCTACTCGGCGATGGAGACGGCCAGCGCCTCCTTCAACGGCGGGCAGTTCGCCGCCGGCCAGGTCGCCGCGCGCGCCGCCGGAGTGCAGCACAAGGAGTGGAACTACATCCTGCTCTGGTACTACGAGCAGAAGAGCGAGACCACGCCGTACGTGACGAACAGCTGGATTCAGAACATCGCGCTGCAGATCCCGGGCCTCAACCTCGCGAAGTGGCAGGCCGACCGCAGCAACAGCACGCTCGGCAACGAGGTCCAGGCTGACCAGCAGGCGGTCCAGCAGATGGTCGTGAGCAAGCAGATCCCCCAGCCCGAGACTCCGACGCTCATCTTCAAGGGGCCCAAGGGCACCCTCCAGCCGATCCAGTCGGTGCTCGACTACACGACGCTCAAGAAGGCCTTCAAACTCGTCACCTGACGAGTGAGCGGTAGAGCTCGAGCGTCTGCTCGGCGATCCGCCGCCACGACCATTCGCCGCGCGCCAGCGCCCGCGCGCCGGCCGCCAGGCGCCCCCGCGCGCCGGCATCGCCCAGCAGCTCCTCGAGCGCGGCGCGCAACGCGACCGCGTCGCCCGGCGCAACGAGCGCCGCGGCACCGGCCGCGGCGACCTCGCCGAAGCCGCCGACATCGCTGAGCAGGAGCGGCGAGCCGAACGCGAGCGCCGCGGCGACGACGCCGGACTGCTCGCCTCCGCGGTAGGGCGCGACGACCAGGTCGGCGCGGCGAAAGCACGCCGCGAGCTCCGCGTCGCTGACGAACCGGGCGACCCACTGCACGCCCGGCGGCGCCGCGGCGCGCAGTGCGGAGATGTCGTAGCGGGGACGGCCGACGATCCATAGCTGCGCACCCGTGAGCGCGCGCCAGGCGTCGAGCAGCACGTCGATCCCCTTGTAGGGGCGAAGCAGGCCGAAGCAGAGGACGACCGCCTCGCCGCTGTCGCCGAGCTCCGCGGGGAGCGGCGCCGGTTGCAGCGCCGCGAGGTGGTCGTAGGGCCCGAGCGGGATGACGTGCACCTTCGCGCCGTCCACGCCGGCCTCGATCAGCCGCCGCCGGCTCGCCTGCGAATGCGCGATCAGCGCCCCGAAGGGGCGGTACATCGACGCTCCGGCCGGGGCGTCGTGCGCGGTCAGCACGAGCGGGCGCCCGCGCGGGAGCAGCGCCGTGTCGATCGCCGGCGCGGCGAGCCACTGGAAGTGGCTGACGTCGGCGCCCTGAGCGGCGCGGCGGTAGCGCAGCATGTCCGGGACGTGCTCGAGCGCCTTGCTGACGCGCCGCGCGCTCGAGCCGGCGTCGCCGCGCGCGCGGCGGTAGAAGTGGATGCGTCGCTCGTAGCCGTCGACGGCGGGGAGCGCGGCGTAAGGGAAGGCGCTCGTGTAGAGCTCCACCGACGCCCCGGCGCGGGCGAGCGCGGCGCACAGCTCGTGGTCGTAGGGCGGCGTGTAGGCGGAGGGGTCGACGACGTGGACGCGCACGTGGCCGACAATACGCGGGTGGGCGTTGAGATCTCCTTCTGCGTCGTCGTGACGAGCGGCCGCGACCTGCTGATGCGCTGCCTCGACGCGATCGCCGCCGAGCGCGCCGCGCTGCCGTTTGACTGCGAGGTGCTGGTCCTCGACAACGCGAGCGACGACGGCTCCGCGCAGGCGGTGCTGGCGCGCGGCGAGGCGGTCGAGCTGATCGCGATCTCGCAGCGGCGCGGCAAGGCGCTCAACGACAGCGAGCTGATGGAGCGCTCGCGCGGTCGCTACTGCCTGCTGCTCAACGAGGACTCGGAGCTTCTCCCCGGAGCGAGCGCGGCGCTTCGCGCGGCGCTCGAGTCCGATCCGCGGGCGGCCTGCGCCGTCGCGGCGCTGCGGCGCCCCGACGGGACGGCGCAGGCCTCGGCGTGGCGCTTTCCGGGCGTCGGGGCGGCGCTGACGGCGGCGCTGCTGATGGCGAGGCGCAACGTCCAGAGCGGCGGCGAGCAGGTCCGCCGCGTCGACTGGGGCCAGTCGGCGGCGCTGCTGGTGCGCCGCGAGGCCGCGCAGGCGGTGGGCTGGATGGATCCGGCGTTCTTCGTCTACGGCGACGAGGTCGATTTCCAGAAGCGCCTCGCCGACGCCGGCTGGCACACGCTTTACGTGCCGGCGGCGCGGGCCGTCCACCACGAGCAGCTCGCGACCGACGCCGTGCCGATGCGCCGCGTGGTCGAGAGCGCGCGCGGGCGAGACCTGTACGTGCGCAAGCACCACGGCGCCGCGGCGGCCGCCGCCGTGCGCCTGCTCACGGCCTGGATCTACGCGCTTCGCTCGCTCGCCGCGCTCGTCCTGCCCGGCCACGACGCGGCGCGCTACCGCGCCGACGCGCTCGCCGCGCTGCTTCCGCGCCGCGGCGAGGGGCTGCGCGAGGCGGCCGAGGCGCGCAACGCGTCAGCGGCCTCGCTTCCGCGCAAGCAGCGCTGAGGTCACGATCGAGGCCGCGCGCGCGATCTCGGCGCCGCGGAAGAAGCCGGCGAGGCGAAGCAGCGGGAAGATCAGGCACCAGGCCAGGCTGCGCAGGATGAAGCCCGCGGCGCCGCTGGTGGGCAGCAGCAGCTCGCCGGCGACCGAGACGCCGGCGAGCACGGCGACCAGCCGCGCCAGGCGGTCCCACTCGAAGGCGACGGTGAAGAGCGAGCGCGTCAGCCCGTAGAGGACGGCGATCATCGCCGCGTAGGCGATGACCAGCGCGATCCCGGCGCCCGAGATGCCGAGCGGCGGCACGAGTGCGAACAGGCAGCCGACGTTGACGGCGAGCCCCACGATCGCCGCGGGAAGGTTCCGGTTCGTGCGCCGCGCGCGGCCCGCGATCACGACGAAGACGAGATACAGCCCGTACATCGCCCAGCCGAGCGCGAGCCACGGCAGCGCGTCGTGGGCGCCGAACTTCCTGTAGAGCAGCAGCCGGACCGCCCAGCGGCCGAGCAGCGCGACGCCGGCGACGACGAGCCCCGTCGCGAGGACGTAATAGGTCGTCACGAGCGAGTACAGCCGCGCCGCGATCGCATCGTCCTCGATCGAGTAGGCGAGCGGCGGCCAGGCGTACTGGAAGCCGCGCACGGCGACGAACACGACCGTCGCGAGCTTCGCCGCGAGCGCGTAGAGGCCCGCCGCGGCGGCCGACTGCGCGCGCAGCAGATACCAGCGGTCGACGACCTGCAGCGCGTAGACGCTCGCGTCGGCCGGCACGGTCGGCAGCCCGAAGGCGAGCATCGCGCGCAGGCGCAGCGCGGGCGTGGCGCCGCGCGCGCGAAACGGCGCGAGCAGGCGCCGCCGCTCGACCCACCACAGCCCGACGAGCACGACCGCCGAGGCGCCGAAGTTGCCCGCCAGCAGTCCGCGAGCCCCGTAGCCCTCGCCGACGACCAGCGTCACGGTCAGCGCGATCGTGATCGCGACGTTGACGAGCGACGCGCGCATGTAGGCGCCCTTGCGCTCGTCGGCGCGAAGCAGCGCCTGGGCGATCTCGAGGTTGGTGAACGACCACACGCCGAGCATCGCGTAGTCGAACAGCACCGCGTCGTGCACGCCGAGCAGGGCGTGGGAGAGCGGACCGGCGAACGCGACGCCGACCAGCGCGGCGACCGTCGTCGTCACGAACGCCACGCCGACCGTCACCGCGGCGATGCGATCGCGCCGGGCGAGGTCCTCGTCGTCGTAGTAGAAGCGGATGAACGCCTCGCCGACGCCGAGGCGCAGCAGGATCGACAGCAGGATCACCGCGACGAACAGCGTCTCGACGTAGCCGAACCCGCCGGAGCCGACATAACGGGTGTAGATCGGGAGCGTGAAGACCGCCACGCCCTTCGCCAGCAGGTCGCCGATCTGGTAGGCGAGCCCGGCGCTCGCGAGACGCTTCAGATAGCCGAACACGCCGCACCCACGGCGAGCAACGTCCAGGCGATCGGGTCCTCCAGGAAGTCGGCGTAGAACCAGGAGTGGACGACGAGCGCGGCGAATGCCGCGAGGATCGCGGCGCGCACGAGGTTGTCGCGCAGCGGCCCGCGCGCCAGCGCGAGCGCTGCGGCGACCAGCAGCGCGAGATAGGCGATCAGGCCGGGCACGCCCTGCTCGGCGGCGATCGTGATCGGCGTCGTGTGCGAGTCCGAGGTGATCCCGGGGATCGCCGGCGCTCCGCAGGCTACCCCCGGAGACGAGGTGTGGCGGAGGTACTCGCACGAGAACGACCCCGAGCCGAAGCCCCCGAGCGGCCGGCCGGCGAACAGGTCCGCGCCCTGGCGGACCAGCGAGGAGCGACCGCTCGTCGAGCTGTCGGAGAGGTTCAGGTGCAGGCGGTGGGAGTCGAGCGCGGCGACGGCGGCGATCGCCGCGGCGGCGACGATCGCGCCGGTCAGCGCGAGCCGCCACGGGAAGCGGATCGCCGCGAGGACGGCGAGGCCGGCGAGGAGCGCGACGAGGCTCGACTGCGACACCGACCACAGCAGTCCAAGCCACAGGAAGGCCAGCACGGCCGCCGCGGCGGCGACCTCGCGCCGGCCGCGCCGCCAGAGCATCCACGCCGCGGCGAGGACCATCGCGAGCGCGAGGTAGCGGCCGTAGATGTTGGGGTCATAGAAGAGCGAATTGACTCGGAAGTAGCGCTGGTCGGCGTTCAGCGAGACGTGAAAGACGAGCCGTCGCGCCGCGTACTCGCCGATGCCGACCGCCGCGAACAGCACCGCGAGCGCGACGGCGGCGGCGGCGCAGCGGCCGAGCAGCGACCGCTCCCAGCGCACGCCGCGAAGCAGCACGAACAGCAGCGCGAACGGCACGTAGAAGAAGCCGAGCTGCTCGACCGCCTTCGACAGGTCGGGGGTGTAGAGCGCCTGGAACGCGTAGAGCAGGACGTATGCCGCAAGCGCCCACTCGAGCGGTCCGGCGGGCGCGCGATCGTCGCGCTCGCCCCACAGCACGAGGGCGAGCGCGCCGCCGCCGATCACCGCGTAGAGGACGAGCAGAACGCCGCCGGTGCCGCCCGAAAGCAGCGAGAAGCGAAACGGCAGCGCGACGACGGCCGCGAGCGCGAGCAGCGCGGGACGCGAGCGAAACAGCACGGCGAGGACCGCGACGACGACGAGCGCGGCGGCGATCCCGGCCGCCGCGAGCGCCGGGTGGTGGCGCAGATGGACGACCTGGTGCGATTTCCAGAGCGCCCCACCGAGCAGCAGCGGCGTCAACACGACGGCGCACCCGGTCGCTGCGCGCCGCGCGCGGCCGCGCAGGCAGAGCGCCCCGCCGGCGGCCAGAGCGTCCGCGACCAGGCCGGCGTGGGAGAGGGCGTGACCGGCCGTCATCCCGAGCCGCCGATCAGGTGCAGGCGGAAGCCGGGCGCGATGAACGTCTGCCCGGTCTTGACCAGCTCGATCTGGAGCAGGTAGTAGCCGGGCGGGGCGAGCGCGCCGGAGGACTCGACGCCCGTCCAGTGCAACTTCTGTGTTTGATACTCGCGAAAACGTCTCCGCGCGACCACCGCGAGAGGGCGGTCGTCGGTCGTGAGCACCGAAACGACCACCTCGCCGCCGACGGTCAGGCGCACCGGGAAGTGGGCCTGACGGTCATAGCGCCCCCCGCTGCCGGCCGGCGCGAAGTTGATGGTGGCCGACGTTGGCGTCAGCAGCAGCGTCTTGCGCTTGAGCGCCTGCGCGTAGAACAGGGCGCCGACGCTCGCCGCGACGAGCGCTGCGAAGGCGAGCCGCGATAGCGCTACGGCGCGCACGCCGCGGCCCGGATCACCCCGCGTAGTCGCGGCCGATCAGCGCGATGACCGTCGGAATGCGACCCGCGATCGTCGCGGCGGCGATCATCGCCGTGTCGGCGCGCTTGACCTGGGCCGACGTCAGGGCGAGGGCGTGAGCGACCTCGATCGCGGCATCGCGGTCCGCGTGGTGGATGTACTCGACGGTTGTCGAAGCGACGGTCGAAGGTGCGTTGCTGATCGCGCCCGGCTTGAAGCCGTCGCCGACGAGCGTCGAGGACACGCGCGAGGCGAGGTGCGCCGACTGCGTCCCGTTGAGGACGGCGACCGTGATCGTCGCCGGCGCCGGTCCGCTCGCGGTCGCCGGGGGGTTCGCGGGCGGATGCGACGGCGACGGGCTGCTGGCCAGGAGCTGGTTGGCGACGAAGATCAGCACCCCGACGAGGACGATCGCGACCGCGAGCAGCCCGAGCGTCCCGCGCGAGCCGCGATGGCGCCCCTCGCCGTCGTCCTCCCGGGCGTCGTCTCGCGACCGCTCGCGGCGGACCGTCGCAGCCGAGCCGTCTCCGCGCCCGCCGACGCGTGGCGTCGTGACAGCCGCCGGTACGGGCTCGCCCGGGGCGGGCGGGAAGCGCGGACGCGGCGGATCGACGACGCCGATCGGCGCCGGATCCTCGAACGCGGCAGCCTCCTCCTCCTCCTCGTGCGGCCCAGCGGGCACGGCGCTCGCGACGGGTCGCGCCACGAGCGGTACGGCCGCCGGTCGCACGGTCGTCGTCGCGCCCCCGTCGTCATCCCTGCCCTCCGCGGCGGGCTTGACGGCGGCGGCAGCGGCGCCCGCGGCGGTCGCCGCCGGCAGGACAGGCGCCGCGCGTGGCTCAGGCACCGGCGGCGCCGCCGGGGCGCCGGCGGCCGCCGAGGGCTCTTCGCCGGCGGGGGCGAGGGTCTCCTGCGGGTCCGCAACCGTCTCGGCGGCGGGCCGGCGAACGCCGCCAACCGTCTCGGCGAGGGGCGGGCGCACATCCGCGACCGTCTCGGCGGCGGGTGGGCGGACGTCCGTCGCCGTCTCGGCGGCCGGCGCATCGGGCGAAGCCGGCACGGCCGCGACCGGCGCGGCGGCGGAGGTCACCGGGATCCGGCGCGCGCCGGGCACGGCGACGGTCGCCGTCGGCGGCGAGGCCGGCGCGGCGCCCGGAGCGACCGCGACGGGCGGTCGTTGCTGCGACGCCGGCACGACCGCGGCGGCGGGGCGCGGCATCGTCGCGACGGTCGGAGTCGGAGCGGGAACGCGCCGCAGCCGGCTCTCCTGCTCCTCGAGCGCGTCGGAGAGTCGGCGCACCTCGCGCGCCTGCGCAAAGTAGAGGATCACGAGCAGGGCCAGGCCGATGATCGCCGCGAATCCGGCGTAGGCGCCGATTGACTTGACGTCGCTCGACAGGGAGAGGGCCAGGATCATGAGGCGCGCCAGTCTATGAGGACTCGGCGACGACAGGGGCCTCGACGCGCAGCTCCGTCAGCTGCGCGACCTTCTCGGCGAGTCCCGTCGCGTCTCCCTCGAGGACGAGCAGGAGGATCTCGTCGAAGATCGCCTCGACCCGCTCGATGTCCATCGCGTCGCGGCGCGCGAGCCAGATCTTCTCGCTCGCCGTGGGCGTCGGATGCTCGAACGGGTTGAAGAGCTCCTCGTGGAGCTTCTCGCCGGGCCGCGGGCCGATCACCTCGATCGGGATGTCGCGCCCCGGCTCGAGACCCGACAGCTCGATCATGTTGCGGGCGAGCTCCATGATCGAAACCGGCTCGCCCATGTCGAGCACGAACATCTCGCCGCCCTCCCCCATCTCCCCGGCCCGGATCACCAGCGCAACGGCCTCGGGGATCGTCATGAAGTAGCGGGTCATCTCGGGATGGGTGACGGTCACCGGGCCTCCGGCCGCTATCTGGCGGCGGAATATCGGCACGACGCTGCCGGACGATCCGAGCACGTTCCCGAAACGCACGGCCATGTAGCGAGTCGCGGGAAACCTTCGCTGGGCGGCGTCGATCGCGCACTCCGCCAGCGCCTTCGAGGCGCCCATGACGGTCGCCGGCATGACCGCCTTGTCCGTCGATACGAGCACGAAGGCGCCGAGGCCGAGCTCGCCGGCGACCTTCGCGACGACGCGCGTCCCGATCGCGTTGTTGCGGATCGCCTCGACCGGATTGCTCTCCATCAGGGCGACGTGCTTGTAGGCGGCGGCGTGGAAGACGATCGCGGGCAGGTGCTCAGAGAGCACCTCGCGCATCCGCTCCTCCTCCTTGCAGTCGGCGAGCACGGGGACCAGCAGGGAGCGCGGGACGTGGCGGTCCTCCTCGAGCTCGCGCATGATCGCGAAGATGTTGTCCTCGGCGTGGTCGATCAGGATCAGCCGGGCGGGAGAGGACCGAGCGATCTGCCGGCACAGCTCGGAGCCGACGGAGCCGCCGGCGCCCGTCACCGCCACCACCGCTCCGTGCAGGTAACGGCCGACGCGCTCGAGGAGCATGTTCACCGGCTCGCGCCCGAGTACGTCCTCGACGCGCACCTCGCGCACGGCGCGCGCGACGTTGACGGACGCGGCAAGCAGCTCGAACACCGTCGGCAGCGTGCGGACCGGGATGCCGCGGTCGCGGCAGGCGGTGACGACGCGCATCCGAAGCTGCCCGGGCGCCGAGGGGATCGCGATGATCACCTCGTCCGGCGACGCGTCGTCGAGGATCTGCGGCAGATCGAGCGTCGTGCCGCGCACGCGCACGCCGGCGAAGCGCAGGCGCTGCTTGAGCGGGTCGTCGTCGACGAAGCCGATCGGGTTGAGGCCGAGGTCGGCGTTGCGCACGAGCTCCTCGCAGACCAGGCGGCCGCCCTCCCCGGCGCCGACGATCAGGACGTTGCGCCCGTCGGGGCGCGAGCGAAGCAACGGGAACTTGCGGTCGTTGATCGCGCGCGCGGCCAGGCGCGCGAGGACAAGCAGCGACAGCGCGAGAACCGGGAACAGGACCGCGACCGTCGCCGGGAGCTCGACCGCGACGCTCGTCTGCGGCCCGTGCGTCAACCCGTGCGCGGTTCGGTAAGCGGGGTAATAGATGTAGTGGACCGGATGTACGACGGCGATGATCGCCACGAGCAGCACGCCGGCGATGACCGCCGCCCGCAGCAGATGCGCCACGTCGCGCTGTGCGAAATAGCGCCAGCGGCGCTGGTAGACGCGCGACAGCGCGAGGATCAACACCGTCCCGAGGACGACCCACGGGATCGTGTCCACGAGCAGCGCGTGGTAGCGCGCCGGCATCGAGCCACCCTCGAAGCGCAACCAGAACGCCAGGTAGTACGCGAGCGCGACCAGCCCGGCGTCGACCACGAGTTGCGGCAGCGAATGTCTGTGCAGCGGGAAGGCCGCCGAGCGAAACGTTCGGCGCATTAGAGCGATTGTACGGGCTGTGCGGCGGTAAGCAGGAGGCCCACGAGCACCGCCGGATCGCGCCGGATCCGCTCCGCCGCGCCCGCTTCGCGCTTGCGCAACTCGACCTGGTCGGCGCGCTCGAGGAGCCGCAGGCGCCCTTCGGCGATCAGCCGCTCATCGACGGCGCCGAGCCGCCCCTCGAACGTCGAGAAGACGGGCGTGCCGAGCGCGACGGCCTCGCGGTTCATCGTGCCCCCGGCGCTGATCACGAGGTCGGCGAGGGCGATCAGCGACTGCGCGTCGATCGCCTGCTCGGGCACGGTGAAGCCACCCCTCGCCGCCAGCTCGGCGCGCTGCTCCGCGGTGCGCGGGAGGACGACGACCTGCTCGCCGCGCAACCGCTCGAGCACGGCGCCGAACAGCTCGTTTCGGAAGCGGTGGTAGAGCGACACCTCGGGCGCCGTTCGAACGACGGCGATCGGGCGCGCCGCGTCGAGCCCGAGCTCGCCGAGCACGCGCGGGTCGGGCTCGAAGTCGGCGAGGTAGTACTCCTCCTTCAGGCCCGCGTAGGGGTGCAGCTTGCCGCGCGCCCCGTAGCGCTCGAGGCGCTGCGGCGGGATCGCGTCGGGGACCACCACGGAGCGGGCGAGGCGGCAGTTGAGGCGGTGCTGAACTGCGGCCCACTCGTAGTCGAACATCGTCGCTGAGCGAATCCTAAGAAACGCGGCCGCGACGCTGACGTCGTTCGATCCGTGGCCGAGTGCGAGGTCGAAGCGGCGTCCCCGCGCCCAGCGCGCCAGCGCCACCGAGCGCGAGGCGAGCCCGACGGCCTTGGCGGAGCGCGCGGCCCCGCGGTGGCGGCCGATCACGGCCGGATCGAGCCCGAGGCGGCGCGCGAGCTCGACGGTCTGAGCGAAGTCGCGGGCGGTCACCTCAACCTCGTGTCCGCCGGAGCGCAGGCGCTCGATCACCGGTCGCAGGACGAGCGGATGGGGGCTGTTCGTCAGGTCGACCCAGACTCGCATGACGGCGGCCAACGCTACCCTTCTGCGGCCTTGTACGAGATCGCCTCCGTCACGAACGCGCTGGTCAACGTCGCGACGTCGATCATCAACGACCTCGGCTACCCCGGGATCTTCGTCCTGCTGGTGATGGGGTCGGCCGGCATCCCGGTCTCCTCGGAGGCGGTGATGCTGTTCGCCGGCTTCGACGTCTACAAGGGTCACTTCACGCTGCTGCTGATCATCGTGATCGGGGTCGCGGGCGACCTGGTCGGGGCATCGGTCGCCTACGCGATCGGCTACTTCGGGCGGATCGAGCTGTTGCAGAAGCACGGGGCGAAGATCCACATCACCCCGGAGCGGCTGGCGACCGCCGAGCGGTGGTTCCGCCGCCACGGCGACAAGGCGATCCCGATCTGCCGCGTCCTGCCGCTCGTTCGCGCCTACATGTCCTTCCCCGCCGGGGTCGCCGAGATGCCGTTCTTTCGCTTCCTCGCGCTCAGCGCGCTGGGCGGCGTCCCGTGGATCGCCTTCTGGGGGATCCTCGGGCGCGCGATCGGCTCCCACTACCACTCGGTCGAGAGCAACCTGCACTACATCGACATCGCCGCCGTGGTGATCATCGTCGCCGCGATCGTCTACTTCCTGTGGCGGCGCCGGCAGCGGGGGCGTGGCGCAGCCTGAGCCGCCGCCGCGCGTGAGCGTCGCTCAGGCGGTCGCCCTCGGCCTGCTGCACGGGCCGGCGGAGCTCCTGCCGATCTCCTCCTCTGGCCACACGACGCTGCTCGCCTGGTTCTGCGACTGGCGCCACGAGGAGATCGACGCCGGAGCGCGCAAGCGCTTCGAGGTCGCTCTGCACGGTGGCGCGGTCGCGGCCGTGCTGCTGAGCGCGCGGCGCGAGCTGCGCGGCAGCCCGCCGGCGGTCGCGCTGCTGGCATGCGCGCCGGCGGCCGTCGCCGGCGCGCTCGGCCAGGCTCAGATCGAGCGACGGCTCGGCACGCCCGCGACGATCGCCGCCGGACTGCTCGCCGGCTCGGCGGCGATGGTCGCCGCGGAGGCGCGGCGCGGTGAGCGGCGGCGCGGCGACGCGCGCGCGGCCGACGCCCTGGCGATCGGCGCCGCGCAGGCCCTCGCGCTCGTTCCCGGCGTGTCGCGAAGCGGGGCCGCGCGAGCCGCGGCGCGCCTGCGCGGATTCGCGCCGCGCGAGGCGAGGGCTCTGTCGGAGGCCGCCGGGCTGCCTGTGACCGCGGGCGCGCTCGCGTTGAAGGCGCGCGAGCTTCGCGCCGCCGAGCGCTCCGAATGGCCGGCGCTGGCCGCCGGGGCGGCCGCCGCCCTGGCGTCCGGGGTTGGCGCCGGGGCGCTTCTGCGCCGCCGCGGCGGCGCGGATCGCTCGCTGCTTCCCTACGCCGCCTACCGCACGGCGGTCGCCGCCGCGGTGATCCGCCGCCTGCGCCAGAATGGGCAGCGATGATCGACGCCTACGCAGCTGCGGGCGTTGACGCCGCGGGGGCCGGGGGCGGCGTCAACGCGCTGGTCGAGGTGCTGCGCACGATCGACACCGGTCGACCGTCGCGCTCGGTGCTGCGCGGCGGCCACTACGCGGCGGTGATCGAGGTCGCGCCGGGGCTCGGCGTCGCTCTGTGCACCGACGGCGTCGGCTCGAAGCTGATCCTCGCCGAGCAGCTGGGGCGACTCGACACGGTCGGCGTCGACTGCGTGGCGATGAACGTCAACGACATCGTCTGCGTCGGCGCCGAGCCGCTCGCGATGGTCGACTACATCGCCGTGGAAGCGGTCGACGAGGAGGCGCTGCGCTCGATCGCCGTCGGCCTCAAGCGCGGCGCCGAGCTCGCCGGCGTGGAGATCCCGGGCGGCGAGCTCGCCGTCCTGCCCGAGCTGCTCCGCGGCCATCCCTCCCCCGGCGGCTTCGAGCTGTCGGGGACGGCGATCGGCACGGTAGCGCTGGATGCGATCGTGACCGGCGAGCGCTGCGCGGCGGGCGACGTCCTGATCGGGCTGCCATCGAGCGGGCTGCACTCCAACGGCTTCACGCTCGCGCGCCAGATCGCCGAGGGCCGCCTCGAGGAGCGGCCCCGCGAGCTCGGCGGCGCAAGCGTCGGCGAGGCGCTGCTCGAGCCGACTGCGATCTACGTTCGCGCGGTGCGCGCGCTCGCCGGCGCGGACGTCCACGGGCTGGCGCACATAACGGGCGACGGCGTGCTGAACCTCAAGCGGTTGCATGCAGGCGTCGGCTTCCAGATCGACGAGCCGCTCGATGTGCCGGCGATCTGCTCGTGGCTGTGTGAGGCCGGCGCGATCGACGCCACCCAGGCCCACGAGGTGTTCAACATGGGCTGCGGGTTCGTCGTCGTCGCCGCCGAGGCCGACGCCGAGGCCGCGGCCTCGCTGCTCGCGGCACATCACCCCGGCGCGCGTGCGATCGGCCGCGTCACCGACGCGGCGGGGGTCGTGTCTCTGCCGAGCCTCGGCCTGATCTACTAGCGCCGCTTCTTTTGACCCAGCGCGGGTAGGAGCGCGAACGGTGCAAGGAAGCCAAATCTCAGCCCAGCCGCACCGCCCGGCGCGAGGACTGCTCAAAATAGGGCGATGACCACCGTTCCGGAGACGCTGGTCGGGGGGCGCTACAGGCTCGAGCGCCAGATCGGCGCGGGCGCGACGGCCCGCGTGTGGGTCGCCGTCGATGAGGTGCTCGAGCGGCGCGTCGCGATCAAGATGCTCGCCTCGCCGATCAGCGGCGAGACGGAGCACATCGAGCGCTTCCGGCGCGAGGCGCGCGCCGTCGCCAAGCTCCAGCACCCACACATCGTCACCGTGCTCGACTCCGGCGAGCACGACGGGATGCCGTTCATCGTGCTCGAGTTCGTCGACGGCGAGACGCTGAAGGCGCGCATCCAGCGCGTCGGGCGCCTGACGATCACCGAGGCCGTGGCGTTCGCCATCGAGATCGCCCGCGGCCTGGAGGCGGCGCACTCACGCGGGATCGTCCACCGCGACGTCAAGCCCCAGAACATCCTGCTCGACAGCGAGGGGGGCGCGAAGATCACCGACTTCGGGATCGCCCGCAGCGGCGGCGAGGAGGCGTTGACGCAGGGTGGGCACGTGCTCGGGACAACCGACTACGTATCGCCCGAGCAGGCTCTCGGCCACCTCGTGACGGGCCAGTCGGACGTCTACTCACTCGGCGTCGTGCTCTACGAGTCACTCGCGGGCGCGGTCCCCTTCAGCGGCTCGACGCACATCGCGGTGGCGACGATGCACGTTCGCGAGGAGATGCCCGACATCCAACAGCGGCGGCCGGGGGTGTCGGCGGCGCTCGCCGCGGTCGTCGAGCGCGCGACCGCCAAGCACCTCGCGCGGCGCTACGCGAGCGCGACCGAGATGATCGCCGACCTCGAGGAGGTCATGGCGATCGAGACGTCGCGCACCGGCGACGCCGGCAAGGAAGCGACGATGGTGCTGCGCAGCCTGCCACCCGAGACCGCGCAGAAGGTTCCGCTGCGGGTCCGCCATCCCGTCTGGCTGGCGCTCGCCGCGGGGCTCGGGATCGCCGCGATCGCCGCCGTCGTGGCGTTCGTCGTGGCGAGCACGCACCGCGGCGTCGGCGCGCCCGCGGGCCTCGGCAGCTCGGGGCGCGAGATCGACGTCCCGCTGCGCCAGGATGCCGCGGTCCAGTACAACCCGTTCGGCACGGATGCCGAGAACCCCTCGGCGGTCGCCTACGCGATCGACGGGAACAAGGCGACGTCGTGGTCGACCTCGAGCTACAACGGCGGCGTGCTCGGCAAGTCGGGGGTCGGCCTCTACGTCAACGCGGCGCCCGGCGTCGCCGCCAACGAGGCGGTCGTCGCGACGCCGACGCCCGGCTTCCACTTCCAGATCTGGGGCAGCAACCTCGTGCCGGGGATCACCTACACGAGCTCGCCGCGTCCGAACATCTCGCCGAGCGCGCGTGGCTGGACGCTGCTCGGCTCAGCGCTGGCGAGCGCGACGACGACCGTTCGCCTGAGCCACGTCCAGAAGCGCCAGTACTACCTGCTGTGGATCACCGACCTCGGCGCCGACCCGAGCGGCGCGAGCAAGAGCGTCTCGATCGCCGAGTTCCACCTGCGGCGGCTCGCTCAGCCGCGGTAGCTTCGCTCGCGGGCGTGGCGCTCGATCGCGATCGAGCAGAGACGCTCGACCAGTCTCGGATAGGGAATGCCGCCGGCTTCCCAGAGCTTCGCGTAGACGCTCGTGGCGGTGAAGCCGGGCATCGTGTTCAGCTCGTTGAGCAGGACGCGCCCGCCCGGCTCGATGAAGAAGTCGGCGCGCGCGAGGCCGCTGCAGCCCGCGAGCAGGAACGCCTCGCAGGCGATCCGCTCGACCTCACCCAGCGCGGCATCGCCGATCGGGGCCGGCACGACTAGCTCCATTCCGCCCGCCTCGTACTTGGCGGCGTAGTCATAGAACTCGGCCGAGCTCAGCACGATCTGGCCCGGCGGCGACACGCGCGGATCCTCATCGCCGAGCACCGAGCACTCGACCTCGAGGCCGCCGCTTGCGGCCTCGACGATCGCGAGCGGGTCGTGGCTCAGCGCCACCTCGAGCGTGGCGCCTAGCTCGGCGGCGTCGCGCGCCTTGCCGATCCCGACCGACGACCCCAGTCGCGCCGGCTTGACGAAGACCGGCAACCCGAGCGAAGCGAGGTCATCAAGAACCTCCCGACGCCGCGCCAGCCAGTCGGGGTGGCGGACCGCGCGGTGGGCGACCTGGGCGATCCCGGCGTCGCGCATCAGGGCCTTGAAGCGGACCTTGTCCATGCACAGCGCGGCCGCCGCGACACCGCTCCCGACGTAGGGGACGTCGAGCGCCTCGAGCAGGCCCTGGACGACGCCGTCCTCGCCGTAGGGGCCGTGCATCGCGGGGAACGCCACGTCGCAGCCGAGCAGGCCGCGTCCGGGCGCCACCGTGAGCTCCTCGCGACCGTCGAGCAGCCAGCGGCCGTCGCGGGCGACCTCGATCCAGACCGCCTCGTGGCCGCCTGACGCGAGGCCGTCGGCGACGGAGGCCCCCGAAGCGAGCGAGACCTCGCGCTCCGAGGAGCGCCCGCCGGAGAGCACCGCGACGCGCATCAGGTGGCGCCCGTCGGGCCGCTCGCGCCGCTCGGTCCAACCGGTGCAACGTAATGCTCGATGCGAAGCACGACCGTCGACCCTGGCGCCACGGCGGACCCGGCCTTCGGCAGCGTCGAGAGCACCAGGCCGTCGTAGGCGGGGTGGACGCTGCGCGTGACCTGCTCGACCTGCGGGTTGAGCCCCAGTCTGCCCAGCAGCGCCGCCGCCGCGACACCGGTCTCGCCGGCGAGGTGGGGAACGGTGACGGCGGCCGGCGCCTTCGCCACCGTCAGCGTGATCGTCGCGCCCTGTGCGGCCTTGCCGCTCGCCGGCGTCTGCGACAGCACGGTCCCCGCCGCCACCGAGCTCGTCACCTGGTGCTTGATGGCCGGCACGAAGCCGCGCTGCTGGACCAGCAGCTCGGCCTCCGCGAGGGGCTGGTTGACGACGTTCGGCACGGCGACGCGCGGCGGCCCGCTCGAGTAGGTCATGACGATCGTCGAGCCGTGCGGCTCGGTCGAGCCGGCGGCCGGGTTCGTCGAGATCACCATGTTCTTGGGGATCGTCGTGGAGGACTGCCTGACCGCCGTCACCTTGAAGCCCGCCTGGTGCAGGACGTGCGTCGCCTGGGCGGCGTCGAGGTTGACGACGGACGGCACCTGCACGTTGCCGGGCGGCGCGGGGCCCTCGGACACGTTCAGCGTCACGGTCGAGCCCTTGGCGACCTTCGAGCCCCCGGACGGGATCTCCGAGACGACGTTCCCCCTGTGCTTTGCATGCACGAACACGACCACCGAGCTGAGGCCTGCCTGCTGCAGGGCGGCCTGGGCGTCGACCTTCATCAGGCCGGCGACCCTCGGCACGGTGACCTGCGTCGTGTTGTTGCGGCTGAGCACGTAGACGATCGCGGCGGCGGCCGCGGCCGCCGCGATCACGCCGAGCACGACCCACGGCCAGGGGTTGCTGCGGCGCTCGCCGCCCGGCGGCAGCAGCACCGCGCCCGGCGGGATGATGCCGGTGGTGTTGGGGTCCCAGTAGGAGTAGGCGCCGGTCGCCGGGCCGATCGGCGCGATCGGCTGGGTCGTGTAGCTCGCCGGGTGCTGGTAGGGCGGCGGGGCCGGCAGGACCGCGATCGGCGCGATCGGCTCGAGCGCCGCGGTGTGCGTCCCCTCCTCGCGGTGCAGCCGCTCGCGTTCGTGCTCGAGCGCGGCGAGGAACTCGTCGGCGTCGGCGAAGCGGTGCTCGGGCACCTTCGCGAGCGCGCGCATCACGATCGCATCGAGCTGTGGTGAGATCGTGGGGACGAGCTGGCTGGGCGGTCGTGGCGGCTCGGAGAGATGGCGCAGCGCGATCGCGACGACCGATTCGCCCTCGAACGGCACGGTCCCGGTCAGGAGCTCGTAGAGCATGATCCCGATCGCGTACAGATCGCTGCGCGGGCCGACGGCGTTGCCCTGCGCCTGCTCTGGCGAGAGGTAGCGCGCGGTCCCCATGATCGACCCTGTCTGGGTGATCTCCGACGTTCCGGCGCGAGCGATGCCGAAGTCGGTGACCTTCACGCGGCCCTCGTCGTCGAGGATCACGTTGTGCGGCTTGAGGTCGCGGTGGACGACGTCGCGGCGGTGGGCGAAGCGAGCCGCGCGAAGCACCTGCTCGGTTATCTCGATCGCCCGCTCGGGATCGATCGGCGCCTCCTCGCGCACGATCGCGTCGAGCGAGCGACCGTCGAGGAACTCCATCGCGATGTAGTAGGTGCCGCCCCACTCGCCGCGGTCGTAGACGTTGACGATGTTGGCGTGCGAGAGCGACGCGGCGCTCGATGCCTCGCGCCGGAAGCGCTCGACGAACTCCGTGTCGGCCGCGAAGCGCTCGTGGAGCAGCTTGAGGGCGACGCGCCTGCCGAGCTGGATGTCCTCGACGCAGTAGACCTCGGCCATCCCGCCCGAGCCGACGCGCGAGACGACCTGGTAGCGGCCGTCGATCAGCGTGCCGGGCGTGATCTGGAAGCTCACCGCGGCGACCTCATCCGCTCGCCCCGATCCCGAGCGCTTGGATCACGGCCTTTGCGATCGGTGCGGCGATGGTTCCCCCGAACCCGTTGAGCTGGTGCGAGACGGTCACGGCTATCGCGATCTGCGGCGCCTGCACTGGAGCGTAGGCGATGAACCAGTCCTGGTTGTACTGGCAGGCGATCAGCGCGAGGTTCGAGCAGTCCTGGGCCGTGCCGGTCTTGCCGGCGACGCGGACGCCGACCAGCGCGGCGGCCGTGCCGGTGCCGTCCTTGACGACGTTCTCCATCATCGTGCCGACGGCCTGCGCGGTCGAGGGCTTCATGACCTGGCTGTAGAGCTGGGGCCTGACGGTCTCCACGACCTGGCCGTCGGGGTTGACGATGCTCTGCGTCAGGTGCGGGACCATCAGCCGGCCGTTGTCGGCGACCGCGGCGGCGACCATCGCCATCTGCAGCGGCGTGACGTCGAGCCCGCCCTCGCCGATCCCGACCCGCCCGAGGTCGGCGCCGGAGGTCACGGGCAGATAGCCCGAATGGCCCGGAACGCGAACGCCGCTCTCGGCGAGCTCGTCGCTCGGGAGGTCGATCGGCGGCTTGGCGTAGAAGCCGAGCCGGTTCATGTAGGTCTGCATCGTCGGCGCGCCGACGCCGAGCGCGACCTGCGCCCAGACGGTGTTGATCGAGTTCGTCAGCGCGTCGCTCAGCGTCACCGGGCCGTAGCTGGTGTGGCTGTCGTTTTGGAGCGGCTGCCCGGAGACGGTGATCGGCGAGTTGCCGTTGACGACCGAGGACGGCGTGTAGCGGCCCGTGTCGATCGCCGCGATCGCCGTGACGACCTTGAACGTCGAGCCGGGCGCGTACTGGCCCTGGGTCGCGCGGTCGAGCAGCGCGGAGTCCGTTGACGTGGAGAGCGACTTGCGGCCCGCCGCCGTGCGGACCAGATTGGGGTCATAGGTCGGGCTCGCGGCGAAGACGCGGATCGCGCCGGTGCGCGGGTCGATCGCGACGACGGCGCCATCGCGGCCGGCGAGCCCCTGGAAGGCGACCTGCTGGGCGTGCTGGTCGAGCGTCGTCAGGACCTCGTCGCCGTTGGTCCGCTTGCCCTCGAACTGGTCGATGATCGAGCTCTGCTGCGGCGGCGAGCCGGCGAGACTGGAATTCCGATAGTCCTCGAGGCCGACGCGCCCGTAGGTCGGGTCGTAGTAGCCGAGCGCCGGCGCGAACAGCTTGCCGTAGGGATAGACGCGCGTGTAGCTGCCGTTGTTGTTGCGAAGCGAGCGGGCGAGGATCGTCGCGCCGCCGGCGGCGGCGATCTGCCCGCGCTGCACGCGCTGGGCCTCGAGGCCGGGCGCGCTGTTCTCGGTGTTCGAGCGAAGCGAGCTGGCCTCGAACACCGTCCAGCGTGAGGTGAAGCCGACGAGCAGCGCGAACATCACGAGCACGACGGCGAACAGGCGGTAGATGGGCCTGTTCACTGTCCCGCGATCTGATCGAGCTCGAGCTGGCTGACGAGGCGCGTCGCCGCCGCCTGCGAGCGCAGCTCGTTGTTGAAGAGGCGCTGGCGCTCAGCCGGTGAAAGCTCGGCGACGGTGATGCCGGACACGAAGTACTCCGTGTAGAGGTGGACCCCGCCCGGGAGCGAGTACGGCAGCCCGTTGTAGATCGCGACCTGGCCGTTTGAGTCGGTGCCGATGAAGTACACCGCCTGAGCCGCGAGCAGCGCGCCGATCGCGACGGCCGCGACGAGCGCGGCCAGCACTCCGCCGATCAGCAGTCGCCGGCGGAGCTTGGAGCGCCGTCGCGGGGCGCGTTGGGCGCGCGGGGAGCGCGGAGCTCGGCGCGTGCGTCGCGGTGAGCGCGGGCGCAGCCGCTCGCGCGCGATCTGCGCCGGCGGATCGGGCCGTTGCGTCTCGCCGGCCCCCGGCTGCGCCTGCGGCGCCGGAGCGTCTTCCGGGAGCGGCGGGAGCGCCTCGGGATCGGCCGTCGCCAGCAGCTCGGTCGGCATGTCGTCGGATGTCTCGACCTCCTCGATCCGAAACAGCACGACCGTGACGTTGTCGCGCCCGCCCGCGGCGAGCGCGGCCGCGACGAGCCTGTCGGCCGCCGTCGCGAGGTCGGGCGTGCCGAGCATGATCTCCTCGACGCCCGCCTCGCTGACCATCGATGTCAGGCCGTCGCTGCAGATCAGGAAGACGTCGCCGTCGGCGGCGGCGAGCGTGAACGTGTCGACCTCGACCTCGGGCTCGGGCCCCAGCGCTCGCGTGATGATCGAGCGCTGCGGATGCTCCTCGGCCTCCTCCTCGGTGAGGCGGCCCTGACGAAGCAGCTCCTCGACGAGCGAATGGTCCTCGGTGATGCGCTCGAGATGCCCGTCGCGCAGGCGGTACGCGCGGCTGTCGCCGACGTGGGCGAAGGACACCTGCGCGCGGCCGACGTAGGCCGCGGTGAGCGTCGTCCCCATCCCCGCGCGTCGCGAGTCGCGCTCCGACAGCGCATGGATCTCGGCGTTGGCCTGGTGAACGGCCCTGGCGAGCCGCTCCTCGGCACCGTCGGCCTCCTCGCCGGGAAGCCCCTCGGCGAACTGGCCGACGGCCAGCTTCGAGGCGACCTCGCCGGCCTGCGCGCCGCCCATCCCGTCGGCGAGCACGAAGATCGGCGCGCGTTCGAGGTGCGAGTCCTCATTGGTCGCACGCTGGTGGCCGGTGTCGGTCCGCGCGACGTGCTCGGCGACGCGGATCATCACCCCTCCTCGTAGGTGAACTCGCTGTCGCCGATGCGCACGCGGTCACCGTGGTGCAGCGGAGTGGGGCCCTGGAGCAGCTCCTCGTTGAGGTACGTGCCGTTGGTCGACCCGAGGTCCTCGAGCACGACGACGCCGGCCTGCAGCACGAGCTGCGCGTGGCGAGAGGATGCGAACGGGTCGTCGAGGCGGATCTCGGCGGCGTCGCCGCGCCCGAGCACGGCGCCCTTGCCGATGTCGTAGATCATCCCCGCGGAGTGGCCGGCTGCGCGTTCGACGACGAGGCGCGCGTCCTGGGCGGTGTGCAGCGGAGCGGTCGCGGAGTGAAACCCCGTTGCCGATGCGTCGGCCGGGGCGGAAGCCGGGCGCGCGGCTCGCAGGTCGCGCGTCGCGCTGCGGGCGACCCACAACAGGAACAGGTAGAGGACGACCAGGAAGCCGAACTTCAGCGCGACCGACACCGGCGCGAGGTTCGTCACTTTGGCCTCGCTGCGCCCGTCACGCCTCAGCGCACCTCGAAGACCAGCTCGACCGACCCCAGCTCGATCACGTCGCCGTCGGCGAGCCGGGTCGGGACGCCGATCGGGCGGCCATTGAGGCGCACGCCGTTGGTGGAGCCGAGGTCGGTGAGGATCCAGCCGTCGGCGTCGGGCGTGACCTGGGCGTGGCGGCGGGAGACCTCGTTGACCGCGATCACGATGTCGCAGTCGGGGCTTCGGCCGATCACCGCTCCGGCCGCCGCGATCGCAACCACTCGACCCCCGATGTCCAGGCGGGCGCCTGGTAGCACCTCGCCGTGCGCGGCCGGCGCGGGCGGCTCGGGCGGATGGCCCTCGTGGCGCACGATCGGGCTGTCCACGGCCGCCGCGCTGACGAGCTTGGACTCGATCCCGCACTCCCCGAGCGAGAGCCGGCGATCGGTGCGCAGGTGGATCTGCGGCCGCGAGGGCAGCGCGAGGCGTTCGGAGCGGGCGTGTTCGAGAAGGTGCGTCGCGAGCTCATCGACGAGGCTCGACTCGATCGGCTCGAAGTGGCGGCGGTCGGCGGGTGAGAGCCAGATCGTGTAGTCGTTCGGGACGAGCGTGCTGGACAGCGAGCTCTGCCGGTGGCGATCCATCTCTCGCACGAGCCGCCTGGCCAGCTCGACCGGCGTTATCTCACTGCGGAACGCGCGGCCGAAGGCACCCTCGACGAGGTCGGCGATCTTGGTCTCGAGGGTGCGAAGAACGCTCATCGGGGCGGGCCCGTCGGCTCACGCGCCGCGGCTGGGCCCAAGCCATGCTACGCGACGTCCGGGCGTTCTTGGAAGGCGATCCCGGCGCCGAGGAACGCGAGCAGACCGGCCAGCGCGACCGCGGGCAGCGTCACCGGCGAGCGCGCGACGCCGAGATGTGAAGCGAGCAGCGCCGAGCCGACCAGCAGCGCCGCCGCCCACGCGACGGCGAAGGCGGCGCGCAGCTTCAGCCCGCGAGCGCGCACGATCAGCGGAAGCGCTGCCGCGGCGAGCGCCCAGACGACCGCCGTCAGGAGCCGGCCGTCGGTGAAAAGCGGCGCGAGCGCGTGATCGACGGCGCGGCCGAGCGATCCGCTCCAGGTGCCTCGCGGGCGCGTGCCGGCGCCGACACCGAACAGCAGGCGGCGCCCGCTGAGCGTCTCGGCCGCCGACAGCCACCAGTAGCCGAGCGCGCCGAGCGCCGCCCGAGACAGGGTCGTCCTCGCCGCGCGGCCGGCCAGCGCCGGGTAGCACGCCGCGAGCCCGGCGACTCCGAGCAGCGGCGCGAGGACGGCAAGCGACCACAGGCGGGGGCGCCCCGGGAGCAGCGCCGGCGCCGCGACAAGCGCGGCGGCGAGGACGAGCGCCGTGCCGGCCTGTCCGGCGGCGCCGAGCCAGGCCAGCGATGCGAGCGCGGCGAGCAGCCAGCCGAGCGCCGGCGAGGCGGCGGTGAGCACTGCGCTGAGCGCGGCCGCCGCCAGAGCGATGCTCGCTCCCTGCTGTGGCGCGAGCGTCGCGGTCAGGCTCGCCGCGAGCGCGGCCGCGCCGGCCGCGGCGAGGAATCGCCCGGTGCGAGGTGTCAGCGGTATCCGAACCAGCGCCGGCAGCGCGAGCGGCCGCCGGGGTGCGCGTTCGACGAGCGCGCTCTCGAGGGCGTCGCGGAGCTCCTCGAGCGTCCCGCGGCGCGCGGGTTCCGGCGCAAGCGCCTGGTCGACGGCTCTGCAGAGCCGCGCCGGCAGGTCGGGCCGTCGGTCCTTGAGCGGCTCGACGGGTGTCCCGATGCGCGCCGCGGTCGCGGCGACCGTCTCGCCGCGCAGCGGGTTTGCGCCGGTGAGGCCCTCATAGAGCGTGAGCGCCAGCGAGTAGAGGTCGGAGGGCGGGCCGGCCGGGCGACCGAGCGCCTGCTCGGGCGACATGTACTCGAAGGTGCCGATCACCTCGCCGGTGGCGGTCAGCGACTGCTCGCCGGCGATCCGCGCGACCCCGAAGTCGGTCAGCTTGGCGGGCGTGCCGGCCTGCGCGGGCTCGCTCGGCACGATCACGTTCTGCGGCTTGACGTCGCGGTGCACGACGCCGCGCCCGTGCGCGTGGATCAGCGCCTCGGCGACCGCAGCGCAGATCTCGATGACCGCATGGTCCTCGAGGCCGTTCTCGCGGTAGTGGGAGGCCAGCGAGCTGCCCTCGACGAGCTCGCAGACGATGTAGTGCGCGGCCGGGTCCTCCCCGGTCTCGAGCAGCGTGACGATCGCCGGATGCTCGAGGCGTGCGGCGGCGCGCCCCTCGCGCGCGAGCCGTGCCCGCTCGTTGGGATGGTCGCCGCTCACGGGCACGCGCTTGACGGCCACGCGGCGCGGTCGCTGCTCGTCGGCGGCAACCCAGACCGTCCCGTGGCCGCCCGAGCCGATCGGCGCGAGCAGGCGGTAGCGGCCCAGGACGAGATCCTCCTCGGGGTAGCGCGGGCCGCCGCGCGCGCGGGCGGCCCGCGGGCGCGGGAGCGTCGACACAGGCGCGCGTTCGCCGCCCGGCGCCGCGTTCCTGCACGTTCTTGGGGGATGATGTGAAACTTGCAGTCAGCGCGCCATCGTGGCGCGTCAGGTAAGAAGCGCCCGCAAGGAACAGCATTTGTCGTTCTTCGACGAGGGTGACGAGCCCCGTACCCAGGTCCGATCGCCGCGCCCGCAGCCGCGCCGGCCGCAGCCGCGCGCGCGCCGCCAGGCGATCGACGACCGCACGCTGCTGGTGCGCCGCGGCGCCGCCGCCGCGATCATCCTCGTCCTCGTGATCGCGGCCGTGCTGATCGTCAAGACGATCCTCGACCATCAGGCGGTCGCCGGCCTTCGCACCTATGACGACAACGTCACCCGCCTCGTCGGCAACGAGTCGGCGTCGGTCGTGATCCCGGTCTTCCGCGAGATCGACAACGCGTTCAACTCGTCGAACCCGATCGACGTGCCGACCGCCCTGCAGCAGTACGTCAGCCAGGAGCAGAGCGACTACCGGACCGTGCAGGGGTGGAGCGTGCCGGCGCAGATGGTCGGCGCGCAGCGCTGGCTGGTCGAGGCGCTGGGTCTGCGCTACGAGGCGCTTTCGGGGATCGCCACCGAGATGAAGAACGCGCTGGCGGTCGGCTCCGCGCAGGCGGGCGCGATCCGGCACATCGCCGGGGAGATGGAGAAGCTGTCGGCCTCGGATGTCATCTACACCGATCGCGTCGAGCCGCTGATCTCGGACGCCTTGGCCAGGGCGGGGGTCATCGACGCGGTCGCGACGAGCCAGTTCCTGCCCGACATCGGCTGGCTGCAGCCGCAGAACGTCGCCAACCGGATCCTCGGCTACGTGCCGGCCTCGCTCGGCGGCCCGCCGGTGACCGGCTCGCCGGGGCACGAACTGCTCAGCGTGGGCGTCCAGACCTCGCCGACGACGGTCACCGCGCTGTCGACGAACGGCATCAACAGGCTCCCCTACACGAGCGCGGGAATCACGTTCGTCCTCAACGTGAAGAACTCCGGGACCCTGAAGGAGCACGAGGTGCAGACCGACATCCACTTCTACAAGGCCGGGCAGAACACGTCGTGCCTGAAGAGCACGGCGACGATCCCGTTGACGGTCCCGGGCACCGCGTACAACTCCTCGATCCTGTTCGCTCCGGCGAGGTGCGGGACGAACCTTTCGAGCTACTTCAACGAGGGTCTGCTGATGACGGCGGAGGTGCAGACGCTGCCCGGCGAGACCGACACCGCCAACAACAAGCAGACCTTCGACGTCATGTTCACGCGCTAGCGCGGTGGCGGGCGTCGGTCGCCTGAAACGCGGCCTGCGGCGAGGTTCTCAGGCCGCGACCCGTTGGCGGCGCAGAGGTCGGCAGGGACCGGCGGACCCGCCGTTTCGGGCGCAACGCTTCCGCGCGGTCCACTAGCCTCCAGACGGTGCTCGCGACGCAGATCTCGACCAGCGAGTGGATCGCGATCGGCGCCGGCGCGGCGGCGCTGCTCGCCCTTCTCGCCTGTCTCGTCTTGGCTGTGCGGCTTTCGCGGCTGCGCCGCGCGCAGCGCCAGGTCCTGGGCGAGCACGGCGAGCGCGACCTGATCGCACAGGGCGCCCAGCTCGAATCGGCGTTCGCCGACCTGCGCGAGTATGTCGAGGAGATCGCCGAGCGCTTCGACACGCGCCTGGCCGCGGCCGAGCGACGCCTCGACGGGGCGGTGACGCACCGCGCGCTGGTTCGTTACGACGCCTACAACGAGATGTCGGGGCACCAGTCGCTGTCGATCGCGCTGCTCGACGCCAACCGCTCCGGGATCGTGCTGACCTCGATCCACCATCGCGACAGTGCGCGCCTGTACGCCAAGCTCGTGACCGCCGGCTCGCCGGAGCTGACGCTCTCGCCGGAGGAGGAAGAGGCGCTGCGGCTGGCGCTGGAGAACTAGCTTGCGCGTCGGCTACCTAGGCCCCGAGGGGACCTACAGCCATCAGGCGCTGCTCGACGCCGACGTCGACGCCGCCGAGGCGGTCCCCCTCCCCACCCTCTACGACACCGTGATGGCCGTCCAGGACGGCCTCGTCGACGCGGCGCTGTTGCCGATCGAGAACTCGCTCGAGGGCTCGGTCGACGTGACGCTCGACACGCTCGCGATCGACGCGCTCGAGGTGACGATCGTCGGCGAGCGCGTCGCCGAGATTCGCAACTGCCTGATCGCGGCATCCGCGATCGCACTCGAGGAGATCGAGGCTGTCTACTCGCACGCCCAGGCCAACGCCCAGTGCGCGCACTTCCTGCGCACGAGCCTGCGCCGCGCGACGGTGATCCCGACGAGCTCGACGGCCGAGGCGGTGCGCTCCGTCGTCGCGGCAGCCGGGGCTCCGCACGCGGCGCTCGGCAATCGCCTCGCGGCCGCGCTCTACGGCGGCGAGATCCTGCTTGGGGACGTCGACGACCACGACGGCAACGAGACGCGCTTCGTGTGGCTCGCGCGCGCCGAGCAGGCCGAGGGCGTCCGCGGTGTCGTGGCCGGCGCCGGGAGCGCGAAGACCTCGATCGTCTTCTGGGGCGCCGGCGACGGCTCGGCCGGGTGGCTCGTCAACTGCCTCGCCGAGCTCGCCGACCGCGGCGTGAGCCTGACGCGGATCGAGTCGCGGCCACGACGCATCGGCCTCGGCCACTACATGTTCTTCGCGGACTTCGGCGGCGGCACCGACCAGGCGGAGGTGGCGGAGGCGATCGAAGGCCTGCGGGGACGCTGCGAGGCGGTGCGGGTGCTCGGCTCTTACCGCTCCGGGTGACCTTCGCGGTTCACCGGACGCGCTCGCTAGACTCGCGCCTGCGCAATGGGTGCTGCCGTAATACCACCACCAGCGAGGTCCGCGTCGCCCGAGGAGCACCGGCGACGCGGGCTTGACGGTGGCCGGGTGCTCGTTCTCAACGCGACGTTCGAACCGATCAACGTCTGCACAGTGCGCCGCGCGATCGTCCTGCTGCTCAAGACGCGCGCCGAGGTGCTCGAGCACGGCGCCGCGCTGCTTCACTCGGAGCGCACGGAGTTTGTGCGGCCGGTCGTGATCCGCCTGACGACCTACGTCCGCGTTCCGCGCGATGCGCACCGGCGCAAGATCACGCGGCGCGCCGTGTTCGCGCGCGACGAGTGGACGTGCCAGTACTGCGGCGCCCGCTCGAACCTGACGGTCGACCACGTGATTCCGCGCTCGAAGGGCGGCGCGTCGAGCTGGGAGAACATCGTCGCCTCCTGCGCGCCGTGCAATCGCCGCAAGGGCGACCGCACGCCGTCGCAGGCGAACATGCACCCCTCGCGGGCGCCGCGCCGGCCACGCGCGGAGATATTCATCCACGTGTCGAGTCCGACGATCCCCTCGGCGTGGCGCGCCTACCTCCCGGCGCTCGCCTAGGTCCGGCCCTCGAGAGACGAAGCAGACGTGACGAAGGGCGCCACGATGGGCGCCCTTCGCTTGCAACGTGTGCTGGACTGGGTCGTACAACAACCTGCGCGGCGCACTCCCGAGGAGGCGCTTCGCCGCTTGCCGGGGGGACGAGTCCGGCGCGCTGTACGACGGTGGTCCGGGTTGGATTCCGCTAAGCGGGTCCAGCCAACTGTTCCGACCTAGCGGCCGGCCACCTCCAGAGTCCCGCAAGTACTGTCAGCCAATTGAGGACCACCTCCTTTCTCTGGTCCACGCAGAGTAGCGAACCGCGCTGACGGTGACTACTCGCCGGCCTCGGGCTGGACGGCATGGCCATTGGCGCTCGGCTCGCCGCCGCCGCCGTCGCCGCCGGAGCCGGCCGCGTCCGCGTCGCCGCCGACCGCCTCGCCCTCATCTCCCGACGACTCGGCCACGAGCGCGACGGCGCTGACCGTGTCGTCGTCCTTGAGATTCATCAGGCGGACCCCCTGAGAGGCCCGCCCGTAGCGGTTGATGCCGCGCACCGGCGTCCGCTGAACCATCCCCCCGGCGCTGACGAAGACGAGCTCCTCGTGCTCGCGCACCACGAGCGCGCCGGCGAGCGCGCCCTTGTTCTCGGTCAGCGTGATCGTCTTGACTCCCATCGTGCCGCGGCCCTTGCGCGGGTAGTCGCTGAGCGCGGTGCGCTTGCCGTAGCCGTTCTCGGTCACCACGAGCAGCTCCTGGTCGTCGCGCGCGACGTCCATCGCGAGCACGCGATTGCCGGCGTGGGAGACGTTCATGCCCTTGATGCCGCCGGTCGCGCGGCCCATCGCGCGGACCTGGGACTCGTGGAAGCGCGCTGCCTGGCCGGAGCGGGCGACCATCAGGATGTCGTCGTCGCCGGTGGTGCGCCGGACGGCGACGAGCTCGTCGTCGTCGCGCATGTTGATGGCGATGATCCCGTCGGCGTTGATCGGGGTGTTGTAGGCGGCGAACTCGGTCTTCTTGATGATCCCCTTGCGCGTCGCGAAGACCAGGAAGCGACCCTCGCTGTAGTCGCGCGTCGAGAGCACCGACTGCACGCGCTCGCCCTCGCGCAGCGGCAGGATGTTGACCAGCGCCCGCCCGCGCGCGGTTCGCGAGGCCTCCGGCAGCTCGTAGACCTTCGAGCGGTAGACCTTGCCGCGGTTGGTGAAGAACAGCAGATAGTCGTGCGTCGAGCAGATGAACAGGTGCTCGATGAAGTCGCCGTCCTTCATGTCCATGCCGCTGACGCCGCGGCCGCCGCGGTGCTGTTGACGGTAGGTGTCGAGCGGCAGCGACTTGATGTAGCCGGAGTGGGTCATCGCGATGACCATCTGCTGGTCGGCGATCAGGTCCTCGATGTCGATCTCGCCCTCGACGGCCGTGATCTCGGTGCGCCGCTCGTCGCCGAAGCGCTCACGGATCTCGAGCAGCTCCTCCCTGATCAGCCCCAGCACGCGCATCTCGTCGCCGAGGATCGTGCGCAGCTCGGCGATCCGCTCGACGACGTCGGCGTGCTCCTGCTTGATCTGGTCTGACTCCAGCGCAGTCAGCTGCGAAAGGCGCAAGTCGAGGATCGCCTGCGCCTGGATGACGCTCAGGCCGAAGCTGGCGATCAGCTGCTCGCGGGCGCTCTCGCGGTCGCGCGAGGCGCGAATCAGCTCGATCACCGCGTCGAGGTTCTCGAGCGCGATCAGCAGGCCCTCGAGGATGTGGGCGCGGGCTTCGCGCTGCGCGAGCTCGTGCTTGGTGCGCCGCACGATCACGTCGCGCTGGTGCTCGACGTAGTGGTGGATCGCCTGGCGCAGTGAGAGCGTGCGCGGCACCCCGTCCACGAGCGCGACCATGTTGACCCCGAACGTCGTCTGCATCGGGGTGTGCTTGTAGAGCTTGTTGAGAACGACCTTCGGGATCGCATCGCGCTTGAGCTCGATCACCAGGCGCATCCCGCGCTTGTCGGACTCGTCGCGCAGGTCGGAGATCTCAGTGATCTTCTTGTCCTCGACGAGCTCCTTGATCTTGACCATCAAGCCGTTGTCGCCGCCCTTCTTGACCTGATAGGGCAGCTCGGTGACGACGATCGCCTCCTTGCCGTGGCTGAGCGGCTCGGTGTGCGCGCGGGCCTGGACGCGGACGCGGCCGCGGCCGGTCTCGTAGGCGTCGCGGATGCCCGATGTGCCGAGGATGATCCCGCCGGTCGGGAAGTCGGGACCGCGGACGTGCTTGACGAGCTCCTCCGCCGTGATCTGGGGGTTCTCGACGAAGGCGACCGTGGCGTCGATGACCTCGCGCAGGTTGTGCGGCGGGATGTTGGTCGCCATGCCGACCGCGATGCCGGCGGATCCGTTGACGAGGAGGTTTGGGAAGCGGGCCGGCAGGACGAGCGGCTCCTGGTGCTGGCCGTCGTAGTTGGGCCCGAAGTCGACCGTGTCCATGTCGAGGTCGCGCAGCATCTCCATGGCGAGCCGGTCCAGGCGCGCCTCGGTGTAGCGCATCGCCGCGGGCGGGTCGTCGTCCACGGAGCCGAAGTTGCCCTGCCCATCGACGAGCGTGTAGCGCATCGAGAAGTCCTGGGCCAGCCGCACGAGCGTGTCATAGATCGCCGTGTCGCCGTGCGGGTGGTACTTGCCCATGACCTCGCCAACGATCCGCGAGGACTTCGCGCGCGGGCGGGTCGGCCCGAGGCCGAGCTCGTTCATCGCGTGCAGGACGCGGCGGTGGACCGGCTTGAGGCCGTCGCGCACGTCAGGCAGGGCGCGCGAGACGATGACCGACATCGCGTAGTCGAGGAACGCGGTGCGCATCTCGTCCTCGAGCGCGCGCGGCTCGATGTTGCCGCCGGACAGGACCTCACCGGCCATCGCGAATCACCTCCTCAGACATCGAGGTTCGCGACGGCGCGCGCGTTCGCTTCGATGAAGTCGCGGCGCGGCTCGACCTGGTCGCCCATCAGCATCGAGAAGACCCTGTCGGCTTCGACCGCGTCGTTGACGTTGACCTGGGCGAGCGTGCGCGAGCGCGGATCCATCGTAGTCTCGCCGAGCTGCTCGGCGTCCATCTCGCCCAGGCCCTTGAAGCGCTGCACCGGGACGCCCTTCTGGGAGATCGACAGGACCGCCGCGCGCAGCTCGTCGAAGGTCAGCGCGACCTCGTGGCTATCGCCGAGGGCGACGTCGAACGGCGGGCGGCCGGCGAACTCGGCCAGGCGCCCGTGCGCGGCGACGAGCCCGCGGTAGTCATTCGAATCGAACAGCGAGCGGCGCAACCGCTGCGTGCGCGTGAAGCCCGTGCGCTTCTCGGTGACGCGGACGTGGAGCTCCTCGGCGTCAGCGGAGACGAGCTCGGCTGCGTGGGCGGAGTCGCCGTTGGTCTGCTTCGCCGCGTTCTTCAGCAGGGCCACGACGTCGTCGGCGGTCTGCGCGCCGGCATCGAGAATCGCCGCCTGGCTGACGAAGCGGACGACGTCGGCGCCATGCACCGAGCGCAGCGAGGTGGACAGGCTCTCGTACTGGCGCACGTCGCGGACGAGCTTCTGCCAGCGCGCCTCGGTGAGCTTCAGCGCGGTTCCCGAGTGGTCGGTGATCTCGAAGCGCTCGAGCTTGTCGTAGACGAGGATCTCCTCGAGGTCGGCCTCCTTCTCGATGTAGCGCTCGCGGCGGCCCTGCTTGAGCTTGTACAGGGGCGGCTTGGCGATGTAGACGTAGCCGGCCTCGATCAGCTCCGGCATCTCGCGGAACAGGAGCGTCAGGATCAGCGTCCGGATGTGTGCGCCGTCGACGTCGGCGTCGCACATCAGGATGATCTTGTGGTAGCGGGCGTTCTCGAGGTTGAACTCGTCGCGCACGCCCGTCCCGATCGCGGTAATCAGGGCCTGGATCTCGACGTTCGCGAGCACCTTGTCGATGCGGCTCTTCTCGACGTTGAGGATCTTGCCGCGCAGCGGCAGCACAGCCTGGGTGTTGCGGTCGCGCCCCTGCTTGGCGGAGCCGCCGGCGGAGTCGCCCTCGACCACGAACAGCTCGGCCAGCGCCGGGTCCTTGACCGAGCAGTCGGCGAGCTTGCCAGGCAGGTGGGTGTTCTCAAGCGCCGACTTGCGCCGCGTGAGGTCGCGCGCCTTGCGCGCCGCCTCGCGGGCTCGCGCCGCCTGGACGGACTTTGAGATCACCGCGCGCGCGTCGCCGGGATTCTCCTCGAGGAACTCGGCCAACCCGGCGTTGACGATCGACTCGACGAACCCCGCCATCCCTGGATTCCCGAGCTTCGTCTTCGTCTGACCCTCGAACTGGGGGTCGCGAAGCTTCGCCGAGATGACCGCCGTGAGTCCCTCGCGAACGTCCTCGCCGGCGAGGTTGTCCTCGTTCTCGCGCAGCATCCCGTGATCCTTCGCGTAGCGGTTCACGGTCCGCGTCAGCGCCGAGCGGAACCCCGTCAGGTGGCTGCCGCCCTCGTGGGTGTTGATGTTGTTGGCGAACGAGAAGATCGACTCCTGGTAGGAGGAGTTCCACTGCATCGCGACCTCGACCGCGCCCTCCTCGCTCTCGCCCGAGAAGAAGATGATCTTGCGCCCGACGGGCTCCTTGTTCTCGTTTAGGAAGCCGACGAAGTCCTCGATCCCGCCCTGGTAGCAGAACTCGACCTGCGACCCGACGCCGCGCTCGTCGATCAGCGCGATGCGCAGCCCGCGCGTGAGGAACGCCGTCTCGCGCAGACGCTCCTCGAGCGTGCGGGCGTTGAACTCGACCGCCTCGAAGATCTCGGCGTCGGGCAGGAAGGTGATCTTCGTCCCGGTCGAGTCGCCCCTGCCGAGCGCCGGGCCCTGCTCGAGCGGCCCGCGCGGCGCGCCTCGCTCGTAGGTCTGGGTCCAGACGTGCCCGTCGCGGCGAATCGCGATCTCCAGGCGCTCGGACAGCGCGTTGACGACCGAAACGCCGACGCCGTGCAGGCCGCCCGACACCTTGTAGCCCTCGCCGTCGCCGAACTTGCCGCCCGAGTGCAGCACGGTCAGGACGACCTCGACGGCCGGCTTCCCCTCCTTCTCCATGTTGGCGACCGGGATCCCGCGGCCGTCGTCGTCGCACGTGATCGAGTTATCGGAGTGGATCGTGACCGTGACGGCGCTGCAGAAACCCGCAAGCGCCTCGTCGACAGCGTTGTCGACGACCTCATAGACGAGGTGATGGAGGCCGCGCTCGCCGGTCGACCCGATGTACATCCCGGGTCGGATTCGGACGGCCTCGAGGCCTTCGAGAACGGTTATGTCCTGTGCGTCGTAATCGGCTGCGGTTCGTTTCTTACGATCAGGCAAAGATCCTCAAATACGTGGCAAAGCCCCGGTCGGCGACTGCGTCGAAGCCGCTCCGGGGCGCGGTAATTGCGTATACAGAACAATAGCACAAGGGGGTGTCGGACCGACCCCCTCAGATCGCCAAAAATCCCTGCTAATTCGGGCGTTTCAGGGGTTCACAGAGGGCCTGTGCGGCAGCGCAGAGAGGTGATCGCGCGCGAGCCCAGCGCGGCCCCCAACCGCTGCACCAAATCGGGCCCCATCAACTCGAGCTCCGCGGCCCACACCGACTCGTCGCAGACAACGTCGAGGACCCCGCCGCGCTCCCCGGCTGGCGTCGCGTGCGCGGCGATCGCGGACCCCACGACCGACGCCCAGGCTGCCTGTACGGCAGCCAACGTCGTCGCCGGCTCGAGCTCCGCGGCGACCGCCGCCAGCGCCACGGACAGCGGCCTTGGAGCGCGCCGCCTCACGGCACCGCGATCCTCGCCACGCCGTCGAGGTCCCACCCCGGGACGTGCTCGGCCTCGGTCGCCGTCACGACCGCCTGTCCGTTGCGACGAAGCGCGGCGGACAGCCGACCGCGGCGGCCGGCGTCGAGCTCGCTCATGACGTCGTCGAAGAGCAGCAGCGGCGGTCGCGACCGCTCGGCCGCAAGGGCGTCGCGCTCGGCGAGCAGCAGCGCCAGCAGGGCGAGACGCTGCTCGCCCTGCGAGCCGAACGCGCGCAGGTCGCGTCCGTCGCGGGAGAGCTCGAGGTCGTCGCGGTGCGGCCCGTGGGTCGTGTAGCCGCGGGCGAGGTCCGACTCGAGGCGGGCGGCGAGCTCATCGGCCAGCGCGTCCGGCTCCTGCGCCGAGCGCGACCTGTACTCGACGGCCGAAGCCCCTGTGAGGCCGAGCTCCTCGGCGTGCTGCGCAAACGGCGCGGCGATCCTCGCGGCCGCGGCGAGACGGTCGGCGGCCAGCGCCACGCCCGCCTCGGCGAGGGCCACGTTCCAGGGGATCAGAGCATCGGAGCCGACGCGCCCGGAGCGCACGCGACCGAGCAGGGCGTTGCGCTGCGCGAGCGCCTGGTTGTAGGTGCGCCGTGTGGCCGCACGCGCCGGCCACAGCGCCGCCACGAACTGGTCGAGGTGGGCACGGCGGACGCCGGGTTGTCCCTTCACGAGATCCAGGCGGTCGGGTGCGAAGACGCTCAGCAGCGGCCGGTGCGGCGCGTCGCTGATGCGCTCGATTGGCGCGCCGTCGCTGGTCATCCGCTTAAGCTGCCCTGGCTCGATCCCGACGGCGAGCTCGTGCGCGCCGTCTGAATCGCTGCCCGACACGACGGCGCGCGCGGTGTGCGCGCCGTGGCGGACCAGCTGGCGGTCATTGGAGGTGCGAAAGGAGCGGCCCGTGCAGCCGAAGTAGAGGCCCTCGAGCAGGTTGGTCTTACCGGCTCCGTTGGCTCCGTGGACGATCGTCAGGCCGGGCCCGACCTCGAACTCGGCCTCTTCATACGAGCGAAAGTCGCGCAGCGCGATGCGCTCGACACGCACTCACGTATTGAGCCGAATTGGCATGACAAGGTAAACAAATTGTCCGTCGTCGTCGGCCGACTCGATGAGCCCGGGGCGAAGCGCGCTCGTCAGCTTGATGAGGACGTCGGTGGAGTCGACGCTCTCGAGACCGTCGCGCAGGAACTCCGCGTTGAAGCCGATCTCAAACGGCTCCCCGCTGAAGGGGACCGGCAGCGCCTCGCGCGCCTCGCCGACATCCGGCGTCTGGGCCGAAACGAGCAGCTCCCCCTCGGAGAAGCTCAGTCGAAGCGGCGCGTTCTTCTGCGCGAGCAGGCTGATCCGACGCACGATCCCCGCGAGCTCCTCGCGGTCGACGCGAAGCTCGTGATCGGCGGTCTCCGGCAGGAGCAGCTGATGGTTTGGAAACTGCCCGTCGATCAGGCGCGAGGAGAGCACGGCGCCGCCGAGGGTGAACACGATCTGGTTCTCCGTGCGGCTGATCGTGATCGAGGCGACCTCGCTCTGCTGGGCGATCCGCACGACTTCGGCGAGGGCCCGGGCGGGCACGTTCGCCTCGAGCGGCTCTGCGATCGCCTGCTCGAGCCGCGTCGTCTTGACGCTCAGCCGGTAGGAGTCGGTGGCCACCATTCGCAGCTCGTGCTCGCTCGCTGAGACGAGGATGCCGGTCAGGACCGGGCGCGTGTCGTCGCGCGACGCAGAGCGCGACACCCGCGCGACCGTGTCGATGAACGGCCCTGCCTCCAGCGATACGCCGCCCTCAGCGGGCGCTGGCAGGTTTGGGAAATCCTCGTTTCGAAGCGTCCGCAACCGGAACGTCGCGCCGGCCGAGGTGATCTCGACGTCGCCTTCGGTGGCGCGCAGTTCAACGCTGACCTCGGCGCCAGGCAACGAGCGCACGACGTCGAGCAACAGCCGCGCTGGCAGGACCACGGCGCCAGGGGAGGAGATCGTCGCGTTCAGTGGAAGGCGTACGCCGACCTCCATGTCGGTTGCGCGCAACTCCGCGACGCCGTCTTCGGCGTGGAGCTGGACGCCGGATAGGGCCTGCACGGCGCTGCGGGTCGAAGCGACCCGCGCGGCGGCCTGAAGCTCCTCGAGGAACGCTGCTGTTGCGAGTTTCAAGTGCATTGCTGACGACTACTTTCAGGGGTTGTAGTCATAGGGGTTGTGAAGATGTGAATAGGCGGCCAATGCTCGCATGCGGCGGGGACGAGTTGTGGGCAGGCTGTGCGCGCTCATTGGGAGGTGAGCAAGTGGCTGGTGAGGACCTCGATGTCGCGGTAGGCCGGCGGGGACTCGGCGATGTGGGCGGCAACGCGCTTGCATGCATGCATCACGGTCGTGTGATCACGGCCGTTGAAGGACCGGGCGATGGTTGGCAGGGAGTGGTCGGTGAGCTCCCTGCACAGGTACATCGCGGCTTGGCGGGGCCAGACGACGCGTTCGGCACGGGAGCGCGCCAAGAGCTCGTCGCTTGTAATCGAGAAGTGGTTGCAGACGGCGACTTGGATCGACTCGATCGACAGGGTGTGACGCATGGCGGGTTTCACGCCGAGACGTTCGAGCACCTCGGCGGCAAGGCTCTGATCGAGCCGACGTTGGGTGAGGGAGCCGTAGGCGACAAGGCGAATCAGCGCTCCCTCGAGCGCGCGAACGTTGGTCGTGACTCGTTCGGCAAGCAGCTCAAGCGCCTCAGGCTCGATCGTGAGGTGATCATGAATGGCGCGTTTGCGCAGGATTGCGAGTCGCGTCACGCGGTCGGGCGATTCGATGTCGGTGACCAGGCCCGCCGCGAAGCGCTCACGCAGGCGCTGCTCGAGCTCGCCCAGGTCGCCTGGGAGGCGGTCGCACGTTATGACAAGTTGGCTGCCGCCGTCATAGAGGGCGTTGAAGGTGTGAAACAGCTCCTCTTCGCTTCTGGCCTTACGCTCGAGAAACTGGACGTCGTCGATCAGCAGCACGTCGACGTGGCGGAAACGCGCCTTGAACTCGTCGACGCTGCGCGCCGCCAGCGCTGACAGGAAGCCGTTCGTGAACTCCTCGGCCGTTGCGTAGCGAACCGCGAGACCGCCGCCGAAGGCGTTGACGTAGTTGCCGACGGAGTGAAGGAGATGGGTCTTGCCGAGTCCCGGCGGCCCGTAGATGAAGAGCGGGTTGTAGGCCTGCGAGGGCATCTCGGCGACAGACAGCGCCGCGGCGTGCGCGAGCCGGTTCGACGGGCCGATCACAAACTGCTCAAAGGTGTACTTGGGGTTGAGGGTCGAGCGCTGCGCGGCCGGGGTCGCGGAGGCGGTTGTGGCGGCTGCGCCGACGCCGGCGATCGAGACGCGCACGTGTGGGCCGAGGACCGCGGCGGTCGCGCTGGCGAGCGCGCGAGAGAGACGCTGGGAAGCCCACGCCGAAACCTCCGGGGGACCGTCGAGAACGAGGTTGTCGTGATCCAGCGATACGCAGCGAAGCGGGGCCAGCCAAAGGCCAAATGTGCGTTCGCCCACACTTTCCCTCAGAGCTCCCTGGATCTGTTGCCAGACGTGGTCGAGCTCTGCTGTCACGGCGTACAGGGACCTCCGGCGTGGGGCTGGGTCGGGCGAATGGAGGAGCGCGACGGCGGCGGGCCCCTGAGGCCAGCGAATATAGCAACGGCGCCGAGCCCGGGTTTTCGGCAGCGCGCATTTGGCGGGAAAAACGGGCCCTCCGCTATACTCCTCCGCCCGCCCATGAAGCGCACCTACCAGCCCAAGAAGCGCAAGCGCGCAAGGGCGCACGGGTTCCGTGCGCGGATGCGCACGCGGGCGGGCCAGCTGACGCTGAAGCGGCGCCGCGCGAAGGGCCGCAAGCGCCTCACGGTCTGAGCCGGTGGCGGAGCCGGAGCACGGCGCAGTTGCCCGGCGCAAGAGCGGGCGGCTGTCTCGCAGCGCCGAGTTCGACCGCGTCTACCGCCAAGGCCGCTCGGTGGCGAACCGCTACCTCGTCCTCTACACCTTCCCGCGCGGGGGTGAGGATCCGCCGCGGATCGGGTTCTCGGTCGGCCGCAAGGTCGGCGGCGCGGTCGAACGGAATCTCCTCAAACGACTGTTGCGCGAGGCGAGCGCTCGGCTCGCGGCGGAGTTGCCGACCGGTCACGACATCGTGATCGTGGCGCGCCCGCCCGCCCGGGAGCTCGGTGAGTCCGAGGGCTTGGCCGGTGTCGACGCAGCCCTTTCGGAGCTGATCGCAAAGGCTCCGGTGGGGTGATGAAACGTGCCGTTCGAACGCTTGCGATCGCGCCGATAAGGCTCTACCAGGTCGTCATCTCGCCGGCCATCGGCCCACGCTGTCGCTATGCCCCGAGTTGCTCTGACTACGCGGCGCAGGCGGTCCGTGAGTACGGCATAATCCGCGGCGTCATCCTCGCCTGCTGGCGGCTGCTGCGGTGCAATCCCTTCAGCCCCGGCGGCCTTGACCCTGTCAGCGCTCAGCGCCTGTTTCGCGCCCGGGGCTGAGCCGTGCCCGCACGATGATCCTTGCCGACGTCATCAGGAGCGCCTTCGGGCCGCTGATCTCGTTCTTCGAGCAGATCCTCGTCGCCGTCCACAGCGTGATCGGCGGGAGCTGGGGTTGGTCGATCATCGGCCTGACGCTGCTCGTGCGCGCTGTGACGTTCCCGCTGACGCTGCGCCAATTCAAGGGCATGGCGCAGCTGCGTGCGCACGCACCGGAGCTCGAGAAGATCAAGAAGCGCTTTGCCGACGACAAGCGCCGGCAGCAGGAAGAGATGATGAAGTACTACAAGGAGGCGGGGGTCAACCCGCTCGCCTCCTGCCTGCCGCTGGTCCTGCAGATACCGGTGTTCATCTCACTGGTCTACATGCTGCGCAAGGACCTGCGGGCGCACATCTGCGGGGCTCAGCTCCACGCCTACAACGTGGCGCACACGACGCACTACACGCTGACCACGGTTCCCTGCAACAAGCTCGTTCCGCACTCGGCGAGCTTCCTGTTCGTCAACGACATCACCGCCAAGGCGACCGGCATCGTGCTCGTCGTCCTGATGGTGCTCTACGTCGGGACGATGGTCGCGACGAGCGTGATGATGTCGGTGGGGGCCGACCGCAACCAGCGGCTGATCTCGATCGGGCTGCCGATCGTGTTCGTGTTCTTCGTGATCCAGTTCCCGGCAGGGCTGCTGATCTACTGGATCGCGACCAACATCACGACGATCCCGCAGCAGTACTTCAACATTCGCCGCTACGGCAGACCTAGCGCTGCAGTCAAGGTCGAGGCCAACGGGAAGGGGACGGCCGTCGCCGCCCGCGAGGCGATCAAGAAGCCGGCCGCTCCGCCGCCGTCGGCCCGACCTAGAAAGAAGCGCTCCGGGAGGCGCCGGTGATCGATGACGACGGCGAGCTCACGCCGGAGGAGGAGCTTCAAGAGCTACTCGAGACTCTCGCCGAGGCCCTGGTGGTGGACGGCCAGGTCAAAGTGACCGAGGACGACGGCGTGTTGCGGGGATCGGTCGAGGGCGAGGGCGCCGAGGCGCTCGTGGGACCGGACGGCTCGGTGCTCGAGGCGATCCAGCACCTCGCGCAGCGGATCGTCCTGCGCGGCGCCGAAGGGCTCCGCATCGTCGTCGATGCGGCCGGCTACCGCGCCCGCCGCGAGGACGAGTTGCGCGAGGAGGCCGACCGAGTCGCCGACCTGGTCGTCAGCGAGGGGCGGCGGATCGCGCTCCGCCCGATGCCCGCCGCCGAGCGGCGGTTCGTGCACGAATACCTGCGCGAACGGGGCGATGTCGAGACCCACAGCGAGGGCGACGAACCGCGCCGCCGCCTCGTGGTCTCGCCGGACGAATGATCGCCGTTTCACGTTTTTCTCTACGGTGAAACAACATCCGGGGGCGCTGCGAGACTTCGCGCGTGCCGCAGCCGACCCCGTTTGAGCAGGGCGTATTCGTCGGGATCCTGATCGGGGAGGGATCTTTCGGGGGGGACGGCAAGCAGCCGCAGATCACGCTGCGAATGCACGTCCGCCACGAGACCTTGTTCCGTTGGCTGATTGCGCGCTTCCCGCGAACCCGGCTGTACGGTCCCTACGGTCACGGCGGGCGCAGCTACTACCAGTGGATGGCCCGGGGCGCGGCCCTCGTCGAGGATGTTCTCCCGGTTCTCGATCAAAGCCCTCTCGCAGAGCTCGACGGCTATGCGGCGGGCCGTCTTGCCGAGATGCGCGAGCGCTACGCCGGCTACATCGAGCGCCTGCGCACGCCGTGAGCGCGGCGCTGGCGGAGCTCGTCGCACGGTGGTCGCTTGGCGAGATCCAGCGCCGACAGCTCGCATCCCTGCTCGAGCTGCTCGAACGCGATCAGCACGCGCCAACCGCCGTGCAGGGCGCGGCGGCGCTCGATGTGCACGTTGCGGACTCGCTGACCGCGCTCGCGCTCGAGCCGGTGCGTTCGGCGCGCACAATCTCCGACATCGGCACGGGTGCCGGCTTCCCGGGGCTGGTGCTTGCGATCGCACTCCCGGAGGCATCGGTAGCGCTCGTCGAGAGCGTGGCCCGCAAGTGCGGGTTCCTCGAGCGCGCCGTGGATGCGGCCGCCATCGAGAACGCCTCAGTCGTCAACGCGCGCGCGGAGGAGTGGGGCGAAGGCGCCGGCGTCAACGACCTCGTGACGGCTCGAGCCGTCGCCCCGCTGGACGTGCTCTGCGAGTACGCCGCACCACTGCTGGCAAGCGGCGGGATCCTCGTCGCGTGGAAGGGAGAGGTCGATGCGGGGGAGGCCCGGGCGGCCGCGCGGGCCTGCTCGTTGCTGGGTCTGCGGAGCGAAGGAGCGGTCCGCAGCGAGCCATATGCTGGCAGCGTGGCGCACTCTCTGTATCTCTATCGCAAGATCGCGCCCACGCCGTCGCGCTTTCCGCGCCGCGCCGGAATGGCGCGCAAGCGGCCGCTCGGAGGCGCGAGATGAGCGTGATCGACCGGCTCGGCGAGCCGCTGGCCGCCGGCAACCGCGTGCGTACCGAGCGAGCCCATGCGGAAGATAGGTTGTCGAGAATGACGACGTTCGCGATCGCAAACCAGAAAGGGGGCGTCGGGAAGACGACGACCGCGGTCAACCTGGCTGCCTGCATCGCCGGCGCCGGGATGCCGACGCTCCTCGTCGATCTCGACCCGCAGTGCAATGCGACGGTGTCGCTTGGGCAACCGCGCACGCTCGAGCCGAATGCCTACGACGTGCTGTGCGGCACAAGCAGCGCTGCGGCGGCGATCCACGAGACCCCCGTCGACCTGCTGTCGCTGATGCCGGCGACACGATCGCTCGTCGGTGCGACCGTCGAGCTGCCCGCGATCCCAGATTCCGAGAAGCGCCTGCGCGACGCGCTCGCGCCGCTCCGCGATCGCCTGCCCTACGTCCTCATCGACTGCCCGCCGTCGCTGGGTCCGCTCACGATCAACGCCCTGGTGGCCGCGGATCACGTCATCGTGCCGGTCCAGACCGAGTACTTCGCGCTCGAGGGGCTCGCGCAGATTCTCGAGACGATCAACCTCGTGCAGCGTAACCTCAACCCGCACTTGACGGTGGGCGGGCTGGTCTTGACGATGCACGACGCGCGCACGCGCCTCGGCCGCGACGTCGAGCGCGACGTGCGCGAGCACTTCCCGGGCCTCGTCTTCCACACCGTCATCCCGCGTAACGTCCGCCTCAGCGAGGCGCCGAGCTTTGGCGTGCCCGTGACACTCCACGATCCCTACTGCGCGGGCTCCGAGGCCTACCTGGCGCTGGCCCGCGAGGTCGCCGCCCGCAGCCGAGCTTTTGGCTCTGTAGAGCGCTAAATGCAAATCAGCAAAAAGGAGGCAGAGCGATGAGCGCCAGCCGCGGTCCCGACGCGTGGCCGCTTGGTGGCAACGCTGTCGGCGGTTCGCGCCCGCGCGGGATGGGACGCGGTCTGGCGGCGATCATGGCCGTGTCGACGGACCCCGACAGCAACGTCGAGGAGTTCCGCCAGGTTGCGGTCGAGCTGATCCGCGCCAACCCCCGCCAGCCGCGCCGGCACTTCGACGACGAGGCGCTCGCCTCGCTCGCGGGGTCGCTTGAGACGCGCGGCGTTCTCCAGCCGGTGCTCGTGCGCCCGCTGCCGGATGGACGCTTCGAGCTGATCGCGGGCGAGCGTCGCTGGCGCGCTGCGCAGCTTGCGGGCCTCGAGACGATCCCGGCGATCGTGCGCGCGCGCGACGACGCGGAGTCGCTCGAGCTGGCGCTGATCGAAAACATGGCGCGCGAGGACCTCAACCCGATCGAGGAGGCGCGCGCCTGCGCGGCGCTGGTCGAGGAGCTCGGACTCTCGCGCGAGGATGTCGGTCTGCGGATCGGCCGGAGCCGAGTGGCCGTGTCCAACCTGGTGCGCCTGCTCGACCTTCCCGACGAGGCGCTCGAGCTGCTCGAGCGCGGGATCCTCAGCGAGGGGCACGGTCGGGCGCTGCTGACCGCCAACGACCACGACGTCCGGCGACGCCTTGCTCGGATGGCCGCCGATGAGGGCTGGTCGGTGCGGATGCTCGAGCAGCGCGCTCGCGAGGCCAACGACCGGGGTGCCGACGTCGAGCCGACGACGTTGTCGCGGCGCGAGCCGCACCCCGATCAGCTCGAGGCCTGCGCGACGATCGGCGAGGTCCTGCGGACCGCGCTCGGCACGGACGTGCACGTCGCGGTTGGCCGTGGCGGCGCCTACCGCGCGGAGCTCACCTTCACCTCGCCTGAGGATGCATTCGCGCTGGCCAAGCGCCTGCGCAAGGGCCAGAAGGTCTAAGCGGCCTAGCCGACGCAGAACGAGTTCTGGCTGCGGCTCAGGCAGACCATGCCGCGGAGGGTCGTCCCGTCGTCATCGAGTACGACGAGCCGCGGCTCGCGGCACTGCTCGAGCAACTCGACCGCCTCGCGCATCGACATCGCCGGTCGCGCGCTGAGCGGCTCGGCGTTTGCGTAGCGGCCGGCGGGTTCATCCGGCGCGCCCTCGGGGAGGTCTGCCCGCTCGATCGTGCCGCGGAAGGTCACGCCGTCCGCAAGGACGACGACACGCACGCTCGGGTTGTCGAACTCAGCCACGACGTCGGCCACGACGGCGTCGGACGGGAGGGTCTTCGGCACGGGAACCATGACCTCCGCGACGGTCATCTCGATCGCCTCGGCGTGGGAAAGGCGTGTGCCGGCCATGGCCGGCATCTTACGCCGCGTCGCCCCTCTAGCATCGCTGCATGGATGCGGCCGCGGCAATCGTCCTGGCGGGCGGGCGCTCGACGCGAATGGGGATGGCGAAGGCCGCGCTCGACTGGCACGGGTCGACGCTGCTGCGCCGCGTCACCGGCATCCTGGCTCGGTCCGTCGACGGGCCTGTCGTCGTCGTGCGCGCGGCGGGCCAGGAGCTGCCCGAGCTCCCGCCCGGTGTCGAGGTCGTGACGGATGCCCGCGAGGGTCGAGGCCCGCTCGAGGGTCTTGCCGCGGGTCTGAGAGCACTCGCGGGCCGAGCGCAGATCGCCTACCTGTCGTCGACCGATGTTCCGCTGCTTCACCCGGCGTTCGTCCGTGCCGTCATTTCGACGCTTGGCGACGCGGACGACGTCGCGCTGCCCGAGATCGCCGGGCACCACCAACCACTCGCCGCCGCCTATCGACCGCGGATCCTCGACGCGCTCGAGGATCTGCTCGCGGCGGACGAGCTGCGGCCAGCGTCGCTGTACGCGCGCTGCCGCGTCCGGCGAGTTGCTGCCGAGGAGCTACTGCGCGACCCAACCGTCGCGCTGCTTGACCCGCGCCTTGACTCGCTGCGCAACCTCAACGATCGGTCTGAGTATCAGCGAGCTCACGCGGCGGACGGCCCGCAGGTGGCGGTCGAGTGGCGCGGCGGGCCCACGGCGCGCAGCGAGACGGTGCGCGGCTGGTCGCTTGTCGAGGTGGCTGACGCGGTGGGCACCAGGCTCGACCCTCGCGTGGTCGTGAGGCTCAACGGCGTTTGCGTCCCCGACGACCCCCGGCTGCCGCTCGTCGCCGGCGACGCAGTCGCTTTTGGCTAGCGGGGTGTGAGGGCGGGCCTGGCCTCACCGGACCGGCCGGCGGTCTCCCGCGCCGGCGGACCTGCAGGCCCGGATCGGTTCGGCGGTCAAGCCCGCGCGTTCGTGACCGCCGAACCGTCGTACCGCGGATGGCGGTTAGCGCTTGGCGTAGTCGGCGAATCCTTGCCAGTCGATCACGACGCAGGGCTCGTCACCCACCACCCACGCGTCGTGGCCCGGCGCCATGTAGGCGAAATCGCCAGGCCCGTACTCGGCTTCCTCACCATCGTCCATCACGACCTTCATCCGACCGGAGACGAAGTAGCCGGTATGCGCCGCCTGGCAGCTCTCCGTTCCGGCGATCGGCTTGATGTGCTCTGACCACCGCCAGCCGGGCTCGAACGTCGCGCGTCCGACGGCGCCCCCGCCGGTGTTGATCACCTGCAGCTTCCCCTTGTCGGCTTCGAACGGTCGCGTCTCGTCGGGGCTGTCGAAGCTCTTGCGAATCAGGCCAGCCATGAACTCCCCCTGTCTCGAATCGATGATCTGCGCCGCGTATCGCGGTGGGCGGATCGCCCGGCAAGCCGGCCGCCCGCCAAGCGTGAAGGTAGCGCGATGTCATGCAGCGCGATGCCCAGCGGTGTGGCCGGCCAGGGCTTTGCTTGGGCCCAGCGCTGCGCGCCCGGCACTGTTCATCGTCGCTACGATGACCGCAATGCAGACTGTGGAGAGTCTCGGTGGATCTCGGGACAGCTGTGCTGGGGAGGCGCGCCGTTCGGGGGCGCGCGTCGTCGCCGGCGTCCGCGCGAGCCGCAGATCTGCAGACGTTACGGGCGATTAGCTCAGTCGGTTAGAGCGCTTCTCTGATAAGGAAGAGGTCCCAGGTTCGAGTCCTGGATCGCCCACTCGCACAGACGGGACACGCCGCAGCGGGGCCGCTCACGGAGCGGGCGTCGCCTTCGTTGAGTGGCGCGGCCACGCCGCTGCACGCGCCGCCAGCCTGCGAGCGATGGCGCGGGGCCGCACAGCGTCTGAGCCGCCGCAACGCCGCTCCTCAGTGGGGCTTGTGAACGTACGTCGAGAACCGCAGCGCGGGCAGCAGCGGGCGCTTCTTGCGCTGATGGCGCTCCATCCGCCGCAGGATGTCGTCGAGCACCGATATCGCTTCCACGATGTGAGGCCCCTTGTTCAACATCACGCACTCAGCCTGTACGCCTCTCGCAGCATCGGTGATCTCGGCGCGCGAGGGACGGCCCGTCTTTGCGAGCCGGTCGAGTACCTCGGTGGCCCAGATGACCGGTAGGTGCGCGGCCTGGCACAACCACAGGATCTCCTCCTGAACCTCGGCGAGGCGCTCATATCCGCATTCGACGGACAAATCGCCGCGAGCGATCATCACGCCGGCGGGACGGTCGCCTCTGAGCGCTTGCAGGAGGAGCGCGGGCAGCTGCTCGAACGCGTGTTGCGTCTCGATCTTCAGAATCAGACCCACCTCGGGTCGGGCGCGCTCGTCGAGGTATTCGTGCACGCGCTCGACGTCGTGAGCGCGGCTCACGAACGAGAGGCCCACGATGTCAGCGCACTCGGCGGCGAAGCTCAGAGCGTCCTCGCTGTGCGGACCGAGCAGGTCGATGTCGAGGACGGCGTCGGGGAGGTTGATTCCCTTGCCCGCGCGGAGCTTGGCGCCCTTCGCCGCAGCCGTCGTGATGCGAAGCTTGATCGAGTCTCGGCTGACGGACTCCACGCGGGCGCCGGGTTTGCCGTCATCGAGCCACACCCGGTGGCCGCGGCGCGTGGCGGCGAACGCCTCGGGCAGCGAGCACGGGATGCGAGCCGGCGGCTCGCGGTCGCTTGCGCTCGCCACGTTCGACTCGCGTGTGAGCGTCAGGCGGTCCCCGACGCGCAGGCGCGTCGCAATCCGGGAATCGACCCACCTCGCGCCAGTAGAACGACGCGTCCGCTCGCCGGCCGGTCCTTTGCCCGACAGCTACCGCCCCCGCCGGTCCAGAACGCCCGCGTCAGTGCGCGGGCGGCAGATTGAGAGTCTCAGACGCAGGTACGCCCTCGGCGATTTCCTTTGCGCGCTCGATCTCGGCGTTGATCTCCGCACCAAACAGCAGCGCGAGGTTGGTGAGCCACAGCCAGACGAGCAGGATGATCGCCGCCGCGAACGAGCCATAGGTCACGTTGAAGCTCGCGAAGTGGGTGAGGTACTCCGAGAACGCGATCGACACCGCGAGCCAGATCGCGACCCCGGCGATCGCCCCGGGCAGGGTCCAGCGAAACGCGCGCTGGCGAACATCCGGAGTCACGTAGTAGACGAACGAGAACACAAGCAGCGCGCTTGCGAACGCTCCCGGCCAGCGCGAGACACGCCACACTGACGCAGGCGCCGATCCAAGGACCCTGCGTGCCACGTTTCCACCGGAGAAGACCAGGATAAGCGTCGCGAGCACGAGTGCGAGCAGCACAAGCAGCGAAGCGGCGTCGGTCAGCTTGCGGCGCACGAAGCTGCGCCCGTAGCGCGACTCGAACACGACGTTGAGCGCGCGCCGCGCGGCTTCGAGGTAACCGGTCCCGCCGTAGAGAGCCGTCACGAGCGCGAGGACGAGGGCGGCGGCGGCAGTGCCTCTGCTCTTCAGGGCGGCCTTCACCGCAACTTCGAGAGGCGCCAGGGTGACGGCCGGCACGACCCCGCGCAGGTGGCTGACGATCGCGTTGTAGGTATCCGGGAACTCACCCAGCAACCCAAGCAGGGAGACTCCCAGCAGCAGCGTCGGGAAGAGCGACATCAGCGCGTAGTAGGTGAGCGCGGCCGCGTGGTGCGTGGCCTGGTCGTCGTAGAACGACACGGTCGCGGACTTGGCGACCTTCCACCAGCGCCTCACAGCGACGAGCGTAGCGGCCCGCGACCACCGCACGGCCACGGGTCCCCAGCGCCCTTCGTCCGAGGACCCGGCAAGCCGCTCCTGCCGATCTCCTCCGTCGCCGCGGAACGCGTGGCGGCCGGGGAACGATCGCAGCCGTTCACCGCCTCTTCACCGCTCGGGCACCGACTGGTGACGCGACGGGGAGGGGCGTCCGCGTGCGGGCGCCCCTCGGCCGGCTGCAAGCATGGAGACAACTGCGGATCTCCGCAGCGGCGGCGGCTAGTATGCCCGCGGGACAGCGTCGGGGAGTTCGCGAATGCGGCGGCACCTGCACAGCCGGGCCGCGCCGGGCGACGACGCGGCGTGGATCGGTAGACCTAACGAAGGCGGGCGATGACGCGCGGACGCCGCCCGCTTCGCCGCTTCCTGCTCGGCTCGCTCACCATCGCCGTGTGCACCACCGTCGCGCTCTCGACGCTCGCGATCGGAGCGGTCAGCCAGATCGCGACGGACCTCGGCAGCCCACAGATCCACTCCTCGCGGTTGGCGCGCGCGACACCCGGCGCCCCAGAGACGATCCTCGTGATCGGCGACGACCACGACGGGCCGCTCGTCCACGGCGTGCACCTGCTGCACGCCGACACGTTCATGCTCGTTCGCATGGACCCCCAGCAGCGGCAGACCTCGATCATGTCGATCCCCCGCGACCTGCTCGTGAGCTTCAGGTGGAAGGGGGCCCTCTACCCCGACCAGAAGTTCAACACGACCTACGCCGTCGGGGGTCCCTTGGCGGTCCTCCACGTCGCCCAGCAGACGCTGCCGCGCCTGACGATCAACCATATCGTCGACTTCAATTTCTCCGCCTTCATCGGCGTCGTCGACGCGATCGGGTGCGTCTACGTCGACGTTGATCACCGCTATCTGAACGAGACCGACCAGACCTACTCCAAGATCAATCTCGAGCCGGGCTACCAGCGCCTGTGCGCGGCAAACGCGCTGTCCTACGTCCGTTACCGACACAACGACTCGGACTTCGTGCGCGTCGCGCGCCAGGCCGACTTCATCCGCCAGGCCAAGGAGCAACTCGGGCTGTTCACGCTGGTCTCCAAATACGACCAGATCGCCAAGGCGCTCGGCCACGCGATCCGCACCGACATCGGCGGAAGCTCGCACGAGATCTACCAGCTGCTGCAGCTGATCGCCTACTCGAGCGTGCGCCCGATCCGTCATGTCCCGTTCCAGTATTCGAACGGCCAGTTCTACGTCAACGGCCAGGAGGCGGTGACCTCGACGCCGCAGCTGATCCGTGCGAGCGAGGATGACTTCCTGAACGCTCCGGTGCCGGCGGCGGCGCCTGGCGCAGAGATCGCGAAAACCCGCCGCCGACGTCACCATCACCATCGCACCGCGCGGCTGTCCTCGAATCCGGCGGGAATGTCGGCGCTGCCCTCGGCGGCACGTTCGCAGGCGTTGCCGCTGCTACCCCAAGTCCCGTTCCCGGTGCTGATGCCCACGCTGCAGACGCTCGCGGCGACGCCCAACGACTATCGCGCCTACACGCTTCCTGACGAACAAGGGCACCTTCACCTCGGTTACCGCGTCGACTTCTCGGACGGCAGCATCGGCAACTACTACGGCATCGAGGGCATGAACTGGACGAACCCGCCGCTGTTCGCCAACCCGAACGCGACGGAGACGATCGGCGGGCGCACGTATCTCTTCATCGACGACGGCTCGCGCTACCACGACATCGGCTGGCGTGTCGGGGGGACGCTGTACTGGGTGAGCAACACGTTGCTCGAGGATCTCTCGAACTCGCAGATGCTGGCGCTTGCGGAGTCGGCCAGCGCCGTCGGCTGATCGCCGTCGCGGCGGACTCGGGCGCGACTGGTTCCTCGTCGCCGTCCTGACGGTCGTGATTCCGCCGCTCGTGCTGCTGCTCGCGCGGATGGCCGGGTTGCGCGGCGCGGCGCGCCCCGAGCCCGCCTGACGCTACGGATAGACCTGCTCGCCGGTGTCCGAGTCGGTGACGCGGATCGCCGTGGACGGGCAGGCCTCGGCGGCGGCCATGATCAGCTCGTCGGGGCCGGTCCCGATGACCACGGCGACGGCGTCGACCCGGAAGACCTCCGGAGCGATCGATTCGCAGTCGGCGTGCATCGAGCACGCGTCCTCGTCGACCTCTGGGATGTATGCCATTGCCTTATCTCCTCGCGTTGTGGTTGCAGGTTACCCCCGCCGGACCGGCAGGACCGCGGCCGCTGACGAGCACCGAGCAGCTCGAGCCGAAGCAGGGAAAGGTCGACGCGGCTTCGCTCATCGCATGCAGTCTCGCGGGCCAGGCTGGGCGTTCGCTGAGGACGCCGCGCACATTTAGCACGCGCTTCGCGCCCGTTTAGCCCCGCTGGAGGGTTCGCGTGTTCAATGGCCTCCCGTGAGCGAGACCGCTGTGCCCATCGGCGATGCAGACGTGATCGAGCGGCTTGCGCGACTGCGTGCGCTGCTTCCCGCCATGGCCGAGGATCTCGCCAGGGCCCGCCGCCGCGCCGCCGCACTGGCCGCTGAGAACGAGCGGCTCGCAGCGCGGGTTCGGGAGCTCGAATCGCCGCTTGCGCCAACGCGGTCGACCGGCGCGCGTCGCCGGCGCGGCGTGCGCGCAAGCTCCTAGCCGCGCCCGTCAAGGAGATCGGATAGGGTTCCCGCCGGGCGAGCGTGCATAGGCGTTGCACGGTCCCCGCTCCGTCGATCGACTATCCTGCGCGCGCCATGACCCTGACCCGCAACCAACTCTTCGGCGCCGGCTTTGCACTTGTCGCGGGCGCTACGTCGATGGGACTCGAGCCAGTCACCGCGCTCGCGCAGCCGCCGGCGGGCGCGATCGGCGCCCTCTCGAGCCCCGATCTTGCATATGTACGGCTGCTGATCGGGATCGAGCTGCTCGCCGCCGACTTCTACGCCGAGGCGATCGCGTCAAAGCACCTGCGCGGCCGCGGGAACGAGGACGCGGTGACGGCGCTCGTCAACGAGACCGAGCACTACAGCTACCTCAGCTTCGCGCTGAGCTCGGTGGGCGGCGTGCCGCTGACCGCCGCCGACGTCAACTTCACCTACCCGACCGGCGCGTTCTACACGGCGCGGTCGGTGCTTCGCCTGGCGACCGTGCTCGAGCGGCTTTCGCTCGGTGCCTACCTCGGTGCCGCCGGCAACCTCGCCAACACGGTCCTGCAGGGCGCGATCGCCCAGATCAGCGCCACCGAGGCGCAACACCTCGGCGCGTTCTCGCTGCGCTCGGGCGGGCACGCGTTCCAGCGGGCGTTCCCCCAGCCGATGACGATCCAGGAGGCCTCAGATGCGCTTGGTGCCTACGCGAGCTAGGGCGGTCCTCGCGGCCGCCGCCCTCGCGGCGCTGGTCGCGATCGGCGGCTCGGCGCCCACGACGGCCGGCGCCAACGTTCCGGGGATCACCGTCTATGCCGCGGCATCGCTGACCGACGTCTTCCCCGCGATCGATTCGAGTCCGACCTACTCCTTCGGTGGCTCGAACACCCTCGCCGCCCAGATCACGCTCGGCGCGCCGGCGGACGTCTTCGCCTCCGCCAACACGACGCTTCCGGCGACCCTCTTCGGCAAGGGCCTCGTCGCGCAGCCGGTCAACTTCACGCGCAACACCCTCGTCATCGTCGTTCCGAAGGCGAACCCGGCCGGGATCAGGTCGATCTACGACCTGACCAAGCCGGGCGTGAGCATCGACATCGCCAACTCCGGCGTGCCGGTCGGCTCCTACACCCTCCAGATCCTCAACCAGATGAACCTGGCCAAGCCGGTCCTGGCGAACGTCGTGAGCAAGGAGACCGACGTGCGCGAGGTCCTCTCAAAGGTGGCGCTCGGACAGGTCGACGCCGGCTTCGTCTACTCGACCGATGCCCAGACGGTCCCGGGCCAGGTGACGGTGGTCGGCGTGCCGGTCTGGGCCCAGCCGAAGGTCACCTATGCGATCGCGGTCGTCAAGAACAGCGCCCACCAGGCGCGGGCGCAGGCGTTTGTCAACGAGATCCTGAGCAAGGCGGGCCAGGCCAAGTTGCTTTCGTTCGGATTCCTGCCGCTCGTCAAGCCGAAGCAGAAGATCGCGGCGAAACCGCCGAAGAAGAAGAGGAAGAAGAAGTGAGTCGCGCGGCGACGGCCGTGCTCTTCTTCCTTGCGAGCGCGATCGCGCTCGCCTTCCTCGTGTTCCCCGTGGCGGCGCTGCTGACGCACAGCCCACCGGACGCGCTCCTCGATCAGCTCTCGAGCCGTCTGGTGACAGACGCGCTGGTCGTCAGCCTCGAGACGAGCGCCGCGGCGCAGGCGGCGATCCTGCTGTTTGGCACCCCGCTCGCGTATCTGCTTGCGACGCGCCGGTTCCGCGGCCGAGCCGTGGTCGTGACGCTGATCGAGCTGCCGATCGTCCTTCCGCCGGCGGTCGCCGGCATCGGTCTGCTCGTCGCCTTCGGCCGTCTTGGCCTGCTCGGCGGGACCATCTCGACGCTCGGCATCAACGTCGCGTTCAACAAGGCGGCCGTCGTGCTCGCCGTCGCCTTCGTCGCCGGCCCGATCTACATCCGCACGGCGATCGCGGCCTTTGGAGCGGTCGATCCGAGGCTCCTCGCCGCCTCGCGCACGCTCGGCGCCGGCCCCGCGAAGACCTTCTTCCGCGTCGCGCTGCCGCTAGCCGCGGGCGGCCTCGCGGCCGGGGGAGCGCTCGCGCTCGCCCGCGGCCTTGGCGAGTTCGGCGCCACGATCATGTTCGCCGGCAGCCTCCAGGGGATCACGCAGACCCTGCCGCTCGCCATCTACTACGCCTTCGACACCAACCTCGACGCCGCGCTTGCCATCTCCGCGCTGTTCGTGATCATGACCGCTGCCGTCCTCATGTCGCTCAAACTGACGAGCCTGTGGCACTCCTCTCGGTCACGGTCGCGCACCCGCTCCGCGATTTTCGCCTCGAGCTAGAGCTCGAGCTGGACGGCGTCGTCGCGCTCGTCGGACCGTCCGGCGCGGGCAAGACGACGCTGCTCTCGGTGATCGCCGGACTCCTCACGCCGCGCGAGGGCCGCGTCGCGCTCGAGCGAGAGATCTGGCTGGACACCCGCCGGCGCGTCAACCTGCCGCCCCACCGCCGCCGCGTCGGTCTCGTCTTCCAGGACTTCGCCCTGTTTCCGCACATGACGGTTCGCCAGAACGTCGCCTACGGTTCCCCCGCGCCCGTCGAGGACACCCTGGCTCGCTTTGGCCTCGCGCGCCTCGCCGCGCAGCGCCCCGGCGACATCTCCGGCGGAGAGCGCCAGCGGGTCGCGCTCGCGCGCGCGATCGCGCGTGACCCCGGCGTGCTGTTGCTCGACGAGCCGCTCGCCTCCCTCGACGCGCACACCAAGGCGAGCGTCCGCAGCGAGCTGGCGCGGACGCTCGCGGACACCGGGCTGCCGACGATCGTCGTAACCCACGACTACGAGGACGCCGTGGCGATCGCCGGACTGGTCGGCGTCGTCGTCGAGGGCCGCCTGCGCCAGCTGGGGGCGCCCGAGGAGCTCGTCACAAACCCGGCCGACGCCTTCGTCGCGTCCTTCACCGGCGCCAACCTGTTGCGTGGCGCGGCCGCGTCGGGCGAGGGTGGGCTGACGCGGGTGATCCTTCAGAGCGGAGAGCGGATTCGCTCGGCGACGGTCGCCGAGGGCGATGTCGACGTCGTCGTCCACCCCTGGGATGTCTCGATCTCGCGCGAGGCGGCCCCGGCCGGTCCGAACGCCGTGCGCTGCGAGGTGAGCTCGCTCACGCGCGCCGGTGGTCGCGTGCGCGTCGCGGCCGGACCGCTCGTCGCAGAGCTCCCCGAATCCCAGGCGGCGGCGCTCGCGCTCGTCCCGGGCGACATCGTCACGGCGCTGTTCGACCCGCAGTCGACGCGGCTGATCAGGCGACGCTGACGCCCTGAGCGGCCGGCTCCTCCGCCGGGCCCAGCTCCGACAGGCGACCGAGCCGCGCCAGGTCCGGGAACAGGCGCGTCCATCCGAGCGCGATCAGGATCGTGACCGCCCCCCCGGCGACCACGGCGGGTACGGCCCCGATCAGCGCCGCGGCGGTGCCCGACTCGAACGCGCCGAGCTGGTTGGAGGCCCCGACGAAGACGGCCTCAACGGCGCCGACCCGGCCGCGCACGTGGTCGGGGGTGATCAGCGTCGCCGTCGTCGTGCGGATGTTGACGCTGACGATGTCCGCCGCGCCGCTGATCGCCAGCGCCGCCAGCGACAGGATCATCCAGTGCGACAGGCCGAAGGCGACCATGCTCGCTCCGAACAGGCTGACGACGAAGATCATCGTCGGCCCGGCGGCCGTCGAAAGCGGACGGCGGATCAGCACCAGGCCGCCGGCCACGGCGCCGAGCGCTGGGGCGCTGCGCAGCAGGCCGAGGCCGGCCGGGCCGATGTGGAGGATCGTCTGGGCAAAGACCGGGAGCAGCGCGACAGCCCCGCCGAACAGGACGGCGAAGAGGTCCAGCAGGATCACGCCGAGGAGGATCGGGGTGCGGCCGATGAAGCGGATCCCGCCGAGCAGTCCCGCGATCTGCGACGCCGGCGCGGCCCGCGTGATGGGCCGAACGCGGATCGCCAGCAACGCCAGCAGGCAGGCGGCAAACAGCGCGAGCGCGGTCGAATAGACGACCTCGGGCGCGACGGTGAATAGCAGCCCGCCGAGCGCCGGGCCGGCGACCATCGCGGTCTGCGCGCTGACCGAGCGGATCGCGAGCGCGCTCGGCAGAAGCTCGCGCCCGACGAGCATCCCCGGCAGCGCGCGCGTCGGCGGGAAGTAGAGCGCCGTCGCCGTCCCGCTCGCGATGGCGAGCGCGAGGAACGGCCACAGCTCGTGGGCTCCCGATGCGCTCACAGCGATCAGCGAAGCGGCAACGGCGACGAGCAGCCCCGCCGCCATGGCAAGGACCACGCGACGAGCGACGCGATCGGTGAGCGTGCCGGCCGGGAGCGCCAGGACGAATACGGGCGCGAACTCGAGCAGGCCGATCAGGCCGAGATCAAACGCGCGATGGTGGATGTCATAGACCTGCCAGCCGATCGCCACGGCGATCATCTGGCTGCCGAGGTTCATGGCCAGGACGACGAGGACGAACATCGCGAAGTCGCGATCGTGCAGCGCCCGCGGCAGTCGACGCCGGACTCCGAGGACGCCGAGCATCGTCGCATTCTCCCAGCGCATCGCGCCGGGAAGGAATGCCGGCAGCCGGAGTCTTGAGTGGCGCACACACACCACCCAAAGGAGACCCTCCAACGTGCCCCGTATCCCGCGCAGCGGCGCGGCCGCCGTCGTCCTGGCGTTCGCCGCCGTCCTCGCTTGGGCGACCGCCGCGCTCTCAGCGTCGCCGGCCCCGTTTCTGTCCTCGTTGCACTCGATCTCAACGATCGGCTCGACCGTTCCGGGCAACGGCGACGTCAATCCCTACGGCCTCTCGGTAGTGCCGCGCAGCGCCGGCTCGCTGAAGGCCGGCGACTACCTGATCAGCAACTTCAACGCGAAGTCCAACAACCAGGGCACGGGCACGACGATCGTGCAGCTCAGCCCGGCCGGAAAGCTCTCGCCGTTCGCGACGCTCAGCGCGAAGTCGCTGCCGGGCTCCTGCCCGGGCGGCGTGGGGCTGACGACAGCGCTCGCGATCCTGCCTGACAACTACGTGGTCGTGGGCAGCCTGCCGACGACCAACGGCACGTCGGCGACCGCCCGGTACGGGTGCCTGATCGTGGTCAGCGACACCGGCAAGGCGGTCGAGACGATCTCGGGCGGCCAGATCCAGGGCCCGTGGGACATGACGTCGGCGTCGCAGGGCGCGACGACGACGCTGTTCGTCACTAACGTGCTCAACGGCGGCGCGAAGGCCGGGCTCAAGACCGTCGACAACTCGACGGTCCTGCGCATCCGCCTGGACACCTCGGGCACCGCCGCGCCAAAGGTCGTCAGCCAGCAGCTCGTGGCGACCGCCATCCCGTGGCGCGACGACAAGACCGCGCTCGCGATCGGCCCGACCGGCGCGGGCCTCGGCGTCAACGGCACGCTGTATGTGGCCGACACGCTCGAGAACCGGATCATCGCCATCCCCAGCGCGATGTCGCGCACGACGCCGCTGGCTGACAGGGGAGTCGCGCTCTCGACGGGCGGGCACCTCAAGCAGCCGCTCGGCCTCGTGATCGCGCCCAACGGCGACGTCATCACGACCAACGCGGGCGACGGCAACATCGTCGAGACGACCCCCTCGGGCCATCAGGTCGCGACTGCGGCCGGCGACGCCAAGGCCGGCGCCGGATCGCTGTTCGGATTGGCGGTCGCCGCCGACCGACGCTCGCTCGCCTACGTCGACGACGCGGCGAACACGCTGCGACTGCTGCACTGACGCGGCGGCTCCCGCTGACAAAGGTGCGGCCCCGGAAAGATCCGGGGCCGCACTTGGAGCTGTGACCTTGGGGGCGCCCTGCGAAGGCGGCCGGCTGCGTGCTCTAGACGAGCACGTCCGCGCGGAGAAGCGAGGCAGCCTCCACGGCTGCGGCGCGCGAGTGAACGCCCAGCTTCTTCAGGACGTTCTTGACGTGGCTGTTGACGGTCTCGGGGGAGAGGAACAACGAGTCGGCGATGTCGCGGGTGCCCATCTGCCCGCACATGAGATCGAGGATCTCCCACTCGCGGTTGGTCAGCGCGCTCTTGACGGGGCGCGTGCCCGTGCCGTCGGCGGGGGTCTTGCGCAGCCGATCGACCAGCACGCCGGTCAGCTCGGGGGAGATGATCGCGTGGCCGGCGCTGACGATCGCCAGCGAATGCTTGATCGACTCCACCTCGTCGCTCTTGATGACAAACCCGCTCGCCCCGGCGCGCACCGCGCGCATCTCGAGGTCGAGGTCGGCCGCGGTCGCCAGCATCACGACGCGCGTGCCCTCGGTGGCGGCGACGATCTTCTCGCACGCGGCGACCGCGTCCATGCCGCTCAGGGTCGTTGCCACGAGCACGAGGTCGGGGCGGTAGTGGCGGGCGAGCTCTACAGCCTCGACGCCATCGGAGGCCTGACCGATGACCGCGAACTCGCCGTCGGCGCGTAGCGAGTCGGTCAGCGCGCGGCGGGCAAGGCGATCCGGGTCGGCGACCAGGATGCGGGGCCGCTCGGTCGCGTTCGACGCGGCCTTCGCGGGGCCCCGTCCGTCATCGGTCATGTTTACGAAATCCATTTCAAGGTCACAGTCCAGGTAGCTCATGGAGGGCATTGTGGGTAGGTTGGCCATTTGGGTCAAGGAGGAATCTGCCTAATTGGACGCCTGTTCTAGCCGCCTGATCCCGCGCCGCAGTGGCGCCCGAATAGCCCGGAACGGCGGGCTTTTTGCGACCTGGCCCGCCGTTGCTGGGCGCCGCTGGACTCGCCCGTCGAGTCGCAGCCGATCACCCCAAAACCACCCACTGGCCGTTTGTACGACCGCCGGCTCCCCTCGTTTCACCCACTTCACCTACGGTAGGAAGCGGTCGGTGCCGAAACAACTCGCGACGGCAACCAGCGACTCATCGCGTTTCATCACGGAAGGTACGACAGACATGCTTGACCAGACGCCCAAGAAACCGAACACCGTCGATCCGGTCACGCTCCTCGCCACCGAGGTGCTCAAGGACCTCTACCGCGCGGTGTGCGGCCGCGAGCCGCTCGCCGTCCGCGCGTATCAGGACGACGATGCGATCCTGCTGCTGCTGCGCTTTGACACCAGCGAGAACGACGCGAACGGTCGTGAGCCGCGACTGGATGCCGCCTTCCTTGCGATGCCCGGCATGATCGCTTCGGCCGTCGAAGCCCGCGCCGGCCGCCGGCTGATGCCCGGGAACCTCTCGATCTGCGCCGAGCGCGGCCTCGCCGTGCTCGCCTTCAGCGCGCTCGAGACGCCGGTCGAGGCCGATCCCAACGACGATCCGTTCCGGATCGACGACTCGCGGGCGAACCGCCCGCAGCTGCGGCTCGCCTCTTAGCACCGCGAGCCGGATCCGAAGATCCGGCTCGCAAACCCCCCCGGGTCGTGACGGCATGAGCGTTGTCTAGTCGCGGATCCGTGCGCTGACGGTGCCGCGACCGGGAAGCTGGAAGGAGATGCTTGCGGGGGCGAGCACCTCCCTCGCATATACGTTGCGGCTGACCGCGACTTTGTGACCGCGGCCGCGGAAACTTCCGATCGTCACGCTGCTGACGCCATCGGGCACAAGGCCGACGACGAATTGCCGCGAGCGCTGCAGCGGGACCGGCCCGCCGGGCAGCAGCGCGACCGTCAGGGCGCCGCGATCGGCCGCCGCCTCGCCGGCGCACCACCAGCGCGACTCGGTGTTGGTGATCAGCAGGCGCAGGCAGACCGCGCCGCGGCCCGGCACGACCGAGACGAGCCGGGGGGCGAGACCGTCGCGCTCGGTCGGGCGAAGGGCCGTGCGCGCGAGCGACGGGTTGGCGCCGAGCGGCCCGGCACCGGGCCGGATCGCGCGGATCTCGTCCGCGGCGGTGTGGGGCGCGCGGAGGATCCCAAACGACGCGGCCTCGGACTCGGGAACCGCCGTGATCTCGCCCGGGAGCACTGGCGCGAGAGGCCGCGAGCCGTTGCCAAGCGAGGCCACGGCGGCCGACGCGGCTGCGGAGACGGCGAGCACCGCCGCGGCGCGCAGCGCGAGCGAGCGTCTCGACCCCGCGGTGGTCACGACCCGCGGGGCCGAGCTCATGCTCGCTATGGGCACCCCTGCGCGTAGAACTCGGTGCCGTTCATGTACAGCCAGTAGCCGGAGTCGTTGTAGATCTCGCCCTTGAGCAGCTGGTTGCCGGCGTAGCAGGCTTCTGACTCGCCGTTCCCGCAGCCCCAGCTGCCGTAGTAGCCCCCGCCGGGGTACTGGGCGATTTGGCAGACGAACGCATTGCTGCCGGTGTCGTCGTAGACGATGTTGGCCGTCAGCGTGTGCTGGGGACCGACGCAGCTTCCGCCGGTCGGCGCCCAGCCGACGCAGTAGTTGGTGCCGTAGGCGGCGGCGTGCTGGCTCGCCAAGAGGATCCCGACCAGCGCGCCGGTGACCGCCATCGCGGCCAGTAGCGCTCGCGCGCTTCGAAGGTGGTGGATGTGCTGGCGCAATTTCCGATCCGTAGTGAGTGCGTCGTTGAGTGGAGTGAGCGCCGGCAACGCTGACGGGCCACCGAGGGCCCGTCCAACACCGATCGCGTATGGAAAGCCGCCGCGCGCGTATGGGTTCAGCGCTATGGCCGTCCAGCCCTGCTTGGCGCGCCGCGGCGCAAGAAATGCGTCAGCGGGTGAAGGTCACCGTCGGGTGGGGCGGGGGCGGGCCGCCGGCCCGGGGCAGCGCGATCTCGAAGAAGTTTCCAGCGACCGGCGCGGACAGCGGCGCGACGCCGGGGGAGG
>DATBPB010000019.1:0-35505 GCA_036561565.1 Solirubrobacteraceae bacterium | reverse complement strand
CGCGCTCGCGCTGCTCATCGCCATCGGCGCGGTTGTCGGCCTCATGGTCCGCGCCGGCGGTTCCGGCGTCGTGAGCGAATCCGCCTCGACGCCGTTTGCGAACCTCGCCGCGTTCGCGGGTCAGGGTGAGCTCGCGTTTGTCTCTCGGAACGCGGTCTGGGCGCTCGACGGTGGCGCGCAGACGCTGCGTCGCCTGCCCGTGCCGGCGGGTTGGACCCCGAGCTCGCCGAAGCTGTCCCACGACGGACGCTGGCTCGCCTACACGGCTCGCGAGTTCACCGATCGCGATCCGTCGCCGGTGCAGCTATGGCTGGCCCGCGGCGACGGCACCGGGGCGCACCTCGTGCGCGGGCTGGACGTCAATGGGCTTGTTGGCTGGAGCCCGACCGCGGATCTGCTCGCCGTGATCGGTGGCGAGTACGGCTCCACGTTCGAGCTGGTCTATCCGGGCGGCCGAACGCGGACGCTCGTGGAGATCAAGAACCGTCGGCTACCGCTTGGATCGGTGTCGAGTGCAGCGTGGTCGCCGGATGGCCGGCAGATCGCGATCTCGACCGAGGAGTTCGGTGGGGCCAACGATGGCGCGACGATCCGCGCCTACCCGGTCGCGGGAGGTGTGCCCTCGACCTGGTATCGCATCGGCAACGACCAGCGGTTTCCCGATCACATCTGCTCGCACTGCGGGGGCGCGCGGGAGGTGAGCGCCGAGCTGGTTGGCTGGTGGCCGCGATGGGGAATGGGCTTCTGGGTCTACTGCTGCGGGGCGACCCGCGAGCTCGACGGCTCCAGCCTCGCGTTGATCGGGCATCCGGGAGCACAGCCGCGTGTGCTCACGCGGACGCTCTCGGACGGCGTCACCGACGCGATCGCCGTTGGCTCGCGCGGAGCGCTCGCGGTCGTCGCTGACAACCCGGATCCCGGTCGCGAGATCGGCGCCGGCAAGACAGTCGAGATATGCGCTGCCGGCCAGGAGCGCTGTGAGGCGGTGCCGGGCGCCACGACCTGGTCAGGACCGGACCGCCAGCGCTGCGTCATTCCGACGCAGTCCGCCACCCGATGTCTCGGGGTTGCCACAGCTCCCGCGGGCCAACCGGGCTCCGGCGTCTCGCTCGACCCGTCGTGGTCACCAGGGGCGGAGCTACTCGCCTACGTTCGCGCCCCGATTGCGCTCACCCAAGGCTGGCCGGACGCCGCCTGGTACGCCGCGCATGACCTCTACATCTTCAACCCCCATACCGGCACGACACGCCGTATCGGGAACGTCGATGGCGCCAACGTGCCAACGTGGTCAGCCGGCGGCCACGACCTGCTCTACGTGCGCGACGACGGGCTCTGGCTCGCTCCCGCGGACGGCGGCGCCCCGACCGAGATCGTCTACCCGCTGTTCCGACCCGTCGGCCTGTATTCGGGGTTCAGCCACGACTACTACGGCCAGATCCCCTGGACCGCCCAGTTCAACTGGTGGTCACCGGGCCGCTAGTCGAGTGACTGCGGTCAGTGCCCTCGCCCTCTCAGTCGGGCCAGGAGGGGGTGCCGGGGACGCCGTCTCCGCCCTCCGGCTTGGGGCCGCCGACCGCGATCATGTCGAGCCCTTCAGGACCGGCGTGAAACGCACGAACGACCTCCGGTGCCACTCGCACGACGTCCCACCGGCGAAGCTCGAGGACCTCATCGTCGAGCAGTATCCGGCCAGACCCGGCGACGACGACGTAAGCCTCTTCCTGCTCGCGGTGGCTATGCGCGAACTCGCCGCGCAGGTTGGGCTGGTAGCGGACGTGGCTGACGCCGAGGTCGCGCGAATCGAGGAACCTGCGGCCAAACCGCAGCTCAACCCCGGGCGCTCGATCGCCCATCGAGTCCTCGACCTCCAACAGATTCACGGCGGCGAAGCGGGACATGGCTCTCCTTTGCGGGCCGGCCGGTGGATGGCTTGCCCGCCGGACGATACTGACGCACCTGCAGCGGCCCGGCTGTTCGATCGTTGGTGTGTTGCGGTGGACGGTGATCGCGGGTGATGAGCGTCGCGGCGGCGAGGCCGGTTCGGGTCTGGTTGTTGGAGTGCGTCTAGATCGGGGGTGAGAGATCTCCCCCGGGTGGTGGTGATGGACGTCCGAAACTCGATCGTGCACCGGTAGGGAAACCCGTGTTGCAAGACCAAACTCGACGCAGGAAGGGATTCGCCCGATATGCACTTTCGCTCGCTGGGTCGCTTCGCCGCTCTCGCCACGGGCTTGGTTGTCCTTACCGTCGGCGGGTCGGTCGCCGAGGCGGCCACAACGTCGCTACCCGCTGCGACCTCGGCCTGCTCGAGCGGGGTGCTCTCGCAGCCGTTTCTCGCGTTCCACGATCAGAACTTCTACTCGCTGATGCCCGGCGAGAACGCGGATGGCTTCAATGGCGCCGGGTGGACCCTCACTAACGGCGCGAAGATCGTCACGACCACGCTCGCCGACGGCAAGACCGCGAGCGTGCTCGACCTGCCCAGCAACGCGACCGCCGTCAGCCCGGTGGTGTGCGTCACCTCCGCCTACCCGGTCGCCCGCATGGAGATCCGTGACCTCGTCGGCGCCGAAGGCGTCGCCTTCAACGTCGAATACCTCGGCACCAGCACCGCCACCAAGCCCAAGAGCACCGGCCAGGTGCATAGCAACACGGGAACCAGTTGGGATGCCTCCGGCCAGGTTAACATCCAGCCCAACGGCAACATCGCGGGCTGGCAGCCGATGCGCCTCGTCCTCGCCGGCAAGGGCAACACCAGCGACTTCCAGATCTACAACCTCTACATCGACCCGCGCTGCATGGGAGCCTGACCGCCCCCGGTACGCCGCGATCCGTGCGCGTGACCGCGCCGCGACGCTGAGCCGCAAATCTGGCGGCGCGACACGGCGCCGTTTGCCTCTGTGAGCACGGAGGCAGCTAGGTTCCTACCACCGCCGGCGGGAGCAAGCCCCGCGCGCCGGCTGGGTGTCCGGCGTTCGGGATCCGCAGGGCCGCGAGCACAGCCGGCGTTTGCCTTCGGTCTGCGCCTACGAGGTGGTTCACGGTGCTAGGCTCGGAGCTTCGGTCAGGGCCGAGGATTGGGACGGCGAGTGCCGTGGCGGTTCGCAGTCGAGCGGGGAAGGGGCGCGCGGAAAGGGGTTGGCGCGGGTTCTTCTGGGCGGTCTTTGCGTCATCGAGGAATCCGATGATCCTGCTCGACGAGGAGCGGCGGATCTTCGAGGCGAACCGCGCGACGGCGGCGATGTTGGGTGTCGCGCGTGAAGCGATCATCGGGCGCAGTGCGGATTCGTTCCTCGACTCGGACGAGTGGCGATCGTTCGATACAGAGTGGCGGGCGTTTCAGCACCGGGGCGACTTCGCCGGCGAGCGGGCGGTCGTGCGTGCTGACGGTGTACGAGTCGTCCTCCAATACGCGGCGTGGTGGACGGAGCTCGACGGCCGCCGGCTCGCGCTCTACGTCGCGCTGGAGGTCAGCCCGCGTGACCATCCGGTGCAGGTCACTGACTCGATCGCGCACGAGGCCGAGATGCTGTCGCCGCGCGAGCGTGAGGTTGTTGGCTTGATCGCCCTGGGGCTCCGCGCCCACGAGATCGCTGGCGAGCTCGATATCGCCCCGAGTACGGTGCGATCGCACACGCGCAACGCAATGGACAAATGCAGCGCGCGGTCCCGGCGCAGCTTGTCGCGATCTTCTGCGCCGGCGGTCTCAGCGGCCAAAGCACCCGGCCAATAGGCGGTCTCGGCAAATTTGTGGATGGGAGCGCCGCGCGGTCCGCCATGATTACGCGATCGGAAGCGAAGCCACCAAGACCGCGCCGTCGGGCGCTGCCCTAGTTGGCGTCGCTGATCATGAGCGAGGCTTGATCCTCAAGGCCAACGCTGCCCTGGCGGAGTTGCTCGGGACCACCCTCGACGAGCTCGTTGGGTCGTCGATGTTTGCCTACCTTCCCGCGGGCGAGCGAAAACGCGCCGAGGACGAGCTTGTGCGCTTGATCACTCGGAGATCGCCCTCCCACGACGGCGTCTGGGACGTGATTTCCCGCGAAGGGGACGTGGTTCGCGTGAGAGTGCTCGCAACGCTCATCTCGGGCGGAGCCGATGATCTCCTGGTGGTCCGCGTTGTCACGCCGTAGCGACGGCCGCGCAGCCGCTCCTCGCACGCGTAGCTCGGCACAACCGACGCTTATCCCGGCCAGCGCGTGCTCGATGAGCTTGCCGCTCGCCGTGGTCGGCTAGACCTGCGGCACGCGAACAGACGTTCCAGGGCGAGCGGAATGGCTCGCCAGTAGAGGCGACGACCGGAATCGAACCGGTGTAGACGGCTTTGCAGGCCGCTGCGTAGCCACTCCGCCACGTCGCCAGGCTCCTGGCAAGCGTACACGCGCCGGCCGCCGAATCCCGCCGGAGGCGCCGGCGCGGCGCGGCGCTGATCGTCTACCCTTCGCGGTCCCAGGGCGATTAGCTCAGCTGGGAGAGCGCCGCCTCGACAAGGCGGAGGTCACTGGTTCGAGCCCAGTATCGCCCACTGGCTCGCGGTGGCCCGCCCCGCTAGCCTGACGCCATGCCGGAAGGCACCCTCGACTGGGATGGGCACCGCACCTGGTACCGCGTCGAAGGCGACCTCGCCTCGCGTGGCGGACATCTTCCGCTCGTGCTCCTCCACGGCGGCCCCGGCGCCGCTCACGATTACATCGAGCCGATTGCTGCGCTCGCGACCGATGCCGTCCGGCCGTGCGTGCTCTACGACCAGCTCGGCTGCGGGCGCTCGGAGCACCTCCCCGACGCGCCGGGGGAGTTCTGGACGGTGGACCTGTACAAGCGCGAGCTTCTCGCGCTGCTCGAGCATCTTGGGATCGCGCACGGCTACCACCTGCTCGGACAGTCGTGGGGCGGGATGCTCGCAATGGAGCACGCGCACGACCGCCCGAGCGGCCTTCGCTCGATGGTCGTGGCCAACTCGCCCGCCTCGATTGAGCTCTGGGTCGCCGAGACCGGTCGGCTGCGCAGCATGCTTCCGGCCGACGTGCAGGAGACGCTGACCCGACACGAGCAGGCGGGGACCACAACCAGCCCGGAATACGAGGCGGCCGTGATGCGTTTCTACGAGCGACACCTCTGCCGGATCCCGTTTCCCGATTGCCTGAACCGCTCGTTCGCGCAGATGACGGCCGACCCGACCGTCTACCACGCCATGAATGGGCCGAGTGAGTTCCACGTGATCGGCTCGCTGCGCGACTGGGACGTGACGCCGAAACTGGGCGCAGTCTCGGTTCCCGTCCTGGTGATCTCCGGGCGCTACGACGAGGCGACCCCCGCCGTGGTCGGTCCCCTCGTCGACGCTTTGCCCGACGCTCGCTGGGAGCTGTTCGACGGTGCGAGCCACTGCACCCACCTCGAGCAGCCCGAGCGGTTCCTGGGTCTCGTCGAGGAGTTCCTCGCAGCCAACGACTGACATGCGCCGCGCGTTCGCCCTCGCCGCCGTCTCGCTCGCTCTTGTCGGGGCGACCGCCGCCGGAGCGGCCCCGACCTCGGGCATCAGGGGACGGATCGTCGAGGGCCCGACCTGCCCCGTCGAGTCCAACCCACCGCAGCCCGGTTGCGCGCCGAGGCCCATCCTCGCGACCCTGCGCATCCACGCACTCGGAGGGCGCCGCATCCACATCGCGCGCTCGGACGGGCAGGGAGTATTCGGCCTGCGGCTGCCGCCCGGAACTTACGTCGTCGTTGCGCAGCGGACGGGCGCCTCGCCGTTCCCGCGGCCGCCGGCGCCGTTTGATGTCAGCGTCCACGCGGGCCACTTCACAACGGTGACGATCCGCTACGACACCGGCATCCGCTGAGCCTCTTGACTGCACGCGGTGCTGCGAGCACAATCGCCGCTATCCGTTGACTGTGGCCAGATCGGAGGTCGCCGTGTCGTGGAGTCTCGCCGGGTCCTACTTCGAGAGTTGCTCATGTGACGTGATCTGCCCGTGCACGGCGTCGTTGTCGCTGGGGGCGACGCTCGACCGCTGCCGGGTCACGCTTGTCTTCCACGTCGAGGAGGGCCAGGTCGACGGCGTTGACGTCGGCGGCCTCAACGTCGCCGCCGTCGCCGACACGCCGAAGGTGATGACCGACGGCAACTGGCGCCTCGGGGTCTTCATCGACTCCGCCGCCTCCGACGAGCAGGCCGAGAAGCTCGGGGCCGTCTTCTCCGGGGCGCTCGGCGGCCCGATGGAGGCGCTCGGCCCGCTGATCGGCGAGCACCTCGGCGTCGAGCGGGCCCCGATCGAGGTGGAAAACGACGGCCTGCGCCACCGGGTCCGGATCGGCGACGCCGTCGATCTCGAGATCGAGGACGTCGTACCGTTCGGCTCGGAGTCCGGTGAGGCGGTGAAGCTCACGGGCGTGTTCCATCCCGCCGGCCCCGATCTGACCGTCGCGCGGGCGACGCGCTCGAGCGTGAACGCCTTCGGCATCAGCTACGAGGGCAAATCGGCGTTCTCCAACGCGCATTTCGCCTGGGCGGCGTGAGCGCCGCGGCCGGCGCGCCGGATGCCGTGCTCGCGGCGATGCGCGCGCGGCTCGGGCTTGTCGCGGTGCTGCTCGGCCTGACAGCCGTCGCCTGGTGGTCGACCGCCGTGAGCATGGCGGGAATGGACGCCGGCCCCGGCACCGATCTCGGCACGCTCGGCTGGTTCGTAGGCGTGTGGACCGTGATGATGGCGGCGATGATGTTCCCGGCGGTCGCGCCGACCGTGTCGCTGTACGCGCGACTGACCCACCGGCGCGGCCTCGACCGACCGCTGCTGTTCAGCGCCGCCTACCTGCTCGTGTGGGGCGCTGCCGGCGTGCTCGCCTACGCCGTATACCGCGTGGGGCGCGCGGCGCTCGGCCCGCAGCTGGCCTGGCACGCCGGCGGACGTTGGCTCGCCGGCGCAGTCCTCGTTCTCGCCGCCGTATACGAGTTCACGCCGCTGAAGAACATCTGCCTGCAGAAGTGCCGGAGCCCGCTCGGCTTCCTACTCGGCAGCTGGCGCGACGGCCGCCGCGGCGCGCTCGCGATGGGCGGCCGCCACGCCGCATGGTGCGTCGGCTGCTGCTGGGCGCTGATGGCGGCCCTGTTCGCGCTCGGGGTCATGAGCCTCGTCTGGATGGCGTTCGTCGCGGCGCTGATCACGCTCGAGAAGACGCTGCCGTGGCGGCGCGTTGCGACATGGGGCACCGCGGCAGCGCTGCTGGCCCTCGCGGTCCTTCTCCTCGCGGCCCCCGAGCAGGTCCCGGGTCTCGTCACGCCCGGCGGACACGCGATGGCCCCGACGGGCTAGTCGTCGCGCGCGCAGTGGTCGAGCAGCGCAACGCAGGCGTGGATCGCCTCGACACGCGGCACCTCTATCTCAAGGCGCCGAGCGATCTCGATGATCGCGCCGGTCATGCACTGGTATTCGAGCGGCTTGCCGGCTTCGAGGTCTTGGAGCATCGACGTCTTGTGGTCGCCGACTTCGATCGCACCCTCGAGGCGTCGCTGCAGCGACACCGCCGGCTCGGCTCCGAGCGCGCGCGCGACGGCCGCGATCTCGCCGAACGCGTCGAGCATCAGCGTGCGCATCTCCGGCAGGTCGCCGAACTGGCGCAGCGTCGCGCCGGTCAGCGCCGAGACGGGGTTGAAGGTGGCGTTGCCGAACAGCTTGAGCCAGATCTCGGTTCGTACGTTCTCGACGACCGGCGCGCGTAGACCGCCTGCGCGAAACGCGTCTGAGATCGCCGCACAGCGCGCGCTGAGCGTCCCGTCCGGCTCCCCGATCGTGAACCGCGTGCCCTCGACGTGGCGGACCACGCCCGGCGCGACGATCTGCGCCGAGCAGTAGACGACGGTGCCGATCGCCGACCCCTGCGGGATCGCCGCGGCGATCGCCCCGCCCGGATCGACCGACTCGAGCGCCAGGCCGTCGAGCGCGCCGCCGTGATCTCGGAAGTACCACCAGGGGATTCCGTTCTGGGCCCAGATCGTCGTCGCTCCCGCCGCCAGGAGGCGGCCGAGCGAAGGCGCGAGCGCGGGAATGCTGTGCGCCTTGAGGGCCACGATCACGACGTCGGCGCCGCCGATCGCGCCCAGGTCCTCGCTGGCCTCGACCGCGACCGACACGTCGCCGCGCGCGGAGAGCACCGTCAGGCCGTTGTGGCGCATCGCCGCGAGGTGCTCGCCGCGGGCGATCAGGACGACGTCCGAGCCACCCTCGATCAGCCTCGCGCCGACGTAGGCGCCGATCGCGCCGGCCCCGACGACGGCGAACCTCATCCGAGGATGCGCTCTGCGATCCGCCGACGCTGGACCTTGCCGGTCGCGGTGCGCGGGATCTCCGGCAGCACGAAGATCGCAACCGGCACCTTGAACGCCGCGAGCCGGTCGCGGCAGTGCGCCTGAAGCGCCTTCTCATCGACGGTCTCGCGCAGCGCGACGGCGGCGCCGACCTCCTCGCCGTACTTCTCGCTCGCAATGCCGAACGCGACGGCGTCGACAACCGAGCCGTGCGCCTTCAGGGCGTCCTCGATCTCTCCCGGCGAGATGTTCTCCCCGCCGCGGATGATCAGCTCCTTGATGCGGCCCTCGAGATAGAGGTAGCCATCCTCGATCCGTCCCCGATCGCCGGTGCGAAACCAGCCGTCGACGAACGCCACGGCGTTGGCCTCGTCGTTGGCGAGGTAGCCGGACATGACGCCCGGACCGCGGATCACGACCTCGCCGACCGCGACGTCGCGACCGGCCTCGTCGACGGTGCGTATCTGCGCTCCCGCCGACACGCCGACGGATGTCGCGACGTGTGCAGCCGGGGGGAGGGGGTTGGAGGTCATCTGGTGGCTTGCCTCGGTCATGCCGTAGGCCTCGAGCATCGGCGCGCCGTAGGCCTCCTCGCAGCGGGCGAGAAGCTCCGGTGCCAGCGCGGAGCTGCAGGAGCGCACGAAGCGCAGCGTGTCCGGTGCGCGCTGATCCTGGCCGCGGCGCTCCAGGGCCATCGAGTGGAGCGTCGGTCCAGCGGATATCCAGGTTGCGCCATGTTCGACGAGCTGGCCCCAGAGCCGCCGCGGGAGCACGCGTTTGGGGATGACGACCGACCCGCCGACCGAGAGCGACGCGAGCGTCGAGGCCACGAGGCCATGGACGTGGAAGAGGGGCATTGCGCGAAACGACACGTCGTCGGCGCCCAGGCGGTAGAAGGCGGCGATCGAGCGCGCCGACGCGGTCAGGTTGCGGTGGCGAAGCGGCACCTGCTTGGGTCGGCTGGTCGTGCCGCTCGTGTGTAGCAGCAGTGCGATGTCGTCCGGCTCGGCGTCCTCGTAGTCGGCGGTGGGTCCGTCGAGGGCGCCGCCGTTCGCTTCGATCACGCGCATCGAATCCGCGGCCGCCTCGCGGGCGGCCGCGCAATCGCCGGCCGCGACGATCAGCGCGGCCGGTCTGAGGTCGTCGAAGTAGAAGGCGAACTCCTCGCGCGTGTAGGCGGGATTGAGCGGAGCCGCGGCGGCGCCGAGCGCAGCCACGCCGAGCAGCAGCGGCACGAGATCGGGCTCCTCGGGGATCACGAGCGCGACGCGGTCGCCGCGGCCGATGCCCTGGCCGCTCAGGTGGCGAGCGACGTCGTCGACGAGCTCGGCGAGCCGCTCATGCGAGACCCGCCCCCCATCCTCTGCCAGCACGATCGCGTCCGCCGGGCCGCCGCGGTAGAGGTTCGCGAGCGTTTCGCCGGCGGCCGTCATCGCTTCCCGGCACGCTACCGCACAGAGCGCGGCGTGTCGGCGCCGCTGTCCTCGTGGTTTGCCAGATCGAGGCCTCGCTGAGCGGTCGTCGCTGGATCAGCGAGCTACATCCACGCGCGCGCGATCGCGACGCGGTGGTGCAGCGAATGGGCTGAGAACGGCGCGTCGAAGATCGTCCACAGCCGCGACCGGCGGCTTGGGTAGCCCCACAGCCCGTAGCTGGCGTGCGCGCCGCAGAAGTAGTTGAGCCGCACGCCGCCGACGACGCTCGAGGCGCCGCCAGCGAGCAGACAGCGTGCGCCGGCGGTCGTCTCAAGCGCCCAGGGCTCAAGCGCGAGGCTTGGCGGCGTGTGCGTGGACGGGGCGGGCAGCGGCTTGGTGAGCCGGATCTCGGTGCCGGACTGATCCCACGGGATCGGGCACACGACGACGCGGCGATTGACCGGCGAGCGCAGGCAGGGGTCGTAGAGGAGGTTGCCGACGAAGCAGCGGAAGGCGTCGTCGCGGTTGGCCACCTCAGAGCCGGTGAAGCAATAGCCGGAGGCGACCTTCACGTGCCCGATCACGGCGCCGCCTGCGCCGAATGGCTCGTACACGCTCGCCTTCGTATGGCTGAGCGCCGCTGCGCCGGTGGACGCGCAGAGCACCACGATTGTCGCGATCGCCACGGCGAGCCGGCGCATCACCCGATCGTAGCCCGACGTGCGGAAAAACCACCCACCGCGGGGTCCTAACGCGACTATCATCGCGGCCCTAAAGACCGAACGGATCTCGGCATGAACTCGACCAAGGACCGGCCCGGCTGCGCACGGGCCGAGAGCAGGGCGGTCCTCTCGCCAGAACGCAGGCTGCCCGCTCGCCGTGCCGCCGCGCTGCTCGCCGCGCTCGCCGCGGCCGCCGGATTCACGGCTCTGGCAGCCGGTGGGGCCGCGGCGCCGCAGCCGGTCGTCACGTCGCACCTGCGTCTCGTCGAGACCGGGTCGCCGTCGCCCTCCCGCGGACCAATGGTCGCCGCGCGCTCGCGCCGCGCAAAGCTCGGGATCGGGCTGTTCACCGCCGCGCCGTCTCACCTGCCGGCGGCGGGGGGGCAGGTCAAGCTCACCGCCACCGTCCAGCACGCCTCGAGCTGCACGTTCACGTTCGCTCGAGGCCTCGGCCGCACTCCGGTCAGCACGCCATGCCGATCGGGCAGGGCCACGGCGAGCGTCACGCTGCCACGCAACACCTCCACCGCCGACCGCGTCTTCCGCTTCGAGGTGACCGTCAGCGGCCGCGGGTCGAGCATGACCGCCGCGCCGGTCACGGTCATCGAAGCCGCAGCCTCACGTCGCGGCGCGCCCAGGGTGACGCTCGAGCCGGTGAGCGCCACCGTCTCAGCCGGCGTCGCCGTCAGCTTCACCGCTGCGGCGCACGGCGCTCCGAGCCCGACCGTGCGCTGGCAGGTATCGGCCGACGGCGGGCATACCTGGACCGCCGTGCCGGGCGTCAGGTCCGCCACCTTCGCGTTCACCGCCACTCCGGGTCAGAGCGGGTTGCGCTACCGCGCGGTATTCACCAACGCCAACGGGTCGGCGACGACCGCTGCGGCTCTGCTGACCGTCCAGAGTGCCGCCTCGCCGCAGGTCGTGCCGGTCTCGATCGTCTCGAACCCGACCAGCGTCTCGGTCAACGAGGGCGCCGGCGCTTCGTTCAGCGCCGCGGCGTCCGGGACGCCCGCGCCGACCGTCCAGTGGCAGCTCTCAACCGATGGCGGCGCGAGCTGGAGCGACATCGCGGGCGCGACCGCGACGAGCTACGCGATCGACGCCGCCTCGCTCGCGCAAAGCGGCGAGGAATTCCGCGCCGTGTTCACCAACCAGGCCGGCGCGGCTCCGACTGCGGCGGCGACGCTAACCGTCGTCGCGCTCGAGCAGGCACCCCAGCTCACGACTCAGCCGATCAACGAGGGCGTGGTCGTGGGAGGGCAGGTGACGTTCACGGCGGCGGCCTCCGGGCAGCCGACCCCGACGGTCCAGTGGCAGGTCTCGACAGACGACGGCATAACCTGGGCGTCGATTTCCGGCGCGACGTCGGCCAGCTACACGATCGACTCCGCGAGCCAGCTGCAGAACGGCGAACAGCTCCGCGCTATCTTCACCAACGGCGCGGGCACCGTCACGAGCAATGCGGTCCTGCTGACCGTCAGCCAGCCGATCATTCCCTCGATCACAACCGAGCCGGCGGCGCAGACGGTCATCGCGGGGCACCCCGCCGTCTTCAGCGCCGCTGCGTCAGGTGTGCCGACCCCGAGCGTCCAGTGGTACGCCTCGATCGACGCCGGCGCCAGCTGGACCCCGATCCCCGGCGCCACCGCGCCGACCTACTCCTTCTCGGCTTCGCCCTCGCAATCGGGCGAGGAGCTCCACGCCGTCTTCACCAACAGCCAGGGCAGCGCGACGACGTTCGCGGCGACGTTGACGGTCGAGACCGGGCCGGCGGTGACGCTTCAGCCGGCGAGCCAGTCGACCGTTTCGGGGTCGAGCGTCAGCTTCACGGCAATTGCGAGCGGCTCCCCGATCCCGACCGTGCAGTGGCAGCTCTCGACCGACAACGGCGCGACCTTCAGCGACATCGGCGGGGCGAACGCGTCCACCTACGGCATCGTCGCGAGCGGCTCTGACAGCGGGAATCAGTACCGCGCGGTGTTCACCAACCCGGCCGGAACGGCGACCTCGAGCGCGGCGACGCTCACCGTCGCCGTCGCCGCCGCCCCCCAGGTCACGCAGCAGCCCGCCAACCGCGCCGTCGTGGCCGCGGATACCGTCAGCTTCAGCGCCGGCGCCACGGGCACTCCGACGCCGTCGGTCCGCTGGCAGGTCTCGACGGACGGCGGCGGCAGCTGGGGGGACGTGTCAGGGGCGATCTCGGCGACCTACAGCTTCACGGCTGACGCAACCGACAACGGCGACCAGTACCGAGCCGTCTTCAGCAACGGCTCCGGCACGGCGACCTCCAACCCGGCGTCGCTGGTCGTCGGCGCCGACAACTCGAGTGTCAACTGGTCGGGCTACGAGGCCAACCAGACCGGTGTGACGTACACGATGGCGAGCGGCAGTTGGATCGTGCCGTCGGTCAGCTGCTCGAGCGCGGCCACCTACTCCTCGGAGTGGGTCGGCATCGACGGCGATGGCACATCGACGGTGCAACAGGACGGCACCGACAGCTTCTGCGCGGGCGGGACAGCGACCTACGACGCCTGGTGGGAGGTCTACCCGGAACCGAGCGTGACGCTGCCGAACCCCGTCTCCGCGGGCGATTTGATGAGCGCGTCGGTGACCGTCACGCTGGGCACGTGGACGCTGGCCCTCTCGGACAGCACCGCGGGCTGGACCGTCAGCGAGCACCCGACTCCCCCGCAGACACCATCTGAGGGCTCGGTTGAGTGGATCGTCGAGCGCCCGAGCATCTGCCAGGGACCCGGCGACTGCCCGATCGCCAACCTCGCCAACTTCGGCACGACGGCGATAACGAACGCCGGCGCCACGGCCAATGGAGTCACGAGCACGATCTCAGGCGTCGGCGCCGCGCCGCTGCAGATGATCGGCAGTCAGGGCCAGAATCCCGACCTGCTCGCCCTGCCTGGCGCGCTCGGCCTCGGGGGCACGGGCTTCAGCGACGTCTTCTACGCCAGCTCCTGAGGCGGCGCCTGGACGTTTGTCGCGGGTGAAAAAAGCCGCGGCGCCTGCCCGTTCATCGAGTGACGGCCGCACGAAAAATGGCCGTCAGGTGGGTGTCAATGAAGCGGGTCCGCGCCGGGGGTCATAGACCCGCGGCGCGGCACTCGCGACCTGAAAGGAATTCGCGTGCGGGCACGACTGCAGAGCATCGGTGGCGAGGATGGCTTCACACTGATCGAGATCCTCGTCGTCATCCTGATCATCGGCGTTCTCGCCGCGATCGCAATCCCGTCCTTCCTCAACCAGACGACGAAGGCCTTCGACGCCTCCGCCAAGGAGGTCGCACACTCCGCGCAGATCGCGGCCGAGGACTACGCGACCGATCACAGCGGCAACTACACGGGCCTCACGGCCGCTGCGCTGCCGCCGTATGACTCGACGATTCAGACAACTTCCAACGGTGGGAACAACGCCTACGTCATGAGCGTCACGAACGCCACGGCAAACGGCTACACCGTGACGACCAGCTCAGCCAACGGCTCCGAGACGTTCAGCATCACCCGGCTGAACGGGCTGATCACCCGCACGTGCACGCCGACCAGCGGCCAGCACGGCGGTTGCAACGCCGGCAGCTGGTGAGCATCACCATCGCGCTCTAGCCCGGCGGGATCCGAGTAGCACCTTCGCGTACGGTGCGCTCGACGGCAAGGTCGACCACGGCCGCTCCGTCGAAGCGCCCGGCGCGAAGGTCGTTAAGCGCAGCAGCGGCGTTCGCGAGGGCGTAGACCGAGACGGCGGTGACGATCGGTGTGCGGGCCGCCAGCTCGAGCATTTCGCGCCCGTCGCGGCGGGTCAGGTTGGCGACGGAGCGGAGGGTCCGCTCGCCCCACAGGATCTCGTAGGGAAAGGCCGGGATCTCCGACATGTGGATCCCGGCGCAGACGACGCTCCCACCAGGGCGCACCGCGCGCAGCGCGGCCGGGACGAGCTCGCCTGCGGCGGCGAACACGAGCGCGCAGTCGAGCTCCTCCGGCGGACGCTCGCCTGATCCGCCCGCCCACGCTGCGCCTAGCCCGCGCGCGAATTCCTGCGTGCGCGCGTCGCCATCGCGAGTGAAGGCGAACACGCGACGGCCCTGGGCCTGCACGACCTGGGCGATGATGTGCGCGGCGGCGCCGAAGCCGTACAGCCCGACGCGCTCCCCGTCGCCGGCGATGCGAAGCGCGCGATAGCCGATCAAACCGCCGCAGAGCAGCGGAGCAATCTCGAGATCTCCATACGAGGCCGGCAGCTCGAGGCAGAACGCACGCTCGGCAACGGCGTACTGCGCGAAGCCGCCGTTGACATCGCGCCCGGTGAAGCGCGCCCGCGGGCAGAGGTTCTCCTGGCCGCTTCGGCAGTAGCGGCACTCGCCGCAGGCCCAGGCGAGCCACGGCACGCCGACGCGCAGACCGGCCTCATCGCCCGCCGCGATCGTAGCCACGATCTGGTGGCCGGGGACGATCGGCGGCGCCGGGATCACCACCTCGCCGTCAAGTAGATGAAGGTCCGTGCGGCAGACGCCGCAGGCGTGCACGCGCAACAGGACCTGACCCGGCCCGGGCGTCGGCACGTCAACCTCGACCGCGTCGATCTGTCCGGGCGCGGTGATCTGGACGGCCTGCATCCGCACGGCGTTCACGCGCTCACGCGGCCGCGGCGCGCCGCCGCACGGCCGGCTGTGGTGATTGCATCGCGGCCGCGGCGATCGCCGCGCTCGCGACGGCCAGCGCGATCGTGCCGAGCGGGCAGGTGATCCACGGCAGGCCGTCGAGCCCGCTGAACGGATAGAGGAAGTGCTCGCTCCCACCGGCGGCGTCGAAGAGCAGGTGCGCGAGCGTGACGGCGAAGACCGACCAGCCCGCGATCGCGCGGCGCGTCAGCGCGAAGGCCACCAGTCCCAATCCGACGGCGAAGATCAGCGAGTGCGTGTCGGGGCGGCCCGACATCGTCTCGATCGTGCGCAGGTTGAGGCTGCCGGCGGCGATGAAGTGGTCGAGGTCGATCGCCGAGCCGCCGACGAACGCGAGCGCCGCGTAGGCCAGGCGTCGGCGACTGCGCTGGACGATCGGCGCCACCGCCGCGAGGCTGATCACGCCGTGGATCGCGACAGCCCAGACCGCGGAGAGCAGGGGATGGCTCGGGTCGGAGAGGAACGGCCAGGCGGGGTAGGGATTCACGCGGCCCGGCGCGCGGTCAGTGCGTCGCGTTCGCCTTGACGTGCGACGCCGAAGGCAGAGTGCGGGTGAGCTCGATGGTGTTCACGTAGGTGCTCGGGCGTCCCGACCCGAGGCTGACGGCCACCTTCAGCTGCGCCGCCGCGTGCGTGACGTGCGCGAGCCGCGAGACGGCCGATCCGCGCACCTTCAGGCGAAGCGCTCCGAGCACTCCGCGGCTCAGCCGGAACGAGACGGTCGCGAGCGTCGCGCCCGTGAACATCCGAAGCGTCGCGGTGCCGTGGCAGCTGCTCTGGCAGCGCAGTTGGGTCGTGATCGACGTCCCGCTCAACAGCGCCACAGCGGGCAGCTGGACGGGAACGCGCGAGCAGGCCCGGCTGCACGCGCCGGTCGGAGCCGGCGGCCCGTGGCCGGGCGCGCCGCCCGGCGAGCCGCCGATGCCGCCTGCCCCGTCGACTGCCCGCGTGAAGGTCGCTGCGACCGCCGTCAGCGACGATCCCGAGTCGTTGGCGAAGGCGTAGTCGCTCGGGCCGCCCGCACCGCCGCCGCCGCCGCCGCCCTGACCGCCGGAGCCGCCCTCGCCGCCGTTCCCGCCGGCGCCGAGCAACGGCACGCCGTGGACGCCGCCGAGACCGCCCGGACCGCCTGCGCCGCCGTTGCCGCCTGCCCCTCCGTTGCCTCCGTTGCCGCCGTTGCCGGCCGTCACGGTGCTCCCGAGGACGACGTTGATGGTTGATGAGCCGGTCAGGAACAGTCCGAACGAGCCGCCGCCGCCACCGCCACCGATCCCGCCGCCGCCGCCCAGGCCGCCGCCGCCACCACCGCCGCCGCCGTTGCCCGAGCCGTAGACGACGCCGCCCGGCTCAAGCTGCTGGTCGCCGCCGCCGCCGCCGCCACCGCCACCGCCTGCACCGGGGCCGCCGGAAAGGCCGTTGCCGCCGTTGCCGGGTGCCCAGCCCACCCCGCCGCCGTTGCCGCCACCGGGCGCACCGTTGGCGCCCGGCGGGCCGTTGGCGCCGTCTGTGCCGTTGAGACCAGAGTGGCCGTTGGTCGTCGCGCTGGAGGCGCCCGCCGCGCCGCCGGCGCCGGCCGCCGCCGCATCGCCGATCGCGGTCGATCCCGGGCTGCCCGCGTAGGGCCCGAGGACCTCGAGCTTCCCGGAGACGGTCTTTGCCGGACCGCAGACGCGCCCGGACCCGCTCCCCGCGCAGGTGTGCGGCGTGGCGCTCGCGCCCGTGCTTCCGTAGCCGCCGAACCCGCCGTCACCGCCCGAGAGGCCCGCGATCGGCGAGCCGAGCGACGCCGCCGCCAGCCGCATGACCGGGTTCTCGGAGTATTCGGCGTTCGCGCGCAGCGAGCTGTCGTTGCCGTTCCCGCCGATCCCCGGAGCGCCGCCGGCGGGGTCGACGGGGTTGCAGCGCCGTGACGAGGCGAGGCATGCCGCCACCACCTCGGCCGGTGTCTGACCCTCCCGGCCGGCTGCGCCGCCGCGCCCCGCGCCGCCGGTCCCGCCCGCCGCTCCGTTCGCGCCGCTGGTTGCGTTGCCGGCCGTTACGCCGACGTTCTTGAGCGTGATCCCGGATCCCCCGGCGGCCAGGATCCCGTATGTCGACGCGGACGGAGCGTTGGCCGCGAGCGCGACCAGGTCGAGCTGCTGCACCGTGATCCCGACGGCGCCGTTGGCGAAGAGCCCCTCGGTCGTCCCGCTGATCGTGGTCGGCAGCGGCGTGTCGAAGGTCGGCTGCCAGCTCGCCGGGTCGAAGCCGCCGTAGATTCCGAGGCCGTCGTCGGCCGAGCCCAGCGTCAGCGGCCCTGGGTAGCTGCCCTGCGCGATCCGCAGCTGCTTGATGCCCGAGGCCTCGGCGATCGCCACGCCACGCTGCGGCGTTGCCACCGGAGCCGCCTGCGTCCCGGGGTTCCCGTCGTTGCCGAGCGGCGAGACGAACACCGCGTTTCCGGCGGGCACCGCGATCGGGAAGTCGACGGCGACCGCCTGATCGCTCTGCACGGCCGTGATCGTGCAGGTCGCGCCGCTGGGGGTGCAGCCGCCGGACCAGGCGCCGACCTGGGATGAGTCGCCCGGTGTCGCCGTGAGCGTCACGGTGTCGCCGTAGTCGACGACGCAGCTCGGCTGCGAGGCCCTGCACTTGACGTTGGTGTTGCTGTCTGTGATCGCGACCGTGCCGCTCCCGGTCGCTGTGTAGGAGACCGTGAACTCGGCGGGCTGGACGAAGCCCGCCGAATCGGTCTCGGCCCCCGTCACGGAGAATTTGCAGGGGCTCGACTGCGCCGGCGGGCCCTGACAGCTGCCGCCGCCGCTCCAGCCGGAGAAGTGGTAGCCGTTGTCGCCGAAGCCGGGCACCTTGCCGCGTGTCGAGATCTGCATCATGTCGCCGTAGCTGGCGGTGCACTGGACGCTCTGCGGCGCCGTCGTGTTCAGGGTCGTCGTGTTGCTGCAGCCGTTGTTGCCGTCGGTCAACGTCACCACGCCGCCCGGCTGGGCCTGCGCGGTGATCGTGAACTGCTGCGGGGAAAACGCCGCCGTGTCGATCTCCGCCTGGGTGGCCGTGACGACGCAGGTCGTGCTCGTGCCGGTGCAGCTGCCCCCGCTCCAGCCCGAGAAGACCTGCCCTGTACCGGGCTTTGCGACGAGCGTCACGCTGTCGCCGTAGTTGGCGATGCAGGCGGTCGCCGCCGGGTTGCACATCGCGTTGTTGCTCGTGTCCGGATCGCTCACGGCGACCGTCCCGCTGCCGTTCACCGCGCTGCCGATCTGGAACTGGCTGAGCGCGAACTGCGCGACGTCCGTCTCGGGGCTGCCGGCGATGGCCGTGATCTCGCAAGGATCGTTCGCCTTGCCGCTGCACTGTGCGCCCCCGGTCCACGTCGTGAAGCGGTAGCCGGTGTTCGGGGTCGCCGTCAGCATCACGGTGTCGCCGGCGTCGACGGTGCACGACGACGTCGTACCGGAGCAGGTGACCCAGGGGCTCGAGTCCGACACGGTCGTCTTGCCGTTGCCGGCGCTCGAGGCAGTCACGCTGATCGTCGAGTCGAAGGTCGCCGTCTCGGTCTCAGCCGATGCGGCGGTGAACTTGCAGACGTTGGGCGGTGTGTTCGTCTGCGTCGGGCAGATGCCCGTCGAGAAGCCGGTGAAGTTCGCCTGATTGCCGGCGGTCGCCGTGATGGTGATGCCGTCGCCCTGACCGACCGTGCACATCAGCGTCGTCGTCGAGGTGGTGGTCGAGCAGTCGTCGGCCGCGTTCGGAGCGTCGGCCAGCGCCGTCGTGCCGGGGCCGGTCGAGGCGATCGTCAGCGTCACGAGGATCTGAGTGAAGGCGGCGGTGTCGGTTTCGCCGCCGGTGGCGTTGAAGGTGCAGGTCGCGGTCTGGCCGGTGCAGTGTCCCCCGCCGCTCCAGCTTGCGAAGTTGTAGTGGGTGTTTGGTGTTGCGGTGATCGTGATCGAGTCGCCGTCGTTGACCCGGCAGGTGGAGCTTGAGCAGGTCGTGCCGGCCTGGCTGTCGGCGACGCTGACGCCGCCGTTTGCGGGGGTGCCGATCGAGATCGTGTCCTTGATCACGCTGAAGGCAGCGGTGTCGGTTTCGGAGCTGTTGGCGGCGTAGTCGCAGGGTGTCACGGCGGTGCCGCTGCACGTGCCGCTGCTCCAGCCGGTGAAGCTGTAGTGCGAGGCGGCGCTGGCGCTGACCTCGATCGAGTCGCCCTGCCCGACCTGGCAGGACGTGCTGGTCGCGGAGCTGCAGCTGGTCCCCGCGGTCGGGTCGGTGACGGTCACGGTGCCGTTTGCCGGCGAGCCGATCGAGATCGTGACCTGGTTCTGGGTGAACGTCGCGGTGTCGGTTTCGGAGCTGTTGGCGACGAAGGTGCACGAGGCTAGGGCGCTCAGCGTGGCGCAGGAGCCGCCCGGCCCCCAGGCCGCGAAGGTCCAGTCGGTGCTGTCGCTCGCCGTCAGCGTGACCATGTCGCCCTCGGTGACCGTGCAGCTCGGATCGCAGGATCCGCTGGTGGGCCCGTGGGTGTTCGCGCTGTCGCTGTAGGTGAACGTTCCGATTGCGTTGCTCGGGGACACGGACGTCGTGATCGTGTCTGCATCGCCGGCGAGCGCCGCGTGGGCGATGACCTCAGGCGAGGCGCTGAAGCGACTCAGCGGCGCGGGGAGGCTCGCCGTCGCCGTCGCCGTCGGCGTCGGCGTCGGCGGCCTGTCAGGCGATGCCGTCGCGCGCGCGGGCGCGACTGTGGCGACCTCCACGGCGGGCGTCGCCGGTGGGGTCGCATCCGACACGGCGTGCCTGACGGCGGCCGGCGCAGCGGCCGGCGGGGCGGACGTCACCCCCGAAGCGGACGAAAGCACCCGCTTGACCGAGGCGGCGGATTGCGGACCGGCGCCACGCGGCGCGAGGGTCGCCACGAGCAGCAGTCCGGCTCCCAAAGCGGCGAGAGCTGCGAGCGTCAGGGCAGCGCGCCGTCGCCTTCGCCGTGGCGGCCGGCGGCGCATGAAGACTGGCCCGAACGCAGGCACGGGCTAACTATGGCGGACTCATCCGGGCCGCGTCGAGGAAGGTTTACCCGGTGGGGGTTGGGTTTCCCACCCGAACATCCGTCCAGGCGACGATGCGAATAGGCGCTAGGAGGTAACTACGCGGTAACGAGATCGTGACCGGACTGGCGACAGCCACACGCGACGAGGTCGAATGCGTCGCTGCCGAGGTGCTGCGGGAGCTCTACGACGCCTTCGCCGGCGAGCCGCCGCGCGCGCTTCGCGCGTACCGCGAGCGCGACACGCTGCTCCTGCTGCTGCGCTTCGACGCTCACGCCGGCGCGCTTCGCGCTGAGGTCGAGCCCGACGTCGCGTTCATGGCGCTTCCGTCGATTGTCGCCGAGGCGGTCGGCGCGCGGACTGGCCTGCGGCTCCGTGCGGGCGACGCGAGCGTCTGCGCTGCGACGGGTCTAGCGGTCCTCGGCTTCACCGTCGTCGACCAGCGCGACTCCGGCGCCCTGACCGGCGATGACCGCTGGGAGCCCGCGCCGGAGCGCCGCGCCGAACTGCGGGTCGTAGCCGGCTAACGCGCGTCGATGTGGCGCGCGAGCAGGTCGCGGAACTCCGACTCCGCGACCTGGGTCGCGAACGCGCGGCGTGGGACGAACGTGAAGGCGCGCTTGGCGCCGCGCAGCACGTAGAGGTCGCCGGTCGAGCCCCAGCGGCTCCAGTGGCGCCACTCGAAGCTTCCCTCGCCGCTCACGTTCGCCGCGGTCACGCCGGCGTCTGAGAAGCTCAGCATCTGCTCCGAAGCCGACTCGGCCATCCGCGCCGACCCAAGCCGCGGCAGGGCGACGACGAGCACCAGCCAGTAGGCGAGCTCCGCCGCGCCGACCAGCAGGATCACGAGCTTCCCGCTGGCGATCCCGCCGGCCAGCAGTGCCAGGCCGAGCGCGAGCATCGCCAGCGCGGCGCGGCTTCGCGACGCGACGTAGACCATCGCGCGCTGATTCTCGGCCTTCGAGAAGGTGAAGCGGACTGTCACCACGCGCCGAAGTGTAGAAGCGAGCCGGCAGGCGATCACGCGGCCGCGCGGAAGGTGACACGTGGCGTCGCCGCAGCCGCCCGGGCCGGCCCGCGTTGTAGGGTCGGCGCGGCCCGCAGACGCCCGATCGATGACCAGACCGCGCCCGCACCACGCCGCTCTCGCGCTCGTTCTCGCCGCCTCGGCGGTCCTTGAGCTCTACCGCCTGGGCCAGAACAGCTGGGCCAACACCTACTACTCGGCGTCCGTCAAGTCGATGCTCGGCTCGCTGCACAACTTCCTGTTCGTGTCCTCTGACCCGGGCGGCCTCGTCTCGATCGACAAGCCGCCGCTCGGGCTCTGGCTGCAGACGCTGAGCGCCGCGATCTTCGGCTTTCACCCGCTGAGCCTGCTCGTCCCCGAGGCGCTCTGCGCGATCGCGACGGTGCTCGTGCTGTACGTGATCGTCGCGCCGCGGTTCGGCGTCTGGGCCGGGGTCACGGCGGCCGCGGTGATGGCGACCTTCCCATCGTTCGTCGCATCGGGGCGCGACAACAACCTCGACGCGCTCCTGATCCTCCTCTTGGCGCTCGCCTGCCTGAGCGGCCTGCGCGCCGCCGAGCGCGGATCGTGGCGCTGGCTCGTGGCCACGGCGGTGCTCGTCGGGCTGGCCTTCAACACCAAGACGCTCGCGGCCTACATAATCGTGCCGGGTCTCGCCGTCGCCTGGTTCGCCTGCGCTCGGCTGACGCGTGCCAAGCGTCTGCGGCTGCTCGTCGCGGCGGGGGCGATCATGGCCGTCGCCTCGATCGCCTGGATCGCCGTCGTTGAGGCGACGCCGGCATCCGATCGCCCGTACATCGGCGGCACGGCTGACAACTCCGAGTTCTTCGTGGCCTTTCTCCACAACGGCTTCGGCCGTGTTCTCGGCGAGCGCCACTCGCCCTCGCCAAACGTGATCGTCAGCGTCGCCCCGGGCAGCCTCCGCCACGGCGGCGCGACCGCTTCGGCCGGTGCGCCGAGCCCGCTTCGCCTGTTCGACATCTCAGACGGCGGTCAGTGCGCGTGGCTGCTGCCGTTCGCGGCGTTCGGGCTGCTGGCGATCGCCTTCGACGCGCTGCGGCGGAGGCGGCCCAATCCACGCCTGGCGCTGTTGTTCGTGATGGGCGGCTGGTTCGCCGTGGAGGCGTTCGTGTTGAGCTTCTCCTCGGGCATCGTGCACCCCTACTACGTGTCGGCGCTCGGCCCGGGGACGGCGGCGATGGCCGGCGCCGGCGCCAGTTCGATGATCGACCTCGCGAGACGACGGCGCAGCTACCTGCTGCTACCGGCGCTCGGCTTGATCGGCAGCCTCGTCGTGACGCTCGTGCTGCTGCGACGCGAGCACGACTGGCTGCACTGGATGTGGCCGATCCTGATCGCCGTCGTGATCGTCGCGATCGTGATGATGGTCTGGCAGGTGCGCGTGACGACGCCCGCGCTCGCGGTCGCCATCGCCGCGCTGCTTGTTCCGGTCGCGCTGTACTCGGCGAGCACCTGGGAGGTTCCCGCCAACGGCACCTTCCCCGCCGCCGGCCCCTACATCGAGGACGACACCGAGAGCCTCGGGATCCCGCTCGACGAGGTCCCCATCTACCAACAGCTCCTCGCCTACGTTCACCGGCGCCAGCCGCCGAGTCGCTGGGATCTGTTCACCCAGGGCTCGACCACGGCGGCGCCGCTGACGCTGCTCGGCGGCCGCGTCGCGGCGCTCGGCGGGTACGGCACCGTCGACCCGGTGCTCGAGCCCAAGCAGCTCGCGGAGCTCGTCGCTCGCCATGAGGTCAAGTTCATAGCCCTCGGCGGGGGCTACGCCACGCGCGGCGGCAACGCCGCGTCCACGGCGGTGGCGGCCAGCTGCCTGGCGATACCGGCCTCGCACTGGCGAAACCCGCAGAACATCGGCACGACCGCGCATCCGCTCTACGTCTACCCGCACGGCGGGTGGAACCTCCAGCTCTACGACTGCGCCGGGAGGACCGCGGCTCTGGCGCGCTCGCACTGACGCCGCCGCTGCAAGCCAGGCGTCGCAGTCCGAGCGTCACGGCCACTAACATCACACGCCGGCGATGGACGCGCAATGGCACACGCCAAGCAGGGCAGCGACGCTCGGCGCGGCGCTTGGCACGGCCCTGCTCGCCTCGGCGGCCGCCGTTCTCGTCGCGAGTGCGACAGGTGCGCTCGGGCCCCGCACCGCCGACGCCGCGACGCGTTCGCTCGCAGCCGCGCCTGCGACCCACCGGGCGGGGCCCGCGAAGACCCCGCCGGTGGTGACGGTGGCGGCGCGGCGTCACCTTGGCCGCACGAAGCTCACGCACCTGCCGCAGTCCGTCGCCGACGCGACACGCGGCGTCGCGATCCGCCTCAACGGCAAGCCGGCGCTCGGCACGCCGCGGCCGACGCTCACGCCGGCCACGGCCGGGACGTGGACCGACGTCGGCGACTACGAGTTCTTCCGCCCGACCTCGACGCTCGAGCCCTGCACGACCTACACGATGCGCATCCCGGCGGGTACGTTCGCGCAGAGCCGCTCCCGCCTTGGCGCCAGCCGCACGATCAGCTTCGGCGTCGCCTGTCCGGGGATCACCGCGGTCCAGGAGGCGCTCGCGAGGCTCGGCTACCTGCCCTACACCCTGCACGGCTTCGTCGGGGCCTCAGACACCGGCCCGGTCAGCCGCGCGCAGGCCGCGCATGACGCTTTCGAGCTGCCCCACGGCATTCTGCGGGCCAATGTCGCCGGCGCGCCGCCGTTGACGATGGGCACGCTCGATCCGACGACGACCGGCGCGATCGAGGTCTTCGAGGGCGACCACAACATGCCGGTCTCGACGACGATCACCAAGCAGTTCTGGACCGAGCTGCTGGCCGACGAGACGCTCGCCAAGCGCGACCCGCGCCCCTACACCTGGGTGACCGTGACCGAGACGATCCCCGAGACGCTCGAGGTTCACGAGGGCAGCAAGGTCGCGCTGCGCAGCCCGACCAACACCGGCGTCCCGGGAGCGGCGACGCAGCAGGGGATCTTCCCGATCTACATCCGCTACGTCGCGACGACGATGATCGGCACCAACGTCGATGGCAGCCACTACGACGACCCGGGGGTCCCGTGGGTCAACTACTTCAATGGCGGCGACGCCGTGCACGGCTACGTCCGCCCCGGCTACGGCTACCCGCAGTCAAACGGCTGCGTCGAGCTCCCGATCGCAACCGCCCAGGCCGTCTACGGGATGCTCGCCATCGGCGACCTGGTGGTCGTGTCGTGATTTGAGCCGCCTTGGGGGCGGCTCAAAGCACGACACGATGGCTGGGTGTTGAGCGGAGCCGCCCGTGCTTAGCTCGCTGGCCGCAGGCGGCCTGGTGCCGGCCGCTTGGAGTGGTCGGGCGTTTCTGGCGTTTGGCGGACCGGCTGGACTCGGCCGGCGGCGCGCGGCCCGCGTGTTCTTGCGGAGGTGGCCGCGGACGCGCAGCGCTCGCTGCTGCGGTCCGCGGCCACCGGCGTCCTCAGGCCGGCGATGCCGGCTGTGCTGCGGCCGGCGCCGGCTGAAGGGGAACCGATCCGAAGCTGCCGAGCGACGCCACGTCCGCGGGGTAGACCTCGTGGCCGTGGATCGCGTGGTCGCCGATCTCCAGGTCGGCGTCGGAGTGGCGGAGCGACACGAACACTCCGACCAGCTTCAGCAGCAGGAACGTGACGACGACGTTGAACACGATCACCCACAGCGCGGTCTCGGCCTGCCAGCGCAGCAACGTCGCCGAGCCGCCCGGCTGCAGGAGCCCGGTCAGCGTGCCCGCCCCGTGGTAGATGTTCATGTTCGGGTCACACAGCAGGCCGACCATCAGGCCGCCGACCAACCCGGCGATGCCGTGCGTGTAGACCACGCCGAGCGTGTCGTCGACCTTGCGGAACAGCCAGGTGCGGCTGAGGTAGCGGATCGCCATCCAGACGACCGTCGTCGCGACGACGCCGATGATGATCGCCCCGTAGCCGTTGACGTAGCCGGCCGCCGGGGTGATCCCGACGAGGCCGGTGATCATGCCGTTGACGGTGCCGATGATCGTCGGCTTCTCCTTGAAGATCAGGTCCCACCCGATCCAGGCGAGCATCGCGACGGCCGTGCAGAGGTTCGTGTTGACGACCGCCGCCGACGCGCTCGCGCCCGCGAAGTACGGGTCGCCGCCGTTGAAGCCGTTCCAGCCGAGCCACAGCAGTCCGGCGCCGGTCGCGACCATCAGCAGGTTGTTGGGGGCGTCCACCTCGCGGTCGCGCTTGAGGCGCGGGCCGATCACCGCCGCGGCGACGAATCCCGACACGCCGGCTGAGAGGTGGATCACGTAGCCGCCGGAGTAGTCCAGCGCGCCGTGCGCGCCGAAGTAGCCCCCGCCCCAGATCAGGAACGCGTCGATCGCGTAGACGAACGTGATCCACAGCAGCACGAACGGGATCCAGGCCTTGAAGTTGATGCGGCCGAGAACGCTGCCGAGCATCAGCAGCGGCGTGATCCCGGCGAAGACGAACTGGAAGTAGAAGAGCGACGCCTCGGGGAAGTGGAGCTTCGGTATGAAGCCCACCAGCATTGGTATCACCGCCTGGTGCTGGAGCCCGACGTGCCCGAGGATGCTCGACGGATTGCCGACCAGCGTGTCGAAGAACGACGACGTCGAGCTCGAGCCGAACAGGTGAATCGGGCTCCCGAAGCCCATCTTGAAAGCCCACAGCGCCCAGGCGATGAGCACGACGGCGAAGCCGATGAAGGTCAGCATCATGCTGTTGACCGACCAGCGCTTCTGCATCACGCCGCCGTAGAGGACGACGAGACCGGGGACGCTCATCAGGCCGACGAACGTCGCGGCAGTCATCTGCCACGAGTTGTCTCCCGGGTTAAGCCAGTGCGCGTACGGCGTGATCACGGTTGCGAGCATGCGCTCCTCCAGGGGCGGGTATGGCGGCTTAGCCGCAGCTGCGGCCTCGAGTGAGATTTCTACGATTCGCGGCGCGCGCGCCATATCGCCCGCCGGAGCAAATCCGCGCCGGCCCGTTTGTACATCTGGAGCAGCACGCTTGTCCCACCGGGCCAACTCGGCCGTTCAATAGAGTCACGCCATGGCGATCGCCACCACGCTCTACAGCGATCCGGCCTGCCCCTGGGCCTACTCCGCCACGCCGGCGCTGACCGCGCTGCGCTGGCGCTACGGCGATCAGCTGCAGTGGCGGCTCGTGACGATCGGCCTGCGCGATGACACCTCCGACATGGGCGGCTACACCCCGGGCCGCCAGGCCGCCGGCGCGCGCCGCTTCCGCGACCGCTACGGAATGCCGTTCACGGCGGCTCCGCGGAGTCGCCTCGTCGCCTCGGGCCGCGGCTGTCGCGCCGTCGTCGCGACGCGCCTCAATCACCCCGGCCGCGAGTTCGCGGTCCTCCGCGCGCTCGCCTTCGGCTGGTTCACGACGGGCGCCCTGATGGATGACGACGCGGCCATCGCGGCCGCAATCGCGGGCGTCGAGGGGATCGACGCGCAGGCCGTCGTCGCCGCGCTCGACTCAGCCGCCGTGAGCGAGGCCTACGAGGCCGACAAGGCCGAGGCCCGTAGCGCCGCCGGTGGCCCGACGGAGTTCCAGGGCAAGGCGGCGCTCAGCGACGGCCTCGTCCGCTTCACCGCGCCGTCTGTGATCTTCGAGTCCGGCGGCCGGCGCCTCGAGGCCGGCGGCTTCCAGCCGCTCGAGGCCTACGACGTCCTGATCGCGAACCTCGACACCGGCCTCGAGCGCCGCCTTCCGCCCGAGGGCGGGCCGCTCGAGCTGCTTCGCAACTTCGGGCACGGCCTGTGCACCCAGGAGGTCGCCGTCGCGATGGCCGGGAACCTGATCGACACCGATCGCCAGGGCGCCGAGGACGCGCTGCTCGCCCTGGTCGCCGAAGGCGCCGCGACGCGCACGCCGCTCGGCGACGACGCGCTCTGGCACGCCGCCTGAGCGCCCGCGTCAGTTGACCGAGGGGTCCTCGGGCATCGTCGCCAGCAGCGCGTAGCTACCGCCCTTGCGGCGCAAGGCCGTCGACCAGAGCCCCGTCGAGTCGGGCTGCCAGAGCTCGTCGGGCGCCAGCTGCCCGACGATCCAGCCGTCGGCGTCGAGCTCGCCGTCGAGCTGGCCCGGGCCCCAGCCGGAGTGCCCGGCGAAGACACGCGCGCGGCGTGCGCCGTCGACGAGGTCCGAGAGCTCGCATTCCGCGCTCGGGAAGCCAACCGTCCCGAAGATCATCAGCGACGCCAGCGTCGTGTCGTGAAAGTCGGCCAGCACGACGGCCGAGTCCTGCGCGACGGGTCCGCCGCTGTGCAGCACCGTGCCCGGCTCGACGAGCGGGCGAAGCTCCGGCGAGATCTCCTCCAGCGGCGTCTCGAGCGGGCGGTTGAGCACCAGGCCGAGCGCACCCTCCTCGTCGTGGGCGGCGACCAGCACGACGGTTCGCTCGAAGTTCGGGTCAAGCATCGTCGGCGGGGCGATCAGCAGCTTTCCGCGCAGCGAGTCCACGACGAGTGAGCCTACCCGCCGCGGCCGCGGCGGTGACGTAGGATCGCGAGCCGAGATGAGCAAGCACGTCACCCTGCCCGACGGCAACGACCTCGAGGTCGCCGAGCGCGCAAGCGGCGCCGATGTAGCGGCGGGGATCGGCGCCGGCCTGGCGCGCGCCGCCCTTGCGATCGAGGTCGACGGCGAGTTGCGCGACCTCTCCCGCGAGGTCCCCGACGGCGCGCACGTCGCGATCGTGACCGCCAAATCCGAGCAGGCGCTGGCGCTGATCCGCCACGACGCCGCACACGTGCTCGCGGCCGCGGTGATGGAGCTCTACCCGGGCACCAAGATCAGCATCGGCCCGGCGATCGACGCCGGCTTCTACTACGACTTCGACTTCCCCGAGGGCGTGGTCGTCAACGACGACGACCTGCCCGCCATCGAGGCCCGCATGGCCGAGCACGTCAAGGCCGCCGAGGCCTTCGTGCGCGAGGAGGTGGCGGTCGAAGCGGCCCGCGAGCGCTTCGCGGTCGACGAGCAGGCCTACAAGGTCGAGCTGATCGACGACCTCGTGCGCGACGAGGGCGTGCAGACCGTCTCGCTCTACACCAACGGCCCGTTCACCGACCTCTGCCGCGGGCCGCACGCCCCGGACACCTCGAAGGTCGCCGCGTTCGCGCTCCAATCGGTCGCCGGCGCCTACTGGCGCGGCGATTCGAGTCGCCCGATGCTGACGCGGATCTACGGCACCGCGTTCCTCTCGAAGGCCGACCTCGCCGAGCACCTCGAGCGCCTCGAGCTGGCCCGCGCTCGCGACCACCGCCGGCTCGGCCGGACCCTCGGCCTGTTCCACTTCTCCGAGCTCTCGCCCGGCACCGCGTTCTGGACGCCGCGCGGCACGACGCTGTGGAACGCGCTGCGCGACACGGCCGGCGAGCTCGCGCGCCGCCACGGCTACACCGAGGTCAAGACACCGCAGCTCTACGACGCCGAGCTGTGGCGGACCTCCGGCCACTGGGACAACTACCAGGACAACATGTTCATCACCTCCGACGAGGAGCGCCCGATGGGCCTCAAGCCGATGAACTGCCCCGGCCACTGCCTGCTCTACTCGATGGAGCGCCACTCCTACCGCGACCTGCCTGTGCGCTACTACGAGCCGGGTCTGCTCCACCGCAACGAGCCGTCGGGAACGCTGCACGGCCTGCTGCGCGTGCGCCAGTTCGCCCAGGACGACGCCCACATCTTCTGCACCGAGGAGCAGGTCGCCGACGAGGTCGCGGGCTGCCTGAGCTTCGGCTTCGAGATCTATGGGATGTTCGGCTTCGAGGCGCGCCTCGAGCTCTCGACGCGCCCCGAGAAGCGGATCGGGGACGACTCGCTGTGGGACCGCGCCGAGGCGGCGCTGACGGTGGCGCTCGAGCGGCTCGGCCTCGACTACCTCGTCAACGCCGGCGACGGCGCCTTCTACGGCCCGAAGATCGACATGCACATGACCGACTCGCTGGGACGCTCGTGGCAGCTCGGGACGGTCCAGCTCGACTACAACCAGCCGGAGCGCTTCGGCCTGACCTACACCGGCGCCGACAACTCCGAGCACCGCCCGGTGATGATCCACCGCGCGCTGTTCGGCTCCTTCGAGCGCTTCATCGGCGTCCTGCTCGAGCACCTCGACGGCGCCCTGCCGCTGTGGCTCGCGCCGGTGCAGGCGATCGTGCTGCCGATCTCAGACCGCCAGAACGACGCCGGAGCGGCGGTGCTCGCGGCGCTCGAGGCCGCGGGGCTGCGCGGCGAGCTCGACGATCGCAGCGAATCGGTCGGGCGCAAGATTCGCGACGCCGAGCTTCGCAAGGCTCCCTACATGCTCGTCGTCGGCGAGCGCGAAGCCGCGGCCGGGCAGGTCTCGGTCCGCGAGCGCGCGGCGGGCGACGAGGGAGCTGTGGCGGTCGAGGAGCTGGTCGCGCGACTGGTGTCGGAGGCGGCCGCGCGCGGCGCCTGAGCAACGTTCGCGAATGCTCCGGGACCCCGCTATACTGGCCCTTCTTGGCATTCGCAACACACACCATGCCGCGCGCTATCACCGCTTGACGCGCGCCCATCATCGATAGTGCCGGTCCCGCGTAGGTTCGACCGGCGCCCGCCAGAGCGCGATCCGACGAGGATCAACGAGCGGATTCGGGTTCCAGAGGTACGCCTGATCGGCGAGGACGGCGAGCAGATCGGCGTGCTCAAGATCGACGACGCGCTGCGCTACGCGCAGGAGCGCGACCTCGACCTCGTCGAGGTGGCACCGGAGGCCAAGCCGCCCGTCTGCCGCGTCCTCGACTACTCGAAGTACAAATACGAGCAGGCCCAGAAGCAGAAGGCGGCCCGCAAGCACCAGCAGCAGATCACGATCCGCGAGATCAAGTTCCGCCCGAAGATCGCCCAGCACGACTACGACACCAAGAAGGGCCATGTCGAGCGCTTCCTGCGCCACCGCGACAAGGTCAAGGTGACGATCATGTTCCGCGGCCGCGAGGTGACCCACCCCGAGCGCGGCGTCGCGCTGCTCGACCGCCTCGCCGACGAGCTCACCGAGTACGCGATCGTCGAGCAGCGACCGCTGCAGGACGGGCGCAACATGACGATGATGCTCGGCCCGTCGAAGGCCGTTCTTGCGGGCCAGTTCGACCGCGCGACGAACGGCGCCGAGCCCGCCGAGGCCGCGGAGGCGACCAACGGATCGGAGCCGGCCAACGGCGCCGAGCCGGCCGCGGCCGCCAACGGCGCCGAGGCGGCGAACGGCTCAGAGCCGGTGGCGCAGGACGCGGAGCCGGCGGCAGAGGTCGCCGCCGAGACCGCAGCGGCGAAGGACGCCGCCGAGTAGGCCCCCAGCCCAGGCCGTCTGCCATACTGCATCGCTCTGCGATGCCGAAAATGAAGACGCACTCCGGCGCCAAGAAGCGCTTCACGACGACCGCCCGCGGCAAGGTCCAGGGCCGTCACGCCTTCACGAGCCACATCCTCGAGAAGAAGTCCGCCAAGCACAAGCGCCACCTCGGACACGACGTGACGCTGTCAGGCCACGACGCGCCGCGCGTCAAGAAGCTGCTGCTCGGGGGGTCCTCGAAATGACCCGCGTCAAGCGCTCGGTCAACGCCAAGAAGAAGCGCCGCGCGACGCTCGAGCTGACGAAGGGCTTCCGCGGCGAGGCGCACTCGAACTACAAGCGCGCCAAGGAAGCGCTGATGAAGGCGGACTCCTATGCCTACCGCGACCGGCGCAACCGCAAGCGCGACTTCCGCCGGCTGTGGATCACGCGCATCAACGCCGCCGCGCGCGAGTGCGGGATGAGCTACTCGCAGCTGATCCACGGCCTCGCGCTGGCCGGCATCACCCTTGACCGCAAGGTGCTGGCCGACATCGCCGTGCGCGACCCCGAGACCTTCCGCCGATTCGCCGACGCCGCCCGCGAGGCCTCGGCTGCCTGAACGACAGCAAGCCGAAGCAAGACCTCCCGGGCGCCGCTCCACAAGGACGGCGCCCTTTTTGTTCCCCGATGACCATCACATCCCCCGCAAACCGCCACCTGACCGAGATCCGCAAGCTCGCGCGCGCGTCGGCGCGCAGGGAGACGGGGCGCTTCGTGATCGAGGGCGAGGATCTTTATGAGGCGGCTGTCGCCGCCAGGGCAGTCCCGCACTACGTGCTCTGTGCGCAGGGACACGAGGCGGCGCGCGACGCGGGCTGCCTGGAGGTCGAGCCGGCGCTGCTGGCGCGCGTGTCGGCGCTCGGGTCCTCCTCGCGCCTGATCGGGGTCTACGAGCAGCGCTGGGTGCGGCCGAGCGGGCCGCTCGCGGTCGCGCTGTGGGGCGTTCGCGATCCCGGCAACGTCGGCGCCGTCGTGCGGTCGGCGCACGCCTTCGGCGCGTCGTGCGTCGCGCTCGGCGGCGGCTGCGCCGATCCGTACGGGCCGAAGGCCGTGAGGGCGTCGACCGGCGCGATCTTCGCGACGAAGATCGCGCCGTTCGGCGAGCTGGGCGAGCTGCCGGGGCGGATCGTCGCGCTGACGCCAGCCGCGAAATCTCGACTTCGCGGGCCGCTGGCGGGAGACGTCACGCTGTTGCTGGGGGCGGAGCGCGACGGGTTGCCCGCGGAGGTCCTCGAGCGCTGCGATGAGGTCCGCTCGATCGGGCAGGTCGCGGGGGACTCGCTGAACGTCGCGATGGCGGCGACGGTGGCGCTCTATGAGGCGACTAGGATGGCGCCCGCATGAGCGCCCTCGACCGGATCGCTGAGCTTGCGGCCGCGGGCGAGGCGGCGGTCGCCGCGGCCGAGGGGAGCGCGGCGCTCGAGGAGGTCAGGATCGCCTACCTCGGGCGCAAGGCCGAGCTGCCGCAGCTGCTGCGCGGCGTCGCGGCGCTGCCGCCGCCGGAGCGCTCGGCGGTCGGCTCGGCGGCCAACGCGGCGCGCCAGGCGCTCGAGGCGCTGATCGAGGAGCGTGCCGCGGCGCTGTCGGCGGCCGAGCTCGACGCGCGCCTCGGCTCCGACGGCATCGACGTGACGCTGCCGGGCGCCCCGCCGCTCGCCCCGGGCCACCTGCACCTGATCACCGAGGTCCGCCGCGAGATCGAGGACGTCTTCCTCGGCCTCGGGTTCAGCGTCGCCGAGGGCCCGGAGGTCGAATCGACGGCCTACAACTTCGACGCCCTCAACACCTCGCCGACGCACCCCTCGCGCTCGCGCGGTGACACCTTCTACCTCGACGAGACGACGGTGCTGCGAACCCACACCTCGCCGATGCAGGTGCGCCTGATGATGTCCTCGCCGCCGCCGCTCTACGTGATCGTGCCGGGCCGCGTCTTCCGCCCCGACAACGACGCGACGCACACGCCGCAGTTCCATCAGATCGAGGGGCTGGCGGTCGATGAGGGCGTGACCCTCGCCGACCTCAAGGGGACGCTGCTCGCGTTCGCGCGCGCGATCTTCGGCGACGAGCGCGAGGTTCAGCTGCGCCCCGACTTCTTCCCCTTCACCGAGCCGAGCGTCGAGGTCGACGTGTCCTGCTTCAACTGCGTGCGCGGCAGCCTGCGCGATGGTTCGCGCTGCCCGCTCTGCAAGGGGACGGGCTGGCTCGAGATCCTCGGCGCGGGGATGGTCGACCCCAACGTCTTCGCCTACGTCGCCGAGCACGGCTATGACCCCGAGCGCGTCACCGGCTTCGCGTTCGGGATGGGGGTCGAGCGGATCGCGATGCTCCGCCACGGGATCCCCGACCTGCGCCTGTACTTCGACAACGACGTGCGCTTCCTGGCGCAGTTCGGGGCGCGCTGATGCTCGTCCCGCTCGAGTGGCTGCGCGAGTACTGCGATCCGAAGCTCTCCACCGACGAGCTCGCGGCGCGGATGACGCTGCGCGGCGTGAAGGTCGAGCGGACGTTCCGCTACGGGCCGCCGTCCGGCGATCACTACGTCGTCGGGAGGGTTCTCGAGGCCGTCCAGCATCCGAACGCCGACCGCCTGCGCGTCTGCACCGTCGAGGTCGGCGATTCGGAGCCCGCGACGATCGTCTGCGGGGCGCCGAACGTCGCGGCCGGCCAGACGGTCGCCGTGGCGCGGCCGGGGGCGGCGATGGCCGACGGGCGCACGCTCGGGGCGGCGAAGCTGCGCGGCGTCGTCAGCGAGGGGATGATCCTCGCGACCGACGAGCTCGCGCTCGGGGGCGACCACTCGGGGATCCTCGTGCTCGGCGACGGTCCCGCGCCCGGCACGCCGCTGGCCCAGCTGCTGCCGCTCGGAACGGACGTGCTGGAGTTCGAGATCACGCCCAACCGCCCGGACTGCCTCGCGGTCTACGGCGTCGCGCGCGAGGTCCACGCGGCGACCGGCGCGCCGCTCGCGGCGCCGCCGTGGTCGAGCGATCCCGGGTCCACCGACGGCGCGCCCGCGGGGATCGAGATCGCCGTCGAATGTCCCGATCTGTGCCCGCGCTTCACGGCGCGCGTGTTCGAGGGAGTCACCGTCGGACCCTCGCCGCTGTGGCTCGTCGCGCGGCTCCTCGCCGCGGGCATGCGGCCGATCTCAAACGTCGTCGACATCACCAACTACGCCATGCACCTGACCGGGCAGCCGATGCACGCCTTCGATCTGGACCGCATCGCCGGCGCGCGGCTCACCGTTCGCCGCTCGAGCGAGGGGGAGCAGGTCGGCACCCTCGACGGGGCGACGCAGACGCTGCGCGAGGGGATGGTCGTGATCGCCGACGCCGACGGCCCGACGTCGCTCGCGGGGATCATGGGCGGCTCGCGCTCGGAGGTCGGCGCGACCTCGACGCGCGTGCTGCTCGAGGCGGCCAACTGGGACGGCGCGACCGTTCAGCGCACGAGCGTCGCGCTCGGACTGCGTAGCGAGGCGTCGGCGCGCTTCGAGAAGGGACTCTCGCGGCTCTCGCCGCTCGAGGGCCAGGCCGTCGCGAGCGCGCTGCTGATCGAGCTCTGCGGCGCGCGCCTCGTGCCCGGGACGGTCGACGTCGCCGCGCCGGCGCCGGCGCCGCCGGCGCTGACGCTTCGCCCGGAGCGTGTCAGCGAGCTGCTCGGCGCCGAGATCACCGCCGCGCGTTGCGCCGAGATCCTGTCCGCGCTCGGCTTCGAGGTGGAGGGCGAGGCGCCGCTTCGCGTCGGCGTGCCGCACTGGCGCAGCGGCGATGTGACGCGCGAGGTCGACCTGATCGAGGAGGTCGCGCGGATCGACGGCCTCGAGCGGCTTCCGGCGACGCTCCCGCCGCGCGCGGGCGTGGCCGGCCGCCTGACGCACGCCCAGCGGCTGCGCCGCCGCGCCGAGGACGCGCTCGCCGCGCGCGGGGTGTCTGAGATCGCCGGCTGGACGTTCACCGACCCGGCGCTGCTGGAGCGGCTTCGCCTCGGCGCCGATCACCCGATGCGGCGGGTGATCGAGATCGAGAACCCGCTGTCGGAGTCGCTGTCGCTGCTTCGCCCGACGCTGCTGGGCTCGCTGCTGGACGCCGCCGCCCACAACGCGGCGCGCGACGCCGGCGCCCTCGCTCTGTTCGAGTCGGGGACGGTGTTTCGCGCGAGCGCCGCCGGCGACGGCCTCGCCGATGAGCACCACGGGCTGGCGGTGCTCCTGTGCGGCGGCATGGGCCGCGAGTCGTGGCGTTCGCCCGAGCGGGCGCCGGCGGACTTCTACGCGGCCAAGGGGCTGCTCGAGGCGGTCCTCGAGGTGGCCGGCGTCGAATGGGAGACCGAGCCCTGCGAGGAGCCGTTCCTGCATCCCGGAGCCAGCGCCACCGTCGTCTGCGCGCAGGAGACGCTCGGCTTCATCGGCGAGGTCCACCCGCTCGTCTGCCGCTCCTGGGAGCTTGACCGCGCCGCCTTCTGGGCGATCGACCTCGGTCGCGTCGCGGCCGCCGCGCCCGAGCTGACCGCCTACCGGCCGTTCGGCGAGTTCCCGGCCGTCCGCGAGGATCTCGCGGTCGTCGTCGCCGAGGGCGTCAGCGCCGAATCGGTGATCGCGGCGGTTCACGCGGCGGGCGGGGAGAGCCTCGCCTCGGTCGAGGTCTTCGACGTCTACCGCGGCGCCCAGGTGGGAGAGGGACGCGTGTCGCTCGCCCTGCACCTCGAGTTTCGCGCGAGCGACCGCACGCTGACCGACGAGGACGTGGCCGCGGCGCGCGCGAGGATCGCCGCGGCGCTGCGCGAGCGCGTCGGAGGTGAGCTGCGTGCCTGAGGTCGTCGTGATCGGCGCCTCCGGCTACGCCGGCGCGCTCGCCGCCCGCCTGCTGTGGCGCCACCCGCAGTTCGAGCTGACGGCGGTCACCGCGCGCGAGGACGCCGG
>DATBPB010000018.1:0-1561 GCA_036561565.1 Solirubrobacteraceae bacterium | reverse complement strand
GATCTCCTTGAGCTCGGGCGCCGCCTCGTAGACGCGGACCTCGAAGCCGCGCCGGACGAGCGCCTGCGCGGCCGTCAGGCCGCCGATTCCCCCGCCGATGATCGCGATGCGCGCCGTGCGCGCCATGGACTCCTCCTCAGTTGCCGACGATGCCGCCGCGGATGCTAACCAACGTCAACGTAGATCCCGAAACCCTCGGCCTCCTCCAGGCCGAGCCGCCTGTACACCGAGGCCGCGCGCTCATCGTCGGGGCTCAGGTGAGCGGAGCTCGCGCCGCCCGCAAACCCCCGCTCGAGCAGCCACGAGGTGATGGCTCCGCCGATCCCGCGCCGGCGGAAGCGCTCGAGCACGGCCACGCCCGCGACGTGGACGCTCTCACCGGCGTGCACGCAGTAGCCGCAGCCGACCGCCTCGCCGTCGACGCGCGCGAGCGCGTAGCTGACGACGTCATCGTCTGGGCGCAGCAGCGCGGCGATCCACGGCCTCCCGATACGGGGGTCGGAGCCAAACGCCACGGAGTCGACGCCGAGAACGGCTTCGAGGTCGCTCGGGCCGGCGAGATCGATCGCCACGTCGGCCCGCGCGCGCCGAAACGATCGCGACGCGACCCACATCAGCCGCCGCCCTCCGATCCGCCGCCCGCGATCCCAGGCGACGCGCGCGGGGACGCGCAGGCCCCACTCCACGCCGAGCGCCGCATAGAACGCGCGGGCCGCGGCGACATCGGCGTCGGCGGCGCTGACGTCGCCGCTGTTCCACTGAGGGTGCGCGAGGCCCGAGGCCATCAGCCGCACGCCCCGCGCCGCGCCGATCCCCCCGCCTCGTCCCTCGAACAGCCGGCCGAGCGCCTGCCAGGCGTCGGCCTGGGCCTCAAACGCGTTCACCGCGTCGGGCGCGCCATCTGGAAGAGGTGCTCGACGACGGTGTAGTCGGCCGGCCCGCCGCAGCGCGCGACCGGGCGCAGCGCCGCGGTGTCGACCGCGGAGTCGACCAGCCGCGTCTCATCGAGATGGACGCCGACGACCTGGCCGATGACGAGGTGCTGGTCGATCGGCTCGCCGTCGACGTCGCACAGCTCGAGGTGGTGGACGACGCGGCACTCCATCGAGCACGGGCTCGCGGCGACGCGCGGCACCGAGACGATCCGCGACGGCGCCATCTCGAGCCCGGCGCGCTCGAACTCGCTGCAGCCGCGCGGCAGCGGCGCCGAGGTCTCGTTCATCTGCTCGCGCAGCTCGAAGGTCACGAGGTTCCAGACGAACTCGTCGATCTCACTCGCGAAGGTCGCCGAGTCCTTGCGTCCGTTGCTCGAGAAGGCGAGCATCGGCGGCCCCTCGGCGACGGCGTTGAAGAAGCTGTAGGGCGCGAGGTTGACGCGCCCGTCGGCGCCGCGCGTCGAGACCCAGCCGATCGGACGCGGCGCGACGAGCGACTTGAATGGGTCGTGCGCCAGCATCGTCCGATCGCGCAGATGCGGTTCGTAGAAGATCATCGGCGGACATAATCATTGCGTGCGGCGCTGGATGCTCTGCATCGCGTTCGTTGCCTTCGCCCCCCAAAC
>DATBPB010000017.1:0-24783 GCA_036561565.1 Solirubrobacteraceae bacterium | reverse complement strand
GCGACCGCGGCCGGCGCCGCCGAGCTCGGCGGCGGCGCCCTGCTCGCGGCCGGCGCCGCGACGCCGCTTGCCGCCGCGACGCTGACGGCGACGATGATCACGGCCGTCGACCGCGTGCACCTGCGCAACGGCCCGTGGATCAAGGACGGCGGCTACGAGTACAACCTGGTGCTCGCCGCGGCTGCGCTCGCGCTGGCGGAGACCGGGCCGGGGCCGCTGGCGTTCGGCCGCCGCAGGCACTCGGGGCCGTTCTGGGCGCTGTGGGCGCTCGGCGCAGGCGTCGCCGGCGCAGCAGCGGCCCGCTACGCCGCCGAGCTGGCGGGGGGCGACCAAGCCGAGGCCCCGCGCGAGCCGGCCCCGCCGGCCGAGGAGTCCTACCTCCGCGTCGCTTAGCCGCCGCGTGCGTAGCGCTCGAAGACCGCCGCGGCGGGTTTGGGCGCGTAGCTGTTGTAGAGCAGCCCATAGTGGGCGAAGAACGACGGGTCGGGGTTGGCCAGGCCGGGCTGGTAGTCGCGCTGGTTGAACCAGAACGCGGCCTGGACGAATGACAGCTGCGGACCCTCGAGCGCCTGGTAGGCCTGCGCGACGTCGGTCGCCTGTGCGCCGATACTCGGGTAGTAGCTGCCCGCCGGGCGGCTGTTGCCCGGCCAGCCGAACTCGGTCAGCCACATCTGCGGGTGCCCGTAGCCGTGTGAAGAGAACTCCGCTTCGTAGGCCTCGAGCTGCTGAGCCCAGGTGTCCCGGCGCCAGACGGGGCTCGATGCGTAGTGCGTCCAGCCGAGGTCGTCCGGGGCGAGCGTCGGCGGGAAGCGATAGGCGTGCAGCGCCACGAGGTCGAAGGCGCGCCGCCCGTGCAGGTCGTTCAGGACCGCCTCGGTGAACGGCAGGACCGCTTCGCCGCTCGCTGAGCCGTCGGTGATCCCGAAGTCGGCGACGCCGGCGAACATCAGGCGGTCGCCGGGCGCGACCGCGCGCAGCGCGCGGTACTGATCGAGCAGCAGCGCCGTGTACTGCGCCGTGTTCGGCGCGCCCGCCCACATCGAGGCGTGGTTCGGCTCGACCCAGGATTCGTAGTAGCGAACCCGTCCGGCGAAATGGCGGAGCAGCCCGCGCAGGTAGCGGTAGTAGACGGCCAGGTCGTGCGGCGTGGTCGGCGGGCAGCCGGTCGGGTCAGACGGCGCCGGCGTGATCGAGCAGGCCTGGCGGATCCCGCCAAGCGACATCACGACGCCCAGGCCGAGCGCGCGCGCGCCGTTGACCTCGCGGTCCATCAGCGCGAGGCTGACCCGGCCGCGCGCGTCGTACTTGATCGAGTCGCCGGTGAAATGGACCCAGCGCGCGCCGAGGCGCACCGCGGTCGGGAGATCGCGGGACAGGCGCGACTCGCTCGTGTCGAAGGTGCCCGTGTTGATCCCGAACAGGCTCGGCGACGGCTGCTGCCCCGGGCGCAGCGGTGCGAGCGTGGGCGGCGACGCCGCGAGCGACGCGGAGGCGGCCAGCAGCGTGGCGCTCGCAACCGCGACTGCGAGTCGGCGGGGCATCGTCATCGTCATCGGACGGCTGCTACCCGCAGGAGAGGGCGGCAAGCCCGGCCTGGACGTCCGGGCAGGTCGTTTCGCGTCTCGCAGGCGCTGTCAGCGGTCTGACGTGCTGTGGCGGGCCGTTTCGGGACAATGTTCTCGAGCGGGCGCCGTCCGCGCCCTCGCATTGGTCCGGGGGATAGTCGAACTCGGGAGGTCCCCAATGCCACTTAGGCGTGTCCTTGCTTTCGCGGTCGTGGCGAGTGTCGTCGCCGCGCCGATCGCCGCGCAGGCGGCCAAGTCTCCGCCGACGCTCATCGTCCGTTCGAGCCCGTGGGGAAAGATCCTCGAGACCGGCAAGGGCCGGACCGTCTATCTGTGGCCAAAGGACAAGAAGGGAAAGATCGCCTGTGCCGGCGCATGCCTCGCGGTGTGGCCGCTGGTCGAGGTGTCCGGGAAGCCGACCGCCGGAGCCGGCGTCAACGCCAAGCTGCTCGGCACGATCAAGGTCAAGGGCGGCAACGAGGTGACCTACGCCGGTCATCCCCTCTACACGTTCATCTCGGACACCAAGCCCGGTGTGATCAGCGGCGAGGGGAACACGTCGTTCGGCGCGCCGTGGTGGCTCGTCTCACCCGCCGGCGCGGCGATCACCAAGAAGCCCTAGCCGGGGAGCGCCTGGCCGGGCAACGGTTCGGGCTGCGGCGCCGGCGTCCGCTCGGGCTTGGCGAGGCGCGCCGAGTAGATCGACGGCGCGCCGAGCAGCCGCGCGACGACCGTCGCCAGGCCAGCCGCGAGCAGCAGCGGCACCGTCAGCGTGCCCGGGCTGTGCGTCAGCTCGAGCATCAGCACCGTCGCGGCGAGCGGCCCCTGCATCGCCGCGGCGAGCACCGCTCCGCCGCCGATCAGCGCGTAGGACCCGACAGGCGATCCGGGCCCCAGCTCACTCCAGCCGTGGCCCAGCAGCGAGCCGAACAGGACTCCCAGGGCGAGCGTCGGGGTGAAGAGGCCACCCGGCGCGCCGCTGCCGAGGCAGGCCGCGGTTGCGAGCGGCTTGAGGATCAGCAGCACGGCGACGAGGCCCACCGACAGCCGGCCGACAAAGACGATCTGCGCGAGCTCCTTGCCGTTGCCGAGCAGCTGCGGGTATTGGATGGCGAGCCCCCCGAGCGCCGCAAAGGCAGCGATCGGGACCATCAGCCGCGCTTGGTGGCGACTCGGCCGGGCGTGATTGCCGAGCGCCACCAGCCGCACCCACAGCACCGCCGCGAGGCCGGCGAGCGGACCGGCGATCAGCGCCCAGGCGAGCTGGCGGCCGGCGACGCCGAAGGCGGGCAGCGCATACGTCGCGTGCGAGGGAACGACGATCCACGCGACCGCGGTCGCGATCAGGCTCGTCAGCAGCGCCGGCAGGACCAGGGGGAGGGCGAGCGTCCCGAGCAGGACCTCGAGGGTGAACAGCGCGCCTCCGAGCGGAACGTTGTAAACGGCCGCCATGCCGCCGCCGGCTCCGGCGGCGACGAGCAGGCGCCGGTCGCGCTGGGAGAACGAGCGCGTCCGCTCGCACAGCTCGCTCGCGAATGCGGCGCCCGCCAGTTGCGGCGCGCCCTCGCGGCCGAGCGAGGCGCCCATGCCGACGGTCACGATCGAGACGAGCCCCCGCAGGATGCTCGGGATCAGCTCGAGGCGTCCGCCATGAAACCACAGCGCTTCGGAGACCTCGCCGCCGCCCGATCCCTGGGTCCGTCGAACGACCAACGCCTCGACGCCCGCGAGCACGCCGGCCGCGACCAGCACAGCACGTCACGAAGCGGTGAGGCCGCCGAGACGGCGGCCAGGAACTGACTCGCGGTGCGATCCCAGGCGACGCGTTCGACGAGGTTCAGCAGCGCGACGAAGCCCGCGCCGGCGAGGCCCGCCGCAACGCCGATCGCGACCACGCAGCCCCAGAAGCGGGCGCTGTAGCCCGCGAGGATCCCCTGGCCTGGGATGTTCGGCTGCGGCGAGGCGAAGCTTCGCGGCATCACGTCCTTCGTCAACTCGACGCGGGGCGCGTGGGCTGCCGCACGACCGGCAGTCTAGCCAGCGATGATGCGAGCGTGAGTCGGCGGCTGCGCGTCGAGATCCGCCCCCCGCTCGCGTCCGACCGCGAGCCGTTCCTGGCCGCGATGCGCGCCAGCCGGCGGCTGCACGGCGCGTGGCTTCCAGCGATGACCGAGGAGTCCTTCACGCGCATGCTGGCGCGGGTCGGCGACGAGCGCTTCCAGCCGTTTCTGCTGTGCCGGCGCGAGGACGGCGCGATCGCCGGCTTCTTCAACCTCGGGGAGATCGTTCGCGGTCCGTTTCAGAGCGCCTATGTCGGCTATGGCGCGGTCGCCGAGCATGCCAGTCGCGGCTACATGGGCGAGGGGATGACGCTCCTGCTGGCGCACGCCTTCGGCGCCGCGGGCCTGCATCGCCTGGAGGCCAATATCCAGCCCGGCAACGTCCGCTCGATCGCGCTCGCGCAGCGTGCCGGGTTCGTCAGGGAGGGCTACTCGGAGCGCTACCTGAAGATCGGCGGGCGCTGGTGCGATCACGAGCGGTGGGCGATCCGCGCAGAGCAGTGGCGCGTGCTGCGGCGGAAAGCTCGCCGGATTGAAGTCACGTAATGGTGATTCTGTCTCGGCGTGTCCAGCCGAGCGGTCCGTAGTATCTCGCGCGTCCTGTGGGGTTGCACGCAATTCAAACCGCGTAAGGGAAACCGATGGCAAACAATGAGAGCGATCCTTCCAAGCTCATAGCGGAGCGCATTGCGGAGCTCGGCGATTGGCGCGGCGAGATGCTCGGCAAGGTGCGAGAGATCATCAGGCAGGCCGACCCCGATGTCGTCGAGGAATGGAAGTGGGTCAAGCGCACCAATCCCGGAACGCCGGTCTGGTCCCACGGCGGCGGCATCTGCACCGGCGAGACCTACAAGAACGTCGTGAAGTTGACGTTCTTCAACGGCGCATCGCTGAGCGATCCTGCCGGTCTGTTCAACTCGAGCCTCGACGGGAAGGTCCGGCGCGCGATCGACATCAAAGAGGGTGAGAAGATCGACGAGCGGGCGCTCAAGTCGCTTATTCGGCAAGCCGTGGAGTTCAATCTCAAGGGCCAGTGAGGGCGGGCCGCCGCGCCCGCGGCACAGGCGTGTACAGGCTGTAGTCTCCGCGCGTGCCGACCGTCCCGCTTCCCCCCGAGGCGCTGGTGCGGCGCGTCGGTTGGGACCTCCACAGCCGCGACCCCGCGGAGGTCTACCTCGAACGCGGGCGCGAGCAATGGGCGCTCGTCAAGTCGCTGCTGCCGGAGGGATTCGACCTGACCGGACGCCGGGTGCTCGATTTCGGGTCGGGGGCGGGCCGGATCGTCCGCCACGCGATCGCCACGGACCCGCAGGCCGAGTACTGGGCGTGCGACATCGACGTGCGCAGCGTCGAGTGGATGGCGGCGAATCTCGCGCCGCCGCTTCACCCCTTCAGCGTTGAGGCGTGGCCGCCGGCGGCGCAGCCGGACGGGCATTTCGGCCTGATCTTCTCCTTCTCGGTCTTCACTCACCTGCTCGATGAGTGGAGCGCATGGCTGCTCGAGCTTCATCGCATGCTGGCCGAGGACGGGATCGCGCTGATCACGATCTTCGGCCCGGGGATCGACGCTCACGGCGACCTGCCGATCAGCGACGAGCAGATCGGCATGAACTTCCTCTCGCCCGGGATGACGTGGGATCAGGGCGGTCCGCTGATCGTCCACTCGGAGTGGTGGCTGCGCGCCCACTGGGGCCGCGCCTTCGAGATCGTTTCGCTGCGGCCCGGGACGCCGAGCGGGCCACCCCCGCTATACGGGCAGGGGGCGGTCGTGATGCGTAAGCGCCCCGGCAGCTTCAGCGTCGAGGATCTCGAGCGCTGGGAGCCCGACGAGCCGCGCGAGTTGGCCGCACTTCGGCACAACGTGACGTCGCTGCGGCGCGAGGGCGAGGACCTGCGCGCCGCGATTCGCATCTATGAGGCGAGTCGCAGCTGGCGGCTGACCAAGCCGTTGCGGGCGCTCGGGCGTGTCGCCCGCGGCGATTCCTAGCCCGCGGCGTTCGCGATCAGCCAGCCCGTCAACGCCAGTCCGCAGACGCCGATCGCCCAACGCAGAGGGCGTTCGGGGCTGCGGCGCACGATCTTCGGCCCGAACGTGCCGCCCGCGAAAGCCCCGGCCGCCAGCGCCGCCGCGGCGGCCCAGACGACGCGTCCCTCGGCGGCGAAGATCGCCGCCGGAATCACGTTCGTGATCGGGGTCAGCGTGTTCTTGAGCGCGTTTGCGCGCGAGAGCTCCTGGCGGGCGAGCACCAGGAACGCGGCCAGCATCATGATCCCCGAGCCGGCGCCGAAGTAGCTCGAGTAGATCGAGATCCCGAGCACGGCGATCACGAGCATGGTGTCGGTGTGCTGACGCTCGCGCGATGAGTGCCAGGCGGTGATGCGCGGCTGCGCCACCATCACGAGCGCCGCGCCGGCGACGAGGAACGGAACGACCCAGTCGAACACCGCGCCCGGCGTGACGAGCAGCAGCACGCCGCCGAGCGTCCCGCCGACGGCGCAGACCGGTGTCCAGCGGCGCAGCGCCCGGCGCTGCCCGGCCAGCTCGGGCCGCGAGGCGAGCGTCGAACCGGCACCCACGGACAGAAGCGCGACGAGGTTCGTCACGTTGGCGGGCAGCGGGCCCAGGCCGACCAGAAGAAGCGCCGGGTAGGAGACGAGCGACGCGACCCCGCCGGCGGTGCCGGCGACGCCGGCGAGGGCGCCCGCCGCGACGAGAAACGCCGCATCTCCGCCCGAGATCGACACGGCGCGCACCCTATCCGCGGCGCACGACACCGCTCCCGGGGATCGCGCAGGGGCGGGCGCGGCGTCACGCCGGCGCCGCGATGTTCCGCCCGCGATCGACTCGACCGCAGCCTCGAATCCGCCGCCAGTCGGCCAGAGCGACGGCCGCCTCGACATCCTCGCCGCTCGCGGCCGCTGGCAGCGCCGTCGCCGACGGCCCGGCCTCGCACGGCGCGCCGGGGTCGGCCCGTCCGCTCGGGTGGGCCGAGCTCGACGCGGCTCCCCGCGAATGGGGCGGTCAGTCCTCGGCGGCGATCAGCGCTCCGAACCGCTCGAGGTAGAGCGGCCAGCCGCCGCTTCCGCCGAGCGCGTCGTGTTCGCCCTCCCAGCCGTCGCCATGACGGTCGAGGTTTCGGTGCTCGAGCTCGACGCGCGTGCGCTGCGGGGACTCGGCGGTGAAGCGCACCTCGACCTCGCTGGTCCGCGCCGGGTCGGGCTCGACCTGCCAGTTCGGGTCCAGGTCCCAGCTGAACACCACGGCGTTCGGCGGATCGACTGCGAGCACCCGGGCCCACTGGAACTCGGTGCCGTCGACGCCGCGGTCGAAGATCCGCCCCCCGGCGCGCGGCTCGAACACCGTCTCCGCGATCTCGACGCCGAGCATGTTGTGCTCGCGCGGCTTGATCTTGTCGAAGTCCTCCGTGAAGACCCGGAAGGCGCGCTCGATCGGCGCCTCGACCACGATCGTGATCCGTACGCTTGACGCTTCGGCATGGATGTCGGCGGTCATTCGTCCTCCTTCGCTGAGTTCTCAACTGCTGCCTTGTAGGCGACCAGGGTCTTGCTCCAGAACCGCTCGAGATCCGCGCGGAGCGCCGCGAGGCCGTCCGCATCGACGCCGTAGATGCGGCGCGTGCCGACCGGGCGGTCCCGGACGAGTCCAGCGTTCTTGAGCACTCTGAGGTGCTGTGAGACTGCCGGGCGCGTGATCGGCAGCTCGCTCGCGAGCTCGCCGACCGCGCGCGGGCGCTCGGCGAGCAGCTCGAAGATCGCCTTACGCGTCGGATCACCAAGGGCGGTCCACGCGTTTGGTTGGTAAGCCAACACTAACGGTAACTGTACACTAACCGTCGTGTTCTGAGCGAGTCGACGGTCGAGGAAGGCTGACGCGGTAGAGCGTGCGCGGTGATTCGAGGACGAACAGGAAGCCGTCGAGGATGATCGGGGTCGGTTGGCCGAAAGCCCCCGCGAGCCGAACGACCCTCGACGCGTGGGCCGCGTCGGGGTCGATGTGGACGACCTCGCGCTGTTGCACGGTCCAAATGCCGTGGGCACCGCCGACGTACTTCGGCTGGCCGTAGCCAACCTCGCCCTCAGCGAGGGTGAGCCCTGATGGAACATCCCAAGCCAGCCGCCCGCGGTCGAAGCGCAGCAGCGTCTCGTGGTGAGGGAAGTTGTTGAGGTCGAGCCAGACAGAGTGGTCCGAGGCGACCATCCAGATCGCCCCCTGCGAGAACGCCCGGACGAACACGGGTCGCGTCATGCCCGGCGCGAGGTGGTAGAGGCCGCGCCCGGAGCTGTTGGTCGCTGGCGCGAGCCAGAATCCGTCGGCGTCCGCGGCGATCAGCGGGCGGTCGACCGGCGGCATCCTCGCTGTCTGCAGCACCCTGCCGGTTGTCGCGGAGACGCGCAGGAGCTCGCTTCCGTGTGTGGTCAGGTCGTCGTAGACCCACAAGAACCCGTCGCCGTAGACCCACTCGGCGTCGGTGTCCGACAGCTCCGTGTAGGTCATCACGATGGGTCCGAGAACATAGCCCTGCGGTGTGGCGTGCGCGATCCGCACGGTGGCGCCGTCGGGATTGCCGTTGATGAACGAGTTGACGACGAGCGCCTGGACACCGTAGAGCCGCGGGTCTTCGCAGTTGCCGCTGCGCTGCTCGCTCACCGAAAGCGTCGCAGGATCCACGACGACCGAGTCGCAGCGGATCGCTCCCCTCGCATCGCTGGCCGAGGCGAACAGCGAGCCCCCCCGACCCCCCGACAACGCGACCCTCCCGTCGACGGAGGCGATCGCTTCGTAGCTCGCAGCGGGAGACAAACCGAGCCGCGCGACGGCCACTTTCACCGAGCCAGGAGCAGGATCGGCCGTCGAGCTCCCCCCACTCGCAACGATGATCGTTACCGCGGCAGCCACAAGCGCAAACGCGCGCACCGCGTCATCATGCAGCACGACGGGCACCGCGAGCGCGCGCAATCGTGGCGCTGCGCGAAGAGCGGTAGTGCGGACTGGGTAGAGCGCTGGTCGGCCTCGGGCAGACGGGACATCCCCGCGCGGCAGGCCTGCGCGATCGGCCGACCGCCGACTGCCGTGTGAAGGCTCGTAACGTTCTCGGAACGCGTCGCCGGCTACGTTGCTGTGACGAGCCGATGGGGTCAACGAGCCGAGAAGCGATGGACGGGCCGACTGGCGATCGGTGGCGGGTCAGGCGCCACCGGCGGTTAGCGTCGACGACGGCCGTCGTGCTCGGCCTGCTGTCGCCGCTCGTGGTAGCCGGCAGCTACGCGCTCGAGGCGCTGGACCACCAGTTCTCCTCCTCCGCCTCGGGCCTCGCGGACGCCGCGACGCTTGCCACCTACGTGCTCGCGTTCACGGCCGTGGGCGTCGTGGTCGTGCGGCGCCAACCGCGCAATCCGATCGGATGGATGCTGATCGGCGTGGCGCTCGCCGTGCCGGCTGGCAATGACGGCTCCACATACGCCGACCTCGACTACACGCTTCATCACGGAACGCTCCCGCTCGGGCACGTCGCGCTGCTGTTGAGCTCCAGCTGGATATGCGCTCTGGCGCTGGTGCCGCTGATCGTCTTGCACTTTCCCCACGGGCGCGTCGGGCTTCGCTGGCGCTGGCCGCTACGCGCCTACCTCGCCGTGTTCGCGCTCACCCTCGCGGGGATCGTCGCCGCCACGGCGTCGGACTTCGCGCGGCGGATGCCGCTCGACGCCAACGGCAACGTCGTCGGCCTTCGACATCCGAGTGGCGCAACCGCCTGGTTGGTGCCGGTGGAGGGCGCCTTAGTGCTCTCGTGGGTGGCGCTCGTGATCGTCGCGATCGGCTTCCAGCTGCGCCGCTACCGTCGCGCGAGCGGCGAGCGGCGCCAGCAGCTGAAGTGGCTCGCGACCGGAGCCGCGGTGTGCATCGTCGGCCTCGCGACGACGAAGATCCTCCCGAGCGGCTCAGCCCTTGGGGGGATCACCTTCTGCGTCGGGCTTGCCGCGTTGCCGCTCGCGATCGGCGTCGGCATCCTCAGGTATCGCCTGTATGAGATCGATCGGCTCGTCAGCCGGACGCTGTCCTACGCGATCCTCACGGCGCTGCTCGCGGGCACCTTCATCGGTCTGATCGCGCTGACCACCAATACGCTCGCGCTGTCCGGCCGCGTTGGCGTCGCCGCCTCGACGCTCGCCGCCGCCGCGCTCTTCAACCCGCTGCGCAGCCGCGTCCAGCGACTCGTCGACCGCCGCTTCAACCGGACCCGCTACAACGCCGAAGCGACCGTAGCCGCGTTCACGGCACGGCTCCGCGACGCGGTCGAGATCGACGCGATCCGCGCTGACCTGCTCGAGGCCGTCAACCGCGCCGTCCAGCCCGCTCACGCCTCTGTGTGGATCAAGCCGTAACCCCAGAAGGGGTCGGCGGCATCGAGCCGCCAGCGCGTCGCATTCGCGCGGACGCGACCGTGCTGTCCCGGGTCGTCAGTCTCGCTCGAAGCGTCCGCGCGAGGTGAGCGGCGTGCGCTGGATTACCTCGGGGAGGTACTCGTCGAGGAACACGCGCGCCACGAGTTCCTGGCGGGAGGCGACGCCGAGCTTTTCGAACAGGCTCTTGATGTGATCCGCCACCGTGTGCGGCGACAGGACGAGCATCGACGCGATGTCGCTGTTGCTGAGGCCGCTGGCCAGGAGCGTTGCGACTTCACGCTCGCGCGTCGTGACGCCGTTGATTTCGAGTCGCAGCGTCGCCGCGTGGGGCCCTGATGCCGGCTCGATGACGATCGCGACGCGCCCGTCGCCCGCGGTCGGCTGGGAGGCGTGCAGGGTTATCCAGCCGGATGGGCTCGGCACGGTGACGACATTGCTCTCGATGCCGCCGCGATGGGCGTTCGCGCGGACGTGCGAGGCGAGCGCGAGCACGGTCGCGGGCAGGGATCCGTCCGCGTACGTCAGGGCATCGCTGCCGAGCGCGTCGAGCAGCACACGCGCTGGAGGCGTGATCAGCTCGACGGCGTTTGCGGCATCGACCACGATCAGCCCAGGTGCCTCGGTGCCGGAGCCGCGTCGCGCGGCGTCGAAGCGCAGCGACGCTCGAATGCCGTTGGCGATCGCGCCCGCGACGCGCGCGAGGGCGTCGGCGTCGCGCTGTGTGAAGGCGCCACTGTGCTCGCGCCTGGCGATGTGAACCGCGCCCCAAACCCGTCCGCGGATCACGAACGCCGCGCGGAGCTCGTGCGGGATGCCGGACGGCTCAAGCAGATCCCGATAACGCGCACTGCGCTCCGGGCGCCCGCGCGTCGCCTGTTCAAGAATCCCGACCGGAACCCGTCGCGCGGCAAGCTCGGCGAACGTGTTGCTGTCCGGCACGAGGTACTCGCTGCGAACGAGCAACTCGCCGGCGGCGGTCGCTGTCTGGGCCGTGAAGATCCCGCGCTCGACGAGCTCCGCCGGCGCGTCGCTGGTCATCAGCCGGGTGTGCGGATCGAGCGTGTGCCAGCAGCTCGCGTCGTTGTCGATCACGCGTCGCAGCCGCGGCGCCAGCTGCGCGAAGTATTCGTCGCGCGGCAATCCGCGCGTCCCGAGCTGCTCGATCTCCTCGCGGAGGCGGTCGACGGACCAGCGCGGCGACGCCATGCCCGGATTATTCACCCCCGCCGACGCGGCCAGCGGCCTGCGCGAAAGATCCCCGCTCGCAGGGGATGGACCCCTCCGGCGGCGTGAACGACGCTTCCTTGCGTAACTACCCCTGCAAACCGAAGGAGGAAGCAGAGCAGATGACCAACGTCACGACCAGCGCGCAGCCGAGTCTCGTCGGCCCCGGCGAGGGCGACGCCTATTGGTTCCTCGGCACCCTCGCGACAATCAAGGCCTCGACCGAGAGCACGGGCGGAGGCGTCGCGGTGATCGAGCACTTGGCCCCGAGGGGCCACGGATCGCCCCTTCACCTTCACACCCGCGAGGACGAGTGGTTCTACGTCCTCGAGGGCGAGCTGACGTTCTGGGTGGACGGCGAGGTGAGCGTCGCGTCCGCCGGCTCGTTCGTGTACGGACCGAGGGGCATCCCGCACACATTCATCGTCAGCTCGGAGCTGGCGCGCTTCCTGCTCGTCACCGAGCCCGCCGGCTTCGAGCGGTTCACGCGCGCCCTCGGGCAGCCCGCTGAGCGCCGCGAGATTCCCCCACCCGCGACGGAGCCGCCGGATGTCGACGCCCTCGCGGAGCTGGCGGCGACGTTCGGCCTGCAGATCATCGGCCCGCCCGGCATCCCCGCGTAACGCCTCAACCACGCCCCAGACCCCGCGGGCCGCGGAGGAGCCGTCCGTATGTGATCCTTTCGCGCGAGCGGACAACGCACCTGGGCTGGGTGCAGGCTTTCGAGTCAGCTTCGGGCAGCTAAGAATCGCGCGTCGCGCCTGGGTACCCGCCCGGCCGATCGCCGGTGAAATACTGGCGATCTGGCCGGGATGACCGACAGCGACCGGGTGACGGTCCGCATGCTGAAAGATGCTGCTGATGCCGCGGCGTTTCGCGCCCTCAATGAGGAGTGGATCGCGCGGTACTTCGTCCTTGAGGAACGGGACCACCGGCAACTCGACGACCCCGTCGCCGCCTACATCAACCCCGGCGGAGCCATCCTGATCGCCGAGCTCGACGGCCGACCGATCGGCTGCGTGGCGCTCGCGCCCGACGGTAACGGCGCCTGGGAGCTATCGAAGATGGCGGTCGCGCCCGAGTTGCGCGGCCACGGCACCGGACGCAAGCTCCTCGGCGCCGCCGTTGACCATGCTCGGGAGTTGGGTGCACGATCACTGTTCCTCGGCACGTCGCGGAAGCTCCCCAGCGCGGTCCACCTTTACGAGACATTCGGCTTCCACCACGTCCCGCGGGAGGCGCTGTGTCTGGCCTCCACACGCATTGACGTGTTCATGGAACTCGTCTTGAGCTGAGCGCCGGCCCGCTCGAGCCGAGCCTGGATCACGTCCCGGCCTTTGGAGCACTTGGGAGACGCTGCGGATCCGGCCGCGCCCGTAGAACTGCCTTTCGCGCGATGCGACAGCCGCGACGTGACACGGTCGGCGATGCTGCGGAGTGACATGCCGCGGTCCAGTGGGCTCGCGTCGTGTCATGCCGCCGCGGCGGTCCGAAGCTTCGAGTGACCGGTGAGTCTTGACGCCAACGTCCGCGTAGTACGCTCGCCCGTGCTATGACGCCCAGTACGTCGAACGTCAACAAGTGGATGAGGAACCGCCTCCTGCACGCGCCCAGCATCCACGTGGGCGAAGCGAATCAGTGGGAAGGCACGGTAGTCCAGTACATCCAGCGGCGACGAGCCGCGATGTGGCGGGCGAGCGAGGGATGTCCGACGCCGGATGACCACAAGCACTGGATCCCGACGCCGGCCGTAGCCAAGCTCACGATGACGGCCCAGCAAGGCGTGACCATCGTCAACCGGGAAGCCTACAGCGCCCAAATGGCCGATCGTCGCCTTCGCGGCTGAGACGCAACCAGCCGAGTGCCGACCGTGCCGCTACTCGCGCAAGGCGACAATGTGGTTTGGTCCGTCTGGGAGGATCGCTGGGTGGATGCTGCGCAGCGGTACCTTGAGATCGCATTGCGGGTCGGCACGCTGGTTCCCGGATGGATCGATAGCTACGCCGGTCCGCCGGAGCTCAAGGACGCGGTCGAGGCAGGACCCGAGCCATCGATTGAGGGGGTCCTGTGCGATGCCGCGGAACTCGCGGAGCACGTCTCGTCTGAGGAGCGCGACCCTCGACGGCGCGCGTGGATCCTGGCTCAGCTCCAGGGCATCTGCACGGCGTTGCGTTGGCGGCAAGGCGAGACCATGGATTACAGGGCCATGTTCGAGTCGTGTCATGGCGCGGTCGTGGAGGTCGTGCCCGACAGTGAGTTCGAGCACGCTCACAGCCTGCTCGACAGGGCCCTGCCTGGAGGCGGTGGCGTCGCCGAGCGGTATCGCGCGTGGGAGGCTGCGCAGGCGGTTCCGCGCGACCGTCTGCGGTCAGCCCTCGATCTGCTTTCAGCAGAGATGCGCCGCCGATCGCGGGAGCGCTTCGGGCTGCCTGATGACGAGGCAGTCCTGTGGGAGCTTGTGAGCGACAAGTCATGGGCGGGCAACGCCGAGTATCTCGGGCGGCGACAGACACGGATTGGGATCAACACCGATCTCCCGATTGGCTCGCACCGCCTGCTTGAGCTCGTCTGTCATGAGGCATATCCGGGCCATCACAGCGAGCATGCGTGCAAGGACGCACTCGGCCACGAAGAGCTGTCGGTGTTCGTGTACCCAACACCGCAGGCTCTGATCGCTGAAGGGATAGCCGAATGCGCGATCGAGGCGCTGCTCGGCGACGACGCTGAAGCCATCGCGGCAGACTGTGTGCGTCCGGCAGACATCCCCTACGACCCGGTTATCGCGGCGGCGGTCCGGCGGGCCGAGATACTTCTGCTCCCCGTGCGCTCAAACGTCGCGCTCATGCTCGACGCCGGTGCGACCTCAGCGGAAGCTCACGACTACGCAAAGACTTGGTGGCCCTTCCACGAGCCCGATGTGATCGACAAGGCAATCACCCACCTCGAAGCGAGGTCCTGGCGACCATACGAGTCCTGCTACCCGGTCGGCCGCACCCTCTGCCGCCACTACGCCGTCGGCGATGACGCACGGTTCGCAGATCTGCTCCGTCTCCAACTGATCCCCGCAGACCTGATGGCATAGCGCCATCCGTCCCGCCCGGCACGCCTCCCTTCGCGTGAAAAGCAGTCGCCTGGCCAGACGACCTGCAGGTGCTCGCTAATGACGACCAACGAGTCGGACGCGTGCCCCCAGGCCCCGGCGCTCGCTTCGTGCAACGCGAGCGAGGGCGTGCCGATCGCCAGGCCATTCAAACAGGCCTCTTTGCGGGCCTTCCCCGAAGACGGAGAGGGGCTAGGTGTCTGGGTTCATGACATATGTCCCAGGTGGTAGGTCCCTCATGTCTCGGGGCATAGGTCACACCTTGGGCTGGGGGGTTCCGGGGGTCGCGGTGGAGGCGCAGCCCGGGGGGCTGTGCCGGAACGGCGACCCCCGGCTCGGCGTCTGGGGCCGGGGCCACCTTGCGGGGATGTCCAGAGCCCGGCGAGCACCGCATCACCGTCACCCACCTCACTAGCGGCGAGGTCCTCTCAGCGCATCTCATCGAGCCCGAGAAAACCTACTGGCGCAACCAAAACCGAGAGCCAGGCCGCTGGCCTCGCTCCCACAACCGAGACCCATGACGCGAGACACATGAGACCTATGTCCCGAGACAGGACACCGAAGCCGGAGAGGGGACTCGAACCCCTGACCTATCGCTTACAAGGCGATTGCTCTACCAGCTGAGCTACTCCGGCGCGAGTGCCTAGAGGCTAGACGCCCGGCACGCCGTGCGCGACCGCCGGCCGTCGTTCAGCCAAGTGTTGCGATCAGGCCGCCGCTCAGCGCAGCCGCGACCGATCCGAGCGTGACGGTCGCCAGCAGGAGCGCTCCGCCGACCGGCAGCCCGATCGACGCCACGGCCGCCGCGCCGGAGAGCGCGACGACTACGCCGGCGACCGCGCCCGCGACCGGCTCGCGCAGCGCGAGGCGCGCCTCGACGCGTTCGCTGCGACGCACGACGAGGAGCGTCAGCGACATCCACAGACCGGCGAGGAGCAGGCCGCCGAGGATGTCGCTTGGGTAGTGCGCGCCCAGCACGAGCAGCGAACAGCAGACGAGCAGCACGGCGGCGCTTCCGCCGACGGCGACCAGCCGGCGACGCTCCCGGGGCGCGACGAGCAGCGCGCACAGCAGCGTGATCATCGACGCCGTCGCGTGGCCGCTCGGCCACGAGCTCGTCGCGACCTGGTCGAAGCCGAGCGCCGGCGAGATGCGCGGGACGTCGATCAGCAGCTTGAGCAGCTCCGCGCTTCCGATCGCTCCGAGGGTCGCCAGCGGGATGGCGACGGCGAGGACGCGCCGCCCCGCGCGAAGCGCAAGCACGGCGAGCAGCGCCGTGAGCGCCACGACGACTGCCGGGGTGGCGCCGTCGACACGCGATGCCACCAGCAGCACGTGGTTGTTGAACGAGAGAACGACGAAGGCGTGCAGGGCGTGCGCATCGAGGCTGCTCGAGCCGGGCACCGCGAGCGCGATCGCGCCCTCGAGCGCCAGCGCCACCGCGCACGACGCCGCGGCGATCAGCAGCAAACGCTGACGGAACACCTGACCAGCGTAGCGAGCGCGGCCGGCGAGGCACGCCAGCAGGTCCTCGGACGGGGTGTAACCGCGCCCATCGCCTCGGGTATGGAGCTTCGACGTGGCTGAGAGCGGGATCGGCGGCTATCACTCCTACGCGCTTGACCGAGGCGTCAATCGCGCCGCCTACTGGATCGTGCGCGCGATCCTCCAGCCCGTCTTCCACGTGTACTTCCGGATGCGGCGGACGGGGATGGAGCACATCCCGCGCAGCGGGCCGGTGATCCTCGCGGCCAATCACCGCAGCTTCCTGGACCCGTTCGTGATCGGCTGCCTGACCCGCCGCCCCGTCTACTACGTCGCCAAGAAGGAGCTGTTCGCCCACCCGGTCGCCGGTTGGCTCCTGAACCGTCTCGGCGCGTTTCCGATCGACCGCGGCGCCGGCGACCAGCAGGCGATGGACACCGCGCGGCGGATCCTCGAGCGCGGCGACTGCGTCGTGATCTTTCCCGAGGGCACGCGTCATCGCCCCGGGCCGCTCGGCCCGCCCCGCCGCGGTGTCGGCAGGCTCGCGCTCCAGACCGCGGCTCCGGTCGTGCCGGTCGCGGTGCTCGGCACCGAGGCCGTCCGCCGCGGCTGGCGGATCCGCCCGCATCGCGTCACGCTGCGCTGCGGGCGCCCGCTCGCCTTCCCGCGCGTCGAGAACCCGACCCAGGCCGAGGCGCTCGCCGTGACCGAGCGGATCTGGCCGTGCGTCGTGCTCCAGTGGGATTGGCTCGGCGGGAAGATGCCGCCGCGCGCGACCCCGTCGGCGGCCGCCGCCGGTCGGGCTCGCAGTCGCAGTCGCGTCGCGGCGGCGTGAGCGGGCGCAGGTAGGCTCCGCGATGTGCAGCCGGACCCGGGGAAGGCGCTGCTCGATGAGCAGTTCAGCGAGCTGTACCGCAGTCACCTGCGCGACGTCTACAGCTATCTCTACTACCGCCTCGGAAACCACCACGACGCCGAGGACCTCACCGAGCAGACGTTCCTGCAGGCCTACCGCCACTTCGAGCGCGCGCAGCGCGAATCGGACGGACGCCCGCTGCGCCCGTGGCTCATCCGGATCGCGCACAACCTCGCGGCCAACCTCCACCGCGACCGCTCGCGCCGCCCGCAGAGCGTGCTCGAGGAGGACGCGTCGCTACCAACCGCACGCTCGACCGAGGAGCTCGTCAGCGGCCGCGACGAGCTCGCGCGCGTCCTCGAAGGGCTTGGCTCACTGCCCGACGACCGCCGCGAGGCGCTGATCATGCGCTTCGCGCTCGGCATGGACAACCGCGAGATCGCGCGCGCGCTGGGCCGCAGCGACGGCGCGACGAAGGTGCTGATCCACCGCGCGATCCGCCAGCTCGAGGGCCTCGTGGCCGACGGGCAGGAGGCGCCGGCGTGAGCGACGTCGAGCGGCTCCTGCGGCGCGCACTCGCGCCGGTCGATCCGCCTGAGCAGCTCGTCGCGCGCGTTCGCTCGCGGCTGCTCGCGATCCGCGATGAGGCGGCCGAGGAGCTCGAGAGCTGGGAGCTTGCGGCGATGCGCGACCCGCGCAACTGGGCGCGCCCGGCGATCGCCGTGCTCGCCGGTGCCGCGGCCGGCGCCGGACTGCTTGTGATCGGCCGCCAGGAGCGCTCGCGCGCGCTGCTTCGCCGCGTCGTCCGGCGCCGCTGAGGCTGCTGCTAGGTTGGGCTGCCCATGGCGACCTGCTACCGCCATCCGGGTCGCGAGACCGGCGTCGCCTGCTCCAACTGCGGGCGCCCGATCTGCCCCGACTGCATGACGACCTCGCCGGTCGGGATGCGCTGCCCGGACTGCGCGCGCCAGACGATCAAGGTCCGCACGGTCCGCTCGCCGCAGGGCCACCGCGGCTTCGAGGTGACGATCGTCCTGATCGCGATCAACGTGATCGCGTTCCTCACCGAGGGCGCGTCGGCGCTGACGCTCACCGGCGAGGCGAACCTGACGTCGACGGTGATGTACCACGGCGTGCTGTTCGGCCCGTCCATCGAAGTCAATCACGAGTACTACCGGCTCCTGACGAGCGGATTCCTGCACTGGGACTTCCTCCACATCGGGCTCAACATGTACGTCCTCTACTGGCTCGGGCGGCTGCTCGAGCCGGCGATGGGGCGCCAGCGCTTCCTGACGATCTACTTCGTCGGGCTCCTCGCCGGCTCACTCGGCGTTCTGATCGTGACCCCGACTAGCCCGACCGCCGGCGCCTCCGGCGCGATCTTCGGGCTGATGGGCGCCGGCTACACCGAGGCTCACAAGCGCGGCGTCGATCTGGTGCGCAACCAGCTCCTGTTGATGATCGTCATCAACCTCGTCCTCACCGTCGGCATCTCGGGTGTCTCGATCGGCGCGCACGTCGGCGGCCTGATCGGCGGCGGTCTGGCGACGCTCGCCTTCCAGCAGGGCGACCGCCTGCGGCGGCCGATCCTCGGCTACGCCGGCTGCCTCGCGTTAGCCGGCATCGCCGTCGCGGGCTCGATCGTCGTCGCCAACGGCATCGCCGTCGGTCCCGCCTGACGGCGCCCACTCTCCGAGCGGGCGCCCGATCTCCCGGTGGCGCCCATAGGGGTCGCGGACACAGCCCAGGCGCCAGCGATGCTCATCGACGACCGGCCGAACGAGCGTCGCGCCAGCCCGCAGCGCCCGCTCCACCGTTCCCTCGACGTCGTCGCCGAGAAGCAGCATCCGCAGCGTCGCGCCGCCGAGGGCCTCCGGGCTGAAGGTCCCGTTCTCGGGCGACTCGTCGTGGAGTGAGGAACGTCGCCTCGCCGAGCGCGAGCCGCGCAACGACGGCTTCGTTTCACTCGTCGCCGCCGACGCGGTAGACCTCGCGCGCCCCGAACGCCGCGACGTAGAAGTCGATCGCCTCGCGCCCACGCCGCACGGCCAGCTCGGCGACGACCGCGGTCACAGCTCGAGCGCCTCCCCGGGCGCCGTCGGAACCTGGCGTGGATGGAGGATGTGGGCGAGCAGCTCGAGGCCGTCGACGAGGCGCGGACCCGGCCGCGAGAAGTAGGCGGCGGCATCCACCGCGACGACGCGGCTCGCGCGAAGCTCGGCGAGGCGGTCGGCGTGCGCCCGCGCCTCCAGCAACGCGCGGGCGGCGTCGTAGCCGCAGGGCATGACGATCACGATCTCGGGCTCGGCGGCCGCGACCGCCTCCCACGCGACGCGCTCGGAGGCCTCGCCGGCCAAGCCGAGCACGTCCGTCCCTCCCGCGTACTCGATCAGCTGCGGCATCCAGTGCCCGGCGGCGAACGGCGGATCGAGCCATTCGAGCGCGGCGACGCTCGGCCGGCGCGCGCCACGGACCGCGAGGCGCACCCGGTCGATCCGTCCGGCCGCCCTCGCGATCAGCGCGATCGCCTCGTCGCGGCGCCCCGTCGCCTGGGCGACCGTCCGCACGTCGGCGAGCGTCTCGCCGAGCGTGTGCGGGTCGAGGCTGATGACGCGCGGTGGCATCGGCAGCTGCGCGGCGAGTGTCGCGACGTCGTCGTAGGAGACGGCGCAGACCGGGCACAGCGCCTGCGTGACGATCAGGTCCGGCTCGAGCGTCGCGAGCATCGCCTCGTCGAGCTCGTAGATCGAGCCGCCGGCGAGCGTCGCCTCGCGCACCGCGGCGTCGATCTCGGCGGAGCTGAGCCCCTCGGGAAGCCGGTTGCGCGTGACCTGCGGCAGCTCGCGCGCGGGCGGCGGGAAGTCGCACTCGTGCGTGACGGCGATAAGCTGATCGCCGAGGCCGATCGCGAAGCAGAGCTCGGTCGCGTGCGGTGCGAGGCTGACGATTCGCACCCGCTCAACTCTATGGAACCGCTCCAAGAAGCAGACATCGAGAGCCGCCTCGCCGAGCTCGACCCGGCCTGGCGCCGCGAGGGCGACAAGCTCGTCCGCGACCTCGAGCTCGACAGCTTCATGGCCGTGATCTCACTCGTCGACGCCATCGCGCAAGCCGCCGAGCGCGCTGACCATCACCCCGACATGCTGATCCATGGCTACCGCCACCTGCGCGTCGAGCTCTCCACGCACTCCGCCGGCGGCCTCACGGGCCGCGACTTCTCGCTCGCCGCCATCATCGACACGCTCTAACAAAATCGCGAACGGGGCGCGCACCGCGCCGCCCCAGAAGAAGCCGCATCTGCTCCTGCTAGCGTCTGGGTGAGTCTGCGCCGACGGTATGAACGACGAACCTCCTCGAAGTAGTCGCGCCGCGACGCGGTCGTGAACTGGATCTACGTCGCCGCCGCGGCGGTCCTGATCGCGCTCAACGCCTTCTTCGTGATCGCCGAGTACGCGCTCGTGCGCGCGCGGCACTCGCGGCTCGAGCTCGCCGCCGAGCAGGGGTTGCGCGGGGCGCGGCTCGCGCTGCGCCAGCTCGAGAGCATCAACGAGTACATCTCGACCTGCCAGGTCGGCAACACGATGGCCTCGATCGGGATCGGCGCGCTCGGCGAGCCCGCCCTCGCCGACGTGTTGAAGGGCGCGATCGGCTCGAGCGTCGCCCACGACGTGGCGATCGCGATCGCGGTGGTCGTGTCCTACCTGCTGATCACCAGCACCCAGATCACCGCCGGCGAGATGGTGCCCAAGCTCTACGCGATCGACCGCGCGGAGACCGTCGCGCGGCGGATCGCGCGCCCGCTGCAGACGTTTCGCATCATCTTCCACCCGCTGATCGTCTCGCTGACGGTCGTCTCCAACGCGATGCTCGGCGTGCTCGGAGTCGACCCGCAGCGGCGGATCGCGCGTGGCGGATCGCCCGACGAGCTCAAGCGGCTGATCCGCGACTCGCAGGCCGGCGGGATGCTCGAGGCCAACGAGGCGACGATGCTCTCGGGCGTCTTCCACCTCCACGAGCAGGAGGCGCGCCAGGTGATGACGCCGATTCCAGCCGTCGTGACCGTCGACCTCGCCGAGGACGTCCAGACCGCGCTGCGGCGCTGCATCGAGTCCGGGCATACGCGCCTGCCGGTGACCGAGGATGAGAATCAGGACCGCATCCGCGGCGTCGTGCACGCGACCGGCCTCGCGCGGCGGCTGCTCGAGGTCGGCCCGGCGGCGTCGATCCGCCCGCTCGTCCGCGACGCCCCGATCGTGCCCGAGAGCAAGCCGCTCGACGACCTGCTGGCCGAGCTTCAGCGCCAGCGGACCGCGCTGGCCGTCGTCGCCGACGAATACGGGCGCGTGATGGGGATCGTGACGATCGAGGACATCGTCGAGGAGGTCGTCGGCGAGATCGTCGACGAGACCGACCCGGCCGCCGGCGACATCCGCCAGCTGCCCGACGGCGACTGGTTCGTGCGCGGCCATGTCCCCGTCGCCGACCTCGCTGACTACGGGATCGAGCTGCCCGGCGACTCAGACGCCTACAACTCGATCGGCGGTCTCGTCTTCAACGAGCTCGGCCGGCTGCCAAAGCGCGGCGACAAGATCGACGTCGACGGCTACGAGCTGCGAGTCGAGTCGGTGCGCGAGAACCGGATCGTGCTGGTGCGGGTGCGCCGGCGGGCGGCCGTCGTCGAAGACGACGAGGCCGGTTCTGCGGGCGCGGGCGAGACGGCCTGAGCAGCCGCGAGGGGCGGGCCGTTAACGCCCGACGCCCCGGGGGGTGTCGGGGCGTCGGGAACTGCTGGGAGGAGGTGTGGTTGCGAGAGTATGTGTCGCGATTGGGAGTATCAGCGGGGGTGCTCAAGCCGACCTAAAAGTCGCCCTAAACCTTCCTGAAGGTTGCGCGGCTCAAAGCTCAGCGCTGGGTCGCGCCGTCGGCGATCAGCCTGGCGCGCAGGACGTCAGGCACCGGGATCGGACGCTGCTCGAGCGGGTTGTAGGTGACGAGCACCGAGTAGCCGTCGGCCAGCAGTCGCCCGCCGACGCGCATCTCGAAGTCGGTCGTGAAGCTCGAGCGTCCGACGCTCGAGGGGCGAAGGCGCGTCTCGATCGTCTCGCCGAACTGGCCGGGCGAGCGGTAGGCGATCTTGACCTCGACGACCATGAACGTGAAGTCGGTGTGCGTTCCGAACGGCGGCGCGCCGGGCTCGGCGACCGACACGGCGTAGGCGATCCGCGCCGACTCGACGAAGACGAGGAAGGCGACGTTGTTGAGATGGCCCTGCGTGTCGAGGTCGGCGAAGCGGATCTCGTCGCTGTGGCTGAACGGCCAGGCGGCGGCGTCGCTCATCAGGTGGCCTCCCAGCGGAAGCCGGTCGGTGAGGGCGTCGGCGCGAGCGGCGGGCCCGGCAGGCGTTCGGGGAGCGGGTCGATGTTGTAGGCGGCCGGGGCGACGTCGTTTGGGGTGTCGGGGTGAAACAGCGAGGCCAGGTACTGGATCTGCCCGCGCCCGACGGCGAGCTCGGTCTGGCCGCCGCCGTAGAGGCCGATCCCCTCGGCCGCGCAGTGGTCGTAGAACTCAAACAGCGCCCGAACGGTGCCGAAGCGCGACGGCTTGACGTTCAGGACTCGCGGCTTGAAGGGGAGTGCGAGGACGTCCGCGACGGAGTGGATCGGAGAGTCCCAGGTGATCCGCTCGCGATGGGGCTCGAGCACCGCTTCGGTCTCGGGCGTCAGCGCCGGGTCCTCGATCCAGGCCTCCGGCAGACCGTCGGCGATGCGCCGGTAGAGGTCGGTGTCGGGGGCGTTGTCGACGGAGGTGCCGTGGTAGAAGGACTTGAGGTCGGCCGTGGCGACGATGCCGCGCGCGTGAAGCTCCGCGATCAGCGGCTCGTCCCAGCTCGGCGTCGGATCGAGCTTGAAGCGAAGGTTCGGGTGCTGGGCGAGTCGGGCGTCGATCGGGGCGAGGTCGGGCGGCTCGGGGAGGCGAACCGAGGCGACGAACGTGAGCGGGCTCGGCGCGCGGCCGACGACCGCGTGAAGCGGCTCGCCGGCCTGGCGAAGCGCGAGGTCGAGCGCCGCCGACTCAAACCCCCACGCGCGGTAGTTGCGGTAGGTCTCCGACTCCGGCGGGAGCGGGAAGGTGTCGAGCGTCGCCAGGTGCTCGGAGAAGGAGCCGAGCGTGTAGCTGCCGGCGAGCGGAAGGATCGCGCCGGCGGCGCCCAGGTTGTCGTGGTCGGCGGCCGAGTAGGTGACGTCCTCGCCGCGGCCCTCCTCGCCGCCGCCTTCGAGGACGATGATCGTGGCCGCGCGCACGAAGCCCGAGGAGACGGGCGAATCGAGCCGCTCGAGTGAGTAGGAGTCGATCGTCAGCGGCAGGTCGCGGACGAGGTCCCAGGTGGGAGAGGCGGGAGAGGTGGGAGAGGTGGGCGAGGTGGGCGAGGTCACGGGGCGGCGGGCGGTCCTCCGGCGGCCTGCTCGCTGCCCTCGAGCCGCGCGACGAGCTCGTCGAGGCGCAGCTCCTCGAGGTCGCCGCCGACGGCGTCGAGCTCCGCCGCGCAGTACTCGATCAGCGAGCGGCCCTCCTTGACGAGCTCGAGGGTCTCGCGCAGACCGGCCTGCCCGGAGTCGAGGCGCCGCACGATCTCCTCGACGCGAGCGGAGGCGGCCTCGTAGCTCTGCGGCGTCGGCGTCTGCTCGCTCATCACGGCTCGATTCTCGCAGCGACCGAGTCGTCCGCGAAGCGGAGGCGAACCCGCTGCTTGGCGCGGGCGGCGGCGGCGGTGGTGACGGGCGCTCCGTCCGCGTCCTCGACCATCGCGTAGCCGCGGGCGAGCGTCCGCTGGGGGTCGTGGGCGGCGAGCGCGAGGCGCAGGCGCTCGAGCTCGGCGGGCCGGCGCGTGCGGCAGTCGGCGAGCGCGCGCTCGCGGGCGCGCTCGAGAACGAGGCCGCGGCGGTGCGTGCGGGCGGTCTGCTCGGAGGCGGTCCGCCGCGATGAGGCCCGCAGCTCGCGGAGCATCTGGTGGAGGGTGCGGCGCTGCCTGGCGATGTGGTCGGAGGGGGCGCGCGAGAGAGCGGCGAGGAGGCGCGCCCTCGCGATCACGGCGTCGCGCGCGTGGTCGCGCAGGTGGCGCGCCGACGCGCGCAGCGTCGCGCGCGCGCGCGTGCAGTCGAGCGGTACCGCGGCCTCCGCGGCATGGGTCGGGGTCGAGCAGCTGACGGCCGCCACCTCATCGAGCAGCGTGCGATCGGCGTGGTGGCCGATCGAGGCGATCACGGGGACCGCCAGCAGCGCGGTCGTGCGGCAGAGCGTCTCGTCTGAGAACGCGAGCAGGTCGGTGAACGAGCCGCCGCCGCGCGCGACGACGATCACCTCGACGTCGCCTCCCGCCGCCAGGTCGCGAAGCGCCTGGCCGATCAGCGGCGCGGCGTGGCGGTCCTGGACCGGCGCGAAGGCCCAGATCACGCGGCCCGCCCAGCCGCGGCGCCGCAGCCCCGCGAGCACGTCCTCGCGCGCCTTGCCGCTCTCGCCGCAGACGACGCCGATCGTGCGCGGGAGGAGCGCGCGGGGGAGGGCGCGCTGGAGCTCGAGCAGGCCGTCGGCGGCCAGCGCGCGGCGGCGGCGCTCGATCTGGGCGAGGAGGTCGCCCTCGCCTGCGATCCGAAGCGTCCTGACCGAGAAGCTGAAGGACGGCGATGCGCTGGCGCTGCCCGGGTAGTAGTCACAGCCGCCCGAGGCGATCACCTGCACTCCGTCGGCGAGCGACGCCGCGAGCGGCCCGAGCGCCTGCCAGTCGTTGCGCCACATCGCGCAGGGGATCGCGCCGCGCTCGTCGCGCAGCTCGAAGTAGGCGCGGGCCCGCGTGGCCGGGCGGAGGTTGGCGATCTCGCCGACGATCTGCACGCGCGCGAAGCTGCGCAGCTTGGCGCGCAGCGCCGCCGCGTACTCACCGACCGGGTAGGGGCCGGGGAGCCCGTCGCCGGCCCGCGGATCGGGCTCGAGCAGCGACGGCGTCGTGGGCTGTTCGGTCATCGGCCGCCGAGCCTAGCGCGTGGCGGCGTCGGTTCTCGCGGGGCGCGGCGG
>DATBPB010000016.1:0-27468 GCA_036561565.1 Solirubrobacteraceae bacterium | reverse complement strand
GGTCGGCGAGCTCTGAGCCCTCGAGCGCGTTGTTGACGTTCGTCACGTAGGTGCCGTGGTGCTTGTCGTGATGGATCTCCATCGTCTGCGCGTCGATGTGCGGCTCGAGCGCGTCGAAGGCGTAGGGGAGATCGGGGAGTTGGTATGCCATGGTCCTCCTAGCGGGTGGGCGTGGATCAGACAATAGCCAGCGCCTGCTCTCTCATAGGCTTCTCGCGTGACCCGACTCTCAAGCTACTTCCTGCCGACCGAAAAGCAGGCTCCGGCCGACGCCGAGGCGCTCTCGCATCGCCTGATGGTGCGCGCCGGACTCGTGCGCCAGGTCGGCTCCGGACTGTGGACCTGGCTGCCGGCCGGCTGGCGCGTCCACCAGCGAATCAGCGCGATCGTGCGCGAGGAGATGGACGCGATCGGCGGCCAGGAGATGCTGATGCCGGTCATCCAGCCGGCGGAGCTCTGGAAGCGCACGGACCGCTACGCGATCGAGGAGCTCTTCAAGCTGCGCGACCGCCGCGAAGCGGAGCTCGTGCTGGCGATGACGAGCGAGGAGGTCGTCACGACGCATGTCGCGCAGGTCGTGCGCTCCTACCGCGACCTGCCGCTGATCCTCTACCACATCCAGGTCAAGGGGCGAGACGAGCCGCGTCCGCGCGCCGGGGTGCTGCGCACGCGCGAGTTCATCATGAAGGACGCCTACAGCTTCGACCGCGACGAGGAGGGGATGCAGCGCTCCTACGATCGCCACATCGAGGCCTACGACCGCATCTTCGACCGCGCCGGCCTGCGCTGGTATCGCGTCGCCAGCGACGTCGGCATGATGGGCGGCAGCGGGGCGCACGAGTACATGGCGCCGTGCCCGGCGGGCGAGAACGAGGTCGCGCTGGCGCCCGGCTACGCGGCGAACGTCGAGGTCGCGACGGCGGACGCGCAGGACGTTGCGCTGCCGGCGCCGCTCGCGGCGCCGGAGGAGGTCCACACGCCGCAGGCGACGACGATCGCCGCCGTCGCGGGCCAGCTCGGCGTGCCGGCCGGCGCGACGTTGAAGGCGTTCCCCGTCCACGTCGAGGGCCGCGGCCTGGTGATGGTCGTCGTGCGCGGCGACCACCGCGTCAACGAGATCAAGCTCGCGAACGCGCTCGCGGCGCCGTGGCGAGCGGCGACCACGTCGGAGATCGAGGAGCGCCTCGGCCCGCCCGGCTTCATCGGCCCGATCGGGATCGACATCCCCGTGCTGCTCGACGACGGCGTCGCGCCGGGGCCCTACGTGGCGGGTGCCAACCGGGCGGACTTCCACCTGAGCGGCGTCGAGCCCGGGCGCGACTTCGCCTTCGAGCGCGTAGATGTGCGAAGCGTCGAGCCGGGCGATCTCGTCAACGGCAAGGCGATCACGATCGAGCCGGCGATCGAGGTCGGCAACATCTTCCAGCTCGGCACGCGCTACTCGGAGCCGCTCGGCGCGAGTTACCTCGACGAGCAGGGCAGCGAGCGGCCGATCCTGATGGGCTGCTACGGGATCGGCATGGCGCGGATCGCGGCCGCGGCCGTCGAGCAGTACGCCGATGAGCAGGGGATCTCCTGGCCGCGCGCGATCGCGCCCTTCGGAGTCCACCTCGTCGCGCTCGGGCGCCCCGGGAGCGAGGAGCTCGCGACGGCCGAGACGGTCTACGAGACGCTTCGCGCCGGGGGCGTGGACGTGCTCTACGACGATCGCGAGGCCGGCGCCGGGGAGAAGTTCGCCGACGCCGAGCTGCTCGGGGTGCCGCTGCGGTTGACGATCGGCCGGCGCACGCTCGAGTCCGGCGATGTCGAGGCCGTCGCCCGCCGCGGCCTGCAGGCGCTCGACAGCGTGCCGCTCGCCGAGATCCTGGCGCGGGTGCGGGAGCTGTGCCTCGCGCTCGACTGAGCGCGCTTGCGCTGCTCGGCCTCGACCGCTCGGGGCCGCCGCCGGCGCAGACCGAGACCGGGGCGCCGTTACGGCCCTGGACGATCCCCAACGCGATCGGCTACCTCCGCGCCGCGCTGATCCCGGTGATCCTGATCCTCGAGTACGGCTCGCGCAGCGGCACCGACACGGCGGCGGCGATCTGCTTCTTCCTCGCCGGCGCGGGCGACTACGCCGACGGCATCGTGGCGCGCTTGACCGGCCAGTACAGCCGCCTCGGCGCGATCCTCGACCCGGTGCTCGACCGCGTCCTCGCGCTCGCCGGGCTCGCCGTCTGCTGGTCCTATGAGCTGTTGCCGCGCTGGCTGGTGGCGCTGGTGCTCGCGCGCGAGGCGCTGATGCTCGTCGTCGGCCAGGCCTGGATCCGCCGCGGCATGACGCTTCGCATCAACTGGCCGGGGCGGATCGCCGTCGGGCCGACGCTGTTCGGGATCTGGCTCGCACTGCTCGGCGCGCGCGGTGTCGCCGAGGGGTTCCTCTACGCGGGGATCACGCTCGCGCTGGTCGCGACCGGCTATTACTTTCGCGACGGGCTGCGCCAGCTCAGAGTCTCAAGCTCAGCTTGACCCTCTGGCCGGCGCCGCTATACTCGCCCGAACCCGGCCCTCGCACGGAAAGACGCCGCAATGTCAATGGATGAAACAACGTTCCCCGACCTTGGCCAGCTCAACGATCGGGAGCTCAAGGAGTTGATCGACCAGCTCAGCAAGGAGGAGCTCGACGTCTCCTACCGCCGGCGCATCCTGCACGGCAAGATCGACATCCTGCGCGCGGAGCTCGTCAACCGCCTGCGCGGCCGTCACGCGGGCGGCGAGGACATCTTCAGCGGCGCCGACGTCGAGCGGCTGACCGAGATCCTCGCGGGTCATGCCGCGCCGCCTGTCGATCCAGACGCGGACTAGCGCGGGCGCGCTGTGGCCCTGCACTGTGCGGAGTGCGGCTTCGTTAACCCCGAAGGCGCCAACTACTGCCAGAAGTGCGGCGCGCTGCTCGAGGTCGATCCCTCGAGCGGCGATCCCACGACTGCCACCTACCGGGTCGGTGAGACCGGGGACTTCATCCCGGTCGACATCGGCGAGGTCGCCGGCAGCGCGGCGGCGCTGGTCATCCGCGCCGGCGGCGGGCGCGCCGGCGAGAGCTTTGCGGTCGAGGGGCAGCGGATGACGATCGGCCGCCGCCCCGACTCGGCCGTGTTCCTGGACGACGTGACCGTCTCGCGCGACCACGCGCTGCTCGTTCATCGCGGCGATGACTGGTTCATCGACGACTGCGGGTCGCTCAACGGCACCTACGTCAACCGCGAGCGGATCGACTCGCGGCGCCTCGTCGACGGCGACGAGCTGCAGGTCGGCAAATACAAGCTGACGTTCCGCGGCCGATGAGCACCGTCGGAACGATCGAGGAGTCAGAGCCCAGACGCCCGGCGTCGAAGTCGCTGACGATCGGAGCCGTCTGCAAGGCGCTGTCGACCGAGTTTCCCGACATCTCGATCTCGAAGATCCGCTATCTCGAGGACCAGCGGCTCTTGACGCCGCGCCGCACGCCCGGTGGATACCGCCTCTACAGCGCCGGCGACCTCGCCCGCCTGCGGACGATCCTGCGCCTGCAGCGCGACGAGTTCCTGCCGCTGCGCGTGATCCGCCAGGAGCTTGCGGCCGGCGCCTCGCAGACCGACGTGGCGCCGACGCCGGCCGAGACGCGGCGGCGCTGGCGCCCGAACGTCAGCGTCACCGATTCCAACTCCTACTTCAGCCTCGAGGACGTGCTCGAGGAGACCAGCGCAGATCCCAAGCTCGTCGCCGAGCTCGAGGAGTACAGCGTCATCAAGGGCGAGCTTCGCAACGGCCGCCGCTACTACGACGACACCGAGAAGGAGATCGTTCGCGCGGTCACCGAGCTCGCGCGCTACGGCGTCGGAGGACGAAACCTGCGCGTGTTCCGTTCCTCCGCCGACCGCGAGGCCAGTCTGCTCCAGCAGATCCTCGCCCCGGCCCTGCGCTCGCGCAATCCCCAGCGGCGCAAGGAGGCGGTCGAGGCGCTCGAGAACCTCGCGGCGGTGGCGACCCACCTGAAGCACCTGCTGCTCGTCCGTGACCTACGCAAGATCGCCAATTAGCGCCCAGCCGCACGGCGAGGCGCAGGCGCTGCGTTGGTGGGGATGGGGGCGCGAGGATCGCCGCCTCCCGGTTCGCCCGGAGTTCGAGCGCCTGCTGCGCGAGCGCCTCGGAGTCGAGGGCCCGCCGCGCGAGCCGGTCACGCTCGGCGACGTCTCGCTGCCCGCGGCGACGCTCAGCTCGCAGGCGCTGGCGCGCCTCGAGGACTGCGTCGGCCCCGGTTTCACGCGATCGGACCCCGTCGCGCGGATCGTCCACGCCGGCGGCAAGAGCTACCTCGAGCTCGTTCGCATGCGCAGCGGCGCGCCGTCCGGCGCGCCTGACGCGGTCGTCTACCCGTCGAGCCACGAGCAGGTCCTCGCCGTGCTCTCGGTCTGCACCGCCGAGCGCGTCGCGGTCGTGCCGTTCGGCGGCGGCACGAGCATCGTCGGCGGCCTCACACCGTCGGTCGGCGCGCAGCACGCCGTGATCGCGCTCGACCTGGCGCGGCTCGGCGGCGTGCTGGCCGTCGATCCGCGCTCGATGACGATCAGCGTCGCGGCGGGCACGCGCGCACCGGCGCTCGAGGCGGCGCTGGCCGAGCACGATCTGACGCTCGGCCACTACCCCGACAGCTTCGAGTTCGTCTCGATCGGCGGCTGCGCCGCGACGCGCTCGGTCGGCCAGGCCTCAAGCGGCTACGGGCGCATCGACGACGCGATCCAGGGCGTGCGGATCGCCACCCCGGTCGGCGAGCTGTCCTCGGCCGCGCTGCCTGCCAGCGCCGCGGGCCCGGCGCTGCGCGAGCTGTTCGTCGGCTCAGAGGGCGTGCTGGGCGTGATCACCGGCCTGCTGATGCGGGTCCGTACGCGACCCGCGCGGCAGAGCTATGAGGGCGTCGCGTTCGACAGCTTCCAGGCCGCGACCGAAGCGCTTCGCAGCGTCGCCCAGGATCAGGCCACGCCGGACGTCGTGCGCCTCACCGACGCCGCGCAGACGGCGATCGTGCTGGCCGCTGGGGAGGGCGGCGGCCGGCGGGCGCCGCTCGGGCGCCGCGGGCTTCGAAGCCGCGGCGGCGTGCTGCTGATCGTCGGCTGGGAGGGCCAGCGCGTCGCGATCGACCGCCGGCGCCTGCACACGATGACGCTGCTTCGCCGCGCCGGCGGCACGCCGCTCGGCGAGCAGCCCGGACGCGCGTGGGCGGCGTCGCGCTTCGCGGCGCCCTACGTGCGCGACGAGCTGCTCGGCCGCGGCGTGCTCGTCGATCAGTTCGAGACCGCCGCGACGTGGAGCGGGCTGGAGGCGCTGCGTACGATCGTCGCCTCGGCGATCGCCGAGGCGCTGAACGCGTGCGGGACGCCGCCGCTGATCGGCACCCAGATCTCGCACGTCTACGACACCGGGGCGTCGCTGACCTTCACGGTGCTGGCGCGCGCGCCGCTCGGCCAGGAGGAGGCGCAGTGGCGGGCCGCCAAGGACGCCGCCAACGCGGCGATCGTCGGCGCCGGCGCGACGATCTCCCACCACCACGGGATCGGCCGCGACCACGCCCCGTGGGTCGCCTCGGAGCTCGGCCCGATCGGTGTCTCCTCGCTGCGCGCGCTCAAGGCGCACCTCGACCCGATCGGGATCATGAACCCGGGCAAGCTGATCCCGCCCGGCTGAGATGTCCCTGCCGCCCTTCCGCGTCCCGCCCGAGGAGACCTTCGATGCGCTGTACGGGATGCGCCGCTTCGACATGAGCGAGGACAGCGCGCGCGGCGAGGTCGTTGTGCGCCGCGAGCTGATGCAGCCGTGGGGGCTGATCCACGGCGGCGTCTACGCGTCGATGGCGGAGTCGCTCGCCTCGTGGGCGACGGCGCTGGTCGTGGCCGGCGACGGCAACGTCGTGATGGGCATGTCGAACAACACGAGCTTCCTTCGCCCGATCAGCGCGGGCACGATCCACGCGCTGGCGACGCGCCGCCATCGCGGCCGTACGACGTGGGTCTGGGACGTCGACGTCTCAGACGACGAGGGGCGGCTGTGCGCGACCTCGCGCGTGACGGTGGCGGTCCGTCCGGCGCCCGCTCAGCCGAAGTAGCGGTTTGTGATCGGCATCCGCCGGTCGCGCCCGAACGCGCGCTCGGTGATCTTGATCCCCGGCGGCGCCTGGCGGCGCTTGTACTCGGCGCGGTCGACGAGCGCGATGACCCGCTCGACGTCCGCGGCGGGCAGGCCGGCGGCGACGAGGTCGTCGCGCCCGCGGTCCTCCTCGACGTAGCCGCGCAGGATCGCGTCGAGCACGTCGTAGGGCGGAAGCGACTGGTCGTCGCGCTGGTCGGGGCGCAGCTCGGCCGACGGCGCCCGCTCGAGGATCGAGTCCGGGATCGGGCCGCCGTCGGCGTTGCGCCAGCGCGCGAGCTCGTAGACGAGCGTCTTCTCGATGTCCTTGATGACCGCGAAGCCTCCGGCCGAGTCGCCGTAGAGGGTCGAGTAGCCGACCGACATCTCCGACTTGTTGCCGGTCGTCACCACGAGCCAGCCGAACTTGTTGGACAGCGCCATCAGCAGGTTGCCGCGGATGCGGGCCTGCAGGTTCTCCTCGGCAAGCCCCGGCGGGCGGCCCTGGAACTCGACCGCCAGCTCCGCTTCGTAGGCGGCGAACAGCTCGCCGATCGGCAGCTCGTGGGCCTCGACGCCGAGCCTCCCCGCGAGCTCGCGGGCGTCGGACTGCGTGGCGTCCGAGGAGTAGGCGGAGGGCATCACGACGACGCTGACCGCCTCGGCGCCGAGCGCGTCGACGGCGATCGTCGCGACGAGCGCCGAGTCGATCCCGCCCGAGAGGCCCAGCACGACGTGGGCGAAGCCGTTCTTTGCGACGTAGTCGCGAAGTCCGATCCGAAGCGCGGCGTAGATCTCGGCCGCGCGCGGCTCCAGCAGCTGCGCGATCGCGGGCTCGACCGTCGAACGCGGCGGCTCGGGCGCCGGCAGCGTCGCGAGCAGCTGCGCGGGCGGGCGCGCGCCATCGCGCAGCGCGCGGTGGCCGGAGCTTCGCCGCCGCTGAGCGCCGGGCGCCTGCGGGTCGACGTCGCAGATCAGGATCTGCTCCTCGAACTGCGCCGCGCGGGCGAGCAGCCGCCCGTCGTGGTCGACGACGAAGGAGTGCCCGTCGAAGATCAGCTCGTCCTGGCCGCCGACGAGCGCGCAGAAGGCGTAGGCCGCGACGTGCTCGCGGGCGCGTTGGGTGACCATCAGCTCGCGCTCGAGGCCCTTGCCGGCGTGGTAGGGGGACGCCGAGACGTTGAGGATCAGCGTCGCGCCGGCCAGCGCCTCGTCCGAGCTCGGCGGGCCGGGTTGCCAGATGTCCTCGCAGATCGTCAGGCCGACCAGGTGCTCGCCGATCTGGATCAGGCCGCCAGCTTCGCCAGCCTGAAAGTACCGCTGCTCGTCGAAGACGCCGTAGTTGGGCAGGCGGATCTTTCGGTAGACGCCGGCGATCCGGCCGTCGGCTAGCACGGCGGCGGCGTTGTGGACGTCCGCCGCGCGCTCGGGGAAGCCGACGATCGCGACGATCCCGCTGGCGTGCGCGGCGAGGCGCTCGACGGCGGCGCGGGCGTCGCGCAGGAAGTGCTCCTTGTAGAGCAGATCCTCGGGCGGATAGCCCGTCACGGCGAGCTCCGGAAACAGCGCGATCGCGGCGTCGTGCTCGCGCGCGCGCTCGAGCGCGGCGGCGATTGCGGCCTCGTTGGCCGCGATGTCGCCGACGGTCAGGTTGAGCTGGCAGAGCGCCAGTCGAAGCGCGGCCACGCGCGAATTATCCGCCCTTGGCTCGACGCGGCAGCTCATCGAGGGATGCGCGCAGCAGGTCGGCGAGCGCGGCCAGGTCGGGGACCGCGGCGTCGTCTGCGAGCAGGCCGAAGCAGAGGCGGCCGCAGTAGCTTGCGACGGCGATCGAGAGCGTCTGGCGCGGCGCCAGCGGCAGCGCCGGCACGACGGCGCGCGTGCGGCGTCCGAGCACCTCGCGCGGCGCCTGCGGACCGGGCACGTTGGCGATCGCGATGTTGAAGGTGTGCTCGCGCGCCAAGAGCGCGGCGGCGAGGCCGAGCCGTTCGTTCGTCGCGAAGCCGTCGTCGTCGGCCAGCGCCGACGCCGCGGCGGCGCCGGCGGAGTCCCGCAGGCCGTCGAGTGAGGCGCTGATCGCGGCGTGGCGGCGGCGTGCGTCCTCGATGCCGATCGGCAGAGGCACGTAGGAGGCCATCAGGCCGCCGCTACGGGCTCGCGCGACGGGAACGAGGGCTCTCACGTCACGCCTGCCGTATCCTCGCCATGCGAGCGCAGGTAGCCTCCGAGGGCCCCCGCGACGCTCGCCAGGACGGCGTCGTTGACCGTGCCGGCGAGCTTGTCCTTGGCGCGGCGCAGGCCGCCCAGGCCAACCTCCACCCACGCCAGGGCGCGGCCGGGCCCTGGATTGCGCCCGAGGCGCCACGACGGCGTTCCCGCGAGCACGCCGAGCGGGTCGGCGCCGCGCCAGGCGAGCTCTTCGCGCGCGCGCGCCGCGAGCGCCCGGGCATGCTCGAGGGTCGCGCGGGGCTCGCCGAGGCGCTCGATGAGGGCGTCCGCGGCGAAGGCGCGCCGGCGCGGGCCGCTCGGGTGAGGGCGCCGGCTCCGTCTGCTCGGAGAGCAGCGCCGCGAGCAAATCGCCGCCGCTGCCGGCGAGCGCGGCGTGGCTGCGCGTGATCAGCGCAAAGCCCTCGCCGCCGACCGCCTCGACGAGCGCGATCTCCCACAGCGGGCGCCCGCGCGGGAGCCGCTGGGCGAGCACGTCGCCGGCGAGCTGCGCGAGCTCGCCCTCGCCTGCGGCGCCGGGCAGCGCGAGCAGGCGAACGTGATGCTCGAGCGCGACGGCCGCCGGGACCCAGACCGGCCGGGCGCCGGGCAGCGGCACCCGCGCGAGCGTGCTGGCGAAGGCGGGCGCGCGGCCGAGCCGCGCGCGGACGTGCTCGATCAGCTCGCCAAGCTCGGGCGCAGGGCCGTCGAAGAGCAGCACGCAGCCTGCGTGGAACGGCCGCCCGCGGCGGCTTTCGAGGTCCAGCGCGGCTGCCTGGGTGGGGGTTAGGCGGCGCTGATTGTGCAAATCGGCACTAAGAGGGGAGGTGCGCGTCCGTGCGACTCGGTAGCCTATAAGCAGTTGTTCGACCTGCCGAGTCGTGATCGCGTGCATGCGAGTCGAGCGGGGGACCCATTGCCGTTGACCTTGGCGCGCCCTTAGCGGTGCCAGGTCTCGGCTGGGGCGAATCGACCGCAATGCCGCGGTCGTAGCGCCTGGGGCGTGGCTCGTCCGTTGAGCCGTGGCCCTGAGCCGCGAGCCCGACAGCTAACCCCGTAGGCAGCTGACAGTCGAAGGAGGACCTCTGATGAGGCCGCTGTTCAACCGGCACGCTCGCCGTGCCGCTCCCACGCTGGGTGCGTTCGCCGGCGTGCTGGCGCTCGTGAGCGCGCTGGCGCTGGCCGTCGCAAGCCCCGCGCTCTCACACGCCCACGCGCGGGCTCCGCGTCCGCGCCACCGCCGACAACGTCCGCTCGTGCGCCTGCGCGCCCGGTTGCTGCATCCGAACGTGCTGATCGGCGGCGACATCGCCTTCGTCGGCCTGACGGTCCCCCGCGCCGCGGGGCGGAGGATCGCGATCGAAGCCTTTCGCGGCGATCGCTGGGTCGCCGTCGCGAACGCGACCACCGGCCGCGACGGCTACTTCGTGCGGCGCTTCTGGCCGCACCAGCTCGGCCGCGTCGCGATGCGCGTGCGGGCGGCCGGCATTCCCGCCTCGCGCACGACGCTCGTCGGGCGGATCGCGACGGTCTACCACCAGGTCGTGGCCTCGTGGTACGGCCCCGGCGGCATCACGGCCTGCGGCCAAGCGCTCGGCGCCGGGACCCTCGGCGTCGCCAACCGCACGCTCCCGTGCGGCACGATGGTGACGCTTCACCTCGGCTCGCGCACGCTGCGCGTGCCGGTCATCGACCGCGGCCCCTACGTCGCGGGGCGCTCATACGACCTGACCTACGCGACGCGGCTGGCGCTCGGCGCCGGCGACGTGGCGACGATCTGGGCGAGCGCCTAGAGCGGCAGCGCCAGCTGCACCGGGCCACCGGGCTCCGGCGTGCGGGCCTCGTCCTCAAACGACGCGACCCGCACGCCGAGCAGGCGGACGGGGCGCGGCGGCGCGTAGGCGCGCAGCAGCTCGAGCGCGACCGCGCCGATCGTCTGCGGAGAGTCGGTGAAGACGGCCAGCGTGCGGGCCCGCGTGACCGTCGTCCAGTCGTCGAGGCGGACCTTGATCGCGATCGTGCGGGCGCGGCGGCCGCGCGCGCGCAGCCCTTCGCCGAGCTCGCCCGACATGCCCGTCAGCGCCTGCTCGAGCTCGGCGGGGTCGGAGACGTCGGTCGGGAAGGTCACCTCGCTGGAGCGCGACTTCGCCACACGCACCGGCTCGACGGGACTTGCGTCGTGGAAATGCGCGCGCGCGCGCAGCTCGTCGGCCATGCGCTCGCCGAAGCGCGCCGCGAGCAGCTCCTGCGCCGCGGCCTGGAGCTCGCCGATCGTGCGAATCCCGAGCGCCGCGAGGCGCTCGGCGGTCTTCGGGCCGACGCCGCCGAGGACGCGCGTGGAGTGGCGCGCGAAGTGGGCGACCGCCTGCTCGCGGCTCATCGCGACGAACGCCGCCGGCTTGAACGATGCGCTGGCGGTCTTCGCGACCAGGCGCGAGGGGCCGATCCCGACCGACAGCGTCATGCCCGTGCGCTCGGCGACGTCGGCGACGATCTGGCGAAGCAGCGCGACGGGGAAGGGCTCGTCGCTGAGCTCGAGGTAGGCCTCGTCGATCCCGGCCTGCTGGACCACCGCTACGCGCTCGCGGACGAGGCCCCAGACCTCGCTGCTCGTGCGGCGGTAGGCGTCGAAGTCGGGCGCGATCAGGACCGCGTCGGGGCACAGCGCGCGGGCCCGCGCGGCCGGCATCGCCGAGTCGACGCCGAAGCGGCGTGCCTCATAGCTCGCGGTCGTGACGACCGCGCGCGGGCCCGACCCGGCGACGATCAGCGGCAGGCCGCGCAGCTCCGGGCGCCGGCGCAGCTCCACCGAGGCGTAGAAGGCGTCGATGTCGAGGTGGGCGATGACGCGGCGGCTTGTCTCGGTCACGACGGTCGTCAATTGTCCGCCGCGAGGCAGACGCGATCAGAACAGCGCCGCGGCCAGCCGGCGTCGCGTCTGCTGGGCGAGCGGGTCGCCCGCGCCGAGCCGATCGAGCTCGCCGACGATCGCCGCGCGGATGTCGTCGTCGCCGCCGTCCAGGCCGGCGAGGAGCAGCTCGAAGGCGCGCGCGTCATCGCCGGAATCGAGCGCCGCGAAGGCGTCGGCGTGGCGCCCGGCGCGCCCCAGGCGGATCCGCGCCGCGAGGCCATCCGCCTCGAAGCTGCCGCTGACCGGCTCGAGCACGCTCTCCGCCTCCTCGTCCGCGCCGCGCGCGAGCAGGATCCGCGCCAGCGCGACGGCGGCGTCCGAGCGGCCCGGCTCAAGCGCCAGCGCCTCGCGCAGCGACGCCTCGTCGCCGGCTGCCGCCAGTCGGTCCGCGGCACTCGGGGCGAGCGCGTCGAAGAACGCGCGAACGGCCGGGCGCGGCTGCGCGCCGACGAACTCGGAGACGAGCTTTCGATCCCGGAACGCCTTGACGGCCGGGATGCCCTGGATGCCGAACGCCTGCGCGAGCGCCTGGTTTGCGTCGGTGTCGACCTTGGCCAGCACCACCGAGCCCTCGCGCGCCGCCGCCTCGTCCTCAAGCAGTGGCCCGAGCTGGCGGCACGGGCCACACCACGCGGCCCAGAAGTCGACGACGACCGGCAGCTGCGCCGAGCGCTCGATGACCTCCGCCTCGAAGGTCGCCTCGCTGACGTCGATGACGGTCACGCGGCGAATTATCCCAACCGCTAGACATCGGCTATGGATCTCGCGGTCGAAACGCACGGAGAAGGGCCGGCGATCGTCGGCCTGCACGGCCTCACGGCGACGCGGCGCTACGTGCTGATGGGGTCGCGGCTGCTCGAGCGCTCCGGGCGGCGGGTGATCCTCTACGACGCCCGCGGCCACGGCGAGTCGCCGCCGGCGCCCGGCGGCGACTACTCCTATGAGGCGCTGGCGGGCGACCTCGCGGCGGTCATGGACGCGCAGCGCGCCGGGCGTGCGGTCCTGATCGGCGCCTCGATGGGCGCCCACACGGCGATCGCGCTCGCGCTGCGCGAGCCCGAGCGCGTCGCGGCGCTCGCGGTCGTGACACCCGGCTATGACCCCTCGCGCGGGGAGCAGGATCTCCGCCACTGGGACGCGCTGGCGGCCGGTCTTCGCGACGGCGGCGTCGAGGGGTTCGTCGCCGCCTACGGGCTGGAGCGCCTGCCGGAGCGCTGGCGGGAGACGATCGAGACGGTCCTTCGCCAGCGGATCGCCGCCCACCGCGACCCGCTCGCGCTCGCCGACTCACTCGAGGCGGTGCCGCGCTCGCGGGCGTTCGAGGACTTCGCGGAGCTCGCGGCGATCGAGGTCCCGACGCTCGTCATCGCAAGCCGCGACGAGGCCGATCCCGGCCACCCGCTCGCGCTCGCCCGGCGCTACGCGGAGGCGATTCCAGGCGCGCGCCTGGTCGTCGAAGAGGACGGCCGCTCGCCGATCGCCTGGCAGGGCGGGCAGCTGTCGCGGCTGCTTCTAGACTTCCCCTGATGGCTTCATCCGCCACAGGCGTCGGCGTGTTTGCCGCGGCCGGGGCAGGGGCGGTCTCGTTCCTCTCGCCGTGCGTGCTGCCGCTGGTGCCGGGCTACCTCTCGACGGTGGTCGGGATCTCACCGGACGAGCTGCGCTCGGCCGGCGCGCGGCGCGTGATCGTCCCGAGCCTGCTGTTCATCGCGAGCTTCTCGGCGATCTTCATCCTGCTCGGCCTGAGCGCGACGGCGATCGGCTCGGCGCTGGCGACCAACAAGGCCACGCTCGAGCGCGTCGCGGCCGTCGTGATCGTCTGCCTCGGCGTCTTCTTCATGGCGTCGGCGCTGATCCCGCGGCTTGGGCGCGAGTGGCATGTCGAGCGGCTGCTGGCCCGCGCCGGGGCGGGTGGCCCGCTCGTCGCCGGCGCCGCGTTCGGCATCGCCTGGACGCCCTGCGTCGGCCCGACGCTGACCGCGATCCTGTTCGCCGCGAGCAGCACGAGCTCCGAGGGCCGCGGCGCGCTGCTGCTCGCGTTCTACTCCGCGGGCCTGGCGATCCCCTTCCTGGCGACGGCGCTCGCCTTCGGGCGGATGACGACCGCCTTCGGCTGGGTCCGCCGCCACTACGGCGTGATCATCGCCCTCGGCGGCGCGATCCTGATCGCGATGGGCGTGCTGATGTGGACGGGCGGCTTCACGTGGCTGAACACCCAGGCCCAGAACGGCCTGCACGACGTGGGGATCAACTTCATCGGCATCTGAGCTGCGCCGCTCGCCGGGCGGCTGTCTCGACATCGCGTCGGCCGCGCCCGCCGCGCCGCCCCCGGAAATCCCGCTAGGCGAGCCGGCTCGGCCGGTAGCCGGGCAGCTCCACCACGACGCGGGCGCCGCCGAGCGGAGAGTCCGTCGCCCAGGCGCGCCCGCCGTGGGCCTCGGCGATCGCCCGCACGATCGCCAGGCCGAGCCCCGTCCCGCCGCCGTTTCGCGAGCGCGAGCGGTCGGCGCGGTGGAAGCGGTCGAAGACGTGATCGCGCTCGGCCTGCTCGATCCCCGGCCCGTCGTCGTCGACCCAGATTCGCGCGCGGCCGTCGGCGGCCTCGCGCGAGCCGAGCTCGATCCGACCGCCCGCGGCGGTCTGCTCGACGGCGTTTCGGATCAGGTTGCGAAGCGCCTGCGCGAGGCGGTCGGGGTCGGCGCTGACGATCCCCGGCGTCAGCGCGTCGAGGCTGAACCGGCGATCGCAGGTCGGGCGCGCGCTGTCGATCAGATCGGAGAGAAACGGGTCGAGCGCCACGGCCTCGCGGCGGATGAAGCGCGACTCCTCGGTGTGGGCGAGCAGCAGCAGGTCCTCGGTCAGGCGCGTCATCCGCTCGACCTCGGCCTGCACGAGCGCCTGGACGCGGCGGATCTCGGCGCCGTCGGGGCTCTCGCTCCGGGCGAGCACCTCGAGCTGGCCGCGGATCGCCGTCAGCGGCGTGCGCAGCTCGTGCGAGGCGTCGGAGACGAACGCCCGCTGTCTGGCGAACGCCTCCTCGAGGCGGTCGAGCATGTGGTCGAAGGCGTCGGCGAGGATCTTGGTCTCGTTCGGCGGCCCGCGGTAGTTCATGCGCGGCGAGAGGTCGCCCGCGTCAACGAGCGCCGCCATCCGCGCGAGGCGCCGCAGCGGCCGCGCGAACCCCGCCGCCAGCAGGACGCCCGCCAGCAGCGCGACGGCGAGCGTCAGCGTGCCGCCGATCGCAAAGCCGCGCGTGATCCCGTCGAGGGCGTGGTCGACGGACTCAAGCGACTGGGCGACGCCGACGCGGGCGCTAGCCCCGCCGCGCAGCGCGAGCGACGCCACGTAGACGCGCAGGCCGCCGTCCTCGTTGGGGATCACCTGCGTCGCGAAGCCCGGCCGCTGGCTCTTGAGCGTGCGCGCGAACCCGGCGTCGGCGCCCGTTGGGTCCTCGGGGTCGCTCGCGCTGCCCAGCAGCTCGGGGTGGTTTGTCACCGTCGGCTCGCCGGGGATCAGCGCGTAGAGCAGCGTCGAGGAGGCCGAGAAGGGCTGGGTGCGGACGTAACCCGACGCGCGCGTCGAGACGGCGCCGGGGGCGCGGCCCGCGTGAGCTGGGGCGAGCGCCGCGAGGAAGGCGTCGGACTGCGTCTCGAGCGCCCTGTCGACCTCGCCGCGCAGGCGCGAGTCGGCCTCGCTGTAGACGACGACGAAGGTGACGACGAAGGCGACGATCAGGACGCCGCACAGCGCCAACGTCAGCCGCCAGCGAAGCGAGCGCGGACGCAGTCGTGCCGCGAGCCCCCTACGCACGGCTCGGCGCGAGCCGGTAGCCGACCGAGCGCACCGTGACGATCGGCGCGGGCGAGCCCGGCCGGGCCAGCTTGCGGCGCAGGTAGCTGACGTAGACCTCGACGATGTTGGTGCCGGGGTCGTGCGAGTAGCCCCAGACGGCGGACAGGATCTGCTCGCGCGAGAGCACGTGCTGGGGGTGGCGCATGAAGTAGGCCAGCAGCTCGAACTCCTTGCTCGACAGCGACACCTCGACGCCGTCGCGCGTGACGCGGCGCGTCAGCAGGTCGAGCTCGATGCCGAGCGCCTCAAGGCGCGTCGGCTCGTTCTGCGCGGGCGTGCGCAGGTGGGCGCGGACGCGCGCGGCGAGCTCGTCGAACGCGAACGGCTTGGTCATGTAGTCGACGGCGCCGGCGTCGAGACCCTCGACGCGGTCGTCGATGCCGTCGCGCGCGGTGAGCACGATCACGCGCTGGTCGGGCTTTGAGCTGCGCAGCCGGCGCAGCACCGTGATGCCGTCCATGCCGGGCAGCATCAGGTCGAGGACGATCAGCGCGTAATCCTCCGCGAGCGCCTGCTGGAGCGCCTGCTCGCCGTCGCCGGCGACCGACACGCTGTAGCCCTCGGCGCTCAGGCCCCGCTCGATGAAGTCGGCGATCGCCGGTTCGTCTTCAGCGACGAGGATCCGCATTGCCTGAGCCTAGCTCAGCGGCGGGCCGCTAGACGGGGCGCGAGGAAGAGCCCGTGACGAGCTCGGCGAAGGAGTCAAGCGGCACCTCGGCGGCGGGGCGCGGATCGGCGAACAGGTAGCCCTGGCCGAGGCTGCAGTCGGCGCGCTTGAGCTCGGCGAGTTGCTCGACGTCCTCGACGCCCTCGGCGACGACGCTGATGCCCAGCTCGCGCGCCGCGGCCGTGACGGCGATCAGGATCGCGCGGTCGCGCGGCTCGCCGTCGCCCTTGAGCACGCTGACGAAGGCCCGGTCGAGCTTGATGACGTCGACCGGGAGCTGGCTCAGATGGCGAAGCGACGAGTAGCCGGTGCCGAAGTCGTCGAAGGCGACCTTGACGCCGAGCTCGCGCAGCTCGGTGAGCTTGGCGGCGGCCCCGAAGGGGTCCGAGAGGACCGCGGTCTCTGTGATCTCGAGCGTCAGCGCGTCGGCCGGCACGGCGGCCTTCGCGAGCTGCTCGGAGACCGTCGCGGCGACGTTGTCGAGCGTCAGCTGGCGGGGGGAGAGGTTGACCGAGACGCCGACGTCGTGGCCGTCGGCGCGCCACTGCGCGACCTGGGCGAGCGCCGTCTCGAGCACCCACGCGCCGAGCTGCACGATCAGGCCGTTCTCCTCGGCGAGGGGGATGAACTCGTCGGGGGAGACGACGCCCCACTGCGGATGCTGCCAGCGAAGCAGCGCCTCGCAGGAGACGACCGAGCCGTCGCGCAGCGAGACGACCGGCTGGTAGAAGACGCTGAACTCGCCGCGCGCGATCGCCGAGCGCAGGTCGCGCTCGATGCTGACGCGGCGGTCGATCGTGGCGCGCAGCTCGTGGTCGAAGATCGCGAAGCGGTTTCGCCCCGTCGACTTGGCGCGGTACATCGCGATGTCGGCCTCGCGGATCAGGCGCTCGGCGGGCTTGGTCGCGTCGCGCGCGCTCGCCAGGCCGACGCTGGCGGACACGTTGACGGTCCCCGAGCCGACCTCGAACGGCCGGGCGAACGCCTTGAGGACGCGGCGCGCGACGGCGACCGCCTCGTAGTCGCTCTCGAGCAGCTCGAGCAGGATCGCGAACTCATCGCCGCCGATGCGCCCGACGACGTCGCCGGCGCGAACCGCCTCGCGAAGGCGGCGCGAGGCCTCGGCCAGCAGGTGGTCGCCGGCCTCGTGGCCGATCGAGTCGTTGATCTGCTTGAAGGAGTCGATGTCGATGAAGAGGACGCCGAGGTGCAAGGTCGAGCGGCCGTGGCGCGCGAGTGCGCGCGTCAGCTCGTCGCTGAAGACCTCGCGGTTCTGAAGGCCCGTCAGCGGATCGCGGCCGACGCGGTGCTCGAGGCGCAGCCACTCGGTGACGTCCTTGGCCGAGGCGTACCAGTGGTCGCCGTGGGCGCTGCCGCTCCACAGCAGCGAGCGCCAGCTGCCGTCGGCGTGACGATGGCGCGCCAGCAGCTCGACGTAGCCCTCCTGCCAGCCGCCGACACCCGCCGCGCGGCGCACCGCCGGGGTCGGGTCATGGGGGTGCAGGCAGTCCATCAGCGAGCGCCCGATCAGATGCTCCGGCGGATAGCCGAGCACGCGCAGGCAGGCCGGGTTCACGGCGACGAAGCGGGCCTCGTCGTCGAGGATCGCGAGCAGGCTGCCGGCGTGCTCGAAGAGCTCCTCGAAGGCCTTCGGCTCGAGTGGAGCGTGCGCGTGCGCGGATGCCGCAGGCGGCACCCCGGAGGGGTCGTTGATGAGCCTGAGCGTCACGGTCGGTTTGATGATGCGGCCTCGCGAGGACCGCCCGTTCGCTGTGCGCACGGAAGGCATCGACAGTGGCGCCGCAGAGCTTGAATGTCCGGGCGCTTCGCCGCGCCCGGCCCGAGCTGCGCCGTGTGAGTCGATAGAATCGACGGCCATGGTCCTGCGGGCCCGCTCCCGCTTGGTCGCTCCCCTGCTCGCGGCCGCACTTGCGGCGATCGTCGTTCTCACCGGCGGGCAGGGCGTCGACCTGGCTGCCGCAACCTACCGCGTCGAGCTGTTCGCGCGCAGCGGCCTGACGCTCTGGGACAGCCAGTGGTACGGGGGGCACTGGACGTTTGACTACTCGGTCCTGTTCGCGCCGATCGGCTGGGTCGCCGGCATTCCGGTCATGGAGGTCGTCTGCGTGGCCCTCGCGGCGTGGGCCTTCGATCGGCTCGCCGTCGGGTGCTTCGGGCGCGCCGGGCGCGCCGGCGCGATCGTGTTCGCCGTCGGGACCGTCGTGCAGGTCGCGATCGGGCAGGAGCCATACCTGCTCGGCGAGACCCTTGCGCTGCTCGCGCTGGTCGCCTCGCGCGCCGGGGTGTGGCCGCTCGCGCTGCCGCTGGCGGTCGCCTCATCGCTCGCCAGCCCGCTGGCCGGCGGCTTTCTGGCGATGGTCGCGGTCGCCTGGGCGATCGGCAGCTGGCCGCAGCGGCGCTATGCCGCGGTGGCGCTCGCCGGCGCGGCGGCGCTGCCGGTGCTCGTCATCGAGGTGCTCTTCCCGGGGCTTGGCCCGGCGCCGTTCTCGCCGCTCAACTTCGCCGGCATGCTCGCCGCGCTGCTGCCGCTCGGGATCGTCGTCTGGCGGCGCGAGCGTGCGCTCGCCGCGGGCGTCGTGCTGTACGCCCTGGCCTGCATCTTCGCCTTCCTGGTGCCGAGTGCGATCGGCGCGAACGTGACCCGCTTCGGGATCTGCTTCGGCGTCGCGCTGGTCGTGATCCTCGCCTGGGACGAGCGGCGGGGGCGGCTGCTGCTGGTGGCCGCCGCGGTGCCGATCGCGCTCGCCCAGTGGGTGCCGGCGCGCTTCGCGCTGCTCGGCGACGGCAACCCGTCGTTTCAGGCCACCTTCTACCAGCCGCTGCTCGGCTACCTCGAGCGCGCCGACCGCCCGCTCGGGCGGATCGAGGCGGTGCCGACCGCCTTCCACTGGGAGTCGGCTTACATCGCGCCCTACCTGCCGATCGCGCGCGGCTGGGAGCGCCAGCTCGACACCGAGAACAACGCCCTGTTCTACACCGCCGGACGGCTGACGAAGACCCGTTATCGCGCCTGGCTGATCGCCAACGGAGTTCGCTTCGTCGCGCTGGCGGATGTCCCGCTCGATTACGCGGCGAAGGCCGAGGCGCGGCTGCTGGGCTCCGGCGTGGCGGGGCTCGTGCCGGTCTGGCACAACGCGCACTGGCGCGTCTGGCGCGTCGCCGGGGCGCCCGGGCTGGTCAGCGGCCCGGCGCGGCTGATCTCCTCAAGCGGCGAGGACCTGCGGCTGCGCATCAGCGGTCCCGGCTCGATCGTCGTCCGCGAGCGCTACGTCTCGGATTGGCACGTCGTGCAGGGCTCGGCGGCGCTCAGCGAGGCACCCGGCGGCTGGGTCCGGGTGAACGCGCGCCGCGCCGGGGCGCTCGAGCTTCGGATCGCTCTTTAGCGGCCGTTGATGGCGCGGTTAGCGGCGGTTCACCGCGGCGCGGGAGGATCGCGGCTGCGATGACGCGCCTGCCTGTCATATCGATCGTCGCCGCCTGCCTCGGCGGCGCGGTGGCCGCCGTGATCGTCGTCGCCGCGGCGCCCGCGCCGCGGACGGTGACGCGCACGGTGGCGATGACGACGCGCGTTGCCGCCGACGCGCTCGCAGCCGATCGCAGCACTCACGCCACGCTCGCGCACGAGATCTATGTGCGCGCCGCGCCGAGCGTCGTCGCGATCTCGGCGAGCTCGGACACGGGCGGCGGGTTCCTCGGCGGCACCCAGACCGACACCGGCTCGGGGATCGTCGTCAGCGACAAGGGCCTGATCCTCACCAACAACCACGTCGTCTCCGCCGCGACGAGGATCACCGTCCAGTTCGGCGGGAGCGGCGGCGCGACGCGGCGCGCCCGCGTCGTCGGCGTCGACGCCTCAAACGACCTCGCGCTGCTGTCGGTCAACCCGGCCGGGCTGCGGCTCGCGACGCTTCACTTCGGCGACTCTCGCGCACCCGCCGTCGGCGACGCGGCGTTTGCGATCGGCAACCCGTTCGGCTACGACCAGACGCTGACGGTCGGCATCATCTCGGCGCTCGGACGGACGATCACCTCACCGAACGGAGCGGCGATCGGCGGCGCGATCCAGACCGACGCGGCGCTCAACCCGGGCAATTCGGGCGGGCCGCTGCTCGACGGGCGCGGGCGCGTGATCGGCGTCAACGCCCAGATCGCCAACACCAACGGCGGCGGCGGCGCATTCGCCACGCAGGGGTCCAACAGCGGGATCGGCTTCGCGATCCCGGCGAGCACGGTGCTGCGCGACCTGGCGAGCTTCGACCACGGCGCCGCGCGGGCCTGACCGGACTGACGCCGCCGCGCGCCGCGGCTTTGGCGCTAGGCCGCCGCGGCGAGGCCGCGCGAGAGCGTCGCGACCGTCTGCGTCCCACTGCTTCGGGCGACGATCTTGCCGCTTGAGCTGAGGAACACCGTCGCCGGGAGGCCCGTGATTCCGTAGGCGTCGCCGGTGAAGCCGTTGTAGTCCCGAAAGACCGGCAGCTGCCAGCGGTAGCGGCGCAGGAACGCGCGCCAGTCGCCGCCGTCCTGGTAGTCGATCGTGACGACCCGCCCGCGCCCGGCAGCCGAGCTCGCAAAGCGCTCGACGGCCGCTGCCTCATGCTGGCAGCCGAGGCACCAGCTGGCCCAGAAGACGACCACGAACGGCTGTCCGCGCAGCCGGCCGAGGCTGACCTTGGCGCCGGCGAGGTGCGTTGCGGGCAGCGGCGGCGCGGCGCTGCGCGCAGGGGCGTGGTGGAGGAGGCCGTAGGCGAGCAGCCCCAGCGCGACCGCGCCGACCGCCAGGCGGAGCGCGCGGCGGTTGCTGGGCTGACCGCGGCTGGACATCGGCCGTGACGCGCTGTCAGGCGGCGGCGAGGAGGCGCGCGTCGTGGGCTATCTCGCCCGGCGTGAAGTTGGACGGATACACGACCGCGACCTTGCCCTTGTCGGTGATCCCGTAGATGAGCGCGGTGTGCTCGACGACGTCGGGCGTTGCGGACTGGCTGCCGGCGCTGATTCCCCACGTCGACCACGTCGACTGAAGCTGCGCGCGCGAGCCGATCAGAAACTGCATCCGGCCGGTCATGAGGTGGTTGTGCAGGAACGCGGCGACGGTCTTCGGCGTGTCGCCGCGGGGGTCGACCGACACGGCGATGATCTGCAGCGCCGCGCGCTCGGAGGGGGTCATCAGCGCGAGCGCCGTGTGCAGGTGGGAGACCATCAGCGGGCAGGTATCCGGGCAGTGCGTGTAGATGAACGTGACGAGCACGGCCTTGCCGCGGAAGCTGCGAAGGTTGACCGGCCGGCCGAGGTAGTTGTCGAGCTTGAGGCTCGGCGCCGGCACCGCCTTGGCCTCGGCGAGGCCCTCGTAGCCGCGCACGTGCGTCGCGATCGCACTCCCGTAGATCCCCTTGGCGGGGCTGCTGCTCGACGCCAGGGCGTAGCTGATCGCGGCGGCGGCGATCAGGACGATCAGCAGTCCGGCGATCTCGCCACGGCGCAGCGCGAGGCCGCGGCCGCTCGTCTGAGACGCGGGCTCTGTGTGCTCCGCCATCGCTTTACAGGCTACCGGCCGGCCCTATCCGCGCGATAAGGATCTCGTAGCCGAGCTCGAAGCTGACGGCGAACAGGCCGCTGGCGCGAACGCGGCGCCCGTCGTAGCGCGCGGCGGCGGAGCTCGGCTCGAGGACGATCCGCGCGCCGTGCCCGCCGAGCAGCTGATAGAGCGCGGGGCGGCGGCCCTTGACCCGCGCGACGCTGCCGACCGTCGCGACGGTTGCGTCGGAATAGACCTCGGGGTGCTGTGCGAGATTGGTGATCGCGACCGTGTCGGCTCGCTGTGAAGGCGCCGGCGGGAGCGTGCTCTTCTGCGAGCCGCAGGCGCTAAGCGCCAGCGCGCCGAGCGCCACAAGCAAGGTCAGCGGACGGGTGATCGTGCGGATGGTAGGCCGCCGGGCGATCCGTCACACTCAACGTGTGAAGGCTGTCCGCAAGGTCGCGCTGTATGAGGGTGCGACGGTGATCGGCGGCCTCGTCGCGGTGATGTGGCTGCTCCAGGTCGTCAACGCGATCGACGGGCAGGCCCTCGACGGCGACGGGATCTACCCGCGCTCGCTCGCCGGACTCCCCGGGATCATCTCGGCGCCGTTCCTGCACGCGGGGTTCGGCCACCTGATCGGCAACACCGTGCCGCTCGTCGTCCTCGGGCTCGTCGTCGCGGCGGCCGGCGCGCGGCGCGTGGTCGAGGTGACGCTCGTGGTCCTCGCGATCGCCGGGCTCGGCACCTGGCTCACCGGCCCAGGCCACACGAGCACGATCGGCGCGAGCGGCCTGGTGTTCGGCTACGCCGGCTTCCTCGTCGCTCGCGGCTTCTTCACGCGAAGCTTCGCTGCGCTCGCGATCGGCGTCGCGGTGGCGCTGTTGTTCGGAGTCTCGCTGGCGTCCGATCTGATACCGCGCAGCGGTGTGTCCTGGCAGGACCACCTGTTCGGTGCACTCGGCGGCATCGCGGCCGCGCGGCTGGTCTCCGGCGGGCGCGGCACTCAGACGATCCTGCCCTGAGGCTCGTTAACGGAATCAGACGCGGAACGAGCCGGTTGAGGACCCTCCTCCGATTCGTCCCCTAAGGAACGCTCCGGACTCTGGGTGGCAGGGCCTTGCGCCTCGGTGGCCTCGCTCTTTGCGGCTCCTCCCGCGTCCTGGGGTGAACATATGCGCTGCTCTCGGGCTCTGCAAGGCCGCGTTCGCGCTGATCCCGCATCGTCCGCAGAAATCGCCCATCAAGTAGGGTCGAGACCATGTCCTACACCCCTTCGAAGCAGGTACTCGAGCGCTACGCGGACGTGCTGATCAACTTCGCGCTGGGAGGCGGCGCGGGCATCAAGCGCGGCGATGTCGTGCGGATCGTCGCCCACGAGGCGGCGAAGCCGCTGTATGTGGAGCTCCACCACGCTGTCTGGAAGTCCGGCGGACACGTGATCGGGCACTACCTGCCCGACGACGATGACGCGGGCGTCAACCTTGCGCGCGACTATTACACGCTGGCCGGCGACGAGCAGATCGACTTCTTCGCGGCCACCTACCAGCGCGGGCTGATCGATCAGATCGATCACAGCGTCAATGTCATCTCCGATGCCGACATGCACGCCCTGGAGGGCGTCGACCCGGCACGCATCATGCGCAACGGCAAGTCTCTGAAGCCGGCGATCGAATGGCGCACGGCGAAGGAGAACGAGGGCCGCTTCACGTGGACGCTCGGGATGTACGGAACGCCGGCGATGGCCGCCGAGGCCGGCCTCTCGGAGGAGGACTACTGGCAGCAGATCATCGACGCCTGCTTCCTCGAGGACGCCGATCCGATCGCGCGCTGGCGCGAGGTGAGCGGGCAGATCAGCGACTACGTCACGCGTCTGAACGAGCTCGACATCGCCCGGATGCGGGTCGTCGGCGAGGACGTCGACCTCGTGATCTCACTCGGCGAGCGGCGCAAGTGGGTCGGCGGCAGTGGCCGCAACATCCCGAGCTTTGAGATCTTCACGAGCCCCGACTGGCGCGGCACCGAGGGCTGGATCGCCTTCAACCAGCCTCTCTACCGCTACGGCAACCTGGTCTCCGGGATCCGCCTCGAGTTCAAGGACGGGCGCGTTGTCGCCGCCTCGGCTGAGCGTAACGAGCGGGTTCTCAAGGAGATGGTCGCGACGGAGGACGCCGACAAGGTCGGGGAGTTCTCGCTGACCGACCGTCGCTTCTCAAAGATCACGAAGTTCATGGCCGAGACGCTCTATGACGAGAACGTCGGCGGCCCGTTCGGCAACACGCACATCGCGCTCGGGAAGTCCTACCAAGACGCTTTCGCCGGCGATCCGGCCGCGATGGGGGAGGCCGACTGGGCCGAGTACGGCTTCAACAACTCGACCGTCCACACCGACATCGTCTCGACCGCCGACCGCACCGTGACGGCGACGCTGCGCGACGGGAGCGAGGTCGTGATCTACGCCGGCGGCGAGTTCCAGCTCGGCTAGCCTCCGCGGCGCGCCGGGTCAGATGCCGCTGCCCCACGGCTGCGGGCCGCCGCCGTAGCGGGCCGGCAGGAAGTAGTCCCAGACGAGCTGGGAGATGCCCGAGATCGTCTGTATGCCGTAGCTCATCCCCGGGTTGGCGGCGGTCAGCACGGCGATCAGGTAGTCGCGTCCGCGGCCGCTGACCCAGCCGATGCTGTTGATCTCCCAGCCGCCCGCGATCGGCAGCCAGCCGTTCTTGAGGGCAACCGTCGCGGGCGCCAGGACGCCGCTTGAGACGCCCCAGGCCTGGACCGGGTCGATGCGGTGCATCAGGCCGAGCTCGTAGGCGCGCGAAGCGTCGCTGAGCAGGTCGTTGGGCAGGGCGAGGCGCTCGAGCAGGCGAATCTGGTCAAGCGCCGTGCTCTGGTAGTGGCCCCACACGCCCTCGGGGTCAAGGGCGGTCTGGCTCATGCCGGCGGCGGCGTTGAACGCCCCGATCGAGGGGTTCCCGCCGACGGCGTTCCAGAGGCCCTGCGCGGCGTCGTTGTCGCTCTCCTCGATCGCGGCGGTCGCCGCCTGCTGCTCGGCGGCCGTCAGCTGCTGGCCGCGCTGCTGCGCGTCATAGAGCGCGGTGGCGAGGATGTCGACCTTCGCGATGCTCGCGTCGTCGGCCTCGACGCCCGGGCGGTAGAGGAACGTGCGCCCGCTCTTGAGGTTGTAGACGGCGGCTGTTATGTCACCCGAGCGCGTCTTCAGAAACGACTGCATCGCCGCCTGCGCGAACGGTCCGGGGGCCAGGGGAGGCGGGCTTGTGACCTGCGGGCCGGCCTCGGCGGAGGTGGCGGCGAGCGTCAGCGCGGCGGCGCTCGCGGCGAGCGCCGCCGCGAATCGCCGCGGCGCCTTCGTCACGACAGGTCGAGGACCGGCTGGGGCGCGGGGATGACGTGGTCCTCGCGGCCCTCGGCGGGGATGATCGCCGTGCCGATCGCGAAGAACTCGATCACGTGGCTGCCCCAGCCGTGCGAGCGCTCGTGCAGGTCGACGCCGACGATGCCCTCGGCTTTGGCCTCGAGCGCCTCGGCCTGCATCCGCTCCATCGCCAGCTCGCGCGCGTCGTAGAGGGCCTGCGTGTAGTTGGCGAGCTCGACGTTCTGGCCGGCGTTGCGCATGCTCTGGCGCAGCGACTGGTGGGCGACGTGGTAGACGCAGGAGCCCATCACCATCGAGACGGGTCGGTGGCCCGTCTGCAGCAGCGTCCAGAACTCCTGGCCCGAGAGGTCGGAGGTGAACGGGCGGCCCGACGGAGCGCGATGCAGCTCGCCCTCCTCGTGGCGGACGGCCGTGCCGACGGCGATGAACTCGGCGAGGTTCTCGCCCCACTCGTAGCGCCCGATGTCGAGGCGCACGCCGACGACGCCGTCGGCGCCGAGCTGGTCAGCCTCCTCTTCCATGCGCGTCATCGCGAGCTCGCGGGCGTGATACATCGCCTGCGAGAGGACGGTCAGCTCCTGGTTTTGGCGGTAGGCCGCCATCTGGTAGCCGATGTGGTAGATGCTCGAGCCGATGACCAGGCCGACCGGGCGAAAGCCGGCCTGCTTGATCAGCAGGAACTCGTTGACCGAGAGGTCGCTTGTGAAGAGGCCCGCGCGGTTCTGCTCCAGGCGCTGGCGGCCCGCCTCCGGCACCCCCTCGGTGCTGGTCGGGTCATAGGCCATTGACGGGCTCCTTTCGGGCAAGTGAGATGGTCATGCTGGGAGGCTGCTGCTGGTTCTCGGTGGCCGTCGCGGCAAGCTGGGGATCCGCGCGGATCGCCGTGCCGATGACGTGGAAGGTGACGATCAGGTCCTCGCACTCGATGCCGCCGCGATTGACGCGGCGCGTCCCGAAGTGCTCGTCGATCCGCACGCCGACGATCCCGTCGGCGCCCAGTGAGCGGGCCTGATCGGTGACGTAGCCCATCGCCTTCTCGCGCGCGTCATAGACGCCCTGCGTGAAGTCGGTGAGCTCCTGGTTGTAGTAGGAGCTCGCGCCGGTGAAGAGACCGCCGCGCATCGCCTGGGCGGTCTGCCAAGTCGCCGGGACGTAGTGGACGCTGGTGTGCGCGGCGATGCCGACGGGGCGAAAGCCGCCGGCGCACAGGCGCCAGAACTCCTGACCGTCCAGGTCGCTGAGGACCGGGCCGCTCGGGCTCTTCAGGCTGTCCGGAAGTCGCACGGCGGTGCCGACGGCGACGAACTCGACCGACCCCTGTGACCAGTCGTGCGCGCCCTGCTCGATACGCACGCCGACGACGGCGTCGGCTCCGGCGAGCGTGGTCTCCTCGAGGAGGCGGGCGAGCGCGAGGCGGCGCGACTCGTTGTAGGCGCCCGAGAGGGTGTCGATCTCGGTCGGGTGGTTGAAGTAGGTCATCTGCCAGCCGACCTGGTAGATCGAGGAGCCCATCACGAGCGTGATCGGGACGATGCCGAGGCGGTGAAGCAGCGAGAACTCGTGGACGGAGAGGTCGCTTGCGAAGGGGCCGCGCGTGCCATCGGGCCGGGCGGCGAGCGTGGCGAGGCGCTCGGCGGCCGCGAGCGGGATGTGGCCCTGGCTCAGGCGGTCAAGCGACTCCTGGTCGCGACGGGCCTGGTCCTGCGCGTCGGCTGGATCGATGCGCGGTCCGCGGCGAAACAGCGGGCTCAACGCACGAGGCTCTCGAGGACGGTGCGCGCCTTCTCACCGACCGAGGCGGCGCGCGTGACCTCGGCGACGAGATCCCTGATCCAGTCGGGGAGGGGGAGCTCCTCGCGTTTGAGGGTGATGCCGCGCACGACGGTGTGGCGCGTGCACTGCAAGCCGCTGCGGGTCTGCTCGAGCTCGAAGCGCTGCTCGTCAAGTGAGACGTCGATCCGCTGGACCTCGGTCTGCTTGGAGCGGAAGCCGCCGACGCGGCTGCGCTTGACGGTCGCCAGACGGGGGAGGGCCTCCTCGAGGCGGACGGCCAGCGCCTCGATCAACGCGTGGGTGTCGGTCCGGTCGGCGCGAAGCTCCGAAGCGGCGAGATCGAGCTCCAACCCCGGCGGGTCCTCAAGGGGCTCTGACAGCTCCTCGCTCATGCGCTTGAGGGTACTTCAAAGGGGCGCGTGCTCGGCGCTGTTTCGCGCGGCTGGGGAGTCCGAGTCCGCCCGCGGGCTCGGGCGAGGTGGGGTGCGGCACGAGCCCGCGCTCAGGCGCGGTGTCCAGCGGCGAACTCGGCGTCGGAACGAAGGCTCGTCGAGCGGCGCACGTCGGCGCGGCGCGCGACCGAACCGCGCGTGATCCCATAGGCTTGCGACCGCGCGACGTAATCTGCCACCGTCGCCCAGGATGGCACAGCACGAACGCAGCCTCGATCGGGGGACCGGGCTGCCGGCGAGAGCCGGTTTGCCAGGCCCACGGGAACACGCGTTCGGCCGGTGCGGGGAACGGTCGGCGGGTAGGGGTCAGCAAGGACACCGCCCTTCGTAACGACTCAAGGAGGACCGACTAATGCGCAGACCATCTCCAGCAACCACGATTGCCTGCATCGCCCTGTTCTTCAGCCTCGCTGGAACCGGACTGGCAGCGAGCAGATACCTGATCACCTCGACGAAGCAGATCAAGCCCAGCGTCATCAGCTCCCTCAAGGGCAATCGAGGCCCGCGCGGCCTGCCGGGACTCGCGGGCCCAGCTGGTCCGGC
>DATBPB010000015.1:0-7195 GCA_036561565.1 Solirubrobacteraceae bacterium | reverse complement strand
TTCGCGCAGCGCCTGGCCCCAGTAGCCGTGAGCGAGAACGTGCTCCGCCCAGGCGATCGGTTGGGGGCCGACGGTCTGGATCGCGAATCCGCGCGCGAAACCGCGCGCGGGATCGGTCTCGTAGAACTGCTCGGAGCAGATCTCGGGCGGCGGCCCCTTGTACATGCCGATGATGTCGGGAAAGCGGCCGGCGACCTGGGGCGCCCCCTGGACCATGATGTAGCGGCCGACCTGGTCGTCGTTGTTGCCGATGCCCGCGGGGAAGCGCGGACTGACCGAGTTCAGCAGCAGCCGCGGCGTCTCGATCGAGTAGCCGGCCACCGCCACCGCGGCCGCGCGCTGGAGTCGCGTCTCGCCGTGCTGGGCGTAGGCGGCGCCGCGCGCCCGCCCTCCGCCGTCGAGCTCGATCGAGACGGCGTGAGCGTTGGCGCGAAACTCGACGCCATGCTCGATCGCGTCGGGGATGTGGGTGACCAGCGGCGACGCCTTGGCATTGACCTTGCAGCCCTGCAGACAGAAGCCGCGATAGATGCAATGCGGTCGGTTGCCGAATGCGCCGTTGGCGATCGCCACCGGGCCGACGCGAACCTCGATCCCTGCCTCGCGCGCGCCTTCGCGCGCAAGGCGGGCGCCGGCCGAGATCGGGTGCGGAGCGTAGGGATAGCCGTGCGGGTCCCCCCACGGCCAGTCTTGGCCGGAGACCGGCAGCTCGGTTTCGACGATCTCGTAGTGGGGGCGCAGATCGTCGTAGGCGATCGGCCAGTCGGCGCCGACGCCGTCAAGGCTGCGCGTACGAAAGTCGGAAGGGTGGAAGCGCGGCGCGTAACCGGCGTAATGCACCATGGATCCGCCGACGCCGTGGCCGCTGTTGTTCTTGCCGAGCTCGACGGGGTCTTCGCCGCCGATGACTCGCGGCTCGTTCCAGTAGAGCTTGCTCGCACCAGCCTCGTCGGAGACCCAGTCGCGGTCGGGATCCCAGAACGGACCCGATTCGAGCACCACGACGCGCCAGCCACGGCGTGCCAACCGCTGGGCGAGCGTCGAGCCGCCGGCCCCCGCGCCGACGATGAGCAGGTCGACCTCGTCCTCATCTCGGTATCGCGCCATCCGCGGCAGGTTGGGAAGCCCGCGCCGGTGGGGGTCGAGAAGAAAGCGCGAGTCGTTTTCTCGCGGGCCCACGGCCCCCTTGGCGGCGAGGCGAAGGCGCCGCTTGACCCCCAGGCCCTCCGCCTGCTTCTCCGTGCGTTCCACCACCACGTCTATTCGAGCCCGGCGCGCGCGACTGCGCGGACCGGGTCCTCCTCCCCCGCTTCGCGCCCCTGGTGCGGCTCGCGCTGGCCGACCCCGAGGCGCATGTAGCCGCGCGGGTAAGCCGGGCCGCCATACCCGATCTCGTTCCACGCCCAGGGATGGGAGTAGAAGGAGCTGACGACGCCGCGCATCACGACGCTCCAGGCCTTCGCGCATGGAAGCGTCTCCCAGACCCCTCCCTCGAGCTCCCCCTTGGCGAAGCGGTCGATGATGCGCTCGGCGTCGTCGGGCTCGAGGCCCGCGAAGCTCCCGCCGGCCGCCTCATCCAGGCCGACCGCCACACGCCGCCAGGTCTGGGGATCCTCGGGCATGTCGTGGTGGCGGTAGCCGTCCAGGTGACCGCCCGCAAGCTTGGCGTCGATCATCGCCAGAACCGGGATGCGCGGATCGCCGTCCTGGGCGGTGACGAGGTCGCAGAACCGTTGCAGCGTTCGCGACTCCTCGGCGTCGAAGAAGGTGATGGCCGGGACGTCGTTGACCCTGGCGAGCACGACCTCGCGCGTGACCTCGTCCCAATGCGTCGCGTTGGCCAGCACGTCGTAGTCGGGGTAGCGCCCGTGCATCTGAGGTGTGACGCCGGCGCGCTGGCGCGGCAACCGCTCCGGCGGCGGGGGAATGCCGTCGTCCCGCAGGCGGGGCAGGTGGCCGGCGCCGCGAAAGTCCGTCGTCATGGCGTCAGGAGCGCTCGCGGCGCATCACCGCTGCGAGCAGACCGATCCCGCCGACCATGGTCAGCGAGCCCGGCGCAAGCAAGGGCGGACCGGTGACGAGGTTGTAGGAAGCCTCGTGAAGGCCGCCCGGCTTGCGGGCGATCCCGCGGCCATGGAGAACCGTGCCGAGCACACCCACCGCGACGGTCAGGAGCGCGGCGGCCGGCAGCGCGGTGCGCGCCGCGCGCTCCGAGCGGACACCCGCGATCCCCGCCGCTCCTAGAGCCGGCAGCAGAGCGACGGGCGCCCACATCCACTTGTTGGCGAACGAGCCGCTGTAGTGGTTGACGTAGACCTCAACGCCCAGGGGAAGCGCGGATGCGGCCGTCGCGGCGCAGAGCAGCTTCTGTCCGCGACCGCTGCGGAGATTTGCCGCTGTGCGCGCGAACGGCGGCTTCACGCCGCCAGCCTCTCCGCCTCGCGGCGCTTGAGCTCGAGACCCATCCCCGGGGCGCTCGGATCGGGGACGAGCACGCCCTCACGGGGCTCGGGAACCCCGTCGAAGAGCAGTCGCTCGATGCGTTCGTGATCGTGGAAGTACTCCAGGTGCACGAACTGCGATAGCGCGGTGGCGGGGTGCAGGTGGATCGCCGGCCCGCAGTGCAGCGAGAGGGGGCGGTTGTGGGCGCGGCAGAGTCCATCGACGCGGAGCAGCTCGGTGATGCCGGCGCAGCGCGTCACGTCGGCCTGCTGGACGTCGACCGCCCCGGCCGCGAGCATCCGCTCGAAGTACGGCACGTCGTAGCCGTACTCGCCCGCCGCGACGCTCATCCCTCGTGGCGCTCGCTCCCGCACGGCGCGCAGGCCAGCCAGATCGTCGGAGGAGACCGGCTCCTCGAACCAGCTCACACCGGCCTGCTCGGCGAAGGCCTCGGCGAGCACGAGCGCCTGAGGCACCGAGTAGGCGCCGTTTGCGTCGACGTAGAGCTCCGCCCCGTCGCCGATGGCAGCGCGCGCCAGGCGCACCCGCTTGGGGTCGCGCTCGGGCTGCGCGCCCACCTTCATCTTCACGCGCGGGATGCCCGCCTCGACCCAGTCGCTGAGTTGGCGCTGCAGCCGCTCGTCGTCGTAACTCGTGAAACCGCCGCTCCCGTAGATCGCCACCTCCTCGCGCACGGCACCGAGCAGCCGGCAGAGCGGCAGCTCGAGCAGGCGCGCCTTGAGATCCCACAGCGCGACGTCGACGGCGGCGATCGCCATCGAGCAGATTCCGGGGCGGCCGAGGTTTCGGATCGCCGTGACCATCTCACGCCACGCTCCGGGCGGTGACAGCGCGTCGAGCCCGCAGACGACGGACTCGAGCCTGCTCTCGATCAGCCGGGCCGTGGCGAGGTCCGCGTAGGTGTAGCCGAGCCCCGTGACGGCGCCCGACCGCGCATGGACCACGACGATGGTCGTCTCCGCCCAGCTGAGCGTCCCGTCCGCCTCGGGCGAGTCGGTGGGGATCGTGTAGGCGTCGACCTGCAGGCTCGCGATCGGCTGATCGGGCTTGTTCATCGGCCGGGCAGGAACTCAATGAGCTTCTGCTTGAAGGACTGGCGGATCACGGCCCCCGCATCCGGGTCGCCCTTGCGGAGTGCGGACATCAGCGAGCGGGCCTGCTCGCTCGTGATGTGGGGCGGGAGCGGCGGGACCTCGGGGTCGGTGATCGCCTCGTAGACGACCGGCCGGTCCGCCGACAGCGCCTCGTCCCACGCCGACGCGACGCGGTCGGGGTGATCGACGCGGATGCCGCGCAGGCCGATCAACTCGGCGTAGCTGGCGTAGGGGAAGTCCGGTAGGGACTGCGAGCCTTCGAATTTCGGATCGCCAGACATCGCGCGCTGCTCCCACGTGACCTGGTTGAGGTCGCGGTTGTTGAGCACGAGGACGATCAGGCGAGGGTCATGCCAGCGCTCCCAGTACTTGGCGATCGTCACCAGCTCGGCGTTGCCGTTCATCTGCATCGCTCCGTCCCCGACCAGAGCGAATACGGGGCGGTGTGGGTGGGCGAACTTGGCGGCGATCGCGTAGGGCACGCCGGGACCCATCGAAGCGAGGGTTCCGGACAGCGAGGCCATCATGCCCTCGCGCAGGCGGACGTCCCGCGCATACCAGTTGGCCGAGGAGCCGGAATCGGAGGCGATGATGGCTCCATCCGGAAGGCGCTCGGACAGCTCCCAGAAGACCAGCTGGGGGTTGATCGGGTCGGCGCTCTGATGCGCCCGCTCTTCCATCAGCCGCCACCAGCCTGAAACGCCTTCCTCGATCCGATCGCGCCAGCCGCGCTGGTCCTTGCGCGTCAGCAGCGGGATCAGCGCTCGCAGCGTCTCTGCCGCATCGCCCACGAGGTTGACCTCCATCGGGTAGCGGATGCCGAGCATCCGCCCGTCAAGATCGATCTGCACCCCGCGGGCCTGGCCCTCCGCCGGCAGAAACTCCGAGTAAGGGAAGCTCGACCCGACCATCAGCAGCGTGTCGCACTCCTGCATCAGATCCCAGCTCGGCTTTGTGCCGAGCAGGCCGATCGAGCCGGTCACCCACGGCAGCTCGTCGGGAAGCACGGCTTTGCCCAGCAGCGCCTTGGCAACTCCCGCACCGAGCAGCTCGGCGACCTGCACGACCTCGGCGCCAGCATCGAGTGCTCCGGCGCCGACGAGGACGGCGACGCGCTCGCCGCTGTTGAGAACCTCCGCGGCGCGCGAGAGATCGTCGGCCTGCGGGACGACCCGCGGCGTCGTGAAGCCGAGGCCGGAGTGGACGGTGCCGTGCGCCTCGGGCGGCGTCTCAACCGCCGGCTCGAGCTGAAGATCGTTGGGCACGATCACGCAGGTCACGGTGCGCTCGGTGCGAGCAATCCGGACGGCGCGATCGATCAGATGACGAATCTGGGCGGCGGTGCTGGCGGTCTGCACGTACTCGCCGGCGACATCCTTGAACAGGCTCTGGAGATCGACCTCCTGCTGGTAGTGGCCGCCGATCGCGGCGCGCGCCTGCTGCCCGACGATCGCGACCACCGGCTGGTGGTCGAGCTTGGCGTCGTAGAGGCCGTTGAGGAGGTGGATCGCACCCGGACCGGACGTTGCGAGGCAGACGCCGACCTCGCCGGTGAACTTGGCGTGGCCGCAGGCCATGAACGCCGCCATCTCCTCGTGACGGACCTGGATGAATTCCAGGGAGTCAGCGGCGCGGTCCAGTGCTCCCACGATGCCGTTGATGCCGTCACCCGGGTACCCGTAGATGCGGCGCACCCCCCACTGCTCGAGGCGCTCGAGGATGTGATCGGCAACCAACTTGCTCATGGGCTCTCCTCTGTGGCGTGGTATGCGAGCGTCGAGACCAGCGCATTTGCGGACTGGCGCGAATCGAGCCGGGTGTGCTGCACGACGACGGGCACGTCGGACTCGACCACGTAGGCGTAGCCGATGCCGGGCGGGATCCGCTCAGGGTCGGAAAGCTCGCCGAGACGCTGATGCAGCGTGCGGCGCGCCGGCACGCTCAAGGCGTATTCGACCGGATCGCGGTTCTCGAAGAAGACGGTCAGCCGCAGGTTCGCCGGATCCGCGCCGGCATTGAGAACGCACGCAGCCTCGTGCGAGGTGAATTCGGGCGCGGGGCCCTGGCTCCACCCAGGGAGGTATCCATCGGCGATCACCCACCGCCGTGCGCCAACCGCGACCACGACGCGTTCTCTACCCGGGCGGCGCGGTTCCCACGCGAGCTCTCGCCGAGGTGGGTGGCCGCTGACGTCGTCGGCGTCCACGCCGAACCCGCGTCCGCCTCCTTTGAGGCCAGGAGCTTCGCGCCGCGCCCGCCTGCCGCTTTGGCAGCGCGCGTAGGACCGGCGCGCAACCGCCGTCGACGACGTCCTGGACGCGTGGCGCGCCGCTCTTCGCCGGGTGGCTGAGATGCATCGCGTCGCCCCGCACGGTGACGTGGCGCTCGGAAAGCGTGCCACGGGCCGCGCGCCGTGGCCGCGATCAGGCAGGCTGCTCACTGCTGCACCGCCATCGCCACATTCGTCATCCGGCGCCGCGTGGGAGTCCTACGCCGAGCTCAGGAGTCCGCGCGCTCTTCCAGCCGCTGGCGCTGCGGCTCAACGGTATGCCGCGGGTCTCGCGCTGACGCCATGCCCGCGGCGAACAGGCCGAAACGCGTGAGCGCCGAGCCCGCCAAGAGCGCGGCACCACTCGCGCCAGCCGCGACGCGGCTGCGGCCAGCGAGCGTGACTGCGCCCAGCGCGCCGGCGGCCGACAGTGCGCGCGCCGCGCGCAACCGTGCGTGGGCCGGATCGCTGTGAAGCGACTGGGCAACCGTGCCGAGGCTTCGCTCCATCGCCGCCGTCGCGACCATTTCGCCGGCGACGCCCAGAAACGCCATGCGCCGGGCCGGGCCCGTCTCCTCACGCGGCGCGGCGAGCAGACCGAAGCCTCCGGCGGCGGCGGCGGCGGAACCCGCGAAGAGGAACGGCAGTTCGCGCCGACCGCCAGACCAGGCGGGAACGGCGGTGTTGGCGAACAACGCGCCGGTGTAGGTGGCAACCGCAGAGCCAAGCAGCCCAGCGCCCGTTGAAGCGACGCGGCCGCTCCGCGGTGCCAGCCCGGTCAACTCGCTGGCGGTCGCGGTCGCGTTGAGTGGTGCGTAGGCCACGAGAATCCAGGTGCCGATGCTCATCGGGGAGGTAGGCTTGACGACGCGAAGCATGTTCAGGAAGCGCGCCGGGCGGCCGAGATCGGCGATCAGGGCGGCCAGCGAGACGCCAATCGCGGCGCTCGCGCAGAGCTTCGCGCGGCGCGCCAGGCGTCGCCGCCCGGTCAGGTCTCCACCTGCAGCGAGGATCGACGAAGCGCCTGCCAAGCCACCCGCGAACAGGTAGCCGGCGATGTTGCGCTCCTCCCAGACCGGAGGGTTGATGATCGGGTCGCCGTAGTAGGAGCCCCCCGTGTGCTCCGTCGGTTGCCGGCCGATCGTCGCGCCGCCCCCGTTGCGTGACCACATCCGCGCCTCGCGTCCGGGCGACACGCCGCCGAGGCCGTCGCGCCTAACTTCGGCACGACTCATGCTCGCCTGCCCGCGAAGGAGCCGGCCGCGCCGAGCAGCAGCGCGGCGGCGGCAAGGCCCACCCGCATCCAGGTGTCCGCCAGCGCCCGTGTGGTCACGACCGGATCAGGGGGCAGGCCATAGACCTCGGGCTG